>NZ_JAIUIN010000038.1:0-32288 GCF_020165665.1 Mesorhizobium sp. BH1-1-4
TGTCTATGACGTCCTATGGTGGCGCGGTCGCGGGCGGGCGGCGGGGGGGGGGGCCGCCGGCGATTTTCACGATCGGACGTGCCGTATCCGCAGGTCAGGGCCTGGGTTCCGGTGGGTCAGGCGGTCTGATCACGGTGCAAGGAGTGGCCTGCCCGGGCCGTTGCCTTGACTCTCGCGCCGATTTCCTGTCTACAGCCCAGCAATTCCGCGACGAGTATCCCTCCGAGCAAGCCGACCAGGACGCCGAAGCCTCTTCGAGGCCAAGTGCTGTAAACAGATCCTGGAGGCCAACACCCGGCAGCGCTGTGCGCCCCCGGGTGCTTTTTGGTTTTGGGCTTTTGCTTGCTTGGAGACTGGGCGCGAACGCATTACCTCTCGGATCGAATGAACCGGGATCGAAGGAAGCAAGATGTTTGAATCGCTGCAGGAGCGCCTTGGCTCCATCCTGAACGGCCTGACCGGCCGCGGCGCGCTTTCCGAGGCGGATGTCTCGGCGGCGCTGCGCGAGGTGCGCCGTGCGCTGCTCGAGGCCGACGTGGCGCTGGAAGTGGTGCGCTCCTTCACCGACAAGGTGCGCGAGAAGGCTGTCGGCGCCGCCGTGCTGAAGTCGATCAAGCCGGGACAGATGGTCGTCAAGATCGTCCATGACGAGCTGGTCGACATGCTGGGCGCCGAGGGCGTCGCCATCGACCTCAACGCGCCGGCGCCGGTCGTCGTCATGATGGTCGGCCTGCAGGGCTCCGGCAAGACCACCACTTCGGCCAAGATCGCCAAGCGGCTGACCGAGCGTCAGAACAAGAAGGTCCTGATGGCCTCGCTCGACACGCGGCGTCCCGCCGCGCAGGAGCAGTTGCGCCAGCTCGGCGAGCAGGTCCAGGTCGCGACGCTGCCTGTTATCGCAGGCCAGAATCCGGTCGATATCGCCAAGCGCGCCGTGCAGGCGGCCAAGCTCGGCGGCCATGACGTGGTCATCCTCGATACAGCCGGCCGCACCCATATCGACGAGCCGCTAATGGTCGAGATGGCCGACATCAAGAAGGTGTCGAGCCCGCACGAAATCCTGCTGGTCGCGGATTCGCTGACCGGCCAGGACGCCGTCAACCTGGCCAAGAGCTTCGACGAACGCGTCGGCATCACCGGCCTGGTGCTGACCCGCATGGACGGCGACGGCCGCGGCGGCGCCGCGCTGTCGATGCGCGCCGTCACCGGCAAGCCGATCAAGCTGATCGGTACCGGCGAAAAGATGGACGGGCTGGAGGAATTCCATCCCAAGCGCATCGCCGACCGCATTCTGGGGATGGGCGACATCGTCTCGCTCGTCGAGAAGGCCGCCGAAAACATCGACGCCGAGCAGGCGGCGGCGATGGCCAAGAAGATGCAGTCGGGCAAGTTCGACCTGAACGACCTTGCCCAGCAGCTTCAGCAGATGTCGAAAATGGGTGGCATGGGCGGCATCATGGGCATGATGCCCGGCATGGGCAAGATGAAGGACCAGATGGCCGCCGCCGGCCTCGACGACAAGATGTTCGGCCGCCAGCTCGCCATCATCTCGTCGATGACCAAGGCCGAGCGCGCCAACCCCGACATGCTGAAACACTCGCGCAAGAAGCGCATCGCCGCCGGTTCCGGCACCGACGCCGCCGAGATCAACAAGCTCTTGAAGATGCATCGCGGCATGGCCGACATGATGAAGGCGATGGGCGGCAAGGGCAAAGGCGGCGGCCTGATGCGCGGCATGATGGGCGGCCTCGCTTCCAAGATGGGCCTTGGTGGTTTGGGGGGCGGCATGATGCCTGGCGGCATGGGTGGCATGATGGGCGGCGGCATGCCGGACCTGTCGAAGATGGATCCCAAGCAGCTCGAAGCCCTGCAGAAGCAGGCGCAGGCCGCCGGCCTCGGCGGCATGAAGGGTCTGCCCTCCCCCGGCGGGGGCGGCCTGCCCGGGCTGCCCGGCGGCATGAAACTACCGGGGCTTCCCGGCCTGGGTGGCGGCGGACTACCCGGCCTTGGCAAGAAGAAGTGAGACTGCGGATGAACGAAGAAAAGGACATGGCCGACGCCCGCATCATCCTGGCCGGCTACCGTGCATCGATCGACAACATCGATGCCGCCCTCATCCATATGCTGGCCGAGCGCTTCCGCTGCACCAAGGCGGTCGGCGTGCTCAAGGCCGAGCATGGCCTGCCGCCGGCCGATCCGGCGCGCGAGCAGCAGCAGATCGCCCGTCTTCGCCAGCTGGCGCATGACGCGCATCTCGACCCGGATTTCGCGGAGAAATTCCTCAACTTCGTCGTCCGCGAAGTGATCCGCCACCACGAACAGATCGCCGCAGCAAACGGCGTGATGAAAACCGGCTGAAAGACTCAGCCGAAATCCAATCAAACGAAATCAGAGCTTTTAGGAGAAAAGAAATGGCACTGAAGATCAGACTGGCCCGTGCGGGCTCGAAGAAGCGTCCTTACTACCACGTCGTCGTCGCCGACGCCCGTTCGCCGCGCGACGGCCGGTTCATCGAGTCGCTCGGCTCGTGGAACCCGCTGCTGCCGAAGGACGGCGAGCGCGTCAAGGTCGACGCCGACCGCGTCAAGCATTGGCTGTCGCACGGCGCCCAGCCGACCGACCGCGTGCTGCGCTTCCTCGACGAGGCCGGCCTTGCCAAGCGCGACGCCCGCTCCAACCCGAAGAAGGCCGAGCCCGGCAAGAAGGCGCAGGAACGCGCCTCGCTGCTGAAGAAGGCGCAGGAAGACGCCGCTGCCGCGGTTGCCGCCGCCGCTGCCGCACCGGCCGAGGAAGCCGCCACGGCGGAGTAATCTCGCGTCGCATTCTTTGCGGAAACGAAACGGCGGGCCTGTGCCCGCCGTTTTGCTGTTTGCATTTGTCGTCGACCTGCCCTTTGCTGTTGTCCCGGAAAGCTTCTGATTTCCGGCCGAGGATCGGATGGACGAACGGGCTGTCACGCAGGAGATCCTGTCCGGCGTCGTCGCCGGGACCCTGCTGCGCTGCGCTGGCGCCACGACCGGCGTCGTTGTCTTGAGCGGATCGAGCGGCCGTGTCGATATTTCCCGCGCACGACTATTTGCCAGCGAGGGCGTCTCTGTCCTTGCCCTCAGTGGTTCGGCGGCGAAGGCCAGGTTCCCGGCATATGTGAAATCCCCCTTGAGACGTTTTTCGCCGCGACCGACCGCCTCGTTGGATTGGGATGCCGGCGCATCGTCTATGTCGGCACGTCCAAGGGCGCCGAGGCATCCTTGCTCGCGGCGGCCCAAGACCCGCGCGTCGATGCCGTGGTTGCAATCAGCCCGACATCGGTGGTCTGGGGAAACATCGGGCCGGGCCGCGACGGCGTCAGCTGGCCCGAGCGATCGTCATGGACTGTTGACGGTCGCCCTCTCCCCTTTGTTCCAACCGACCCGGATTGGAAGGCAAGCCATGTTGATGGTCTTGTGTCCTACCGAGGACTTTTCGAGCACTGCCTGACAAGGTTCAGGCAGGAAGCCGACAAGGCCGCCATTCCCGTCGAGGCACTTTCGGGGGAGATCGTGCTGGTCGCTGGCGGCGGCGACGCGCTGTGGCCATCCCTGGAATTCGCCACGTCGATTGTCCGGCGTCGGCAAGATGCCGGAAAGGCCACGCGCCTCGTTTCGGCCCCCGACGCCGGCCACCGCATTCTCCTGCCTGGCGAAACCACCCCGCGCTCAAGCTCGCACGCGCATGGCGGCAATGACCGCGCTGATGCCGCCCTGGGCCAGGAAGCCTGGCGATACATTCGGAACCTGCTGTAGCGCGGCCCCCACCGGATGTCTCAAGCGGGCCGCAATTCATCGATCGAAAACGGCAGGCCAAAAGCCCGCCGTTTTGCTCTTCATGTCCGGAATGCGCTCGATCAATAGCCGCTGGGGCAGCGATCGACAAAGGTGCGACCGTGGCGGTCGCGGTACCGGCATTGGCCGCTTTCGCTGGCATGGCCGATCAGGGCGCCCGCCACGGCGCCAACCGCGCCGCCGACAACCGCGCCCTGGACCGGATCGCCAGCCACGGCCGCGCCGATCGCGGCACCGCCAAGACCGCCCACGGCGGCGCCTTTTTCCGTCTGCGAACAGGCGCCGAGCGCCGTCGCCAACACAAGAACCGTAATAATTTTCTTCATTTTCGTTCCTCTCACATGCGGATCGCCGTCTCGCCGCCAAGGGCTTAACTCTCAGACGGCTAATTTGATCCCGAGGGGAACGAAGATCGCGACGACACCAGCAGCCGCGTTTGGCGCGGAGCTGCTATCGGCTGAACGGGACCAGCGCACGCACCCTGGGGTCGCGCAGATAGAGGCCGCCCCACAGGATGATACCGAGATAGACGCCGAACAGCGTGTGCGAGAACAAGGGGTTGCCGATCCGCGCATTGGTGGCGATGGCGCCGCCCATATAGGCGGTGAGCAGGATGGCGCCGAGCACCGAGGTACGCGGCAAGGCATAAAGCGCGGTCGAGACCAGGCCAATAACACCCAGCATGCGCGCGACGTTGGCGTCGGCCGGCCAGCCGAGCGGCACCATCGTCTGGGTCACCACATCGAGCGGCGGCAGCTTGATGGCGCCGTCGAAGATCATGAACAGGACGATGAGGCCGCTGAGCACGCGGCCGGTCCACAAGGCGCCGGACGAGACGGGCGCGATTTCGGAAATGCTCATTGGTGTACCCTCCTGATGGTTCGAGCCCCTTTTTCGGGGTCGAGCCAAGGACGCGCCCCAAGGCGACGATCCTACAGGGGGGCTGGATTCTTTTGGCAAAGTGGCCCCGGAAGCCACTCCGGCACGCGCATGCCATCCATGTCTCAAGCTTACGAAAAATAGAACTTCTCGGCCGGCAGCATCTTTGGCGGCGTCTCGCCCAAGGCCTCGAACACCGAGATTTCGCAGACCCGGCAGAGACTATCGAGCGCGAGGTCGTTGGCTTCGGTGCCGAACGGATCCTCGAGTTCTTCCGAAAGCGCGTCGAGGCCGAAGAAGGTGTAGGCGATCAGCGCCGTGAACAAAGGCGTCGCCCAGCCGGTGGTCGAGATCAGGCCGATCGGCAGGAGCAGGCAGACGATGTAGGCCGTGCGGTGCACCAGCAGCGTGTAGGCGAAGGGCAAGGGCGTGCCGGCGATCCGCTCGCAGCCGGCCTGGATGGCGGTGATGGACGCCAGCCTCTCATCGAGGATGCGGAAACCGATCGTGTCGAGCTCGCCACCCTGGCGCTGCGCATTGGCGCGGCGACCCATGCGCCTGACCATCTCGTCCGCCGGATTGGCAAAACCCGCCGCCGTCTCCGCTTCGGTGTCGATGAAGGCATGGGCGTCTTTCACACTGTCGATCCTGCGCAACTGGCCGCGCAGGAAATGACAGAAGGCCAGCGCCTCCATCAGCAGGGCGCGCTGCTCGGTCAGATCGGGAATGAGGCTTGTCGTGGCGCGGGCCAGATTGCGGACTTCGAAGACCAGCGCGCCCCACAGCTTGCGCGCCTCCCACCAGCGGTCATAGGCGGCGTTGTTGCGGAAGGACAGATAGATCGACAAGGTCACGCCGACCAGTCCGAAGGGCGTGATGTTGAAGACGCCGAGATCGAGTTGGAACCAGCGCGCCACGACAAGGATGACCGCCGAATAGATCGCGAAGCCGAAAATCTGCGGCAGGATGCGTGGCACCACGGAGCCGCGCATGATGAAGAACAGCTGCAGGAAGGTGGGGCGCGGACGAACGATCATTGGGGCCTTTCACAGGCCGGCGTCGGCCCTCAGCTCCTCTATTGTGCGATGCGCCAGATGCGCAAGCTCAGCCGACAACGACATCGCCATGTCGTCACATCGTCATGTCGCCCGCGCGGCGCACGGGCTATCGGCGGTCGCCGCTTGCCGATATGGAGGACCTGAGGGCCGTGGCCCGTCCTTGTGCAGGCGAGAAACATGACCGGTGAGACCGATCTCGGGACATTGTTGGCATCAATGAGGCCGGAACTGCTCGATGGCACCTACGTCTTCGCCACGCTGGCGCCCGATGCGCCCCAGCCAGAAGGCCTGGAGCCTGTGATGGTGTTTCGCGAGCACGAAGGCACGACGCTGATCGTGACCGAGGACGCAGCGGAGGCTGCCGGGCTGGAAGCTGTGTTCCGCTGCCGGGTGATCACGCTGAACATCCACTCCTCTCTGGAGGCCGTCGGCTTCCTCGCCGCCATCACAGCTCGCCTCGCCGCCGCCGGCATGGGCGTCAATCCGGTCTCGGGCTTTTACCATGACCATCTGTTCGTGCCGACGGAGAGGGCGGAAGAGGCGATGGAGGTATTGCGGGAGCTGACTGGGCAGTCATTCGCAACCAAGGATTTGAAGCACGAAGATGTCGAGGCAATCGCCAACGCCGGCATGTCACAGGAGAACGATCATCTGGATGCCATGCTCGATCGCGAATAGAGCAGGATGGCGCAGTCAAAGCCATTGAGTGATGCTGCATCATAGTGGCTATGGCGGCGGCGTTCTAGCTTGTGGCTGCCCTGGTGTGCTCGCTCCCAGGCCAGCGCCGCCCCTCATCCGCCTGCCGGCACCTTCTCCCCGTATAGTGACGGGGAGAAGGAAACACCCGGCCGAAGGCCGCGACCGCGGGCAGCCGGTCGTCCGGCGCCCTCGCGGAGGGCCCGCCGCGGCAGCGGCGATACGGCCCGTGAGCGAAAACTGAACGGCCGTCAGGCCGCCTTCTTCTTCGGCTGGATCAGGCCGCGCTCGACCAGCAGCTCGGCTATCTGCACGGCGTTCAGCGCCGCGCCCTTGCGCAGATTGTCGGCGACGATCCACATCGACAGGCCATTGTCGATGGTCGAATCCTCGCGGATGCGCGAGATGAAGGTGGCGTCCTCGCCCGCCGATTCCAGCGGCGTGATGTAGCCGCCATCCTCGCGCTTATCGAGCACCTGGCAGCCCGGCGCCTCGCGCAGGATGTCGCGCGCCTCGTCGGCGGTGATCGGCTTCTCGAACTCGATGTTGACCGCTTCGGAATGGCCGATGAACACCGGCACGCGCACGCAGGTCGCCGTCAGCTTGATCTTGGGGTCGAGCATCTTCTTGGTCTCGGCGACCATCTTCCACTCTTCCTTGGTGAAGCCGTCGTCGAGGAAGACGTCGATATGCGGGATGACATTGAAGGCGATGCGCTTGGTGAACTTCTTGACGTCGACCTGATCGGCGACGAACACCGCGCGTGTCTGCGTGAACAGCTCGTCCATGCCTTCCTTGCCGGCGCCCGACACCGACTGGTAGGTGGCGACGACGACGCGCTTGATGGTGGCGACGTCGTGCAGCGGCTTCAGCGCCACGACCAGCTGCGCCGTCGAGCAGTTCGGGTTGGCGATGATGTTCTTGCGCGTGAACAGCGAGATCGCGTCCGGATTTACCTCCGGCACGATCAGCGGCACGTCCTGGTCGTAGCGGAAGGCGGATGAGTTATCGATGACGACGCAGCCCTGCTTGCCGATCTTCGGCGACCATTCCTTGGAGACGTTGCCGCCGGCCGACATGATGCAGATGTCGGTGTCGGAAAAATCATGCTGGTCGAGCGGCCTGACCTTCAGCGTGCGGTCGCCGAACGACACTTCCGTGCCCATGCTGCGCCGCGACGCCAGCGCCACGACCTCGCTGACCGGAAAGCCGCGCTCTTCCAGTATGTTGAGCATTTCGCGGCCCACATTGCCCGTGGCGCCGACTATCGCAACCTTGAAACTCATAAAGATCTCCTGTCCCTCTCCGCTTGGTTGTTGGAGAAAACCCGCCGGCCAATGCGGGTTCCGTCCCCCGGGCCGGACCCGGGAGAGGGTGGTTAGGCCAAGGGAATCACACCGTTTTGGTGGTGGTTTTGGTAGTTTTCTTGGCCAAGAATGGGGTTTTGCTGGAACGAGAGGACGCGGCGACGCGCCCGGCCCAATGGTTCCCATCGAGGCTGGGGGCATCGAATGCAAGAAGAGCCATCAAAAGGCCGCGCATCGAAATTGATCCCGTTCGAAGCGGGCTTTTACGCGGTTTGCGGCAGGAGTCAATTGGCGGCGCGTCGCATAGCCTGCATGGCACCCTGTACAAGAAGGGCGGCAGGAAGTACGAACGGCCAAGATTGTTTGGCTGGCGCGGCGCCAGCCCCCGGCATGTGCTCCATGATGAGCGCAGAACCCTGAATTCCGAAAGAACGAGATGTCCAACTTCGATGGTATTGTTCCCGCGCTGGCGCAAGCGCTGGAAAAACGCGGTTATTCCGACCTGACCCCGGTGCAGAAGGCGGTGCTGGAGCTCGGCCAGGCCGACGCGCTGGTGTCGGCCCAGACCGGCTCGGGCAAGACAGTGGCCTTCGGCCTTGCCATGGCGCCGACGCTTCTCGACGGCGCGGAGCGCTTCGGCCAGGCCGCGGCCCCACTGGCCTTGGCGGTGGCGCCGACGCGCGAGTTGGCGCTGCAGGTGACGCGCGAACTCGAATGGCTCTACGAGCCGACCGGCGCCACGGTTGCCTCCTGCGTCGGCGGCATGGACATGCGCACCGAACGGCGCGCGCTGGATCGCGGTGCCCATATCGTCGTCGGCACGCCCGGCCGGCTGCGCGATCACATCACCCGAAACTCGCTCGACATGTCGGCGCTGAAGGCCGTGGTGCTCGATGAGGCCGACGAGATGCTCGATCTCGGCTTTCGCGAGGATCTCGAATTCATCCTCGACGCCGCACCCGCCGAGCGCCGCACGCTGATGTTTTCGGCCACTGTGCCGCGCTCCATCGCCACGCTCGCGCAAGGCTATCAGCGCGATGCCGTGCGCATCTCGGCCGCTGGCGAGGAAAAGCAGCATCTCGACATCGAGTACCGGGCGCTGAATGTCGCCCAAGCCGACCGCGAGAACGCCATCATCAACGTGCTGCGCTTTTATGAGGCCAAGAACGCGCTGGTGTTCTGCAACACGCGCGCCGCCGTCAATCATCTGACGGCGCGCTTCAACAACCGGAATTTTTCGGTCGTGGCGCTTTCGGGCGAGCTCAGCCAGAACGAGCGCAGCCATGCGCTGCAGGCGATGCGCGACGGTCGCGCGAAAGTCTGCATCGCCACCGATGTCGCGGCGCGCGGCATCGACCTGCCCAATCTCGAACTGGTCATCCACGCCGATCTGCCGACCAATCCCGAAACGCTGCTGCACCGCAGCGGCCGCACCGGGCGCGCCGGGCGCAAGGGCGTCAGCGCGCTGATCGTGCCCAATAGCGCCCGCCGGCGCACCGAGCGGCTGCTGCAAAGCGCCAAGCTGACGGCGACATGGGCGAGCCCGCCCTCGGCCGACGACGTGCTGCGCCGTGACGACGAGCGCATTCTTGCCGACCCGGCTTTCGACGAACCGGTGAAGGACGAAGAGCGCGGCTTCATCGAGGCGCTTCTCAGCCGGCATGGCGCCGAACTGGTGGCGGCGGCCTTCGTGCGCCAGTGCCGTTCCAGCCGCTCGGCGCCCGAGGATCTCATGGATGTCGCGCCGTTCACGCCTTCGCGTGAAGGACTGGCGCGTGAAAGACCGGCGGGCGAAAAATTCACCCATCGCGACGAGGCGCCGAGCCGCCGCGACGATTTCGGCGCCAGCGTCTGGTTCTCGCTGTCGGTCGGGCGCCGGCAGAACGCCGAGCCGCGCTGGCTGATCCCGATGCTGTGCCGCGCCGGCAGCATTTCCAAGCGCGAGATCGGCGCCATCAAGATGCAGCCGGAAGAAACCTTCGTGCAGATAGCGGCCGATTGGGCCGACCGTTTCGTGGCGGCAATCGGCCCCGATCGCAAATTGCAGGGCACCATCCTGGTCAAGCGGCTGGATGGCACGCCCGATTTTTCGCGCGCCGGCTACCAGCCGCCAAGTCCGGACAAGAAGCCGCATCGCGGCAAGGCGCCGTTCGACCCGAACGCGCCGAAGCGCAAATTCGAGAAACGCGCGCCGGCGCCGGCCGACCAGCGCCCGGCAGCCGCGCATGAGGCAAAGCCGTGGGCGAAGAAGCCGGGCAAGCCGAAATTCGAAAATGCCGGCGCGCCAAAGCACAAGAAGACGAAGAAGCGCCCGTCATAAGTCTAGAGCGGTTCAGCGTTTGATGGAATCGCCGACTCGCTCTAACTCTTTGTTTTCACGCAATTCCCAAGGGGAGGCGCTACGCGCTTCGCCCGGGAAAACCGTTACACACTTTTCCTGGAATTGCTCTGGAGACGGCGGGCCGCGCTCTCCCGCAGGCCGGCCTTGATGGCGGCCCAGCTTGCCGATGCCGGCGTCGGCCGGTGCTGTCTGGCGATGCGTTCCGTCAGCGATGAACGCCAGCCATGGTCTTCCGCCATTTTGCGGATCGCGGCGTACCAGCCGGCCTGGTCGTTGGGATCGATCGCCGGCATTAGCCCGCCGCTTGCCTCGATCAGCGACGGCGCGGTCGAGACGATGACCGGAATGCCGAAATCGAGGCATTCCGAGGCGCCGTAACCCCAGCCTTCTATATGCGAGGGAAAGACGCCGAAGGTGGCGCTGCGATAATATTGGATGAGCTCCTCGTCGCTGACCAGCCCGGTGAAGGTCACCGAGTTGAGCAGCGCGGGATGATCCTTGAGATAGGCGCGCAGCGGCTCGATCATCCAGCCCCAGCGCCCGGCGCAGACAAGCCGCGGCAGCTTGACGCCTTCCTCCAGCGCCTGCTGCCAGATGCGGGCCAGCAGGATGTGGTTCTTGCGCAC
The DNA here is from genome assembly GCF_020165665.1 of Mesorhizobium sp. BH1-1-4. Taxonomy (NCBI): domain Bacteria; kingdom Pseudomonadati; phylum Pseudomonadota; class Alphaproteobacteria; order Hyphomicrobiales; family Phyllobacteriaceae; genus Mesorhizobium; species Mesorhizobium sp. BH1-1-4. The sequence continues at coordinate 10,729 of NZ_JAIUIN010000038.1, forward strand.
TTCGATGGTCGAACAATAGATGACGAACGGTTCGCCCGTCTCGATGCGCGAGGTCGCTCCCATGCGGGACGCGGTCTCGTGCAGGATGGAAGGCATCGGAAACCGGTACACGACAGGCGCGGCGATGCCGGCCTTGCGCATATGGTCGGTCAGCGTCGCGCCAACCTCGTCGGAGGCGCAGAACGCCGGCGCGCCGCTGCGCACCAGCTGTTCGAGATAAGATCCAAAACGGGTTTCGCCGATGCCCGTACCGATCAGGTCGGGGCGCAATGTCGGGATGAGATCATGGCAAAGGAAGGCAAGCGTGCCGGTGGTGCTCGACACCGCGGACCGGTCCTGCTGGGTCAGGATGTGATGGCTGATCAGCACGAGGCCTGGTTCCGCCTCGGTGCCCCGGCCCGGCGCATGGGGTTCCGCGCCCAACCGGATGCGGGCCCGCTGGTACAGGCGATAGGCGCGGATCAGCAGCCGCGTTGCCTGGTAGGCGACCCCTTTGCGGCCGTTCGTCACCGTCCTGGCGAGATGACGGTCCGTCTCGCGCTTGTCCCATGGCCGATGCCTCACCGCCTCGAAAGCCTGAGACAGGGCCGCGCGTCTTCCTGGCCACCGTTTGACTTGATGAGGTGAAATCGGGCCCACCGCGACATGATCCAGTTCATAGGGGGCAAGCGGCCGAAACTTGCCCTCGCTCGACCTGAACGCCACCGCTTCCACGCAAGGATCCGGATCCGCCAGCGCCGCGTTGACGAGAAAGCTCTCCACGCGCGGAATGCCCGCCAAGCCCTTGCCGGGCGGCCAGAACATCAGCCCGGTGGCGTCGATGGCCAGGGTAGGGGGACTTGCGGCCTGCTCATTCCCGTTCGTGACGCTGGCATCGGTAGGCTCTGTCATTGTCTGCTTCTGCTGAGGGCGGTTGCTGTCGATGTCTTATCCATGATTTGCCGTCAGGACGGTAGCCATTGCGCCGGTCTTGCCCATGCACTTCGCCCTGTGCCACATCTTGGCGGGGCAAGGAGGGGGTGGCGCATGCGCGGCGAAGTTCTTCACTATGACGAGAGCCAGGGCTTCGGCTTCATCACCGGCGCCGACGGCAACCGCTACACCTTCAGGCGCGAGGATCTGCGCGGCCAAGCCATTCTCGCCAACGGCGCGGCCGTCGAATTTCTGCCGGCCCACGGCCAGGCGCGTGACGTCTTTTTGCTTGCCGTCGCCCAGACCGCGGCTCCGGCCGCCGGCGCCAAGGCCGCTCCCGCCGGTAACGAGACGGCAGGGGCCGCGCCGCAGGCGCGGCATTTCGGCCGCTCCTCCGAACCTGCCGAACCCACCGACCTGTGGGGCTATTTCTGGCGCGCCGTGACCCAGAACTACTTCAATTTCGGCGGCCGCGCCCGCCGCAAGGAATATTGGAGCTATTGCCTGTTCTGGGTGGTCAGCCTGTTGATCATCGGCGGCATCGGTATCTTCACCGACGCCCAGATGGGCAATTTCGACACCGACGTCTCGGCGGCGGTGACGGTCGGCCTCTGCGGCACCTTCCTGCTGGCAACCTTCCTGCCCGGCCTCGGCATGACCGTGCGACGGCTGCACGATATCGGCCTGTCGGGCTGGCTCTGCCTGGTGATCCTGCTCCCGACCATCGGCAGCCTGGCCATACTGGTCTTCGCACTCATCCCGACGCAGGCGCGGGAAAACCGCTGGGGACCGGTGCCGGCGGGCGTCAGGGTTTGACGAAGCGGTGGCCAGGCATCCCTGGCCATGCCGCCGGCGATCATGGCGCCGCCCTGTGCGAGGCGGCGCGCGCCGGATCAGCCCAGGAACTTGGCGATGATGGCGTCACCCATCGCGACGGTGCCGACCTCGGTCATCCCTTGAGAGAAAATATCCTTGGTGCGCAAGCCGTCGTCGAGCACGGCGGCGATCGCCCCTTCGAGCTTGTCGGCTTCGGCGACCATGCCGAAGGAATAGCGCAGGCACATGGCGAAGGAGGCGATCATGGCGATCGGGTTGGCGATGCCCTTGCCGGCGATATCGGGCGCCGAGCCGTGCACCGGCTCGTAGAGCGCCTTGCGCTTCTTGGTCTTCACATCGGGCGCGCCGAGCGAGGCCGACGGCAGCATGCCGATCGAGCCGGTCAGCATGGCGGCGATGTCGGACAGCATGTCGCCGAACAGATTGTCGGTGACGATGACGTCGAACTGCTTTGGCCAGCGCACCAGTTGCATGCCGCCGGCGTCCGCCAGCATGTGGTCGAGCTTGACGTCGGAATAGCGCGCCTTGTGGGTTTGGGTGACGACCTCGTTCCACAGCACGCCAGACTTCATGACGTTGCGCTTTTCCATCGAGGTGACGTGGTTCTTGCGGGTCCGCGCCAGCTCGAAGGCGACGCCCGAAATGCGCTCGATCTCGAACGTGTCGTAGACCTGCGTGTCGATGCCGCGCTTCTGGCCGTTGCCGAGATCGATGATCTGCTTGGGCTCGCCGAAATAGACGCCGCCGGTCAGCTCGCGCACGATGAGGATGTCGAGGCCTTCGACCACTTCCTGCTTCAGCGAGGACGATGCGGCGAGCGCCGGATAGCAGATGGCGGGCCTGAGATTGGCGAACAGCTCCATGTCCTTGCGCAGCCGCAGCAGGCCGGCCTCGGGGCGCACCTCGTAAGGCACCGCATCCCATTTCGGCCCGCCGACGGCGCCGAACAACACCGCGTCAGCCGCAACAGCCTTTTCCATGTCGGCATCGGAAATCGCAGCACCATGCGCATCATAGGCGCAGCCGCCGACGAGGCCTTCATCGGTGGCGAAGCCGCTGCCGAGCTTTTCGTTCATGGCCGCGATCAGCTTCTGGACCTCGGCCATGGCCTCGGGGCCGATGCCGTCGCCGGGGAGCAGGAAAAGATGCTTCGTCGCCATGGTGAAAACCGTCCTGGGAGAGAATTGAACCGGCGCCTTGCTAAACGCCAAGTGGTTGCAGCGCAAGCCGTAACGGGAAGGGAGAATGCCGCGATGCGAACAAGGGCACCGTCGGCGATCCTTCGCGCGCCCCTCTGTCCTGCCTAAGTTACTGCCTCACCGAAGATGCCATCACCGATGCGAGAGAATGTTGACCAGCCGGCCGTACGGATCGCGCACATAAAAGCGCCGCACGCCCCAGGGCTCGTCGGCCGGCCCGTATTCGACGGCGAAACCGGCTTGCTTCATGGCCTCGAACGCCGCATCGACATCGTCGACCTCAATCGACAGATCCGGTACCGGCGTTCCGGACCCGCCTTGCGCCATGAAGCTGACCTGCACCTGCATGGTCTCCGGGGAGCCGTAGGTCGCGATCCAGCCATGGTCCATGAGTAGGTCGAGGCGGAGCACGTCATGGTAGAAACGGCTGGCCGCCGCCGCGTCCTGCGTCTCGATATTGGCGACGATGCGCCGGACCTTCATGGCTCTGGTCCTCTCAAGCCGTGCGCCGCAGCGCCGTCACCTCGATTTCGATCTTCATTTCCGGCTTGTTGAGCTGGCAGACGATCATCGACGCCGCCGGCCTGATGTCGCCGAACGTCTCGCCCAGGATCGGGAAGACGACATCCACGAAGGCCTGGTCGGTGATGTAGTAATGCGCCCGCACCACATCGGCCATCTCGAAGCCGCCATCCCCGAGCGCCTTGCCGATCGTCGCCAGGCAATTGCGCGTCTGTGCCTCGACCGTCTCCGGCATCGTCATGGTGGCATAGTCATAGCCGGTCGTCCCGGACACGAAGCACCAGTCGCCCTGGACGACGGCGCGCGAATAGCCGGCGGTCTTTTCGAATGGTGAGCCGGTGGAGATGAGCTTGCGCATGAGGAGCCTCGCATTGGTGCTGCCATTCTGTGGGGACAAATGCCGATCCCGTCATGGGCCAAGGACGGGCGGATCGGCGGTGCAGACCCCGCAAAGTCGGCGGCCAGCTCCCTCATCCTCTTCCAGGGGTTCATAAATTGCATTGACTGCGATGCGTCAGCCGGGTTGGTCCTTGGCCGATTCAGCCGTTTCTCCGGTGAAGACAACCTTTGTGCCTTTGTGCACCTCAAGGGCGAGGTCTTCGGCATCCCAATTGGTCAGTCTGATGCAACCGTGCGAAAAGGTCTTCCCAATCTTGCCTGGTTCGGGCGTGCCGTGAATCCCGTAACTTTCAATGGACAGATCGATCCAGATAGATCCGACAGGATTGTTGGGCCCGGCAGCGATGGTGAAGGGCCGTTTGGTCCTAACCCCCTTGAAGGCGAAGCGGGGATCGTAGTGATAAGTGGGATTGTGGACCACGCGGGTTACTTGTGCATCGCCGCTCGGCGCCGGCTTCTCTTTGCTTCCAATCGAGGCGGGGTAGACCGAAACCACTTTGCCGGAGTTGTCGAGAACGCGAACCTGGCGCGCGGCCTTGTCGATTTCGACGCTGACAACGGTTGAGGGCGAATCGCCTCGGTCGATAGCCGGCACCAGCACCTTTGAGCCCGCCGTCCTGAAGCTGATGCCCGGGTTGAGCTTCCGCAGTAATTGTTCGCTGATGTGGAAGTGCTCCGCGATCCGTTCCAGCGAATTGCGATAGCCGAGCCCGCGCAGGCGAGCCATCCTTTCCATGCTTGCCGGAATGCGTTTAGCAAACGGTCCACGCACGTCCTTGCGCGTCAACTCGTAGTTCACAAGAACCGCGCCTGGCGAGGTTGCGACCAGCTTGTCCCAGGTCTCCCGGTTGAGCTTGCCATCGGCGGGCAGGGCGTTTGCCGCCTGAAATGCCTGCACCGCCTTGGCGAAGTTCTCCGCTTGGTGGCCGTCAATGAGGCCAGGCGAGAACCGCGCGCGATCCAAAAGGATCTGCGCCTTCAGAACGGTCGCATCAACGCCTTTCGTTGCGGCGTCGCCGAATTGAGCATCGTTGACGGCGGCGCCGTCCAGCTTTGCCGCCTCCGCGATGCCAGATGCAAAGGCGAACAAAACAAGCGCCAGAAGAATGAGCCTGCCCATCAATGTTACTCCAGGCACTGCCGCGAAGCTGTTTCTATGACGCCGCGCGGGCGATCTGGTTCCATTTGTCCAGTGAATATTGCCGCTGACGCGCGTTGGGCAGAAAGGCGACCGGCGGCGCTCAAAGGAAGAAGGGCGTACAAAACCGCGTCCTGCGCGAAACAAAGGGCAGAGCACTGGCGTGCGCTCCCTCGTTCGCCGGAAATGCTCTGGCTAGTTTGCCGACCCCATCGCCTTGTCCAGCGCGTCCTTCACGTCGGCCGGCCATGTCGCCAGCGCCGGCCAGGCGTTCGGTTGGCCATTGTCGCCGCGGCGGGCGAAATAGAGCTGGTGCTTGGCCGGGTCGACCGCCATGAAGCCGTCATTGCCGCCACAATCATGCGGCACGCAGCCGCTGGCGTAGAACGCGCCGGACGCGGTCTTTTCCGTGCCGCCACCGACCAGCAGGCTGGTCGCCATGTCGGGCATGTCCTTGCCGAGCAGGTTTTGCGCTTCCTTGTAGACCGCCTCATTGTGGAAGGCGTCGATGATGTTGTCGTATTTCGCCGGGTCGAGATCCTTCCAGTCGGTGCCGGGCTCCGGCATGTAGGTCAGATTGCCCGAAATGGTCAGCCCTGATGTCGGCGACCACTGTAGGGCCGGCTTGTCGTCGCCCGGTAGAAGATACGGTACGAAATAGATGGCGTCGTCTGACACCGCCGCCGGCGGCGCGCCGCACTCGTCCTGTTCGACCCTTGTGCTCTGGATGCTGCCGCCCTCAGGTTTCCAGACGATCACCTTGGCCGGACCGCACTGGTTGCCGCCGTCGCCGACATCGAACAGCGCCACCTTGACGCCGCCGACCTCCACGATTTTGTCGAAGAAGACGTCGTAGTTGCTGGCCAGCTGCTTGCCTTCATAGGCCAGCACCTTCTCGCCATCCTGCTCCGGCTGCGTAATGGTCAGCTGGCCGCCCTCGAACGGCACCGGCGCCTGCTTGTCGTCGTCGGAAGCGTCGGCGGCGTTGGTTCCCGTGTCCTGCCCGGCGGCCGGCTGTTCGGCTGGCGCCGGCTGCGTGGCCGGCGTCTGCGTCTGCGCGAGGATGCTTGAGACAGGCATGAGCAGCAAGGCCAGCCCGCAGGCGCCGGCAAGAAGCTGATCTCGCATGACTGTCCCTCCTTCAGTCGCACCAAACCGGCCTCAAAGGGCCGGACCTATCGTTCCGAACGGCGCCGCTCAGGCCCAGGGGCGCTGTTCGGCGTTGCGCTTCTCGAACGAGGCGATGGCGCCGGCCTTTTCCATGGTCAGGCCGATGTCGTCGAGGCCATTGAGCAGGCAATGGCGCTTGAAGTCGTCGAGGTCGAAGGCGACCACGCCGCCATCGGGGCCGCGGATTTCCTTGGCTTCGAGGTCCACAGACAGCGTGGCGTTGGAGCCGCGCGAGGCGTCATCCATCAGCTTCTCCAGATCCTCGGGGCTGACGGTGATCGGCAGCACGCCGTTCTTGAAGCAGTTGTTGTAGAAGATGTCGGCGAACGAGGTCGAGATGACGCAGCGAATGCCGAAGTCGAGCAGCGCCCATGGCGCGTGTTCGCGGCTCGAGCCGCAGCCGAAATTGTCGCCGGCGACCAGGATCTGCGCCTTGCGGTAGGCCGGCTTGTTGAGCACGAAATCCGGGTTTTCCGAACCGTCGTCCTTGTAGCGCATCTCGGCGAACAGGCCGGTGCCAAGCCCGGTGCGCTTGATCGTCTTGAGATAATCCTTCGGGATGATCATGTCGGTGTCGACATTGACGATCGGCATGGGAGCGGCGACGCCGGTCAGCTTGGTGAATTTTTCCATGGCTTTGGCCCGTGTTTTCGTTGCGGGGGATTTTCTGGAGCCCGGTTTACACAAAGCCGGCGGCAAATAAAAGGCAACTGTTCGTGCGCGCCCTTGACCCATCGGACAAAAGCGGAAAAAGCGGTTTGGGATCGGCCGGGACTGATGCAGTGTGGACGCCATGGCCGAACAGTCGCACATTCTCTACGCCCGCGAAGCATCGCTCGATACGCCAGAATTCCGCCGCGTGCTGGTGGAATCCGGTCTCGGCGAAGTCCGGCCCGTCGATGACGAGGCAAGGCTGAAGGCCATGCTGGACGGCGCCAATCTGATCGTGACCGCCCGTCTCGACATGGAAGGCAAGCCGCTGATCGGCGTTGCCCGCTGCCTGACCGACTTTTCCTGGGTCTGCTATATCAGCGATCTCGCCGTCTCGGCCAAGGCGCAGGGGCTGGGCATCGGCAAGGGGCTGATGGACGAAGTGGCCCGGCAGCTCGGACCGTCGGTCGCCATCAGCCTGATTTCGATGCCCGACGCCGTCGGCTTCTACCAACGCATCGGCATGAAGCGCATGCCCGACGCCTTCTGGATCTCCCGCAAGCGCTGATTTTTTCGCTCCTGCGATCTATCCGGTCGTCAACGGCGTGCGATCTTGCCGCTTGACATGCAACCAAACGGTTGCATATTAGAGCTATGAGCATGGATGCAGTCTTTCGCGCCCTGGCGGACCCGACACGCCGGCAATTGCTGGACAGTCTCCATGCCAGGAATGGGCAGACGCTGAATGCGCTGTGCGCCGAGATGGCCATGACCCGGCAGGCGGTGACCAAGCACCTGGCGATCCTTGAGGAAGCAAACCTCGTCGCCACCATCCGCCGGGGGCGAGAGAAGGAGCACTATCTCAACCCGGTTCCGATCAACGAGATCGCCGAACGCTGGATTGGCAAATTCGAGCGGGGGCGGCTGACCGCCCTCAGCGACCTGAAGAAACGCCTCGAAAGGGAAGACCGATGAGCAACAGCTTCGTTTATGTGACCTATATTCGCACCACGGCCGAAAAGCTCTGGGAAGCGTTGACCGACCCGGAGTTCAACCGGCAGTTTTTCCTCTGCTCCTATCAGGAGAGCGAATGGAAGGTGGGCTCTAGCTGGAAGCTGATCTTCCCCGACGGCCGTGTCGCCGACAGCGGCGAGATCCTCGAGATCGATCCGCCGCGGCGCCTGGTCATCAAATGGCGCAATGAATGGATGCCCGAGATCAGGGAAGACGGCTACACGCGCTGCACCTTCACCATCGAGCCGGACGGCGAGCTGATGAAGCTTGCCGTAACCCATGAAGCGGACGGGCCCCACAGGCTGATCGGCAACGTCGCCAAGGGCTGGCCGCTGGTGCTGGCCAGCCTGAAGAGCCTGCTCGAGACCGGCAAGGGGTTCGAGCGGCCGCCATCAAAGAGCTGAAGGCTTGTTTCGTCAACGAAACAAATCGATGTGGAGGCATCCATGATCCATGCTCTCAGGGTACGGAGCATGACCAATGGCGACACCGTCATGGCATCGGCCGAGATCGAAGCGCCTCCGGAACGCATCTTCGAGGCACTGGTCGGCAAGGAAGTCGAGCAATGGTGGGGGTCGGCCGACACCGGCCGCATGGTCGACTGGTCGGCCGACCTGCGCGTCGGCGGCCATTGGACCGCTATTGTCCGAACTGCCGACGGCACGGACCTGCCGGCCAGTGGCGAATTCCTCGAGATCGAGGTGCCGCGCCGGATCGTCCAGACGCGGGCCTATGCATGGGACCATCCCACGCTTGGCCGGCGGCAAACCACGGTAGCCTGGCTGCTGCAGCCGATTGCTAGGGGCACGCGCCTCACCATCTGCCATGGCGGTTTTGCCGGGCTGCACGAGGCGGCGGCGGAACATGCAGAGAGCTGGGCGCGGGTGCTGGCCTGGCTGCAGGCGCATGTCGAGGCGGAAGACTGGCCGCGGCGTGAGCAGGGGGTCGTTGCTTTGCGCAGCCTCTGTCCGCCTTGACCCAGACCTCATTCGGCCCACATCCCATGCATGGGAAAACAGGCATGTTTCATGGGCACGGCCGGCTGGGGTATTCCGACCCGATACAGGCAGGATTTTCCAGAACCCGGATCGCATCTCGAACGCTACTCCAGGCACTTCCCGATCGTCGAGATCGACACCTCCTTCTACAAGCCGCATCGCCGCGAGACCTATGAGCGTTGGGCACGCTCCGTGCCGGAGCATTTCCGCTTCGCGGTCAAGATGCCGAAGGCCATCACCCATGAGCGCCGTCTCGCCGGCTGCGACGACCTCCTCGACAGTTTCCTCCAAGAGGTCGAAGGTCTCGGTGCAAAGCTGAGCATGCTTCTGGTGCAACTGCCGCCGAGCCTCTCCTTCGAGCCGGATGTCGCGAGCGGCTTCTTCGACATGGCGGGCAAGCGAACCCAAACCCGGCTGACCTGCGAACCGCGCCATCCCAGCTGGTTCGAAGCCGAGGCGGGAGCGCTTCTGGCCGATCGCCGGGTCGCGCGCGTCGCCGCCGACCCCGCTCCAGTGCCGGCCGCCGCGTCGCCAGGCGGCTGGCCCGGCCTCGCCTATTTCCGCTGGCATGGCGCGCCGCGCGTCTATTACTCCGACTACGACGCCGAAAGCCTCGCCCGATTCAGCGGGCAGATGGCGGCGGCGGCGGCTTCCGGCGCCGAGGTCTGGGGGATTTTCGACAACACGGCCGGGGGCCATGCGCTGGGCAACGCGCTCAAGGTTGAGACGATGATACCCCAGGCACTTCTTCCTTCTCCCCTTGTGGGAGAAGGTGGATCGGTGCGCCAGCGCCGAGACGGATGAGGGGTGCTTCAGCGGAGCGAGGCGTTGGCGTTCCCTGGAACACCCCTCATCCGTCGCCTTCGGCGACACCTTCTCCCACAAGGGGAGAAGGAAGAAGCGCGTTTCAAATCACGTTCAATTCCCGGAACGCCCGGCCATCGGCCACCCGTTCATAGCCAAACGCTGAGCAGTCGATCGTCCGGTAGCCGCCATGTACGATGAGTTCCGCCAGCGCCTTGCCGACCGCCGGCGCCTGCTGCAGGCCGTGGCCGGAGAAGCCGTTGGCGAACAGGAAATTCGTCACCGCCGGATGCGGGCCGATCACCGCGTTCTGGTCGAGCGTGTTGTAGTCATAATGCCCGGCCCAGGCGCGCGTCGGCTTGATGGCTTCGAAAGCCGGGATGCGGGTCGCCAGCACCGGCCAGATCACCTCTTCGAACAGCGGCCAGTCGACCTCGAAATCTCCGGGATCGGCCGGGCCGTCGCCCTCTTCCGGCTCGGCGCCGCCGGTGAGATAGACCGAGCCTTCCGGCCTGACATAGATGCCCGAGGGATCGACCAGCAGCGGCATGTCGGCATATTTCTCGCGCGCCTCGAAGACGAAGACGTTGCGCTTGCGCGGCTCGACCGGCAGCGCCAGCCCGGCAAGGGCGGCGACCTTGCCGGCGTTCGGGCCGGCGGCGTTGACGACAATACCGGCTTCCAGCGTCTCGCCGTTGTCGAGGCTGACACCGGTGACGCGGCCGCCCTGCCGCTCGATGCCGGTGACCGAAGCGCTGATGAAATCGACTTTCTTCTGCCGCAGCGCCTTGCGGAACAGCATCAGCATCGCATGGGCGTCGAACCAGCCTTCGCCGGTGCGGCCATAGGCGCCGGCGATGATGCCTTCGGCCGACAGCCAGGGGAAGCGGCGCGTCAGTTGTTCGGCGTCCTCGAGCAGTATGTCGGCGCCCTCGGCGACCTGCGCCTCGTGGTTGGCCCTGAGGATTGGCAGCCCGGCCTCGCCGGCAAGGATGAGATAGCCGCCTTCGCGAAAACCGATATCGGCGTCGGCGCCGAATTCCTCCTTCAGCCGCCGGAACAGTTTCAGCGTGAACTGCGACAGGCGGATGTTTTCCGGAATCGAGAATTGCTGGCGGATCGAGGCCATGGAGAGCGTCGTCGCCGCGTGGGCGAATTGCGGATCGCGTTCGATCAAGGCGATCGAGCCGGAAAACCCTTCCTCGCGCAGATAATATGCGATCGAGGACCCGACGACGGCCCCGCCGATGATGACGATGTCGTAGCGCACTTTTTTCTCCGATCCGCCGTCCACACTCTACGCGACCGGCAAAGTGATCACGAAGCGCGTGCCGCGCGCGCTGTCAACCAGCCGGATCGTACCATCATGCGCTTTCAGGAGGGCCAGCACGATGCCGAGGCCCATGCCGGTGCCGCCGGACTCTCGGCGCGTGGTGAAGAACGGCTCGAAGATGCGTGCCTGGTTGCTTGGCGAAATGCCGGCGCCGTCATCGCTGACCAGCACGGTTGCCTTGCCGCCAGCGCTCGCGGCAGCGATCGAAACCAGCGTTGCGCCATGCCTGGCCGAGTTGTCGATGAGGTTGGCAAGCACGATTGCCGCGTTCTCGGCCGAGATGCGCAGGGCCAGGTCGCCGCCGGCCTCGACTTCAACCATCAGCCTGGTCTCGGCGGGAAGCAACGCCAGCGCCGCGCCGACCGAGGTGCTTTCGCCGCTCGGCGCGAGGTTTTCCGCCCGCGCCAGATCGAGCAGCCGCCGGACCAAAAGGTTGAGCCGTCCGGCATCGGTGACGATATTGTTGGAGAAGCGCCGCCGCTCGGCATCGTCCATCGCCGAGCCGGAATCGCGCAGCAGTTCGGCGGCCCCCTGGATCGCCGTCAGCGGCGATTTCAGCTCATGCGAGACATGGGTGGCGAAGGTCTGGATGCTATCCGAGCGCGCCTGCAGTTTCTCGGCCATGTCGAGAAAGGCGGCGGACAATTCGGCCATTTCGCGCGTGCCATGATGATCGAGCGGCCGGATCGCGTCGCGCTCGCCGGCGGCGATGCGCTGGGTGCGGTCGATCAGCGCATAGATCGGCCGGCTGACGGTGCGCAGGAAGACGAGGCCGATGAGCAGCGTGCCGCCGAGGATGGCGATCGCCGCCGCCGTCACCTTGCCGCGTTCGCCATAGAGATGTTTTATGATGTTGTTGGGCGTCCGCGAGACATAGACCACGCCGGCGACCTGGCCATCCACCGCCACCGGCAAAGCGACGAAGACGCGCACCTTGGTCCCGCGGCTGACCGAATAGAGCGGCGGGGCCGGCTGGTTGGGGATGCGCAGCCGGAGTGCGCTGGCATAGCGTCCGGCAAGGGCTGCACGCACCTCCTCGACCCCGGCAAGTGACTGCCCGACCTCGTCGCGCCCGGCAATGACGACGCCTGTGGGATCGAGCAGCCGGAAGCCGGCGAGCGTGGTCTTCTGCGTCGCGTCGAGAATGCCGGACAGGCGCGCCCCGATTACAGCGAAAGCGGGCTCGGCCACGGCGGGCGTCCCCGCCGGCCGTGTCGGAAGTACGTAGTCCGAGGCGAGATCGAGCTCCGGCTCGATGGGCCGATAGGGTGCATCGGGATTGGCGCCGCGGCTCGCGCCGCCATTGGCCGACGGCATCGGCGCGCCGAGCTTGTCCCCGGGAATGCCGGCGTCGCGCACCTCTTGCGCATAGATGGCGGCAATGGCGGCACCTTGCGCGATCAGCTCCGCCTCGGTCTGGCGGATGAGCTGGTTCTCGTAGAGGCGGAAGAAGAACAGGCCGACCAGCGGCAGCGCCATCACCAGGATCAGGATGGCGACGACGACCGTGGCCAGGCGCGGCCGCCATTTGCGGCCGATCCATTTGCTTGACGTCGTCAGCCGCATCGGCCGAGCCGGAAGCCGACGCCATGCACCGTTTCGATGGCATCCAGGCATCCGGCCGCCGCCAGCTTGGCGCGGAGGTTGCGGATGTGGCTGTCGACGGTGCGGTCGGCGACATGGATTTTTCCCGCATAGGCACTGGCCATTACCGCGTCGCGGTCGAGGACATGGGTTGGCCGCGCCAGAAACCCTTTCAGGATCGAGAACTCGATGCCGGTCAAGGTAAGCGGCTTGCCGTCGAAGGCGGCGGCGTGGCTGGCGGGCGCAAGGATGAGCTTGCCATGCGAGAACTGCCTGTCGTCGGCCGGTTCGGGCGCCACTGGGCGGGCGCGGCGCAGGATGACGTTGACGCGGGCGACCAGCTCGCGCGGGCTGAACGGCTTGGTGACATAATCGTCGCCACCCATTTCCAGCCCGAGGATGCGGTCGATCTCTTCATCGCGCGCGGACAGGAACAGCACCGGCACGTCGGATCGCTGCCGCAGCCGCCGGCAGACCTCCAGCCCGTCCATCTCCGGCATGCCGATGTCGAGCACGACAAGGTCGGGCGTGCGCCGTTCGACCGCCCGCAGGGCGGCGGCGCCGTCGGACACGGCTGAAGTCTTCATGCCGGCCTTTTCAAGCGCGAAGCAGATCACCTCGCGAATATGCGGATCATCGTCGGCGACGAGGATATGATGCGGCATGGCTCAGCGATCCGGCTCTGCGACACCAGGCAACACGAGCGGCCGCCTGCTGTCGAGATAGCGAAGCAGGCGCCAGTCGCGAAAGCTCCAGCTCCGCCAGTTTTCCTGGAGGTGGCGATACCAGCCTTCGTCGACACCGCGCAACCTTGCGAATTCGGCGACGCCACCGGCATAGGCCGTGCTGCCCTGATGGTCGAGGAAGCGGTCGAGCGCCGGAAAGGCATCCGGCCCGAGCGAGCGCAGGTACCAGGCGTCGAGCGGGATGCCTTGTCCGGTCATTTCCAGGGAATGGTCGACATTGTAGCTGGCGATCGTGGCTGCGAAATTGATGTAACAGCAGGCATAAAGCGCCAGGGATAACGTCAGAAGATTGGCGGAGAGCAGCCATTCATTGGATTTTCCCAGCGCGATCCGGGCGATGATCATGGCAAGGCCCGCCGCCACCAGCCCCATCCAGACGAAAGCGGCGATGCGCCAGTAGGTCAGCGCATAGATGCCGACATAGAGGTCGAGGCGCAGGATCGACGAGACGACCAGCATGATGTTTTGCGCTACCCAGGTATAGACAAGCCGGCGAATGAGCGGATCGGCCGATGTCTCGCTGCCGGGCCTCAGCGCCGCCAGCACAAAGCCGGCGGCAAGCAGCGCGGTGACGATCAAGGGGTAGGCGCCGCGATGCGCGTAAGCGGCGTAGCTCAAGCCGTCGGGAAGTGCTGCCCCGCCCCACAGATAGGTGGCGTCGAGCCCGCTCTGCAGCGCGAACAGGATGTTGAAGACGATCAGCGCGCGCAGGATGGCAGCCTTGCCGAACACGATGTCCCCGACGACGTGCCTTTGCGGATTGATCGCCGGTTGAGCAGCGGCAAGAGGATTGTTTGGCCGGGAGACGCGCTTCGAAAAACGCGGCAGGCGCGGCCGCAAAAAGACCCAGATGCCGGCGAGCGCGAACAGCCAGAAGGCAATCCGCGCCAGCTGGATCAGGTCGAGCAGCTTCATCAGATCGATCAGCGACAGCCAGTATTCGATGACCGGATTGGCGGCACCGAACAAAGCGACGAAGATCGCGCCGAGCGTCAGCGGCATCACCCAGACCGCGATCGCCGCCAACCTTATGCGGCGCCCGCCGAACCGCCGCGCCGCCTTCCGCCACTGCAAGAAATCGCCGACGAACCGGACCGGAGCCGCCAGGCAAAACAGCAAGATCTGGCCGGCAATGCGCGCCATGCGGTGCCGCAGCCGGCCGCTCAGCGAAAGCGCGAACGCCGCCAGGGCGGCAAGCGCGACCGAGACGGACAAGGGGCTGACGGTTTCGGCCAGCGGCAGCAGCGCGACAAGCAAGGCTGCGGGCTTGAGCCATACCTTGCCGTCGCTGAAGGCGGCGGGATGCACGGCAACCACCGCCGCGGCAATCAGGATGGCGAACAGGAGAACCGTAATGCCGGCTGGCTGGCCGTAGAACAGGAAATCGGCGATCGCCACCAGCAGCAGGGCAACGCCGAAGCGGTTGCAATAGCTCGGCGCGGCGGTGAGCGACAATATCATGACCTGATCTTCCCCATGGCTTCCACCCGGACCATCGGTGGGCGTCCGCGAACGAAAGGCGTGAGCGTCGCCGTCGGTGGATCGGCCAGCCACCAGCCTTCGCTGCGCAGCCGATAGGGCAGGGACCAACGGGGTTTTGCTCGCTTTTGCATGCCGCCTGTCTCGCAGGCGCGATGGGAGACGGTGCGGCGGATTGGAGGAGGATTTCCGCAGGCGCGTGCAGTTTTCGTGCAGAGGCGATGCCAGCTTCTTTCTCCCGTTTACGGGGAGATATTCCCGGCAGGGCAATGAGGGGCGGCGCCAGCATTCGCGATTGGCCGATCTCATAGGCTGTCCAGCGCTTGCCTCGACCAACCACACGCGGCATAGATCGGGTATGGAAACCTACCGCCCGCGCCGCTCCGTGCTCTATGTCCCGGCATCCAATGACAAGGCGCTGGCCAAGATCGCGCAGCTTGCCTGCGACGCCGTCATCATTGATCTGGAGGACGCCGTCGCCCCCGCCGACAAGATCGCCGCGCGCGAAAAACTGGCCGGTATTTTCGCCAATCGCCCTGATGCCGGCCCCAATGGCTGGCGCTGCGAGATGGTGGTGCGCGTCAATGCGCTGTCCAGCGAATGGGGCGCCGACGACCTTGCGGCCGTGGCCAAGGTGGAACCGGACGGCATCCTGCTGCCCAAGGTCGACACGCCGCGCGACGTGCTCGAGGTTGGCGATGTGCTGGACGACAATTTTGCTCCCGACAGCGTCAAACTATGGGCGATGATCGAGACGCCCAAGGCCATGCTCAACATCGGCGCCATCGCCGAGCTCGGCCGCGACCCGGCCTCGCGGCTGGATTGTTTCGTTGCCGGAACGAATGACCTGATCAAGGACACTGGCGTGCTGGCGACGCCGGACCGCGCCTATCTCCTGCCCTGGCTGATGCAGATGCTGCTGGCGGCGCGCGCCGGCGGCCTCGACATGCTCGATGGGGTGTTCAACGATTTTCGCGACCCGGATGCGTTCGCCCGCGAATGCACGCAGGCCGCGGCCATGGGCTTCGACGGCAAGACGCTGATCCATCCCTCGCAGATCGAGGCCGCCAACCTCGCCTTCGCGCCGTCGGCGCCGGCGCTGGCCGAGGCGCGCGCGGTCAAGGATGCCTTCGCGGAGGCGCAAAACAGCAGCAAGGGCGTCATCGCGCTGAATGGCAGGATGATCGAGCGGCTGCACCTGGCGCAGGCCGAAAAACTGCTGGCGAAAGCCGCCGCCATCGGCGCATGATATTCGCCGACCATGGATACGACAGGACTTGGACGATGAAACTCTACCGCTTTCTCACCGCGCCGGACGACGCCAGTTTCTGCCACAAGGTGACGGCGGCACTGAACAAGGGCTGGCACCTGTTCGGCTCGCCGACCTATGCCTATGACAAGAAAGCCAAGACCATGCGCTGCGGCCAGGCCGTGGTGAAGGATGTCGATGGCCAGGAATACGGGCCGGATACCAAGCTCAGCGACTGGTAGGGGAAAGCGCCGAGGCCCTTCTCTCTTCCATGCCGTGACAGGTCGAGGAATGGCCCGGATCAGGATAGGATGAGCGCAGCGCTGGACCGAAATCTTGCGGCGCAAGTCGCGGCATGGATCCCTGGGTCTTCACTCCGCTTCGCGGAGCTATGCCCAAGGATGACGAGCGTGACGGCTTGGCCGGCGATTCAGCCGTAGATCTGCTTGTGGATCTGGTAGAGCATTTCCGAGCGGTCGGCGCGCATGTCGGCCAGGTCGCGGCTGGAGAAGCTGTCGATTTCGGCGACGAGGCGATTGTAGTGCTTGCGCTTGGCGATGCTGGAGCGAGCGCGGGTCATGAGATCGTTGAAGATCATAGCAAGGTTCCTTCTGTGCCGCATTTGGCGGCCGGTTTCTTCCTCCCTTGATCGATATGGATCATGACATAGTAATGCTGCGTTGCAAAAAGAAGATGTTGCAATGCACCATTGCACTGCGCGCATAGCCGGTTAATGGCATCCTAAAGAACATTCCCTCCGTTTTGTCTTACAATTGCCGATGCCCCGTCTTGCCAGATCGATCGCGGGCTGGCTTGATCCGGCGTCACGTGATGCCTGGAGGAAATGCATGGCGGCCGCAGACTATTATGAAATTCTCGACCCGCGCTTCGCGCGCCTGTTCAACGGCAATGCGCAGGTGGAGAAACTGTTCACCGGGTGTCGCTGGGCGGAAGGGCCGGCCTGGTTCGCCGCCGGCCGCTACGTCGTCTGGTCGGACATTCCGAACAACCGGATGCTGCGCTATGATGAGACCGACGGCAGCGTCAGCGTCTTCCGCCAGCCGTCGGGCAATTCCAACGGCAACACAGTCGACCGGCAGGGCCGGCTGGTCACCTGCGAGCATTCGGGCCGCCGCGTCAGCCGCACCGAGCATGATGGCTCGGTCACCACCATCGCCGCCAAATGGAAGGGCAAGCCGCTGAACTCACCCAACGACGCGGTGGTGAAGTCCGACGGCTCGATCTGGTTCACCGACCCGACCTATGGCATCGACACCGACTATGAGGGCGACAAGGCCGAGAGCGAGATCGGCGCCTGCCACGTCTACCGGGTCGATCCCGACACGGGCGAGGTCGAAGCCGTCATCACCGACATGGTCAGGCCGAACGGTCTCGCCTTCTCGCTCGACGAAAGCCTGCTCTATGTCGTCGACACCGGGCGCACGCATGGCGCTGAGAATCCGGCGCATATGCGGGTGTTCAATGTCGGCAAGCACGGCAAGAAGGTTTCGGGCGGCAAGGTGTTCGCCGACTGCACATCAGGCCTGTTCGACGGCTTCCGGCTCGACGCGGACGGACGCATCTGGACGAGCGCGGCCGACGGCATCCATTGCTATGATCTGGACGGCACGCTGATCGGCAAGGTCAAGGTGCCGGAGGTGACCGCCAATTGCGTGTTCGGCGGCGCCAAGCTGAACTGCCTCTACATCGCCGGCACCACCTCGCTGTACAGCGTCCGGCTGATGGTGAACGGGGCCAAGACCTATTGAGCCTGCTCGAAGTCCTTCTCTGGCGGCCGTTGCTGGCGTTTCTGCGGCTGGCCGCGGCGCCCGCCTCGCCGCGATCTCCGGAGCCGCCACCAGAAGCTTCGCCGGAGCGGACTTCGAAGCAGCTTCGTTTCGCAAACCAGCAGAACCCAAGAGGAGGACGCCATGCCATTCGTCAACATCCGCATCGTCAAGGAAGTGATCGCCGCCGATCCGGCCGGCAAGAAGGCTGACATCGCCAAGAAGGTGACCTCGGCCATCATGGAGGCCACCGGGCTCGGCAATGACGATGTCTGGGTGGTCTTCGAGGAGGTCAACGCCCGCGACTGGTATGTCGGCAAGACCGATGTCGAGACGCTGCGGAAGGGGTAGCGGCCGCTTTTTCCTTCTCCCCTTGTGGGAGAAGGTGGATCGGCGCGCAGCGCCGAGACGGTTGAGGGGTGGGTGCCGGATCGCCGTCGTTGCCAAGCTGGAGCACCCCTCATCCGACCTCGCTTCGCGAGGCCACCTTCTCCCACAAGGGGTCACAAGGGGAGAAGGAAGGGCGTCGCGCCGCTCAACGCGATCGGACAAAATCCGCGAAACCCTGAACCGCCTCGCGCATCGCCTGCCGGTTTGCCTGCTCCGCCAAAATAGCCTCCACCTCAGCCGGCTTCTTGCCGAGCAAGGCAATCTCCGGCCCGCCCTCAAACAGCGCGAAGGACATGGTCCGCATGATCTCGGCCAGCGCGGCGCGGGCAAACAACGAGCGTGGCGAGGCGTGGGCCAGCATGGCGGGCTTGGCCACGGCGGCGTCGCGCGAGACCAGCCAGTCGAGCGCGTTCTTCAGCCCGCCCGGCACGCCATGGGCATATTCGGGGCAGGAGACGATGACGCCGTCGGCGCGGGTGACGGCGTCGATCAGGTCGGAGGCTTCGCGCGGCGTTCGCTCGCCCTCGTCGTCGGGGTTGAAGATCGGCAGCCGGCCAAGCCCGTCATGGACGGTGACGCGGCAGCCCTCGGGCGCGTTCAGCGCCAGGGCCGCGACCAGGGCCGAATTGGTCGAGGCCGCCCGCAGGCTGCCGGAAATGGCGAGAATCTTTAGCAAGGTAACGCTCGGGCGATTCGTCCGCGCAGGCTACCACATCGTCTGCTTGTATTCGTCGTCCAGCCAGCGGTCGGTCGCCTCGGCCGAATCGGCCAGCGCCAACTGGTCGCGCAGGATCTGGCCGAGCGTCGGCAACGTGGCGCGTTCGTACCAGCTGTCGGGCTTCCACAGATCGGAGCGCATGAAGGCCTTGGCGCAGTGCATGTAGGCCGCCTTGACGGCGACGACGATGACGCTGAGCGGCTCCTTGCCGTCGACGGCGAGGCGCTCGCGCAAAGTGGCATCCACGGTGATGCGGGCGTCGCCGTTGACCCGCAGCGTCTCGTTCATGCCGGGAATGAGGAAGAGCAGCCCGACGGAGGGATTGCGCAGGATGTTTTCCAGTGTATCCAGCCGGTTGTTGCCGGGCCGGTCGGGGATGGCGATGGTCTTTTCGTCGAGAATGGCGGCGAAGCCGGGCTTGTCGCCTTTCGGGGTGACGTCGGCATTGCCTTCGCCGTCGGACGAGCCGATCAGCACGAACGGGCTCTTGCCGATGAAGGAGCGGCAATGGCCGTCGAGCGCCTTCAATTCCTTACGGATCGAACCATCGGTCGGGCGCGGCGTCTTGTAGATCGTCCGCAGTTCCTCGTGCGTGGCGACGAATTCCATGGCTCTCCCCTTTAGTCCCTGCCGCCGGCCTTGTCGTCGAGTGAATGGCGCAGGATCAGCGGCATCTGGCTGAAGGTGAACAGGAGCGTGATCGGCATGATGCCCCAGACCTTGAAAGTAACCCAGGCGTCGGTGGAAAAATTCCGCCAGACAATCTCATTGACGAGGGCCAGGAACAGGAAGAACAGGCCCCAGCGGAAGGTGAGCTTGCGCCAGCCCTCGGCATCGAGCTTGAAGGCGGACTCGAAGACATAGCCGAGCAGCGAGCGGCCGAAATACAGGCCGCCGAGCAGTACGCCGCCGAACAGCGTGTTGACGATGGTCGGCTTCATCTTGATGAAGATGTCGTCCTGCAGATAGAGCGTCAGCGCGCCGAAGATGAAGACGACGACGCCCGAGACCATCGGCATGATCGGCAAGGTCCGGGTGAGCAGCCACGAGGCGATCAACGCAATCGCGGTCGCGGCCATGAACAGGCCGGTGGCGACGAAGATCGGACCGCCGAATTCGGCCAGCACGGGAAATTTCCGCGTCAGCCACTCGCCGCGCGCATTGGCGAAGAAAAAGACCAGCAGCGGCCCGAGCTCCAGCGCCAGCTTGAGCACGGGATTGATGCTTTCCTTCTTCTCCTTCTGCGGGTCGGACGGATCGCGTTCGAGAATGGGTGGGTTCATGGTTTCCTTCTAACGCACGATCCTGGCCGGAAGCCTCACTTCCGGCATCGCGCCTGTTCAAGCCACGCCAGCGATCGCCCTGGCGAATTCGCTTGCCGAGAAAGGTTCGAGGTCGTCGACCTGTTCGCCGACGCCGATGAAATAGACTGGCAATTTGTGCTTTGCCGCGATCGCCACCAGAATACCGCCGCGCGCCGTGCCGTCCAGCTTGGTCATCACCAGGCCGTTGACGCCGGCGATGTTGCGGAAGATCTCGACCTGGTTGAGCGCGTTCTGGCCGGTGGTGGCGTCGACCGTCTGCAGCACGGTGTGCGGCGCTTCGGGATCGAGCTTGCCCAGCACGCGGACGATCTTTTCCAGCTCCGCCATCAGTTCGGTCTTGTTCTGCAGCCGCCCGGCGGTGTCGATGATCAGCACGTCCGAGCCCGCTTCTTTTGCCCGTTCGAAGGCGTCATAGGCAAGGCCGGCGGCATCGGCGCCGAGTTTGGAGGCAATGACCGGCGATTTCGTGCGTTCGCCCCAGATCTTCAGCTGTTCGATGGCGGCGGCGCGGAACGTGTCGCCGGCGGCCAGCATCACCGACAGGCCGCCATCGGTCAGCTTGGCGGCGAGCTTGCCGATCGTCGTGGTCTTGCCGGTGCCGTTGACGCCGACCACCAGGATGACATGCGGCTTGTGCGACAGATCGAGCTCCAGCGATCGGGCGACAGGGGTCAGCACCTTTTCGACCTCGGTCGCCATGACGGTGCGCACGTCTGTATCGGAGACGTCCTTGCCGTAGCGGCTTGCGGCCAGCGCGTCCGTGATACGAAGCGCGGTTTCCACGCCGAGATCGGCGCGGATCAGCACGTCCTCCAGGTCCTGCAGCGTCTCCTCGTCCAGCTTGCGCTTGGTGAAGACGCCGGCGATGTTGCCGGTCAGTTCGCGCGAGGACCGGGCGAGCCCGTCGCGCATGCGCTGGAACCAGGACCGCCTCGGCGCAGGCTCCGGCGCCTTTACCGGTCCAGCCTTCTGCTCGACCTTCTTGGCAACAGTTACCTTGCCGGGCGCGGGTTTTGCTTCCGGGGCGGGTTGCGGGATCGATTGAGGCTCGGGCGCGATCTCGGCGATGACCGGCTGTGTCTCGACCGGTGCCGGCTGGCGGATGGGCGGAGCGATCTCGGCTGAAGGCGCTTCGGTCGCAGGCGCGACCTGGGAAGACGGCGCCAGCGGCGAAGCTTCTCTCTTCTCCCCGTCCCTATACGGGGAGAAGGTGCCGGCAGGCGGATGAGGGGCAGCGCTGGCCTCTGACGTTGGCTGCTCGGAGGCAGCCACCGACTGGGGGGCCTCGAGCGGTGGGGGGGGGGG
>NZ_JAIUIN010000039.1:0-32075 GCF_020165665.1 Mesorhizobium sp. BH1-1-4
ACTCCCCTACTCCCCTACTCCCCTACTCCCTTGCTGCCGGCGCCCCATACCGCGCCACGGCCGCCAAAAGCACCCCCAGCATCAGCCCGTTCAGCACGTGCCACAGGAAGTGCGTGCCGAGCGGAAAGCTGGCGCAGACCAGCGGGTCGATCATGCGGCAGATGACGGAGACGACGAAGATCGCCGACCCCGTCAGATTGTACCAGCCGGCCCGGTTGCCGCTGACCGTCACCCAGACGCCGAAGAAGGCCAGCGCCAGGAATGGCGGCAGATAACCCGTCGTGCCGTTCGATGCCTGGTGCAGCCAGTCCGGCACTGCAAAGGTGATCGCCCCGGCAACGACATAGAAGACGATGAAAACAACGATTGCCTTGCCCCAATCCAGGCCGAGGAAGCGATGCAGGTTGAACAGCGTATATGCCAGCGTGAAACCCGCGATCGGCAGCACGTCGACCCAGACCGTGCCTCTCGTGGCAAAGGTATGGAAGATGGTCGAGCCGATGCCGATCGCCACCACCCACCAGGCCAGAATCTCGGCGAAGGTGCCGGTCTTGCAGCGCCGTACCTCCCGCACGCCCCACAGTCCTGCGGCGATGAAGGCAAGGTTCGTCAAAGCATTGACCGGCTCGGACCAAAGTCCAGGGCCGGTTCGCTCGCAATAGAGATCGACGGGAGTGAGGAGAACCTGCCACATGGGGATGATGCCGCCGCTGAATCGAACCACGCCTTGAAATGCAGTGGCTTCTCCTATTGCGGCCTTACCTCACGGTTGCAACGGAAAATTTCACCGCAACGTGACTTCCCGTTGACTTCCCGTTCTGCCACATATTTCGGCAAAGCAGAACAAAGCCGGCGTCACCGGCGGGAATTGGAATGGTCATGGCTTCGCGAAGATCACTGTGGCTGGCAGCCTTCGCGCTGGCTCTCTCGGCGCTTGCCGGCGCCGGCCATGCGGGCGAGGCCGAACGAACCCAGGCAGACAAGCCCCAGCAGGACAAGCCGCTCGGCGTGGTCGAACTGTTCACCAGCCAGGGCTGCAGCTCCTGCCCGCCGGCGGACGCGTTCTTCGCCGAACTCGCCACCAGGCAGGACCTTGTCGCGCTCGCCTATCACGTCGATTACTGGGATTATCTCGGCTGGAAGGACACGCTGAGCCACAAGGAAAACACCGAGCGGCAATATGACTATATGCGCTACTTCAGCAGCCGCTCCGTCTATACGCCGCAAGCGGTCCTGAACGGCCGCATGCATGTCAACGGCGCCAATCGCGGCGAGGTCGACGGCGCGCTTGCCCGCATGGCCCGTGCCGGCGAAGGCATGCGTGTTCCCGTCAAGGTCAGCCGCACCGGCGACCGCGTGATCATCGACACCGGTGATGCCGGCACCGGTCCGAACGACGCCCATGTCGTCATCGTCTATTTCGACGCGCCGCAGACGGTCAAGATCGCCGAGGGTGAGAACTCCGGCCGCAAGATGACCTATTGGAACGCGGTCACCGGTATCCAGACCGCCGGCATGTGGCACGGCAAGGCGCAGCGCTTCGAATTGCCGCTGAGCGAGATCACCAAGAAGGGCGGCTCCGCCGTGCTTCTGCAGTCGGTCGGCAAGGATGGCCTTCCGGGACCCATCCTGGGTGCGGCTTTCATCCACAAGCCCGAGACCTCCCTCGATCGAAAACTGTAACGTCACCGGTTCGGGGCATTCCAGAGCGAAGCCCTTACGCATTCTGGCACGAATGAGTTCAATGTCCGGTCAGGCGATCGGCAAGGGCCGCAAGACGTGAGGTCCGGCCCAAGCCGTTTGCTTCACGACGGTCGGCGATGCGATAGAGCTGGTACATGGAGTGGACGCCGAGCCAGCGCAGCGGCTCCGGCTCCCATTTTTTCACCGTACGGTTGACCCAGGGCAGCCGGGTCAGCTCGGTGTCATGTCCGAGCACGAGGTCGCGCAAGGTGCGGCCCGACAGGTTGGAACTCGAGACGCCCAGCCCGACATAGCCGCCGGCCCAGCCGATGCCGGTCTCGCGGTCAAAGCCCGACGTGGTGCACCAGTCGCGCGGCACGCCAAGCGTCCCGCACCAGGCATGGTCGAGGCGCACGCCCTTGGTCTGCGGCAACAGCCTGGTCAGCACCTCGTGCAGCTGGTCGATGGTAGCCTGCTGGGTCTGGCCCCGCACATCGGTGCGTGAGCCGAAGCGGTAGGGCACGCCACGGCCGCCCATGGCGATGCGGCCTTCGCGCGTGCGCTGCGCGTAGCAATAGGTGTGGGCGGCATCGCCCAGCACCTCGTAGCCGTTCCAGCCGATCTTGTCCCAGAGTTCCCGCGGCAGCTTCTCCGTCACCACAATGGCGCTGTTCAGCGGCAGCCAGAGACGCTCATAGCCGGGAATGCCCGCCGTGAATCCCTCGGTGGCGCGCACAATCTTTTGCGCCCGCACGATGCCTCTGGTGGTCGTGACCTTGCCCTTCTCGATCGCCAGCACCTGCGTCTGCTCGTAGATCGGCACCCCTGATCGCACCACTGCCGCGGCCAGACCCTGGGCGAGCTTGGCCGGCTGCACGCGCGCGACGTTGCGCACGACAAAACCGCCCAGCACCTTGTCGATGGCGATGCGCTCGCGCGCCTCACGCGCGTCAAGAAGGGCGAGCCGTTCCGGCGGCATCTCCCATGCCAGCAGTTCCTCATATTCGGCCTTGGCGCGCTGCAACTGCGCGGCGTTGGTGGCGACGGTGACGTTGTCGACACGGCGGATATCGGCGTCGATGCCCTCGGCTTGCGTCACCGCGATCACCTCATCGACCGTGCCGAACATGGCGCGCTGCATGTCGATCACGGCGCCGCGCGACGATGTCTTCGCGTATTTCTCGCGCGACCAGCTGAAGCCGCCCGACAGCCAGCCGCCATTGCGGCCGGAGGCGCCGAAGCCGGCGAACTCCTTCTCGACGATGGCGATGCGCAACGAAGGCTGCGCCTTCTTCAGATAGTAGGCGGTCCACAGGCCGGTATAGCCGGCGCCGACGATGCAGACATCGGCCTCGATGTCGCCGGGCAAGGGCGGGCGATAGGCCGGCACGCCGCCGATATCGGCATACCAGAACGACACGTCGCCATTGTGCTTGGCTTGCATTTTGAGATCCGTTCCGAAATCAGGTGAGCGTCAGGTCGGCCTTGTCGTCGTCGTCGAGCAGCTTCACGTCGCTGCCGGCGAACAGCAAATCGACCTCGTCGCCGATGGCGAAGGACTGCGCCTCGAGCGTCGAGCGCACGATCGCCTTCGACCCGTCGGCCAGATCGACCTCGTATTTGGAGCCCGAGCCGAGATAGATGGCTTCGCCGATACGCCCCGTGAGCCGATTGCGGCCATCGTTGCCGGCGCCGGGGCGGGCCAACGCCAGCTTTTCGGGCCGCAGCAGCATCACCGGCTTGCCGCCATTGGCGAGCCGCTTGGCTGTCGCCACTTTCTGGCCTGATATCTCGATCGCCGTCTCCCCACCGGAAGTGGCGGCTGGTCCGCGCAGCACGGTGGAATCGCCAACGAACTTGCCGACGAACAGCGTCGCCGGTTCGTCATACAACTCGCGCCCGGTGCCGATCTGTTCGATGCGGCCCCGGTTGAACACGGCGATGCGGTCCGACAGCACGAGCGCCTCTTCCTGGTCGTGCGTCACATAGACGAAGGTGGTGCCGAGTTCGCGGTGGATGCGCTTGATTTCGAGCTGCAGCCATTCGCGCAGTTTCTTGTCGAGCGCGCCGAGCGGCTCGTCCATTAGCAGCAGCGGCGGATCGAAGACGATGGCGCGGGCGAGCGCCACGCGCTGCTGCTGGCCGCCCGAAAGCTCGCTGGGGTAGCGGTGGCCGAAATCCGCCATCTTGACCATGTCGAGCGCGTGGCGGACGCGACGTTCGCGCTCTGCCCCGGTGACGCCGCGCAGCCTCAGTGGATAGGCGACGTTGCGGTCGACCGTCATGTGCGGGAACAATGCATAGTGCTGGAACACCACGCCGATGTTGCGCTTGTGCGCCGGCACGCCGACAACGCTCTTCTCCCCGACCAGCAGCTTGCCGCTGGTCACGTCGGTAAACCCGGCGATCACGTTCAGCGTCGTCGTCTTGCCCGAGCCGCTGGGGCCGAGCAGCGTCATGAATTCACCCGGCTCGATGCGCAGCGACACGCCGTCGAGCGCCTTGAAGGCGCCATAGGCCTTGCTGACCTGCTCCAGGTCGATCGCCGCACCGCGATTTTGCGCCTTCGGATTCATGAGGCTCCCTTCCGCTCACGACCAAGAAGCAGCATGCCGCCGCCGATCAGGAGTGTCGTTGCGCATAACAGGATCGTGCCGACGGCCGCGACCGTCGGGTCGGCGTCGCGTGTGATCGAAGCGAAGATCTGCACCGGCAGCGTCTTGAGATACGGGTTGGTGATGAACAGCGACACGACGATCTCATCGAAGGAGGTGGCGAAGGCGAACAGCAAGCCTGACATGACGCCGGGCGCGATCAGCGGCAGCGTCACCGTGCGGAACGTGGTGAGCGCATTCGCGCCCAGGCTCGCGGCGGCAGTCTCCAGCCGCTTGTCGAAAACTTCGAGATTGGCCGAGACGGCGATCAGCACGAAGGGCAGTGCCAGGATGGTGTGGGCAAGCACGAAGCCGAGCAGCGTGCCGACAAGCCGTGTGTCGAGATAGACGGCGTAGATGCCGATGGCCAGCACCACGCCCGGCACCACCATCGGCGTCAGCATCAGAATGCGCAGGAGGTTTGCCGGCCGCGCCTGCATGCGGTCGAGGCCGAACGCGGCAAGGGTGCCGAGCACGGTTGCCACAACCGCGACGATCGATGCGACTTTCAGTGAATTGAGGAAGCTGTTCGACCAGTCCGGATTGGTGACGAAGTTTTCGTACCATTGCCAGGAGAAGCCGTGCGGCGGAAACGCCAGCGATTTGTTCTCGTTGAACGACATCGGCACCACGACCAGCGTCGGCGCCACCAACCATATGGCCACCAGCAGGCAGACAAGGCCCAGCATGATGCGCGTGAGCGGCTTCATCTCCATCAGGACCGCCCCGCTTGCCGGTGCCTGGAGCGCATCACCGGAGCGGCGAGCGCCAGGAGCACGAAGGTCGTGACCAGCAGCACGACGCCCATGGCGCCGCCCCTGCCCCATTGCAGCAGGCTGAGCACCTGCGTCTGCACCAGCGTCGACAGCATGGTCGAGCGCGGTCCGCCGAGCAGGGCTGGCGTGATGTAGAAACCGAGCGCCAGGATGAAGACGATGACCGCGCCGGCATAGACGCCAGGCAGCGACAGCGGCAGATACACGGTGAGGAAGGCGCGTGACGGCCTCGCCCCGAGGCTGCGCGCGGCTTGCACCAGCCTGAGATCGATACCTTTCATGACCGAATAGAGCGGCAGGATCATGAACGGCAAAAGCACCTGCGCCATGCCGATGACCACGCCCGTCTGGGTGCGGATCAGCCTGACACCACCGAAGCCGAGCGAGCGCAGGATCGAGTTGATCACCCCGGAGTCCTGCAGCAATATCACCCAGGACAGGGTGCGCACCACGCCACTCACCCAAAACGGGATCAGGACGCATAACAGCAGCAGCAAACGCACGCGCGGTCCGACCGCGGTCATCAGATAGGCATAGGGATAGGCGCAAACCACGCATACCAGCGTGACCCAGGCCGAGATGACGAAGGTCCGCTGGAGCACAATAAGGTTGATCGGCACACTGAAGAACCAGACATAGTTCTGCAGACCCCACTGCGGCTCCGACATGCTGCGCACGACGATGGTGAGCAGCGGATAGCCGATCACCGCCAGGAGCAGCACCAGCGCCGGCAGCGCGAGCGCGAACGGCCGCCATGCCCGGCGCCTTTCGGCGGCCGGAATGGTTGGCTCGGACGCGCTCACGGCCTCTGTTCCTTCAGCCGGTCAGTTGCCGGACATCAGTGCGGACCACTTTTCCTGCGCCACCGCGAAGTTCGGGACCCAGAACTTGAAGTTCTGCTTGTAGCCCTGCTTCTGGCGTTCGGGCGAGTTGGTCAGGAACGCGGAAACGGAGGCGTCGACCTTGGGCTGCGCGTCGCTGTTGATGGGCGTGTAGGACGTCTGCTCCGCCAGGATCTCCTGGGCGTGCTTGCCGAGATAGGCATTGAGCAGCGCGTAGGACGCGTCCGTGTCTTTGACGCCGACGGGGATCGTCATCTGATCCATCACCACCAGCCAGTCCTGCCAGGCCGGCGTGTATTTGGCGCCGTTCTTGACCGCGGTCATGGCGCGGCCGGTCCACATCATCAGCATGTCGGCCTCGCCGGATTCGGCGAGCTGCTGCGATTCGGCACCCGTTTTCCAGAAGATGGTATCGGGGCCGAGCTTGCGGACCACATCGATGGCCTTGTCGATGTCGGCCACCGTCATCGCCTTGGGGTCGCCGCCGGCAACCTTGAACGCCTGTTCGAGCAAGCCGCCGGTCGGGCTGCCGGAGCCGTCGATGCCGCGCACGCCGGGGAATTTCTGCGTGTCGAAGAAGTCGGCCCAGCTCTTGGGCGGATTGTCCTTGTACTTTTCGGTGTTGTACATCAGCACGACGCCGTAATTCATCGCCGGCACGGAGCATTCGCCGACCTGGCCTTCGGGGATTTTCGAGACGTCGAGCTTGGTGAGGTCCAGCTTCTGGAACAGTTTGCCGCAATAGACATAGGGCGGCAGATCGTCGGTATCGACGACGTCCCATGTCACATTGCCGGACTCGACCTGCGCCTGCAGTTTGGCGATCTCGGTCGGGCCGTCATTGAGCAACTTGACGCCGGACTTGTCGACGAACTCCTTGAGCGCGGCCGCCTGGCCGTCCTGGTAGATGCCGCCATAGGAGACCAGCGTCAACGTCTTGCCCTTCAGCAAGCCCTCGGCCACCTCGCCGGCCACCGGCTTCGATTGCGCCAATGCGGCCGTTGCCGCCAGAACCACGGCGACGCACGCCGCATGCCCAAATCTCAATCTCATGATCAACTCTCCCATTGCAGAACTCGCATTTGTTTTCATTCACCCGGATGCGAGCGGTTTCCGGGCCTGTATTGGTCGAGTTCGAGCGCCCCGGCGGTGGGCGGGCCGATGATCCACAGCACCTCGGCCGGCGTGTCGCCGACATTGACCGTGCGGTGCGGCACCGAGGTCGCGTATTCGACGCTGTCGCCCTCGCGCATCACATGGCGCTCGTCGGCAAGCGTCAGTTCGACGGTGCCCTTGAGCACCATGAACATTTCGTGTTCGCCGCCATGGACATAGGCCTCGTCACCGGTCGAGCCGCCGACCTCGAAATGGCCGGCATAGACCTCGAACTGGTGGATCGGCCGCCGCGACAGGAGCATCTTGCGGCTGTGCACGCCGACCGGAACGACCGGCCGCTCCTCGCGCTTCAGCACCCTGTGCAGGGGCCGGGCATTGTCCTCGAACAGATCGTTTATACCGAGATCGAGAGCGGCGGCGATCTTGAGCAGTGTCCCGGTGTTGGCGCCGCACAGATTGCGCTCGAGCTGGCTGATGAAGCTCGCCGTCGTGCCGGTCATGTCGGCAAGTTGGCGCAGCGAGACGCGCCGGGCCGTGCGCAATGCCTTGATGCGGGGACCGACGCCGCCGGCCTGCGGCACGGCCGCTCCGCCATCCAACTGTTCTGCCGTGGAAACCGATGCGCGTGGCATTGCCGTCTCCGTTTCACTTAACACCCTATTAAGTGGAACGAGAAATGGCAAGCACGGTGCGGCGCAATTAGATCGAAACGTAAGCTTCGGCCGCGTTCCGCCTGCGTCGCGGTCCGGTGTGAAAAGGTCCAAAAACGAAAAAACCGACGCCAGCTTGCTTCTGACGTCGGTCATTTAGGTTTTGGGATCGTCGCACCTGGCTTTTCCGAGGAAAAGCCGAGGTTGGTTCGATCCGACGCAGACCCGTGGGCGGGGGGCTTGGGGTTTACGAGCCGGTGCCGGACCGAACCGTCTCAGGCAACGCCGGTAAATTCGTCGGACATTGGGGCATGAGCGCGGATAAAAAAAGGCAGAAATGTGGCGAAGCATCACCAATTCCAACACGCGTTTTACAAACGTGACTGGACGCGACGGAAAGGGCGCGCCGGCGCTTAGCTTCGCCGGCTCTTGCAATTGCGATCCGAAGGGGCCAACTTTGGTTGGCGAAGATTCATTTTGAAGGATCGAGGCATGACCGATGATGGCGGCGGGATGGGGGATGGAGACGCATCCGCAATATTGATCCCGCTACACGAGGCGCGCAATGCACGCCTCGACCAGCCGGTTCGCTTCGACCGGCGTGAACTGGACCAGATCCTGAGGCTCTACGGACGCATGGTCGCCGCCAATGAATGGCGCGACTACGCCATCGACCATCTCACGGACCGCGCTGTCTTTTCCGTCTTCCGCCGGGCCAGCGAAGTGCCTCTGTTCCAGATCGTCAAGGATCCGAAACTGGCGCGCAAGCAAGGCGCCTTCGCCGTCATCGCGGCGGGGGGGCGCATCCTCAAGCGCGGACAGGAACTCGGCCGGGTGCTGGGCGTCTTCGACGCGAAGTTGAAGGTCGTGCAGGCGTGAAACGGGGAATTGCGAACTGGGGAATTGAAGAATTGGAGAATTGAGGAAGGTGCTCGGCGTTTACGCAGGTGCCCATTTTTCCTCAGTTCCTCAGTTCTTCAATTCCTCCCCCGGAACTTCCGCTCCGGCAGCGAGTCCGGATCGGGCGCCACCGATGCCCCGCCGTTGAGCGACAGCTGCATGAACACCGTGTCCAGCCAGCGGCCGTGCTTGTATCCGGAGCCTTCGAGGCGGCCGGAATGGCGAAAGCCGAGTTTTTCGTGCAGCCTGACCGAAGCGCTGTCGGCGCGGCCATCGCCGATCACCGCGACGATCTGGCGAAAGCCCGCCGCCTCGACCGCTTCGATCAAGCTCCGCATCAGCTTGAGGCCGACGCCCTGGCCCTTGGCGCCAGGGGCGACATAGACCGAATCCTCGACGATGAAGCGATAGGCCGGGCGCGGGCGGAAGGCGCCGGCATAGGCATAGCCGAGCACACCGCCCTTTTCCGCCACCAGATAGGGAAAGCCGCCGGCCGAGAGCGCGGCGAATCGCGTCTCCATTTCGGCGCGGGCGGGCGGCTCCAGTTCATAGCTCGCCGTGCCGTTGGCGACCGCGTCGGCGTATATTTCCGTAATCGTGTCGAGGTCGGCCGGGGTCGCTGGCCTGATCACGATATTGCTCATTCTTTATGCAAACCTCTTATGTGCTTTCGATAACAGCAGAGCCCCGCACAAAAGGAAAGGGCGGCCGTTGGGCCGCCCTTTCCAAACTCGATGGTCCAGTGAAATCCGAGGCCAGCCTTAGCGGCGGTCGCCCATGAACTGGAGCAGGAACATGAACAGGTTGATGAAATCGAGGTAGAGCGACAGCGCGCCCATGATGGCCTTGCGGCCCGCGACATCGGAAGCGTCGCCCTCGAAATACATTTCCTTGATCTTCTGCGTGTCATAGGCGGTGAGGCCGGCGAACACCAGCACGCCGATCGCCGAGACGGCGAAGGTCAGCGCCGACGACTGCAGGAAGATGTTGATCACCGACGCGATGATGATGCCGAACACGCCCATGATCAGGAACGAGCCCATCGCCGACAGGTCACGCTTGGTGGTGTAGCCGAACAGCGACAGCGCGCCGAAAGCAGCGGCGGTGGCGAAGAAGGTCTGCGAGATGCTGGCCGTGGTGTAGACCAGGAAGATCGACGACAGCGACAGGCCGACGAGGCCGGCATAGACCCAGAAGGTCGTCTGCGCGGCGGCGACGCTCATCGACTGGATCCTGAACGACAGGAAGAACACGGCGGCCAGCGGCGCCAGCATGACAACCCAGCGCAGCGGCGAGCCGAAGATCGCGTAGCCGAAGGAAGTCAGCATCTCGCCGCTTGGCAGCGTCGCGACGGCCGAGGCCGGGTCGGTGGTGGTGGCCAGCATGATCGTGCCGATGGCGGCAAGGCCGGTGATGAGCAGGCCAAGCCCCATCAGATTGTAGACCTTGATCATATAGGCGCGCAGACCCTGATCGATGTCGGCGCGGACGCCGGGCACCGCCGACGTCTGATAGTTGCGAATGGGATCAGCCATTGGAAATCCTCGTTGCTTCTGCCCCGTCCGGTGTCGGGCCTCTTGCGGGCCCAGGCGCCGCTGGGGGGCTCCAGCATGCCTGCGGCGGAATATGATGGTTATTCGCGTCGAGAACAAGACCGTAACCTGTTGTAACGGTTCGTGAGGGGCCGAAATGCCGCTTCGCCAACCGTTTGGGACGGCATTCTTACCAAGATTTAACCTGATGAAGCAGGCCCGGCCGGCGAATCAGAGGTTGCGCAGCACGGGCGCCGCCTTGTGGCCGAGCACCCGCCAGGTGCCGGCAAGGCCGATGCCGACCGTGATGACCAGCGAAAACAGAATGGTCGCCACCGCCACTTCCGGCATGAAATGCGACGGCAGGGTCATGATGCGCGCGACGATGTACCAGGCGGCTGCGCTGCCGGCGGCGAGCGCGAAGATCGCGGTGGCGAGCCCGATCAGCATATATTCCAGCGAGAAGGCCGATATCAGCGTCGTGCGCGTCGCGCCCAGCGTCTTCAGCACCACCGCGTCATGGATGCGCGCCCGGTTGCCGGCGGCAAGCGCGCCGGCCAGCACCAGGACCGAGGCGATGAGCGCCACGCCGGCCGCAGCCCGGATCGCCGTGCCGAGCTGGCCGACCAGCCGGTTGACGATGTCGAGCGCGTCCTTGACCCGCACCGTCGTCACGGCCGGGAAAGCGCGGGTGACGGCGTTGAGGACGCGCGCGTCGTCGGCCGTCGAGGCGTTCTTTTCACTAAGCGTCGCGATCCAGCCATGCGGGGCGCCGGCGAATGTGTTGGGCGAGAACACCATGACGAAATTGATGCCCATCGTCTCCCATTCGACCTGGCGGAAATTGGCGATCCGGGCCGTGACATTGCGGCCGAGCACATTGACGGTGACGGTGTCGCCGAGCTTCAGTCCGATTTCCTTGCCTTCCTTGTCGGAAAACGAAACCAGCGGCTCGCCGGCATAATTGTCCGGCCACCATTTGCCCTCGGTCAGCGTCGTGTTTTCCGGCTGCCTGGTGTCATAGGTCAGGCCGCGATCGCCCTTAAGCACCCAGGCGCCCTCGGCCGGTACCTTGACCTTGTCGACATCGACGCCGTTGAGTGCCATCACCCGGCCGCGCAGCATCGGCACCTTGGCCAGTGTTCCCCGCGGCGCCTCCTTGGCGATCAGCTGGGAGAACGCATCGACCTCGCTGCCCTGGATGTCGACGAAGAAGAAGTTCGGTGCCCGCTCCGGCAGGTTGCCCGAAATCTGCCGCCTGAGGTTGCCGTCGATCAGCGCCAGCGTCACCAGCAGCGTCAGTCCAAGCCCCAGCGACAGCACCACCGACGGCGTCAGCGCACCGGGCCGGTGGATGTTGCCGATGGCCAGTCTCAGCGCCACGAAGCGCACGCGCGGACTCTTCCTCGCCGCCCATTGCACCAGCGCGCCGACGACGCGCAGCACCAGGAAAGCAAAAATAGTGGCTCCGACGAAGATCGAGGCGATGCGCTGGTCGCCCGAAAACAGGATCGCCAGCGCTGCCAGCAACAGCGCGATGCCGAGCGCTGAAACGACATAGACGGGGCGCGGCAGGCCGCGGCCTTCCAGCCCCATTTCCCGGAACAAAGCGGTTGCCGGCACGTCGCGGGCGCGGCCGAGCGGCAACAGCGCGAAGGCGAGCGTCACCAGCAGGCCGAACAGGGCGGCCATGGCGAGCGCGCCGGGATAGAAGCCGCCTTGCGCCGGCACCGGAATGACGGACTGCAGGGCGGCACTTGCGGCAAACGGCATCAGCGCGCCCAGCACCAGGCCGGCGCCGATGCCGACGAGCGCGATGATCAGGATCTGCACGAGGTAAACGGCAAAGACGAAGCCGCCGGACGCTCCCAGGCTCTTGAAAGTGGCGATGACGCCGCGCTTGCCGTCGAGATAGGCGCGCACCGCGTTGGCGACGCCGACGCCGCCGACCACCAGCGCGGTGAGCCCGACCAGCGTCAGGAACTGCGAGAAGCGTTCGATGTTTGAAGACAGCGCCGGGGCGGCATTGCCACGTGTGCGGATCGACCAGCCGGCCTCCGGAAAATCCCTGGCCGCCTGGTCCTGGATGGCCTTGAGCCGCGCCTCGTCGGCATCGGCGGGCAGCCGGACCTTGTAGGCGTTCTCCACCAGGCTGCCCGGCTGGATCAGTCCGGTCGCGGCCAGCCCCTCGGTCGAGATCATCAGCCTTGGCGCGAAACCGAAGCCGTCGGAGACCGCGTCCGGCTCGGCCACCAGCCTGGCGCGCAATTCGAAGGTGGCGGTGCCGAGCTTCAGCCGGTCGCCGATCTTGAGATGCAGCCGTTCGAACAGAAGGTCGGGTGCCGCGGCGCCGAAAACGCCGAACTGCCCGCCGAACAGTTCCTGCTTCGTCAGTGCCGGGTCGGTCTCCAGCGCGCCAAAGAGCGGATAGGCCTCGTCGACCGCCTTGGCCTCGACCAGCGCCTGGTCGGATCCGTCGGCGAGCCGCGCCATCGAGCGCATGCCGGCGCTGTGCGAAACCACGCCCAGCCCATCGAGAAAGCCAAGTTCGGCCTGGCTGGCGTCGCGCTGGTTGATCTGGAAGCGAAGGTCGCCGCCAAGCAGCGTCTGGCCCTGATCGGCGACGCCCGCGGTGATGGAGCGGGCCACCGAATTGACGCCGCCGATAGCCGCGACGCCGAGCGCGATGCAGGCTAGGAAGATGAGGAAGCCGGACAGGCCGCCGCGCATCTCGCGCAGCGAGAAGCGGACGGCGAGCTTCAAGGTCCGCGCCAGCGGCATCAGGCGGTGACCTTGATCGGCGCCGGCGCCTCGATGCGGCCGGAGCGCATCGACACCTGGCGTAAACAGCGCGCCGCGAGCGCCGGATCGTGGGTGACCAGAACCAGCGTCATGCCGCGTTCGGCCGCCTTGGCGAACAGGAGATCGGCGACCTGCCGTCCGGTCGCCTGGTCGAGATTGCCGGTCGGCTCGTCGGCGATCAGGATGCGCGGCGACGGTGCCAGCGCCCGGGCGATCGCCACGCGCTGCTGCTCGCCGCCGGAGAGTTCGCCGGGATAATGGGTGACGCGGTCGCTCAAGCCCACAGCCGCCAGTTCCCGCTCCGCCACCGAGAAGGGATCGGCATGGCCGGCCAGTTCCAGCGGCACCGCGACATTTTCGAGCGCCGTCATGTTGGGGATGAGATGGAAGGACTGGAATACGATGCCAATGTTTCGGCCACGAAACGAAGCAATCTGATCCTCGGTTTTGCCATTGAGCAGTTCGCCGGCGATTCGCACCGTACCCGCATCTACTCGCTCCAGCCCTGCTAGCACCATCAGCAATGTCGACTTGCCGGACCCCGACGGACCGACGATGCCGGTCGCCTCGCCGCGCGCCACCTCGAGGCTGACGCCCTTCAGCACATGGACGGACGAAGCGCCTTCGCCGAGTGTCAGGGATACGTCTTGCAGCGCGATGACGGCTTCTGTCAAAATGAAAGCGTCCTATATGGGAAGGGAGGCTTTGCCTGTCGCAAGCCGTCGCCGGAAGAATTCATTGTCATATGGGGCTTGCCGCATGTCTTTCAAACGCCGCTTTGCCGCAGGCCTGATCGTTTTCCTCGCCATTTGCGGCGCCATTTCGTCGGCGCGCGCCGAGCCATTCAAGATCGTCGGCTTCGGTGACAGCCTGATGGCGGGTTACGCCCTTGGCCCGGGCGAGGGCTTTACCGACAAATTGCAGGCAGCCCTTCGCGCCAAGGGCCATGATGTCACCGTCGCCAATGCCGGCGTCTCCGGCGACACGTCCAGCGGCGGCCTGGCGCGGCTCGACTGGTCGGTGCCCGACGGCACGCAGCTGGTCATCCTCGAACTCGGCGCCAACGACATGCTGCGCGGCGTTTCGCCCGACATCACCAAAAGGAACCTGGACGAGATGCTGGGCAGACTGAAACAGCGCAAGATCGCGGTGCTTCTGGCCGGCATGCGGGCGGCCCCCAATCTAGGCGCCGACTACCAGAATGCCTTCGACGCCGTCTTTCCGGAACTAGCCGCCAAATACGGCGTTACGCTGTACCCGTTCTTTCTCGATGGCGTCGCCGGCCAGCCTGGGTTGCAACTCGAGGACGGCTTGCATCCGAACGCCAAAGGGGTCGACCTGATGGTCGAGCGCGTCCTGCCGACGGTCGAGCGGACCATCGCGGCGGCGCCGGGAGGCTCGTGAGATCCGACAAAACCCTTCCGTTAGGGAAAGTTTTAGCAAAGCCTGCGACCAACAAACCACTTGCTCCATTTGATTATCGATGATTCGCTAGGGATGACAGTTCGATTCGAGGAAGGGAGGCTCTTCATGCCGCGTCTTTTCACCGCCCTCGAAATTCCGCGTGATGCCGCCCTTTCGCTGTCGCTGCTCCGGGGCGGCCTGCCCGGGGCCCGCTGGATCGACGTCGAAAACTACCATTTGACGCTGCGCTTCATCGGCGATGTCCAGGGCCATGTCGCCGACGAGATCGCCAATGCGCTCGACCGGGTCCACCGCCCTTCCTTCTCGCTGACCTTGTCCGGGGTCGGGGCTTTCGGCCAGAAGAAGCCGCATGCGGTGTGGGCGGGCGCTTTTCCCTCGCCCGATCTCAACGCCCTTCAGGGCGAGATCGAGCGCATCTGCCAGCGGCTCGGCATCCCCGCCGATCCGCGCAGGTTCATGCCGCACGTGACGCTGGCGCGGCTGCGCAACTCGAGCCCGCTCGACGTCGCCCAATATCTGTCGGCGCGCGGCAATTTCTCGACGCTGCCGTTCCGCATCGGCCGTTTCGTGCTGATGTCGTCGCGCGATTCGGTCGGCGGCGGCCCCTACATCGTCGAGGAAGCCTGGCCGCTGTCCGGCGTCGATACGCGTGCCAGCCGTGTTGCCAGCGCCTCCGACGCCTCGCGGATCATGCGGTAGACCGAAGCGAACGCTTCCTGATCCTCATAATAGGGATCGGGCACATCGCGCACCTTGCCCTGCGCGAATTCCAGGAACAGGTGGATGCGATCGCGCACCGCCGCCGGCGCCAGCGCTCTCAGGTCGGCGACATTGGACCGGTCCATGCCGAAGATCAGGTCGAAGCGGTGAAAATCCTCCGGCGTGATCCTGCGCGCCCGCTGGCGCGAGATGTCGATGCCGTGGCGCGACGCGATGGCGATCGAGCGCGGATCGGGAGCGGAGCCGACCTCCCAGCCGCCGGTGGCGGCCGAATCGAGCACGATATCCCCACCGTTTCCGCGCTCCGCCAGCACGGCGCGAAGGACGCCTTCGGCCAGCGGCGACCGGCAGATGTTGCCGAGGCAGACGAAAAGGACGGAATTTATGGGCTTCGCGATCATGGATCCGGCGCTATGGTGACGACTTCAGCGCCATAGCATAGGAAGCGGACATGACGAGAGAGAAACTGGGCAGGCAAGCCGCCGAAGCCGCGCTCACCGGGCTTGACGGCTGGACGCTGGCACAGGACGGCGCCTCGATCGGCCGCACCTTCACCTTCAACAATTTCTCCGAGGCCTTCGCCTTCATGACCCGTGTGGCGCTCGCCGCCGAGAAGATGGACCATCATCCCGACTGGTCGAATGTCTACAAGACGGTCGTCGTGACCCTCAACACGCACGACGCCGGCGGCGTGACGGCGCTCGATATCGAACTGGCCAAGAAGATGAACCGCTATTTCGGCGGCTGAATACCGGCTGTCCATGCTCTGGGCCGGGCGTGGGCCGCCAAATCGGCGCTCGCATCTTGCAGCCGGGGTCGGCTTTCACCACATTTTGATCGGCGGGCATGCGCCAGGTAGCGCATGAGACCCGCGAGGAGAGATTGATGGCGCAAGAATCCGGTTTTGACTTCTTCGGCTTTGGCGACAGGCTGGGCGGCGAGGGCGAAGTGCGCGAGAAATTCTGGCGCACGGCCAAGAAGGCCGCGCGGCAGATCCCCTTCATGGAGGACGTCGTCGCCGCCTATTACTGCGCCATGGACAAGAACACGCCGCTGCGCGCCAAGGGCATCTTGGTGGCGGCGCTCGGCTATTTCGTGCTGCCGGTGGACCTCATCCCCGACTTCATCTTCGGGTTGGGCTTCACCGACGACATCGCCGTGCTGACCGCCGCGATCACCGCCGTCAGCGCCCATATCACGCCGGCGCACCGGCAGGCCGCCAAGAACGCGATCGCGGACAAGAGCTAAGTCCCGCGGCCCGAATCCCGCCGCGCCGGCCCGGTCCCTGGACAGGGGCGTTCAGCGGCGGGCCAAAAGTCAAACTCTTGCCGTTTTCGTGGCCTCCAAGTCACCAAAGGGACGCCGTGCCAGCCGCTGACAAGGCGGCGGCGCGGAAATGGCGGCGGTTTCCTGGGGTGAAGGTCCTTTTCTCTTGGGAACTTCACCGTTTGGTAACCCAGATTAAATCAAAATGAAGCGACGGCAGGACGCCATGCGGCCCGCCTCCGCACCATTTGGAATACGGGAAAAACGATGCGCGGATTGATTGCACTAGTTTCGAGCCTGGTCCTGGCGGCCTCGGCGGCGCCGGCCTTGGCGCAGCAGGCGACCAAGATCGGCCAGCACAATGCCTGGGGCACCTACAGCTACCAGGCGTCGGGCGGCAAGGTCTGCTACGTGCTGACCGTGCCGACCGACAAGCAGCCGCCGACGCTCGACCATGGCGACATGTTCTTCTTCGTCAGCCAGCGGCCCGGCCAGCAGGTCTCCTATGAGCCGCAGTTCATCGCCGGCTATAATTTCCAGGAAGGCTCCAAGGCCACCGTCACCATCGACAAGAAGACCTTCTCGATGTTCACGCGCGGAAAATCGGCCTGGGTGGAAAATGCGGCGGAAGAGCCGGTGCTGATCGCGGCGATGAAGACAGGCACCGACATGAAGGTGTCTGCGAAGTCGGGCCGCGGCAACCCCACCAACTATGTCTTCTCGCTGAAGGGCATTTCGGCGGCACTGTCCTCGATCGCCAAATGCAAATAGGCAAGGCAGGCCAAAGCCTCCTCAGCCCCTTCTCGCTGCGTCCGCATCGCGGCCGCTGACCGGTTATGAGTTCGGCTCCCGGTCAGACGGTCCAGGTCCAGTCGATCGGGTAGTTGAAAATCGGGGTAAACGTCACGCCAGCCGCCTCCATGTCCCTGCGGCCGTCGACGACCATCTCCTTCAGATGGTCCAACTGTGCCGCATGCTCGTCGGTGTCCCAGACGCTAACTTGCACGATCGAGCCCTTCGGCGAGACGCCCGCATAAAAATGAAGCAGCCCTGGCAACCGCCTGATGGCCGGGATTATGTACTCCGAGGTCTTCTTGCTCGCGGCGTCGACCTCGGCGAACCGGCTCGGCTCGTAGCTGGCGCGGGAGACGCGGACGACGGCCGTTGTCGGCAACGACTCGGCCAGGGTGATTCTTTCTGTCATGGGGATCCTATCTCTTGCTTCGCCGCAGCAACATCGGGGGCGCTGTCTTGCCGGATGTGAGTCGGAGCCTAAGCAATTCCGGGAAAATGCGAAGCGGTTTCCGGCCGAAGTTAAGGCTTCAACTTTCGACCGTGGCCCGCCGCCGCCGGATCGCCTCGGCGATGAAGACCCGCGACAGGGCGTGATAGAGCGGCTCGTGAGAGATCAGGCGCGCCGTGCCGTAGCCCAGCATCGAGGCCAGCATCAGGCCGATGACATTGTCGTGATTGCCGGTCATTTCGAGGATGATGACGAAAGCCGTCATCGGCGCCTGCACCACGCCGGCGAAATAGCCGGCCATGCCGAGCAGGGCCGCGACGCCAGCGCTGCTGCCGAACAGCAGGCCGAGCGAGCTGCCGATCCCCGCGCCGACCGCCAGCGACGGCGCGAAAATGCCGCCGGGAATGCCTGAGATCATCGACAGCAGTCCGGCCGCGAATTTCTCGAGGAAGAAGAACCAGGGCAGCGGCGTGCCTTCGACGGCGCTGCGCGCCTGCGCGTAGCCGGTGCCGAAGGTCAGGCCGCCAGAGAGGATGCCGATCACCGCCACGGCGAGCCCGCAGACGGCTGCCACCAGCAGCGCGCGCCACAGCGGCTGCAGCGCGTTCCAGCGCCGGATGCGGCGCGTCGCCTTCAGCGCCAGTAACGAGAACAGCGCCCCGAACCCGCCGCCGATGATCCCGCAGGCGATCACCAGCGGCCAGTCGGCGGCGAACGAGATCGTGTCCTTGGACACGCCGAAATAGGTGTAGTTGCCGACCAGCCCGAGCGAGGCGAGGCCGGCCAGGATCACCGCCGTCAGCACCAGCCCGTTGGTGCGGGCTTCATAAGTTCGGCCCATTTCCTCGATGGCGAAAACGATGCCGGCAAGCGGCGTGTTGAAGGCAGCCGCGATGCCGGCGGCAGAACCGGCCAGGATCAGGCCGCGCGCCTGCGCCATGCCGCCCCAGCGCGCCGCCTGCAGCATCAGAGATGCGCCGACCTGGACCGTCGGCCCTTCGCGGCCGATGGACGCGCCGCAGAACAGGCCGACGATGGTGAGCGCGATCTTGCCCGCCACCAACCTGAGCGACAGGATGTGGCTGCGGTCGTCGTCGTCACGCAGGTGCCGGGCGGCGATCGCCTGGGGAATGCCGCTGCCTTGCGAGCCCGGGAAAAAGGCGTGCGCCAGCCACGCGCACAGGACGAAGCCGAGCGGGGTGATCGCGAGCGGCAGATAGAAGCGCCAGCCGCCATCATTGCCGATCACCAGATGGAACAGTGCCTGCGCCTTGTCGGCCAGCACGGCAAACAACACGCTGATCAGGCCGATCGAGATCGCACCCGCCCAGAACACCAGGCGCGGCTGCCAGACACGGCGCGATGCCCACATGGCGCGCGAACGCCGCAGCATGGGATGTCTTCGCGATTGGCCGGCCATGTCTGTCCTCGTGGGAAAACCCAGCCCTAACACAGGCATGATGCCGATCAAGTAAGAGTCTGACGATCGGACCAGGATCAAAAGGCCGCCGTCGCGGTTGTGTCCCTTTGAGCAAGGAATCCGCAGTCATGAGCTATGTCAGATTTGCCGCGATGATCCTGGTGTCCACCGTCCTCATGTACGGGCTCATGTACCTGAACACCTATGCGCTGGATCACGTTTTCTTCAGCCAGACCCGGGTCTGGATGGCTATCGTGATGGGTGCCGCAATGGCAATTGTCATGATCGGCTTCATGTGGGGAATGTACAAGAGCTTGGCCCCGAATGTCGGCATCGTCATCGGCGGCATGCTCGTATTCGCTGGTGCCCTATGGCTGGTCAGAAGCCAGGAAACCGTGAGCGACGTGTCGTATATGAAGGCAATGATCCCGCACCACTCGATCGCGATCATGACCAGCGAACGCGCCCACATCCGCGACCCGGAGGTGCGAAAGCTCGCGGACGGCATCATAGACGCCCAGGTGCGCGAGATCACGCAAATGAAGCGTCTGATTGCGCGGCTCGAAGCGAATCCCGTAGCGGCCGGCGCTCCCGACCTGCCGTCCTACCGAGCCCGGGATGCTCCGCCGCCGCCGCCGGAGACCGACCAGGGCACCGGTATCGATACGCTCTCCATCGACAGGTAGGCGCGGCGATGGACGTGCGGATGATACGGAAGCTGACCATCCCGCCGGCTTCCAGGCCGGCGGGCAAGTTTTTCCGAGATCGTCACATGGCCATTTTTTCACATTCGGCCTGGGCCTTCTTGGTCGATGTATCGATCATGTAGGCTTTACCCTTGGCGTCGGTCATCATCATCATGCAATGCTTGATGGGCTTGGCCATTTTCATCATGTCGGCGCCCATCTTCGCGTCCGGCATCATGGTGCCCATGTGGCCGTCCGGCATGATCGCCGTCACCTGGCCACCTTTCATCATGGTCATGGTTCCCATCGTATCCTCGGCAAACGCCTGCGAGGCGCAAAGAGCGGCGACGCCGGCAATGACGGCGAGCTTGATCGATTTCATTCTGCATACTCCCATTGTGCGGGGCACAGTTGCCCCATTTCAGGGTTCGCGGATGGCTCGCCAGCCGTTACGCCGACACGAATATGTGATCGCTCGCGCGCCGGGAACAGCACCAGGCAGGCGCGGCTTGTCCACCGCGACACGGCGGCGGGAAAGACTGCCCGATCGGCCGCGGCATGACTCTGCCGCCAAGCTGTGCTATGCGCCGCTCTTGACATCGGGCCGATGGATGAAATCGGCCGTAAACCGCTTATATCAGTGGAACCATGACCCTTTCACTCGACCTTACCGCCGAAGGCGCCCGCGACGCCTTGCGGGCTCGCCCCGCGCAGGCAGAAAAGCCCTCGCTGATTGGCCTGACACGGGCCGAACTCGGCGAGGCTCTCGTCGCTTCAGGCATCGTGCCGGAGCGTCAGGCAAAAATGCGCGCTCAGCAGCTCTGGCACTGGATGTATGTGCGCGGCGTGTCCGACTTCGCTCATGTGTTCAACATCTCCAAGGACCTTCGCGCCGAGCTGGACAAGCATTTCACCGTCGCCCGGCCCGAGATCGTCGAGGAGCAGATTTCCGCCGACGGCACGCGGAAGTGGCTGTTCCGCTTCCCGCCGCGCGGCGCCGGCCGGCCGGTCGAGATCGAAACCGTCTATATCCCCGAGGAAGGCCGCGGCACGCTCTGCATCTCCTCGCAGGTCGGCTGCACGCTGACCTGTTCGTTCTGCCACACCGGCACGCAGAAGCTGGTGCGCAATCTCACCGCCGAGGAAATCCTGGCGCAGCTGCTCACGGCGCGCGACCGGCTCGGCGACTTCCCCGACCGCGACACGCCCGACGGCACCATCGTGCCGGCCGAGGGCCGCAAAGTGTCCAACATCGTCATGATGGGCATGGGCGAGCCGCTCTACAATTTCGACGCGGTCAAGAAGGCGCTGCTGATCGCCTCCGACGGCGACGGTCTCTCGCTGTCGAAGCGGCGTATCACGCTGTCGACCTCCGGCGTGGTGCCGGAAATCTTCCGCACCGGCGAGGAGATCGGCGTCATGCTGGCGATCTCGCTGCATGCCACCAATGACGATCTGCGCGACCTGCTTGTGCCGATCAACAAGAAGTATCCGCTGAGCGAGCTGATCGCCGCCTGCAAGGCCTATCCCGGCCTCTCCAACGCCAAGCGCATCACCTTCGAATATGTAATGCTGAAGGACGTCAACGATTCCATCGAGGACGCCAAGGCGCTGATCAAGCTGCTCAAGGGCGTTCCGGCCAAGATCAATCTGATCCCGTTCAACCCGTGGCCGGGCACCAACTACCAGTGCTCGGACTGGGAAACGATCGAGAAATTCGCCGACTACATCAACAATGCCGGCTATGCCTCGCCGATCCGCACGCCGCGCGGCCGCGACATCCTCGCCGCCTGCGGTCAGCTGAAGTCGGAATCGGAGCGCATGCGCAAGGTCGACCGGTTGGCACTGGAAGCCATGATGATCGCGGGGCATGGCGAGGCGTGACCCGTCTCGTTGCCTGGCTCAAGCGTCTGGTCCTGATAGCAGTCGGTTATGTCGCCGCCGTGCTGACCTCGATCGTGGTGCCTGTGCTGCTGATCACCCTTCTGGAAGGGATCGAGTATGGCAACTGGTCGATGGTTTTTGCATTCGACTGGCTGGGCTCCTTCCCGCTCGCCGTGCTGACGGTGGCGCTCTGTGCGCTGCTGATCGTCGGCCCCGCCATCCTTGTCGCCGAACGGTGGTCGCTGCGAAGCTGGTCCTACTTCGCCGTCACCGGGGCGATCACCTCCATCGCCTTTGGCGTTCTGGTCCCCGGCTCGGCCGGAGGGTTTGTCTTCAATCCGGGCTTCCTCGGCTTCCTGGCCACGGCCGGCACCGCCGCCGGCTGGGTCTATTGGCTGCTCGCCGGACGCAAGTCCGGTCGTCTCACCAGCGCTGATCCCCAATGAACCGCCTCGTCTCCTATATCGTGCGCTTGGCCATCATCCTGTTCGGCTATGCCGTCGCCTCGCTGGCGGCGAGCGCCTTCCTCAACATCCTGTTCCTGGCCTCGCTCGGCTACGTGCCGGCGCAAGCCCATCCGGCGGCGACGGCATCGCTCTATTTCTCGATTCCCTTCTTCGCCCTGTTCGTCGCTTATTTCGCCTTCATGCCGGCGGCGGTCGTCATCCTGATCGCCGAAATCCTCGGCCGGCGCGACTGGCTGTTCTATGCGCTGGCGGGTGCCGTGGTGGCAGGGGTGTTCCTCGGCCTCGTCGACAACCTCAGCGATTCCCCTTTCGCGGTCACCGAGGCCACCGCCATCATGGCCGTGATTGGCGGGGGCATGGTCGGCGGCATCTTCTACTGGCTCAGCGCCGGGCGCTGGGCCGGAAGCTGGTGGAAGACCGAGAAAGCCCCTACTTCGCCTGGG
Organism: Mesorhizobium sp. BH1-1-4; assembly: GCF_020165665.1. Lineage (NCBI taxonomy): Bacteria > Pseudomonadati > Pseudomonadota > Alphaproteobacteria > Hyphomicrobiales > Phyllobacteriaceae > Mesorhizobium > Mesorhizobium sp. BH1-1-4. Next base: position 22,510 of record NZ_JAIUIN010000039.1, read on the forward strand.
CCGTCAGGATCTTGAGCGCGAAGGCCGAGAACACGCCGGCGAAGAGATAGTCGACCACCCGCGTCACGCGCGGGCTGGCCTTCATCGCCGCCGAGAATTTCTCCGCCGCCAGCACCATTGGCACCGTCACCGGGATCGACAGCACGATGAACATGGAACCGAGGAAGAACAGCTTCCCGGGCGCGTTCGGGTCGTGCGCGGAGACGAATTGCGGCAGGAAGGTCATGAAGAACAGGATGATCTTCGGGTTGAGCAGATTGACGCCGAGCCCCGCCGCCCAGCTGCGCAGCAGCGAGATCTGCGGCCCCGTCTTCTTCTCCGGTGAAAAGGCCGACCCCTTGGCGATCGCCTGCCAGGCCAGGAAGACGAGATAGCCGGCGCCGAAAATCTTCAGCACGAAGAACGCCATCGGCGAGGCGACGATCAGCGCCGAGACGCCGACCACCACCAGCGTGGTGTGGATCAGCGTGCCGCATAGCGCCCCGGCCATCGAGGCAAAGCCGGTGGCCCGCCCCTGACTCAGCGTGCGCGAGACGAACAGCGTCATATCAGGGCCTGGCGTGATCGCCAGGATCACGGTGGCGATGGCGAACTGGATCAGCGTGGTGGTGTCGGGAATGAAGGACATGGCAGGTTCCTACGATGGCGGCCAGACCATTCTGCCATTCTGATCGTTCGTCAATATCCCCAAGATTTCTTCCGGCTTCGGGCGATGACAATGACACCAAATAAGAAATTGGAGCGCAAATTTACCGTGCGATAATTCCCCTATACACTTTTCCTCGGGCGCTGGATTTCGGGGGGAATCGATATGAAAAACCGGTGGAAGAAATATGTAATCGCGGCCGTCTGTATCTTGCTGATCTATCTGATCATGCTCTCGAAAGCACATTATTCCGGCCCCGACACTAATTATCATCCGGTATGCAGCACCGCGGCGGAAGACGGCTGCGTTCCTTTTCCGGCCTATGTACAGCATAGAGACAACTGCAGCGGCGAAAAGTCCGATAAAGATAGCAGCGATAGGTGTTTCGGCGTCGGCAACGACGGCTGGGATACGCTCCGCAAGGATGCCTGGGGTCCTGAAAAGGGGCTTATCGCACAACCCTTTGAATACGCGACGATTGAATACGGCACGCGCGGCCCGCAGGCCGGCAATCTCCTTGATCGCATGCAGCTAGAAGCGATCGTCGCCGAGCTTCACAAGCTCGTGGCGGAAGGGCCGGTCATGCTGGTTATCTTCGCGCATGGTTGGCACCACAATGCCAGGGAAGACATCCGCAAAATCGAGCTGGGCGGCGACCGGCCCTACAACCAGGATGGCAACCTGCTGGCCTTCAAGCATGTGCTCGCCAAGACCAAGTACGAACTGGGCCAACAGGACAAGCGGGAGAAAAACCGGAAGGTTTTTGGGATCTATATCGGCTGGAACGGCGGGCCGGATTCTAACTACCTCAACGCGGGAACAATCGGCAGCGCGGCGGATAGAATCGGCAATTCCAAAGATTTCGCAGACGACATGGCGCGCATCAACGCAGCGGTCAATCCGGAACGCGGCATGGTTACCCCGGTGCTGGTCATCGGCCATTCCTTCGGCGGCCGGCTGCTATCACGCTACATGTTGAACCAGGTCAAACTGGCGCAAGGCCCAGTTCAGCCGTTTGGTCCCAGGAGCCTGGTGGCAACCATCAATCCAGCGATCGGCGCGGATGCCTTCGACGACTTCATGCAGGCTCATTATCCCAACGGTTCCAAATTGCCCTATTGGATCAACATCACGTCGAGCGACGATTGGGCCACGGACTTGGGCTTTCCGATAGGGGCATCCGTCGGTCGGATGCTTGGCCTGGAGAGCGGCATCACCGACAAGATTTTCCCAAAAAGCGCATTCAGATCGATCGGACACTACGCTCCGTATCTCACCCACACTCTCGAGATGCATGCCCTGAAGTCCAGCGCAGCATGCGATGAAAAGGGCGGATGTTTTCAGATTCAAAAGTGCTTCATTTCGAACAAGGAAAAGCAATCCTATTTGGATTTCCCGGCTATCGGTGATCCCATTCTTCGACAGACGCAATGGTACCAGATCGATGCCGGCAAAAAGGCAAAGACGGCTCAGCTATTTTACCTAGGCCCGCAGGCCCAGTGCGATTTCAACCTTCACTTGGTCACGCTAACGCGCGTAGGCCCGCCGGAGAGATACGCTTCCGCGCCGGGCTGGATGTGGAACGTGCATACCAACGAGGAGGGCATAGATGCACCGGGCTCTGGCAACAGCAATGACTGTCGCAACGATGGAAGCGACAGCTGCCAATTCGGCTGCAGCCCTGACACCAAGGTCACCGCGGCGGTCCACAACGCGTTCGTGCAGACCCGTTTCGTGCGCATGTTCCTCGAGCTTGTGCTGGCCAAGCCGGGGACGTGACCGGGTCACGCCGCCGACTGATCCATCCCGGCCAAGGCGAGGACCGCCGCCGGGTACAGGATCTGGTCGATCGGCTTCGGCCGGCCGAGGAAATAGCCTTGCGCCTCGTTGCAGCCTTCGACTTGCAGGATGGTGAGCTGGACATGCGTCTCGACACCTTCGGCAAGCACCGGAATGTCGAGGCTGCGCCCCAGTGTCAGCACCGCGCGGATGATCGCCTTGGCCTGTGGACTGCGCTCGACATCGGCCATGAAGGAACGGTCGAGCTTGATCTTGTCGAACGGAAACGAGCGCAGCGTGTCGAGCGACGAATAGCCGGTGCCGAAATCGTCGATCGCGATCGTCACGCCCAGCGCCTTGATCTGGCGCAGCACGTGCAGCGTGCGGACCTTGTCGGCGACGATCGTCGATTCGGTCAGCTCCAGTTCGAGGCGCCTCGGCGACAGGCCGGTTTCGACCAGGATCTGGTGGACGAGCGTGGCGAGATCGGCATGGGCGAACTGCACCGGCGACAAATTGACCGCGATCTTGTGCGCCTTATCCCAGGATGCAGCCTGACGGCATGCGGTGCGCAGCACCCATTCGCCGATCGCCAGGATCGAGCCGTTCTCCTCGGCGATCGGGATGAACTCGGCGGGCGGGACCATGCCATGCACCGGATGGGTCCAGCGCAGCAGCGCCTCGTAGCCGCAGGTGGCGCCGGTCGAGACCGAGGTCTGCACCTGGTAGTGGAGCGTGAGTTCGCCGCGTTCGATGGCCTGGCGAAGATCGGTGGCCAGCGCCCGCCGAGCGCGTGCCGTCTCATCCATGGCCGATTCGTAGAAACAGACGGCCCGCGCCACGTCGTTCTTGGCCCGGTACATCGCCAGATCCGCATTGCTGACCAGCCTCTCCCGGTCGCTGCCGTCGCGCGGATAGACGGCGACGCCGATGCTGGCGCCGGTGACGGTTTCGAAATCGTCGATCCGCAACGGCTCGAACAAGGACTTCTCCAGGCGCGAGACCAGGCCGAGCAGCTCGTTCTGGTCCCTGAAGCGCTTGATCGCGGCGAACTCGTCGCCGCCGAGCCTGGCGACGAATTCGCCGTCGCCGGTCAGTTTCGCCAGCCTGCGGGCGATGATCTTGAGCGCCTGGTCGCCGGCCGCGTGTCCCCTGAGGTCGTTGATCTCCTTGAAACGGTCGAGATCGATGACGATGACCGCCGTCATCGTGTCGCCGTCCTCGCGTGCCCGCCCGATTTCATGGTCGAGGCGGTCGTTGAAGGAAACGCGGTTGGCAAGTCCGGTCAGCGCATCGTTGAGGGCAAGGTGCTGCAGCCGTTCGAAGCTCTCCAGCCGGCCGCGTTCGTCGATCAGGTAGCTGGCGAAGCCGGTGGCCGCGACGATCAGGCCGACGACGGCGACGGCGACGGCCATCGCCTCGAGGATATCGGGATTGGTGCCCGTGGTGATGAAGGAGAGCGGCGTCACCGCCACCGCGGCCATCGCCGTGAAGTGCAGGCCGACGATCGCCAGCACCAGCAGTCCGATGCCGAGATAGCGCGACCAGCGGTATGGCCGGCGCATCGCCTGGCCGATCGCCGCGGCGGCAAACACCACCGAGATCAGCACCGAGGTCGTGACATAGAGGCCGTCCCATTCGACGATGCCCGCCACGTGATAGGCCATCATGCCGGTGTAATGCATGGCCGAAACGGCAAGGCCGACAGCGGCGCCGCCCCATTCCGGCGCCACACGCCAGCGCTTGCCCAGGGCAAGGGCGAAGCCCGCCCCGGTACCGGCCATGGCGATGACCAGGGATATCATGGTGAGCGCCGGATCGAAGGTGATCGGCGCGCCGGGCTGATAAGCCAGCATGGCGATGAAATGCGTGCACCAGATGGAGGAACCGGCCGCGACCGCGGTCAGGAACAGCCAGCCCCGCATCTGCACGCCGGCGGTTTTCCTGGCGCGGTCCAGGAGACCGATCGTCACCCAGCAGCCGGTGACGCACATCAGCGCCGCCAGCAGGACGAGCCACAGATTATGCTCCGTGACGATGCAGGATATAACGCGCATCAGGATGGCCCAAGCCCGAGGATACCCGCGACGAACGGGCAAAAGCTGCTTCGGCACGGTCGCGTGGCCCATGCGGCTATGTCTCGCTTATTTAGCGGCAGTGCGTGAAAACTTGCTTAAATCCTTCCGACAAATGCAGCCCATGATTGCAGCAGGTTGTTTCCCAGAGCTTGATCCCGAAAACTGGGAACCGGTTTTCGCAAGCGGTCGTGCACCCGCAGGGACATAGACAAGGATGACGAATTCGACGGGCGGCTGGTCCAGCGTGCCGGCGGCCCGCCTGGCTGGATCAGCAGACTGGCGCCGCCCGCGCTTGCTCGCTTTGCGGTTCCTGCTAAAAGGCGCTCCACAATGCGTGACGCCGGGCTTCAGGCGTCGCTTTTCGACGGAGCGGAAATGTCCAAGTTCAAAGACGTCAAGAAAGTCGTGCTCTCCTATTCCGGCGGCCTCGACACCTCCATTATCCTGAAATGGCTGCAGACCGAACTCGGCGCCGAAGTCATCACCTTCACGGCCGACCTCGGCCAGGGCGAAGAGCTCGAACCGGCGCGCAAGAAGGCCGAGATGATGGGCATCAAGGACATCCGCATCGTCGACGTGCGCGAGGAATTCGTCGCCGACTTCGTCTTCCCGATGTTCCGCGCCAACACCGTCTATGAAGGCACCTATCTCCTGGGCACCTCGATCGCGCGGCCGCTGATCTCCAAGCACCTGGTCGACATCGCCAGGGAAACCGGCGCCGACGCCATCGCGCATGGCGCCACCGGAAAGGGCAACGACCAGGTCCGCTTCGAGCTTTCGGCTTACGCGCTGAACCCGGACATCAAGGTCATCGCGCCGTGGCGCGACTGGTCCTTCAAGTCGCGCACGGACCTGATGAACTTCGCCGAGCAACACCAGATTCCGGTGCCGAAGGACAAGAAGGGCGACGCGCCGTTCTCGGTCGACGCCAACCTGCTGCACTCCTCGTCCGAGGGCAAGGTGCTGGAAGATCCGTGGAGCGAGGCGCCGGAGTTCGTCCATCAGCGCACCGTATCGCCGATGGATGCGCCGGATGCCGTCACCGAAATCGAGATCGAGTTCCTGAAGGGTGATCCGGTCGCGCTCAACGGCAAGAAACTGTCGCCGGCCACGATGCTGGCTGCCCTCAACGATCTCGGTCGCGACAATGGCATCGGGCGGCTAGACCTGGTCGAGAACCGCTTCGTCGGCATGAAGTCGCGCGGCGTCTACGAGACGCCGGGCGGCACGATCCTGATCGCGGCCCACCGCGCCATCGAATCGATCACGCTCGACCGGGGTGCCGCGCACCTCAAGGACGAGTTCATGCCGCGCTACGCCGAACTCATCTACAACGGCTTCTGGTTCGCGCCCGAGCGCCTGATGCTGCAGGCGATGATCGACAAGAGCCAGGAAGACGTCGAAGGCACGGTGCGGCTGAAGCTCTACAAGGGCAATGTCATGGTCACCGGCCGCAAGTCGAAGAAAACGCTCTATTCCGACGCGCTGGTCACCTTCGAGGACGACCGCGGCGCCTACGACCAGAAGGACGCCGCCGGCTTCATCCGTCTCAATGCGCTGAGGCTGCGCACGCTCGCCGCCCGCAACCGCAACAAATAAACGCGGTGCGCCATCCCGGTCTCTGCCTGGTGCTGCTGGTCCTTCTGGCGGCGCCGGCCGCGGCCGATGATTTCGATCCGGCATCGCTCGACCTTGCCGCGCTGATCGAATGCAGGACGGGTGTGCCCGGCTACAACGGCTTTGCGCTCTGGCTGACCGGCGAATCCGGTGCTGTGCGGGAGCTTGGCTGGAAGGAAGTTCCGTCGGGCAATCCCTTCCTGCGGCAGTATCGACTGCCCGCCCCGATCCATGTCTTCGGGCACGACACCGGGACAATCGTCTTTACCGCGACAGGATTGATGGCCGTGCTCGACGGTGTCGCCGCGCCGGACCTCGCCAAGGAGCTGGGCATTCAGGCGACAGCCTCGACGCCAGACAAATTCCTCGGCGAGAAGGTCGTGGCCGAAAATACCGAGGAGGCCGGCGGCGTGACCCTCGCCACGCACATCGCGCTCAACGTCTCGACGGTCGCATCCCATCCCGGCAAGACGCTGGCCGGCTGCTCCTATGCGCTCGACGTGAAATGAAAAACCCGGCGCGGAGGCCGGGTTCTTCGTTCAACATCGTACGGTTCGATCAATCGGCGTCGATGGCGGTGGCGATGCGGGCGATGGCCTGCTGATAGACGCTGGCGGAATTCCAGCCGGCGATCGCGCCCATATTCGACTGCGCGCTGGCGCCAGCCCGCCAGCCGTGGCCCTTGAGGAAGTTGGCGGTGGAGGCCAACGCGGTGGCCTTGTCGCGCAGGTTTCCGCTGCCGACGGCATACTTCAGGACATTTCCGGGCAGGAACTGCGTGTGGCCGATCTCGCCATGCATGGCGCCGACCGACGAGGAGCTCAACGCGCCGCGATCGACCAGCTTCAGGGCCGCGATGGCATGCGGGTGAAAGTAATCCGGACGGCGGCAATCATAGGCAAGCGTCACAATGGCGGAGACCGTGTTCTGGTTGCCCATCGAGGCGCCGAAACCGGTCTCCATGCCCCAGATGGCAAGCAGCACGCCCGGCGACACGCCGTAATTGTTTTCGATCTGGTTGAACAGCGCCGCGTTCGACTTCTTCAGCGAACGGCCCTTGGAAATGATCGCGGATCCGCCACGACGCTTCATGAAATCGTCCACCGAGCCGCTGAAGGCCTTGTGGATGGCGCGGTCGGCGGCGATCGTCCTTGTTGCGTAGGTCGCTCCGGCCAGGGCGGCCAGACCCCTCGACCCGACGCCTTCGGATTTGGCCTCCCCGGCGAAATCCTGCTTCCAAGCGTCGAAGCCGGCGCCGGTCTTGCCGCAGCTGGCCGCCGCCTGCGCGCCCGTTGCAAGCGCAAGCACCGCCACCACCGCGGCCGCTAAAGTTCTACCCTTGGCAAGAAATGCCATGTTGTTCTCCTGGTTGCCTGAATCACGTCCCGGCGGCGAATTTGCCAGCGAAACGCGTTCTTGTCACTGTCTGAGCCGCCATGCTGGCGAATGCCGTGGAATTTGCTTACGATCAAGTGATTATTGTGGCGAGGGGCCAGGCATGGAAGACGTTGCCGCGGCCATGGACCGCGGCGGCAGGCGCCTGGACCGGCGAAGCGAAATAGTCTCGATGGAGTGCGGAACGCCGGCCGGTGGTTAGCGTTTGGGCACGGACCGCCTCCTATGCCCTCCCGATGAATTGAGACCGAGATGAAACTTTTCGACTGCCCGCATTGCGGCCACCGCCTCTATTTCGAGAACGCCCAGTGCCTGAACTGCAGGAGCCTCGTGCTCTATGACGCCGAGGGCGCGCGCTTTGTCCTGTCCGGTGTCGACGGCGCCATCCAGTGCACCAACGCCGATGAATGCGCCTGCAATTGGATGGCCGAACCGGGACAGGTCTTCTGCCGTGCCTGCGTGCTGAACCAGCTGATCCCCGATCTCTCCGTCGACGGCAACCGCCGCCGCTGGATCCGCGTCGAGGCGGCGAAGAAGCGCGCCATCTATTCGCTGCTCGCCTTCGGCCTGCCGGTCGCGCCCAAGCAGAGCCCGACGGACGAGATCGGGCTGGCCTTCGACTTCCTCGCCGATCCGATCGGCGGCGGCCCGGGCGGCGAACGCATCCTCACCGGTCACGACAATGGCCTGATCACGCTCAATGTCGCCGAGGCCGATTCGGCCGAGCGCGAAAAACGTCGCGTCGAGATGGGCGAGAACTACCGCACGCTGCTCGGCCATTTCCGCCACGAACTCGGCCATTATTACTGGGACCGCCTGATCCGCGACGACCCGCACCGGCTGGAAGCGTTTCGCGCCCTGTTCGGCGACGAACGCGCCGACTATGAGCAGGCGCTGAAGGCATACTACGCCAATGGTGCTGTGCCCGACTGGCAGCAAACCCACATCTCGGCCTACGCCACCTCGCATCCCTGGGAGGATTGGGCCGAGACCTGGGCCCATCATCTGCATATCACCGACACGCTGGAGATGGTCCATGCGCTGAACTTCCCGCTCGGCCGGCTGGAGACGGTGGAGGCCAATGAATTGCCGCGCGGCGACACTGGCGGAGAACCGCAGGCAGCGCCCTCGGAACCCGCGAACACGCCCGAGCCCTTCGACCGGATCCTCGTTCGCTGGCTGGTGCTGTCGGAAGCCTCCAATTCGATAAACCGCTGCATGGGCCTGCCCGACCTCTACCCCTTCGTCATTTCGGACGGGACGGCGCAGAAACTGGCCTTCGTACACGACCTTTTGACCGGTTTGCCCAAGGACGCGGGAACAAATCTTGAGTTGGCCCGCGCATTTTAGCCGGAACGCATGCGCCGCTGCCCCGTTGTCACCGCCGAGGGACTGTGAAACGGAGAGAACCCATGAAATCCTTATTGTTTCCCGCAATAGCCGGGATGCTGACCGCAATGTCGGGCGCCGCGCTGGCCGATACCGCGGTCTCGGCAGTCACCGATCTCAACGTGCGCGCCGGTCCCGGCCCGCAATATCCTGTCATCGGCGTGCTCGCCGCGGGCCAGTCGGCGACGCTCAATGGCTGCATCGAAAACAGCAAATGGTGCACGATCGCCGAAGCCGGCGGCCAGGGCTGGGTCTATTCCGACTATGTCACGGCCGATTTCAGCGGCAGCCGGGTGGTGCTGACGCAGCGACCGCACGGCTCCAGCGTTGCCGTCGTCTCGCCACCGGAAGACATCGGCAACTACTCCACCGACTATACAGGAGCGATCATCGCCAGCGATCCGGTGGTTGGCGATTTTCCGGCGCCGCCAGCTGAAGTGCGGACCTATGTCGACACCCATCGCCTCGACCCCGTCTATCTCGACGGCGAGGTGGTCACCGGCGCAACCTTGCCAGACACGGTCGAGCTGCGCGAAATTCCTGACTACAACTACCGCTATGTCTATGTGAACGGCCAGCGGGCGCTGATCGATCCACAGACGCGGCGCATCATGTACGTGGTGCGTTGAACGCAAGGCCGGGGGGGGGGGGGGGGGGGGGGG
>NZ_JAIUIN010000004.1:0-479307 GCF_020165665.1 Mesorhizobium sp. BH1-1-4
ATGATCAGCACGTCGATCGCGGCATCGACGCCGATGGTGCCGGGCGAGACGCGGCCGTTGAACCAGACCAGCAGCACGCCGGCCAGTCCGGCGATAACGCCGGCAGCAGCCAGGCGAAGACCTTGTGCGCGGTGACGTGATAGCCAAGCGCGCGCATGCGGCGCGGGTTGTCGCGGATCGCCTGCAAGGTCATGCCGAAGGTCGAGCGCGAGCCGTAGAGCACGGCTGCGTAGGACAACACCGCCAGGCCGAGGCAGAGATAGTAGAAAGGCTTCGCGTCGCGCCAACTGAGGCCCCAGAATGCCGGCGCGCGAATGCCGGCATAGCCGGAATGGCCGTTGAAGATGGCGTAGTTCTGCTGGGCGAAATAATAGGTCGCGGTGGCGATCGCCAGCGTGATCATGATTGTGTAGATGCCCTCGGTGCGCACCGAGATCCAGCCGATCAGCGCCGACGCCAATGCCGCCGCAAGAACCGCGAAGGGCACCGCCAGCCACCACGGCCAGCCGAAGCCAAGTACGTTGGAATTGTTGTTGCCGAGGATGGCGATGGCATAGGCTGATATGCCGGCGACCGTGATCTGCGCCAGGCTGACCATGCCGCCATAGCCGGCGAGCAGCATCAGCGACAGCCCGAGCATGCCGAAGACCAGGGAATACCCCCCGATCTGGGTCAGAAAGAAATCCGACGCCACCAGCGGATAGAGCACCAGTGCTACGGTCAGGATGATGTGACCGGCACCCAGCCTCTCCAGCCAGTTCTGCTGCGGCGTCACGCTGCTGGTGGCGATGGCGAGGCTCATCGCGCCTTCCCCATGATGCCTTGCGGCCTGACCGCCAGCGTTACCACCATGATGACGAAGGTGAGCACGATGCCGTAGGTCGGGAAGTAGACGAGGCCGATCTGTTCGGCCAGCCCAATCAGCAGCGCGCCGATGGCAGCTCCCGTGATCGAGCCCATGCCGCCGACGATGACCACGACCAGCGAGGCCAGGAGATAACGGACATCCTCGCCGGGCGCGACCGAAAGCGCTGAACCGCCGACGACACCGGCAAAGCCGGCAAGGCCGGCGCCAACCGCAAAGACGATGGCGAAGACCGCATGCACGTTGACGCCGGACGCCTGCAGCATGGCGCGGTCGTCGACGCCGGCGCGGATCATCATGCCGACGCGCGTCCGGTGCAGCATCAGCCAGAGGCCGACACCGATGACGATGGCCGCCGCCAGCACGACGACGCGGTAGAGCGGATAGGTGAGGAACACCGAGACGCCATTGGAGCGCACCGCGGTGATGATCGGCAAGGTCAAGGCGCCGTCGAGCCATTCCGGCGTGGCGATCTGATAGGTGCCGCCGGCCCACACCGCCAGCATCAGGTCGGCGGCGACGATCGAGATGCCGATCGAGACCAGGGTCTGGCGTAGGTCGTCGCCTTCGAGGCGGCGGAACACGAAAACCTGCATGACGACGCCGACGATGGCCAGTGCGGCAAAACCAGCGGCGACGCCGAGCAGCCAGTAGCCTGTGCGGTTGGTGACCTCGTAGCCGATATAGGCGCCGAGCAGATAAAGCGAGCCGTGCGCCAGATTGACGTTGCGCATCAGGCCGAAGATCAGGGTGAAGCCGCTGGCGACGAGGAAATACAGGCCGGCCAGCGTGATTCCGTTGAGGACGGCGCTGACGAAGGCCTTCTTCGAGATCAGGATCGCGTTCAGCCAATCCGGCCAGACGGCGAAGACCAGCCACGCCATGACAGCGGCGGCAAGCAGGCCGACGAGGCCCCAGGCCTGCCCGCGTGTCGTGCCGCCACCCGAGAGCGATGACGAGGATGGCTGGTCGAGCAGGCTCATGCAGTCAGCCGCCGACGCTGCTCGTTCATGCGCGGCGCCTTGTGGAACTTGCCGTCCTTCATGATGGCGAGGATGCGGTTCTTGTCCTGCAGGATGCGCACGTCGGAGATCGGATCGCCGTCGATCAGCAGGAGGTCGGCGAGGTAACCCTCCTTGATCATGCCGAGTTCGTCGCCCATGTTCATGATCTGGCCGCCATATTTGGTGCCGGCCTGGATGGCCTCCATCGGCGAGAAGCCGAGCATCTCGACGAAGGTCTGAATGTCCTTGGCGTTGGTGCCTTGCGGCGTCCACGCAAAGCCGTAGTCGCCACCGATGCAGACGCGGATGCCGCGCCTATGCATCTTCTTCATCGTCTCGATGCACATTTCCAGCTCGCGCTCATATTCGAGCGAAAGCGGTGAGCCGGGCTTGATGCCCCACTGCTCGGCATGGCGCGCGGTGTTGATCAGCCAGGCGATGCCGGGCGCGACGAAATGGTTGTCCTTGACCGCCTCGAGCATGTCGAGTGCTTCTTCGTCGGCGAAGGACGCGTGGTAGATGTTCTGGATGCCGTGGCGAACGCACTGCTTGACTGAGCCGGACGAGCGCGCATGCGCCGACAGCACCTTGTTGCGGCAGCGCGCCTCGGAGGCGGCCATGGCGACCTCCTCTTCCGACATCGGCGTTTCCTCGGCGCCCATGCCGGTGATGCTCTCGCCGGACAAATTGAGCTTGATGGAATCGACGCCGTACTTGATCAGCTGGCGCACGGTGCGGCGGATTTCCTCGGGGCCGGAGACGACGATGCCGAGATTGAGGCCTTCATGGGGGATATGGGAGGGCGAGGAATCGCCAAGCCCTCCGACCGTGGTGATTTCCGGCCCCGCCGCAAGATAGCGCGGCCCTGGGAAGCGGCCCTGGTTGATGAATTTTTTCGCAACGACGTCGAGACGCGGCTTGGCGGCGGCAGCACCGCGGCCGGCGGTGAAGCCGGCGTCGAGCACCAGCTTGGCCATCTCCATGGTGACCAGCATATGTTCTTCGATTTCCATCATCTGGATGGGGTCGATGCCGGGGGCGTTGTTCCAGGACAGATGCAGATGTGCGTCGATCATGCCCGGCATCAGCGTCGCGCCCATGCCGTCGATCACCGTTGCGCCCCCTGTTGCGCCACCGCTGTAGGAGGAGGACGAAGCCGAGCCGAAGCGCGACGAGCCCTTGGTGATCTGCTTGATGCGGTTGCCCTGCACCAGCACCTCACCGGTGTACGGATATTCACCCGTGGCGTCGAGCACGCGCACATTGGTGAACAGCGTGCTGCCCGAGCCGTTTGCGTTCCAGTTGTCGTCTGCCATCACAAGCCTCCCAACTTGCCGAGCGCGTAGTTCTACGCCCGATCAGAAATCCTTACCTATCAACCCGTCTCAAAAAGTCGGCGAGCTTCGAGCTGCTTTCGCGCGGGCTTTCGACCGTGGCCCAATGCCCGCACCGATCAAGCGACGAGAATATGGCTCCCTTGATCCTGTCGGCAAGCGCCTGGCCGACACCCGCCGGATTGACCGTGTCGGCATCGCCGGTGACGAGCAGTGTCGGCGCCGAGATCCGCCGCGCGTCGACTGCGGTCGCCTTGGCCAGCGCCTCGCAGGTGCGGGCATAGGATTCAGGGTCCTGGCGCGTGATCGATTCCCGCACGAAGGCGACAGCGGCCGGCGAAGTCTCCCTGGTGTGCGCCGAGATCGCGTTGGCGACGATCTGGTCGGCGATATCGGCAATGCCGCCCGAGCGCGCCAGCCGTGCCCGGTTGGCGAGGCCTTGCCTCGTCGCCTCGGCCGGTTCCGCCAGCGCGCCAAAGAGCGTCAGCGAGGTGACCAGCGCGGGCTGCGTTGCGGCGATCTGCTGACACACGATGGTGCCCATCGAATGACCGACGAAATGCGCGGATGCGACCCCCATGCCGGCCATGGCGCGGATGACTGCCTCACTCATCCCCTCGATGGTGAGCTGCTCGATCGGGCACGGCGAGCGGCCGGAGCCCGGCAGGTCGAGCCGGATGACGCGATAGCCGGAAAGTGCTGCCATCTGCGGCTGGAACATGTTCGACGTGCCGCCGAGACCATGGATCATCACCACGGCCGTGCCTTCGCCGACAACCTCCGCGACGACTTGGCCAACCGTCACTGTCGTCATTGCACGTGCTCCGCAAAGCGGTTTTCCAGCGTGCCGATGCCGTCGATCTCGATGCGCACGACGTCACCGGCCTTGAGATATTTGGGCGGATCAAAGCCGATGCCGACGCCGACCGGCGTGCCAGTTGCGATAATGTCTCCGGGTTTCAGCGTGATGCCTTGCGACAGCGTCGCGATGATGGTCGGGATGTCGAAGATGAGCAGCGAAATCCGGGAATCCTGGCGCAGGTCTTCATTGACGAAGCAGCGGATGCCGGCGGTGGCCAGGTCGAGTTCATCCCTGGTCACCGCCCATGGCCCCATCGGACAGAACGTGTCCTGCGACTTGCCGATTAGCCACTGGCTGTATTTGCCTTGCAGGTCACGCGCGGTGACGTCGTTGACGATCGTGTAGCCCCAGACATGGTCGAGTGCGTTTTCCCTGGAGATACCGCGCCCGCCCTTGCCGATGATGACGGCGAGTTCCGCCTCGTAGTCAATGGCCGTCGAGACGGAGGAATCGATCAGCACATTGGCATGGTTGGCGACCACCGATTCCGGCACTTTTGAAAAGATGATCGGATGTTTCGGGATCGCTCCGGCGCCAGCACTGGAATCGAAACCGCTGCGGGCGAACTCATGCGCATGCTCGTGATAGTTCTTGCCGACGCAGAAGATGTTGCGGCGCGGTTGCGGGATCGGCGCTTCGATCTCGACCTGCGCCAGCGGGATCGGCGACAGGGTGCGCGGCACGCCGGCGCCATTGCGCTCGATCAAGGCCAGGATGCCGTTCTTCGCCTGATCGACGGTGAAATCGAAGGGTGCCACGGTCCGGGCATCAAGATCGACAAGACCCACGCGACGTTCGCCGGCGATCGAAAAAGTCGCGACCCGCATTCGATTCCTCCCTGAACCTTTTATGAACCAATACTGGCCCTTTCACTACACGCTAGCGCTGATTGGTCCATGCGGCAAGAGGGTTTCGTCCGTCAACCCGACGAAATGCCGTGATGTTGAGCCTGAATCGCAACTGGGCACTGGACCAGACGGCAATCGGTTGATAATATTGGTTCAACATTGGATCAGATAAAAGACCTTACCGAATGCCGAAACTCGTCGCCAACGATATTGCCACTATGCTCAAGAAGCGGATTTCCTCCGGCGAGTGGCTTGAGGACGGCCGTATGCCGCCCGAGCGTGACCTCGCGGTCGAATTCGGCGTCGCGCGCAATACCGTGCGCCGCGCCGTCGGCTTCCTGGAGGGTGACGGAACAGTCGTGCGGCATGTCGGGCGGGGCACCTTTCTGACGGCGACCAACCCGGCGTCGATCGCATCGATGGTCGCGCGGATGGAGGGCACCAGCCCCGCCGACATGATGGAAATCAGGCAGTTGCTCGAGCCGGCAGCGGCTGCCTTTGCCGCGACCAACGCCAGCGCGACCGAGCTCAACGCGGTGCGCGAAGCGCACCAGACTGCCTGGGACGCCAGGGACATGCCGGATTTCGAACACTGGGACGCCGAATTTCATCACCGGGTGTTCGCGTGCTGCCGCAATGACTTCCTGAAAGAAATCCACAATCTCATGCGCGCCATTCGCAACCAGTCACCCTGGTTCGAAATGAAGAAGCGTTCGTTCTCGGAAGAACGGCGCCAAGCCTACTGCGACGAGCACCAAGTGATTCTGGATTGCCTGATTCACCGCGATCCGGAAGGGGCGAAAAACGCGATGCAAGCGCATCTGAGAACCGTCGAACGCAATCTTCTGGGAAGGTAGAGTAACAAGCCGAGGTTCGCCGCGATCAAGTTGATTGCGGTCCCCTATACATAGCTTCTCTCCAGGTAGACGCCGACGGGTATCGGTCCCCGCCTGCCAGGCTCACGCTGCCGGCAAAGTCACTTCGCGGGGCAAGCTGTTTCATTCAAAGCGATCTTGGGTGCGGGCTGCAGGTAGGTCCCTCCTGCATAGAATTTGAACAGCAGCCTGATCGTCCGCGGACGGCCGACGGTCAACGAGCTTCCAAGACAATCGCCCACGCAGAATCTGACCCCGTTTTTTTCGGGCTGCAAAGAGCGCGAATTTCCGTCGAGAAAGTGGCTTACAGGCCGGCCCCTGCGCGAGGACTCATCCTGCGTCGAAAATGCTGCGATGCACAATGCGACTGCAATAGCTTCAAGAGATCAGAATTTGAGCAAAGGGATTGACGTCGATAAGAACGGATGCTTCTGTTCTCGATATTCAATAATGGTTCTCAATAATCGAGAACAAGGGAATGGGAGAAGGGCCTTCAGCCATGGTTCACCACCCGATGCATGTCGGCATGACCGGCATATCCAAAACCTATGATGGCCACAGCTTCGTGGTTCGCGATCTCGACCTTGAGATCGCGAAGGGCGAATTCCTGACGCTTCTGGGTCCTTCTGGATCGGGCAAGACGACGACGCTGATGATGCTCGCCGGCTTCGAATATCCGTCAGGCGGTGAAATCACGCTCGACGGGCGACCGATCCAGGACAAGCCGCCCGAAAAGCGGAACATCGGCATGGTGTTCCAGAACTATGCCCTCTTCCCGCATATGACGGTCGCTGAGAATGTTGGTTATTCGTTGCGGGTGCGCGGCTCCTCCAGGCAGCAGATCGCCACGCGCGTCGGCGAAGCGCTGGCGATGGTCCAACTTTCGGACCTGGCGCAACGCAAGCCCACGGCCTTGTCGGGCGGTCAGCAACAAAGGGTCGCGCTTGCTCGAGCGCTCGTCTTCGAACCCAGCCTGGTGCTGATGGATGAGCCGCTCGGCGCCTTGGACAAGAAGCTGCGCGAAGATTTGCAGCTCGAAATCCGCCGGATCGCCGATCGGCTTGACCTGACGGTGGTCTATGTGACGCACGATCAGCACGAAGCGCTGACGATGTCCGACAGGATCGCCATTTTCAACGACGGCCGCATCCAGCAGATCGGTTCGGCGCAAGATATCTACGGCCATCCCGCTAGCCGCTTCGTGGCGGAGTTCGTCGGCGACAACAACTGCCTTGACGCGAAAGTCGTCTCGATCGAAGGCGACCTGGCGCGCGCAAGGCTCGCCGGCGGCCAGGAAATTTGGGCGCGCAGCAGCGTTCACACGAAGGTTGATCAGCAAGCCACGATCGCCATCAGGCCGGAGAGCGTCCGCATCACCGGGCAGAACCGCGCCGCTACGCTCAGCGGGCAGGTCAGCGACATCATCTACTGCGGCGACCAGTTCCGGATCCACGTCGAACTGCCGGGCGGGGAACGGTTGATTGCGAAGAGCTCATCATCGTTGGGAATCCAGATGGAGATGGGCAGTCCTGTCCTTCTCGACTGGGAGCCCCGCGATGCCTGGGCGCTTGACGGCAGATAACACAACCGAAATCCAGAGAGGACATCACATGCCACGAGCACGTTCATTCAAACAATCGTTCCTTGTCGGGCTTGCCCTGACCGCGGTCAGTTTTCCAGCCCTGGCAGACGGTCTGACCGTCGTTTCCTGGGGTGGAGCTCTGCAGGAAGCACAGACGAAGGCATTTCTCGATCCTTATGCAAAAGCCAACAACATCACCGTCACCCAGGACACCTGGAGCGGCGAACTGGCCAAGCTGCGTGCCATGGTCGATAGCGGCAATGTTGCCTGGGACGTCATCGACGTCGATCCGCAAACAGGGGCGACCGCCTGCGACCAGGGATTGCTTGAGAAGATTGGTGCTGACGCGGCTTTCAAGTCCGCGGGTCTCGTCGATGGCGCCCTTACCGATTGCGCGGTGGGAACGAGCGTCTACGCCACGATCCTGGCGTTTCAGAAGCAGGCGTTCCCGCAGGCCCCTGCCAAATTGACCGACATTTTCGACACCAAGACCTTCCCAGGCAAACGCGGCTTGCGCAAGAGTCCGGTGGACACGCTCGAACTCGCCCTGCTCGCGGACGGTGTTGCGGCGTCGGACGTCTATGCCACGCTGGCAACGCCCGCAGGCGTTGATAGAGCCTTCAAGAAGCTCGACACGATCAAGAAGGACATCGTCTGGTGGGAGGCCGGCGCCCAACCGCCGCAGTTGCTCAAATCCGGCGAGGTGAAGATGGCGCTGGCCTGGAACGGCCGCATAGCTGACGCCAACGCCAAGGAAAATGCCGATCTTGGGATCGCCTGGACCAATCAGATCCGTGGCTTTGACATGTGGGTTATCCCATCCGGGTCGAAGAACCTTGCAGCCGCCAAGCAGTTCGTGGCCTTCAGCGTCAAGCCGGATGTCAACGCCACCTTGAGCAACTACATCGCATACGGTCCAACCGTAAAGGCTGCCGGCGCCCTGGTCGCCAAGGACGTGCTGCCGAACTTGCCGTCTGCCCCGCAAAACAGCGAGGGCGCCTTGGCGCAGGATGGCGCATTTTGGGCCAAAAACGGTGACGCGCTGAACGCCCGCTTCTCCAGCTGGATTTCCCAGTAAGCCAAGTGACGGGAGTTCTGGCGTGACACTACCGTACGGTGACGTGGGCCTGATGATGACGCAGAATGAAACCCCTGCTGCAAAGGCCGCGTCACCCTCGGTGCGTGTCGTTCGTCCGTCGATCAGGAGCGACAACCACCGCAGGGCAGCTCGGGCTGCGCTTCCGGCCGCGCCGCTCCTGATTTTTCTGTTTCTGTTTCTGGTGATCCCGATAGGTTCGATCGTTCATACGGCGATATCTGATGGGGAAATCACCAGAGCCTTGCCGCTGACAACGCAGGCGCTTCAGGCCTGGGACGGAGATGATGTGCCGCTCAGCGCCGTCTACATGACCCTTGGTCAGGAGCTAGAGGCCGCGGGCCATGCTGGGTCAGTCCGCCCGCTCGGCCGTCGGATAGGTTATGAATTGTCGCGTGGGGCAAACATCGTCCTGGGTGCCCAGCGGCTCCTGTCGGAGGATTTCGACCGCGCCGACCCGCAGGCCTGGAAGGCCCAATTGATCAAGGCGGACCCGGCCTGGGGACAGAGCGGTGTGTGGAGCATCATCAAGCACTATAACGGTCGCTACAGCGCCTTCTATTTGCGCTGGGCGACAGGCTTTCCCGTAAAGATCGAAGCCGATGGTCGCTTGTCTCAGGAAACCAGTTATGATTTCCGGTCGATCTATCTAAGGACGATCCTGATCAGCCTTGTTGTGACGGGGCTCACGATCTTGATCGGATACCCAGTCGCCTACGTCATAGCCAATGCCAGTGGGCGCACAGCCGCAGTCCTCCTGTTCTTCATTCTCCTGCCGTTCTGGACCTCGCTGCTCGTGCGAACAATGTCGTGGATCGTCTTCCTTCAGACCAACGGCGTTCTCAACAACACGCTGGCTGGAACGGGAATAATATCAGAGCCGCTGCCCCTCCTTTACACCCGCATGGCGACCATTATCGCGATGATCCAGATTCAGTTGCCGTTCACGGTCTTGCCCATGATCAGCGTGATGCGGGCGATCCCGACGAACCAGGTCAAGGCCGCTCGGAACCTTGGGGCAGGGCCACTCCGGGCCCATGCAACGATTTTTCTGCCGCAGGCGGTTCCAGGCATTGCCGCCGGCGGACTTCTCACCTTCGTTTTGTGCCTTGGCTTTTATTTGACGCCCGCATTGGTGGGTGGACCGTCCGATCAGATGGTGAGCTTCTTCATTGCCAGGTTTACCAATGAGGATCTGAATTGGGGGCTTGCTTCGGCCCTCAGCGTCATACTCATCTTGGGGGCCGGCCTCGTTGCTCTGCCCCTTGCGCGACATGTCGCGCGTCACTCGTCGGATCGGATATGAATATGGGCCGCCGCGTCTACACTGAGTTTCCCGCCTACATTCGTATACCGCTTTACGGATTTGTTGGTATCGCACTTCTCTTGCTGATGCTGCCGCTGGCAGTCGCTCTGCCAATTTCGCTCAATGCCGATCCCTGGTTTACCTACCCATTCCGGGCGTTGTCTCTACGCTGGTTCGTGGAGCTTTTCTCCTCACCTTTGTGGACCGGAGCAATGGTCAACAGTCTGGTGATTGCAATTTCGACCACCGTGGTCGCCACAACTTTGGGTACGCTCACGGCGATCGGGCTCGTCAATCCGCGGTTCCCTTTGCGCACCGCCGTGATGGCGCTTGCAATTTCACCGATGATCGTCCCCGTCGTCGTGCTGGGCCTCGGACTGTTCATCTTCTTTTCGCCGCTCGGCCTCAACTATTCCTACGCCGGTGTCGTTATTGCACACACCATTTTGGCTTCGCCCTTTGTTGTCATCACCGTGACGGCGACGCTGACGCGCTTCGACTTCAACCTGATGCGGGCCGCGGCAGGTCTCGGCGCCGGCCGCGTGACGGCATTTCGAACCGTCATGCTTCCAATTATCGCGCCAGGCGTGGCGGCGGGAGCGATCTTCGCTTTCGCCTCGTCATTCGACGAAGTGGTGATGGTGCTTTTCATTGCCGGACCCCAGCAGCGCACGCTGCCAAAGCAAATGTTCACTGGCCTGCGTGAACAGCTCGATCCAACGATCCTGGCCGCCGCCACGGTGATGATCATACTGACGACTTGCCTGATGGCTATCGCCTACAACGCCAACAAAAATAGGTAAATTGATGCTGCATGTCATGTCGCAGGACCCCAGGACGGCTGCTGCGGCGCAAGCCGGATTGTTCGCCGACGATTATCTAGAAGAGCCCTATTGGTGGTCGGCGGCGCCGTTGCCCGACGTCGACGAGAACACTGGACAGATCAGCCTTGATGGCCGGGCTGATGTGGTCATCGTTGGCGGTGGCATCACGGGCCTGGTCGCAGCGCTGCATCTGGCCCGCGCGGGTTGTGACGTCGCGGTTCTCGATGCGCAGAGGATCGGCGAAGGCGCTGCACGCCGCAATGCCGGTTTCGTTGGCCGCACGCTCAAGCGGTCCGTCGAATGGCTGGCGGCAAAGTCTGGGCGCGACCACGCGGTGCGGGTCTATCGCGAGCTTGATGCGGCTTTGCGCGGTGTTGCGGCCTTCGTCGAGCGTGAGCGCATCAAGTGCCATTACCAGACCTGCGGCCGGTTCATTGCCGCCAATTCGAAAGCCCATTTTCAAGCTTTGATTGGCGAACTCGAACAGACGCGGCAAGCCGTCGGGTTCGACTATTCGGTTGTCGAGAAGCAGGACGTCCGCACGGAAATCGCCTCCGACAGATACCATGGCGGGGCGGTCATCCCCGATCTCGGTTCGATTCACCCCGGGCTTTATCACGCTGGCCTTGTCTCCAAGGTGCTTGAGGCCGGGGTCAGGCTGCATCCTCTCACCAATGTCGTGGGCATCGAGCACGGTGCGAGCGGGAAGATCGTTCATACGTCGAGAGGAAACGTCGTTGCCCCTCATGTCATTGTCGCCACCAATGGCTATACGAGCCGCGATCTGAAGTGGCTTGCACGGCGTGTCATCCCTTTCCGTGGTTTTGTTGTCGCGACCGAGCTGTTGCCCCCCGAAACGATCGACAAGGTGATGCCGCGCCGCCGCACCTATCTCGACACCAGGATGAACATCGATTTCATTCGCCCGGCACCTGATTCAAGCCGCATTCTGTTTGGCGGCATGACTGGCACGGCGAGCCCGACGGCGACGCCGCTTGCAGGCACGCTCCGAGATCGCCTTGTGAGAATCCTCCCTGATCTTGAGGGTGTGCGCCTCAGTCGCGCCTGGACCGGGCACTGCGCGGGTACTTTCGATTTCATGCCCCATATCGGCGTCAAGGACGGCGTACAATTCGCTCTCGGGTACAACTTTGCAGGCATTCCCCTTGGAACACATTTCGGGGAGAAGCTTGCGGCCCGGATTCTTCAACGGGGAGACATGTCTTCGGCCTTCGATGTCGAAAAATTTCCCACGGTGCCATTCTTTAACGGATCGCCGTGGTTCGTGCCCTTGGCTATGCGCTATTTCGACTGGCATGATGATCGAATCGCAAGGGGCTAGAGCGCATACATCATGGCAAAAACTCCGACGGGCAAACCGGCCACTGAAAAGCCGCTTGAGCGCTATGTGCGTATTCTTGAGATCGTCGCCGGCTTCCCCGGCGGTGTCTCGGGAACCTCCGTCGGCGAGATGCTCGATCTGCCGAAAGCCTCGGCCTACAGGCTGATGAAGAGCTTGGCTGATGTTGAACTGATCGAGCAGAGCGGGCCAAGCGCGGCCAATTTCAAGCTTGGGCGACGGTTGGAAAGACTGCTCTTTTCAGGTGCGAGCGACGACTGGTTCAAGGTCGTTGCGCGTCCGACCTTGCAAGAACTTTCAGAAAAAACCGGCCAGGCCTGCTTCATCGCGCGACTGTCGGGCGACAGCGTGCGCAGCCTCGACATGGTCGCGCCCGGCGATCTGGTCAGGGCCTACATCGTCCCGGGGCACGAAATCCCTGCGCACGCCGGCGCCTCGGCCAAGGCAATCCTCGCCTTTCAGGATCCGAACTTCATAGCTTCGGTGCTCGACAAGCCGCTCAAGCGGTTCACGGCTGCCACCAAAGTCGACTTCGCCGCCCTCGTGGAAGAACTGCAACTCGTGCGCAAAACCGGCGTGGCCTATTGTATCGGAGAAGACGTCGACGGATTTGCCGCGATCGCCGCACCGATCAGGATCGATGGGCAGCGCACGCAGCATAGCCTGTGCGTGACGGGCACGATTCAGGGAATTATCGATACCAACCGAGAAACCAACGTCGCGGTGGTCAAGCGGCTGGCGGAGAAACTTTCCAAGCTCCTGGAGAAACAATTCCGGCAAACGTTGCAAAGAACGGCCTGAATCCAGAAAAGTATCGTTCGGTCGGCAGCGTTCGGTAGTAACCGAAGCGCTTGTTTGCACGTTTTACTATAAAATGTGTTTTGCGCGCATTGTTTGCGGGTTATTTCGCAAGGAATATCTCGCGAACGTCGCCGGATGGTGTTCGTCTTCAGGAAAATAATTGCGGAACATTTCGATCTTGTGTTGACAGTCACCAGGCAACAGGTCTAGTTTCTCATTAATTGATTATAGGTATCGATTATCGAGAAAGGCAGATTCCATGAGTGCGATCGACTGGCGGCAGGCCGCGTCAAATCTCAATCTCCGCAAACAGGCATTCATTGGCGGAAAATTCGTCGACGCGGTGTCGGGTGGGGTGTTCGACGCGATCAATCCCGCCAATGGAACAACGCTTGCCCAGATAGCCTCGTGCGACGCTGCGGATGTCGACCTGGCGGTGCGCTCCGCGCGCGGCGCGTTCGAATCTGGCTCCTGGTCGCGGCGCTCGCCCAGCGAACGCAAGAAAGTGCTGCAGCGCTTCGCGGAGCTGATGCATCAGCACGGTGATGAGCTCGCCTTGCTCGAGACGTTGAACATGGGCAAGCCGATCTCGGACGCGCGCTCAATCGACGTTCCGGCTTCGGCCAATACGATCGCCTGGTACGCCGAGGCGATCGACAAGATCTACGACGAGATTGCTCCGACCGGAAGCGGTGCTCTGGGCATGATTACGCGTGAGCCTGTCGGCGTCGTGGCGGCGGTCGTCCCCTGGAACTTTCCTTTGCTGATGGCATGCTGGAAACTTGGGCCAGCGCTCGCAGCAGGCAACTCGGTCATTCTCAAGCCTGCCGAGCAGTCGCCGCTCTCGGCGATCAGGCTTGCCGAACTCGCGGCGGAAGCCGGTATTCCCGATGGCGTGTTCAACGTGGTCACCGGCCTTGGCGAAACCGCGGGCAAGGCGCTTGGCCTGCACATGGATGTCGATGCGGTGACCTTCACTGGTTCGACCGAGGTCGGCAAGCTCTTCATGAGCTATTCCGCCCAGTCGAACATGAAACGCGTGGCACTCGAATGCGGGGGCAAAACCCCGCATATCGTCATGGCCGATTGCGGCAACCTCGACGAAGCCGCGACAGCGGCGGCCTACGGCATCTTCTTCAACCAGGGTGAGGTCTGCAACGCCGGTTCACGTCTTCTCGTGGACGCCAAGATCAAGGACGTCTTTCTCGAGAAGGTGATTGCTGTCGGGAAAACGCTGATCGTTGGCGATCCCCTCGATACAGCCACGAAGCTGGGCGCCATGGTCAGCCAGGTACAAATGGATCGTGTGCTCGACTATATCGATATAGGCGCCAGGGAAGGGGCCGAGCTCAAGGCCGGCGGCAAACGTGTCCTTAGCGAGACCGGCGGCTACTACATCGAGCCGACCGTTTTCGACAATGTCAGCAACAAGATGCGGATTGCGCAAGAGGAGATCTTCGGCCCCGTCCTTGCCACCATCTCCTTTTGCGGGGCGGAGGAGGCCGTCGCGCTCGCCAACGACACCATCTATGGCCTGGCCGCAGCTGTATGGACCGACAACATCGACGTCGCGCTGTCCACCGCTCGCCGGCTGAGAGCGGGCTCGGTCTGGATCAACAACTTTGATGAGAGCAACATTACAATGCCCTTTGGCGGCTACAAGCAGTCGGGCTTCGGACGGGACAAATCGCTGCATGCGATCGACAAATACACCGAGCTGAAGGCAACCTGGATCAAGATCCGCGCCTAGCGGTCGTACTGGCTTCATCCCCTGACCAAGCACGCCCTTCGTCCTTCTTTGAGGCGAAGACACAGAAAGAGCCATGCATGCGCGATCCACGCTTCGATATCCTGTTCGAGCCGGTGCGGATCGGACCTGTTGTCGCTCGCAATCGGTTCTACCAGGCACCTCACTGCAACGGCATGGGCAATTTGCGACCGCAAGCCCATGCCGCCATGCGCGGTATCAAGGCCGAGGGCGGATGGGCGGTGGTCAACACCGAGCATTGTTCGGTTCATCCCTCAGGCGACCTCATGCCGGAGGTTCTGCAGATGCTGTGGGATGACGGCGACATTCCACCGCTCGCTTTGATGGTCGATGCGGTCCACGAGCACGGCTCGCTCGCCGGCGTGCAACTCGCCTATCCCGCCTACTACAACGCCAATCGCATGACCCGCGACGTGCCGCTCGGCCCGATGGACCGACCCGTCAGCGGACACCATCCGGTCCAGGTTCGCGCCATGGACAAGTCCGACATCAAGGCACTGCTGGGATGGTGGAAGGCCGCGGCGCAGCGGGCGCGCAAGGCCGGCTTCGACATTCTCAATGTCGACGGCAATTTCTCCACCATCGCCTTCCAATTCATTTCGCCCCGCAACCAGCGCACCGACGAATATGGCGGCTCGCTGAAAAACCGGGTTCGCCTTCTCAAGGAATTGATCGAGGCAACGCGAGAGGGTGGCGGCGATGCCTGCGCGGTGAGCGTACGTCTGATCATCGATGAAGTGTTTGGCCCCGAAGGACTTCGCGCCGCAGACGAAGGGATAGAGGCCATAGGCTTGCTCGCCGAACTGCCGGACCTGTGGGATCTCGTGGTTGGAACCTGGGCCGACGATGCGCCGACCTCGCGCTTCGCATCGGAGAATGACCACGAGCCGTTCATGACCGGGATCAAGGGCGTCACCACCAAGCCGGTCGTCGGGGTCGGGCGCTTCACCTCGCCCGACACGATGGCAAGCCTGATCCGCCGCGGCGTGCTTGACATGATTGGCGCCGCGCGCCCCTCGATCGCCGATCCCTTCTTGCCGAAGAAGATCGAGGAGGGACGCTACGAAGATATCCGCGAGTGCATTGGCTGCAACATCTGCGTGTCCAGCCATTTTGCCATGACGAACCTGCGCTGCACCCAGAACCCGACCATGGGCGAAGAATGGCGTCGCGGCTGGCATCCCGAACGAATTTCCACCAAATCAAGCGATGCAACCGTGCTCGTGGTTGGCGGTGGGCCAGCGGGTCTCGAATGCGCCCGGGCGCTCGGTCAGCGCGGCTACCAGGTAACCTTGGCCGAGCGTCAAAGCCGTCTCGGTGGCCGCGTGACCCTTGAGGGCGAGCTGCCGGGCCTGCGTGAGTGGCTGAGGGTCCGCGACTGGCGTGTCACTCAGCTCGACAAACTCGCGAATGTCGGGATCTATCTCGAAAGCGATCTTGGATTGGCCGAAATTCTCGAGTTTGACGCCGATGAAGTCGTGCTGGCGACTGGATCGCAATGGCGCGCCGATGGCGTGGGGCGCGCGGCGTTCAAGCCGCTTACTCTGTCGGCCAGCGTGCCCGTGTTCACACCCGACGACATTATGGGCGGCAATATCCCTTCGGGCCGCATTATCGTCTACGACGACGACCACTATTACATGGGCGCCGTGATCGCTGAAAAGCTGGCGCTGATGGGCAATAATGTGACGTTGGTCACGCCAGCGGCCGACATCTCCTCCTTCACGATCAACACGCTTGAAAACATTCGAACAGCAAAGCGGCTCTATGAGCGTGGCGTTGGAATGGTCTCGCACATGGCGCTCACCGGTACGCGTGAAGGCCAGGCCCTCTTCGTCGATGCGCGAACAGGCGCAACGAGCCAGCGAGAGACCGACGCCCTTGTCCTCGTCACGGCGCGGCTACCGCGCAACGAACTGTTTGAAGCGCTGAGCGCCCGTCTTGACAGGGGTGACGCAGGCCGACTGCGCCGCGTCTCGCGCATCGGGGATTGCGAAGCGCCGGCCGCCATCTATGCCGCCGTCTATTCGGGCCACCGTTTTGCTCAAGAATTTGACAACAGCCAGTCGAGCTTGCGTCGCGAGCGGATCAATCTTGCCACGTAGAACCAAGTGATGAGCGACCTCATGTCAGCACCAGCGACGCCAAATTCCGAAAAGCTCTATGCCCGTGCCCGCGAGGTCATGCCTGGCGGGAACACGCGCACGACCGTCTATCGCAAGCCGCATCAAATCTATGCCTGGCGCGGCGATGGCTGCCGGATCACCGATGTCGATTGCCATGTCCGGATCGACGCCTTGGGGAACTTCACCTCTCTGATCCATGGCTATGGCAACCGCCAGATCCTCGAGGCGGCCACACGTCAGCTCGAAGCCGGCACATGTTTCGGCATGCCCACCGAGAGTGAGATCCGGCTGTCGGAAATCCTGTGCGACCGTCTGCCCTCCGTCGAGCAGCTTCGTTACACCAATTCCGGCACTGAAGCGGTGATGAACGCCATCAAGGCGGCGCGCGCCTATACCGGCCGACCGAAGATTGCAAAATGCGAGGGCGCCTACCACGGGACCTACGATCCGGCCGAGACAAGCCAGGACGCCAGCCCCGCCACCTGGGGTGATATCGACAGGCCGGGATCCGTGCCGACCGCCAAGGGGACACCCCAGGGCGTGCTTGACGATGTCGTCGTCATTCCCTTCAACAACACGCCTGTAGCCGAGGCAATCCTTCGCGCCAGCGGCAACAGCCTGGCGGCTGTGCTCGTCGATGTCATGCCCAATCGCGCAGGGCTGGTGCCGGCAAAGCCCGAATATCTGGCGATGCTGCGGCGGGTTACGCGCGAGCTTGGGGCGCTGCTGATCCTCGACGAGGTCATCACCTTTCGCCTTGGCTACAATGGTGCGCAGGGCCGTTTCGACATCGATCCGGATTTCACCACGCTGGGCAAGATTATCGGTGGCGGCTTCGCGATCGGCGCCATCGGCGGCCGCGCGGAGGTGATGTCGGTGTTCGATCCGAGCAAGGGTCCGCCCGCGGTGCCGCATGGCGGCACATTCAGCGCCAATCCCATGTCCATGTCGGCAGGGATAGCCGCTCTGGAGGAATTGACCCCAGCCGCATTCCAGAAGCTCGAGGCGCTCGGTGATCGCTTCGACCAGGGTATTCGTGCCTGCTTCGCCCGACACCGGATCAAGGGGCAGGTTACCGGGCTGGGTTCGCTGCGGCGTGTCCACCTGACGGACGCACCGCTGAGCGACTACCGCTCCACATTCGCCGCAGATGGTGCCGCTCGGGTTTCGGCCCTCGCCAAGGCCTTGTTCGATGAAGGCGTGATCATTGCAGGCAATGGGTTGATGGCGTTCTCCACTGCCATGGAAGATGCCGATATCGACGAAATCGTGCGGGCCTTCGACCGAGCATTGCTGCCTTTCTCGTGATGATGCCGCCAGTATCCAGTTCACAACCAAGGAGCGGAATTTGAAAAGGGCCAAGGTCGACGTGAACAACAAGTGGGGGGCCGCGATCGGCTACTCCCGGGCCGTGCGCGCCGGAAACATCATTGTCGTATCGGGCACTTCCGCCTCTGGACCCGACGGCGTACTTCACCCCGGCGACGCGGAACAACAAACCATCGTGGTTCTGGAGCGTATCGGTGCGGCGCTGCGCGAACTCGACGCCTCCATCGACGATGTCGTCGAGACACGCATTTTCCTGCGCAACATGAGCGACTGGGAAGCCGTCGGCAAAGCCCACGGCTCCGTCTTCGGCGACATTCGACCGGCAACGACGATGGTGCAGGCGGGAGCACTCATCGACGATGGCCTTCTCGTCGAGATTGCCGCCACGGCCATCCTTGCAAGCTGAAAGAGTAGCCTGATGTCGAAGGACACCATCATTACTTGCGCCGTGACCGGTAGTCTGACAAGGCCGCAAGACAACGCAAATCTGCCGGTCACGCCGGAACAAATCGCCGCCTCGGCGCTTGAGGCCGCCGATGCGGGTGCGTCCATCCTGCATCTTCACGTTCGCCATCCCGACGGTCGGCCGTCGATGGAACTCGATCACTACCGCGAGCTCGTTCGTCTGATCCGCGCCAAGAATACGGAGGTGATCCTGAATATCACCACCGGACCTGGTGGCCGGTTCCAGCCCGGCGAGGAGGACCCCAAGATTGCCGGCCCGCGGACCAATTTCGTGACCGCCGAACGTCGCGTCGAGCATATCCGCGACCTGCGGCCTGACATCTGCACCTTGGATCTCAACACGATGACGTTCGGCAGCGAGGTCGTCATCAACACGCCCCCCAATGTCAAGAAGATGGCGCAGATCATCTATGACTGTGGGGTCCGGCCCGAGTTCGAGCTGTTCGACAGCGGAGACATCAATCTCCTCAACGACTTTCTCGCAACCGGCGTGTTTCGCGGTCCCCCGCTCGCAAGCCTTGTGCTTGGTGTGAAATACGGCTTCGCGACGACGCCGGAGACCATGATGTTCGCCCGCAACATGCTGCCCCGGGAAGCGATCTGGACAGGCTTTGGCATCGGCCGCGCCGCTTACCCGATGTTGATGCAATCCTACCTGCTCGGGGGCCATGTACGGATCGGCATGGAGGACACGATCCGCATGTCGAAGACTGAGCCTGTGAAGAGCAATGCCGAACTGGTCGAGAAAGCGAAATGGCTTCTGGAAAAGCTCGGCGCCACGATCGCCAGCCCAGCTTCAGCGCGATCTCAGCTCGCATTGAAGGCGTAGAAATGCTGAAAACGATGCCAATAGTGAATTGGAGAATCTGAAATGAGAGCGAAATTTTTTGTGGCACTTGGGATCGCCTCGTTGGCCATTACCGGCGCTGCCAGTGATCTAAAGGCGTCACCAATTTCGGCTCAAGACGTGAAGTCCAGCGCAACGCTGCAGCTGCGCTCCAACGACGACTTTGTTTCCTCAAAGGATGCTTCGGACGCCACCAAGCCGTTCAGCGGCCATCTGACTTTTGCCGGGGCAAGTATGGTGAGCAGCGACAAGCTTGCGCCGGTAAACGGCAAGGACCTGCATGCATTTCCTGCTTTCGAAATCAGCTTCACGACGGTCGGAAGCACCCTCGTACCCTCTTCACAAGAAATCCTGGGTGGCTTCGAACCCACAGGCGCCGGGACCTATTGGCAGATACTTGTGCAGCCCGGAAAAGTTTGGTCGGAACCGCATGATCCGCCGGGCTGGACGCGCGCATCGTTCCCATTTGCACTTATGAACCCCGTGGAAGGCGGCGAGAGCCATAACGGCGTCGCTCTATTTATGTACAAGGATGCGGATATCACGCCCTTGCATATTCAAATAACCACCGGAACCACGCCCTTCCAGGCAGGCGCGGTTTTCAAGGCAACAGCGACATCTGTTTCGACGGTCAAACCGATTTCGACACAGGACGTTCATGCCATTGAACAGGCTTTCAGGGTGCGAGAAGCCGGCCGTCTGCCGGTAAAATCATGGGACAACCTGCCGGTCAGCCTAACCACAGCTCAAAGCGCTGAGTTCGGCGGCCGTATGCGTGACGACTGGAAAGTTGTGACCGCAGTCTTTGTTGACGGCACCATTTATATGAAGAGGTGCCAAACGTCGGAAGGTGCGCTTCCCTACTGCGACAGACAACGTTTCGGCGTATGGTCTGCGACGAAATCCGCGGTTGCGCGCATGGCCATGCTTCGGATGGCAGCCAAATACGGGGACCAAATCTTCACGATGAAGATTGGCGATCTCGTGCCTGAAGCGAAACGCTTTCCCGCTTGGGACAACGTGACCCTAGGCAGCGCCCTTAATATGGCGACCGGTGTGGGAAACGGGGCAGGGAAGCCTGAAGCGAACATCGGTGACGAGCCTTATGATGACTCCTACATGGCATTTTACAACGACGGCGATTTCGCATCGAAACTGGGCAAGGCGCTCGCACGTCCAAGATCCTATGGCTGGGGTATCGACAAGTTTGTTCGCTATAGAGACGAGGATTACTTCGTCCTTGTCGCAGCCCTGGACAGCATGCTTAAGCAGAAGGAAGGCGCCGACAAGGATATCGTGTCGATGCTACGACGGGAGGTGTATGAAAACATCGGGATCTACGACCTGCCTGTAGCAACCACGTTTGGCGTAAAAAGGCAGCCGCTTGCGTTCGAGGGGCTGTATGCGACCGTTGACGATCTCGTCAAGATCGCCGGGCTCTTTCAAAACAATGGCGCAGTTTCAGGGGACCAAGTTCTTAGCCAACAGAAGACCCAAGAGGGTTTGACGAACCATCACAAGTGGGGCCTGGACACAGGGCGACCAAACGGTCTGGGCCAAAGATACTTTAGTTCTTTTTGGATTGATGACTTCGCCTTTGATGGATGCAGCGGAAATTTTGCACGGTTCATGGGCTATGGCGGACAGGTGGTCGCAATGCTCCCAAACAACCTGATCGCCGTGCGACTTTCATCGGCGCCGACGGACGACGAGAGCGTGAGCGATTTTTCCGGCCTGGCTCAGGCCTCCAATGGAATCAAGAAAGTCTGCAGCAACTGACAGAGTGGCGAACATGTGAGGTTGCTCAACGTTCGTCCGATCTTGGATGTGCTCCTCTGCACCGGCTATCCATAAGGGTGGGTGCCGGTGCCCGGCAGGAGCCGATGACCGCGGGTCACACAGCGAGGACGAGCGGACTGGTGATCGGTCTGGCACCGGTCGCACTCGCCCGAGGGCATGAAACCCGCAACAAGGGTGCGACTTGCGCGGTCGCCAACATAACTTGGGTGGCCGGGTGGCGGCCTGCTCGACAACGTTGGCGATGTTCAAGCGTCCGTTCGCCGCCCGCCGGACCTCCCGGCACGCCGCAGTAAGCGACTCACCTCGAGCGGCTGGTTCAACATCGAGGTATAAGGGTTGAACTCAGCCGATGACCATGGCGTTGCCAGATTGCGTAGGATGAGATCGGCGCCGCTGAAATCCTCGTGAGACGTAAACAGGCTGGCTGTGATGACTGTGCGCATGCCGACCCCACGAGCAGCCATAAGTCCGTTCCTGGAATCCTCGATGCAAAGACACTCGCTACCCTCCAGACCAAGGTCCGAAAGCACCAGCCGATAGACTTCAGGATCGGGTTTTTTGGCGCGCACATCCTCGCCCGTACGGATGCTGGAAAACAGGTCCAAGGACCCTGGGCCGAGCGTCTCATGAAGGAGCGACACCACATTCGCCTTACTGGTGGTGGTCCCGATCGCAAGCATCAGCCCCTCATTCGTGGCATGCTCGATCAGCTCCACCACGCCAGGCCTCAAGCTGATCAGACCCTGCTTGAGCTTGAGGTTATAGATTTCTGTCTTTCGTGCGTGCAGAAGATCTGCGTCGACGTTTTGCCGCACCCTCTTTGCATACGAAACAATGCGCTCGCGCCCACCCGTGGTGCCGAGCAACTCGGTGTACAGACTATGGTCCCAGACCCAATCAAGCCCGTGCTCGGCAAAAGTCTGGTTGAACGACTGACGGTGCAGTTCCTCGGTCTCCGCGAGCGTGCCGTCAACGTCGAAGACAAGCGCTCGAAGAGCCATTGCACAGCCTTTTCTTACCTCAGGAAAACCGATTCCAGTTGGTCGAGCACGTCGATAACGCCATCAGCGCCCAGAGCTTCGGCCGCCAGTTCGGTATATCCGCCGCGCACTATGATGCAGCGCATGCCCGCGGCCCTGGCGGCTCCGACGTCTGCCAAACTATCTCCCACCATAACTGCCTGAGCGCTGCTGCAACCGCATGCGTGACAGGCAGCCAGAAGCATGTCGGGAGCAGGTTTTTTCGGATGGCCGGCATCGCCGCCGATGACGACATCGAGCTCATCCGACAAGCCGAAGTGCGCCAGGACAATGCGTGAGAACCCTTCCGGCTTGTTGGTGACGACGCCGGTCCGCATCCCAGCCTTGCGAGCTGCGGTCAGCGCGCTGCCTGCGCCGGGGCGCAACGTCGTCAATCGGGTGAGGTGACGTCCATAGATTTCATTCATCTGCTCGCGGCTTGCGCTCTGATCTTCCAAGCCAAGCGCGTGCGAATGAGCCGCGAAGGCTCGTTCGATCAGTTTCTCGACCCCATGGCCGATCATGCCACGCACTGCCTCGAGTGAGTGCGGCGCCAAGCCGTAGCGCGCCATCAGCTCATTGACGGCTGCGGCCATATCAGGGGCCGAATCGACAAGCGTTCCATCAAGGTCGAAGAAGACCGCCCGCGGGGGCAGGTCCGCGAATGCTGGGTTCGCGTTCATGGCGCCCGTCTCACGAAGCCGCATCGGCTGATTGGCGAATGGCCGCGATGTTGGCGCTGTATGCCGCGGCCGTCCCGCCTTTGAAGATGGCCGAGCCCGCAACCAACACATTGGCACCGGCCGATGCGAGCAGGGGTGCGGTTTGCGAAGTCACCCCGCCGTCGATTTCGATATCGATCGGTCGATCACCGATCATCGCCTTCACGCGCTTCACCTTCTCGACCACCGATGGAATGAAGGCCTGGCCGCCGAACCCTGGGTTGACCGTCATCAGGAGGACGAGATCCAGACGATCCAGTACGTATTCGATAACGGTCTCCGGCGTCGACGGATTGAGCGAAACGCCGGCTTTCTTGCCAAGGTCGCGGATGGTCTGGAGCGATCGGTCGAGATGCACTCCAGCTTCTGCGTGGACCGTTATGATGTCGCAACCCGCATCGGCGAAGGCGGCGAGATAGGGGTCGGCTGGCGTGATCATCAGGTGACAATCGAAGACCTTGTCCGTTCGGTTGCGGATTGCCTTGATCACGGCAGGACCGAAGGTAATGTTGGGCACGAAGTGGCCGTCCATCACGTCGAGGTGGATCCAGTCCGCACCTGCTGCGGCGACGGCCTCGACTTCTTCGCCGAGACGCGAGAAGTCGGCCGAGAGGACCGATGGGGCAATGATCGTCTGCTTCACGTCGTGGGACCTTCCGCGGCTGTTGGCGTCAAGAACACTCGGCTGGCCCTGATGTCATCGGCGCGGATGGTCGACATCTCCTGCACTGTGA
Source organism: Mesorhizobium sp. BH1-1-4 (assembly GCF_020165665.1). Classification (NCBI taxonomy): domain Bacteria; kingdom Pseudomonadati; phylum Pseudomonadota; class Alphaproteobacteria; order Hyphomicrobiales; family Phyllobacteriaceae; genus Mesorhizobium; species Mesorhizobium sp. BH1-1-4. Next base: position 23,568 of record NZ_JAIUIN010000004.1, read on the forward strand.
CGGGGCCGACCGATGTTTCGAAAAGACGATTGGCGTGACGCAGCCGGGCGCGGTCCAACGCATTGCGGATCGAGCGCGCATTGGCGAAGTGGGGCTGCGTGCGCCTCATGCGAATGTAAGCGGCCATCATCTGCGTCGCTTCATCGTCGAGCACATAATTCTGCTTGGCCAGCATCGTCTCGGCTATGGAGAGCAGCTCTGCGTCCTCGTAGTCCGGGAAGTCGATGTGGTGCGCGATGCGCGATCGGAATCCCGGGTTGGACTGATAGAAGCGCTCCATCCGGTCCCCGTAACCGGCGAGGATGACGACGAGGTCGTCCCGCTGGTTCTCCATCACCTGCAGGAGGATTTCTATGGCTTCCTGGCCATAGTCGCGCTCGTTGTCGGGACGGTAGAGATAGTAGGCTTCGTCGATGAACAAGACGCCCCCCATCGCCTTCTTCAGCACCTCCTTCGTCTTCGGCGCGGTATGGCCGATATACTGGCCGACGAGATCGTCGCGCGTTACCGAGACGAGGTGCCCCTTGCGCACATACCCAAGTCGATGCAGCAGATTTGCCATCCTGAGCGCCACCGTCGTCTTGCCGGTGCCTGGATTGCCCGTAAAGCTCATATGCAGCGTCGGCGTATGGGTCGACAGGCCCAGGCGGCTGCGCGCGCGCTCGACCAGCAGGAGCGCCGCCGTCTCGCGGATACGCTGCTTGACCGGCTTGAGACCGGTCAGGTCGCGATCAAGCTCCGCCAGGATCTCTGCCACCCCCGATTCACGGAAGTCGGCGGCCAGGTCCACGGTCGGCGTTGCCGTTTCGAATGTCTGCACGGCAGTCATGGATGTGGTCTCCAGGCGTTAAAGTGCAGCCTTCATCGAATAGCGCTGAACACGGCTGTCCGTCTCGGTGCGGGTGAGGACGAACCTGGGCTCGACCTTGGGCCGATTGACGATGAAGGACAGCATCACCGTCTCGAAACCACGCGAGGAATCGAAGGCGTTGAGGCGGATATAGCTGTCCGGTTGCGCAACGCGGCAGGCACGGACCTCCATCATCACGCCGGCCGCGTCCTTGAGGTCGAACATTGGGTTGCCCCACATCTCCCAGAATATGTTCCGCGGATGCGGGTCGTCAGTGTATTCAACGCCGATCGACCATTCCTTGCGCAGGCAATATTCGACCTGCGCGGAAATCTGCTCGTCCGAGAGGTCCGGCAGAAAGGAAAAAGTGCCCTGTGTGATGCGCATGGATCAAGCTCCTTAAACGGCGACGGCAGGGGTGGGGACGAAGTCCGAGGTGTCCGTAGACTGATAGTTGAAGCTGATATTGCCCCATACATCGAGGGCCGCTTCAAGGGGTTTGCACCATCTGGCGGCAGCGCGAAGTATCTCCGGGCCCTCAGCGGCAATGTCGCGGCCCTCGTTGCGGGCAAGCACCATGGCTTCCAGCGCAACGCGGTTTGCGGTTGCGCCCGCCTGAATCCCCATCGGATGGCCGATCGTGCCGCCGCCGAACTGCAGCACGACGTCGTCACCGAACAAGTCAAGCAGCTGATGCATCTGCCCGGCATGGATGCCGCCGGAGGCCACGGGCATGACTTTCAACGTGTCGGCCCAGTCCTGCTCGAAGAAGATGCCGCGCGGAAGGTCCACCTCGTTCTTGAGTTCGCGACAGACATTGTAATAGCCCTGGACCGTCATGGGATCGCCTTCGAGCTTGCCGACGGCCGTGCCGGCATGGATGTGGTCAACGCCGGCAAGCCGCATCCACTTGGCGATGACGCGAAACGAGATGCCGTGGTTCTTCTGGCGGGTGTAGGTCCCATGTCCAGCGCGATGCAGATGCAGGATCATGTCGTTGCGCCGGCACCATTCCGAGATCGACTGGATTGCGGTGTAGCCGATGATCAGGTCGATCATCACGATGCATGAGCCCAGTTCCTTGGCGAACTCGGCACGCCGGTAGATCTCCTCCATCGTGCCGGCCGTGATGTTGAGGTAGTGCCCCTTGATCTCGCCGGTTTCGGCGGCCGCGCGATTGACGGCCTCCATGCAGTAGAGGAACCGGTCGCGCCAATGCATGAAGGGTTGCGAGTTGATGTTCTCGTCGTCCTTCATGAAGTCGAGGCCACCCTTCAGACCCTCGTAAACCACGCGGCCGTAATTCTTGCCTGAGAGCCCCAGTTTCGGCTTGGTGGTCGCCCCCAGCAGCGGTCGCCCGAACTTGTCCAGCCGCTCGCGCTCGGCCACAATGCCGGTCGGCGGTCCCTTGAAGGTCTTCACATAGGCGACGGGCAACCGCATGTCTTCCAGCCGCGCCGCCATGAGCGGCTTGAACGAAAACACGTTGCCGATGATGGAGGCCGTCAGGTTGGCGATCGAGCCCGGCTCGAACAGGATCAGGTCGTAGGCGACGTAGCAGAAATATTCGCCCGGCCGCCCCGGCACCGGATCGACCCGATAGGCCTTTGCCCGGTACTGGTCAGCCGCCGTCAGCCTGTCGGTCCAGACCACCGTCCAGGTTGCCGTCGAGGATTCGCCCGCGACGGCGGCCGCGGCCTCGATCGGATCGACGCCATCCTGGGGCGTGATGCGAAAAAGCGCGATCAGATCGGTGTCCTTGGGCACGTAGTCGCCGTTCCAGTACCCCATCTGCGCGTATTTGAGCACGCCGGCGCGATAGCGTTCCTTGCCTCTGAGCTCTGTCGGTTGCACGGTCATCATTGAGATCCTTCCGTCAAAAATGGGTGGTTCAGGCAGCCCTGCTGGCCGCCACTTGCGTGTCGAGCAGGCCCGTTGCGTAGCGCCTGGCCATCTCGTCCAAGGGCATCACCTTGATCCGGCTGGCATTGCCTGCGCAGCCAAAGGCCTCGAAACGTTCGCGGCACAGGTCGCGCATGGCATCCATGGCAGGCTTGAGGAATTTGCGAGGGTCAAACTCAGCGCGATTGCTGACCGCGACCTTGCGGAATTGGGCGGCCATGGCCATGCGGCAATCGGTGTCGATGTTGATCTTGCGCACGCCGTGGCGGATGCCGCGCACGATCTCTTCCACCGGCACGCCGAAGGTCTGCGGCATCTCTCCACCATAGCTGTTGATGATGTCCTGCAGTTCTTGCGGCACCGAGGAAGAGCCGTGCATCACCAGATGCGTGTTTGGCAGTTTCTGGTGGATGGCCTCGATGACATGCATGGCGAGGATGTCGCCGTCAGGGCGGCGCGAAAACTTGTAGGCGCCGTGGCTTGTGCCACAGGCGATCGCCAGCGCGTCGACCTTCGTCTGCGTGACGAAATCGACCGCCTGGTCAGGATCGGTCAAGAGTTGATCGTGGGAAAGCACGCCCTCCGCGCCGTGCCCGTCCTCGGCCTCGCCGTGGCCGCTTTCCAGCGACCCAAGCACACCGAGCTCGCCTTCCACCGAGGCGCCGACCGCATGCGCCATCTCGGCGACACTTGCCGTCATCTCCACATTGTAGTCATAGCTCGCCGGCGTCTTGCCGTCGGCCAGGAGCGAGCCGTCCATCATGACCGACGTGAAGCCGTGGCGGATCGCGGTCAGGCAGGTGGCTTCGTTATTGCCGTGGTCCTGATGGACGCAAAGCGGAATGTCGGGATAGATTTCTGCCAGGGCATCCATCATCTTCGACAGCATGATGTCATGGGCGTAAGCGCGGGCGCCGCGCGAGGCCTGGATGATAACCGGTGCGTCGCAGGCCTTTGCCGCCTGCATGATGGCGAGACCTTGCTCCATGTTGTTGATGTTGAAGGCTGGAACGCCGTAGTCACGTTCAGCGGCGTGGTCGAGCAGCTGTCGAAGTGTAATCTTGGCCATGTCAGACGGTCTCCGAGTGTTCGACTCTTTTGCGCAGCACTTCGATGCCAGGTAAGCGGCAGCCTTCGAGCCATTCGAGGAAGGCGCCACCGGCGGTCGAAAGGTAGGTGATCTGGTCGGCAACGCCTGCCAAAGACAGTGCGGCCGCCGTGTCGCCGCCGCCCGCGATGGTGGCGAGTTGACCGGCCTTTGACAGTGCCGCTGCATGGCGCGCCACAGCGAACGTGGCCTCTCCAAATGGCCGCATCTCGAATGCGCCCAGTGGCCCATTCCACAACAGGGTGCGGCAGGCGTTCAGGACATGCTTGATCTCCGCAACGGTCCTGGGACCAACGTCGAGCGCCATTGCCTCGTCAGGGATAGCTGCCACGGGGACGGTTGTGGCCAAAGCCTCTGCCTCGAACATCCTGGCCACGGTAACGTCGCTGGGCAGAAGAATACGACAACCGTTGGCGGCGGCAGCCTCCATGATATCGCGAGCGATCGAAACACAGTCCGGCTCGTGGACTGACCGCCCCACACGGTATCCGCTTGCAGCCAGAAATGTGTTGGCCATGCCGCCGCCGATGATCAGGTGATCCATCCTGCCGATCAGGTTCTTCAATACCCTTATCTTGGAAGAGACCTTGGAACCTCCCACCAGAGCTGCCACCGGCTTTTCCGGCGCGTCGAGGGCGGCAGTCAATGCGGCGACTTCGGCAAGCAGGGACGGGCCGGCGTAAGCGGGCATGATTTCAGCGATTGCATGGGTCGAAGCATGCGCGCGATGAGCGCAGGAAAAGGCGTCGTTGACAAAGAGATCGCCGTTGACCGAAAGCCGCAATGCAAAATTGCGGCTGTTGGCCTCCTCGCCCTTATGAAAACGAAGGTTTTCGAGCAGGAGAACCTTGCCGTCCTGATGATGTTTGGCAGCCTTCTCCGCAGTGGGACCGACACAATCTGGGACGAACACGACTTCGCGGCCGACTTCGGTGGACAGCGTGCCTGTTACCGGTCTCACCGAATAGATGGGATTGGCATCACCGTCTGGTCTGCCAAGATGCGTCATGACGACAACCTTGGCACCGCGCGCCAGGAGATCCCTCACTGTTGGAGCAAAACGTACTATCCTGGTGGCATCGGCTACCATGCCGTTCTTCAGCGGCACGTTGAGGTCGGCGCGAACGAGAACGGTCTTGCCGGCAATTTCAGCGGTGCGGATGTCGGGGAGGGGTTTCAAAGCACGCCCCCAACAGCGACCGCGGTGTCGGCCATGCGGTTGGAGAAGCCCCACTCATTGTCGTACCAGGACAGTACCGAAACGAAGTTGCCGTCCATGACCTTGGTCTGGTCGAGCGCCAGGATCGACGAGCGCGGATCGTGGTTGAAGTCGATCGAGACATTCGGGTGATGGGTGACGCCGAGAATGCCCTTGAGCTTGCCGTTGGAAGCAGCGATCACCGCTTCGTTGATTTCCTGCACGGTGGTGGCGCGCTTGGCGATGAACTTGAAGTCGACAACCGAGACGTTGGGGGTCGGCACGCGGATCGAGATGCCGTCGAGCTTGCCCTTGAGATCGGGCAGCACCAGGCCGATCGCCTTGGCCGCGCCGGTCGAGGTCGGGATCTGCGACAGTGCCGCAGCGCGGGCGCGGTAGAGATCCTTGTGCATGGTGTCCAGCGTCGGCTGGTCGCCGGTGTAGGAGTGGATCGTCGTCATCATGCCCTTTTCGATGCCGACGGTCTCGTGCAGCACGGCGGCCAGCGGCGCCAGGCAGTTGGTGGTGCAGGACGCATTCGAGATGACGATGTGGTCCTTGGTCAGCTGGTCGTGGTTGATGCCGTAGACGACGGTGAGGTCGGCACCTTCGGCGGGCGCCGAGACGACGACGCGCTTGGCGCCGGCGGTCAGATGCGCGGCAGCCTTGTCGCGGGCTGTGAAGATGCCGGTGCATTCGAGCGCGATGTCGATGCCGAGTTCCTTCCACGGCAGCTGCGCCGGGTCCTTGATCGCGGTGACCTTGAAGGTCTCCTTGCCGACGGTGATCTGGTCGCCGGAGACCGAGACTTCGTGCGGGAAGCGGCCGTGCACGCTGTCATAGCGCAGCAGATGCGCGTTGGTCTCAACCGGGCCGAGATCGTTGACGGCGACGACGTCGATGTCCCTGCGGCCGGATTCATGGATGGCGCGCAGGATGTTGCGGCCGATGCGGCCAAATCCGTTGATGGCAACTCTGACGGGCAAGGCTTCAATCCTTCTGAACAACTGCACAGGCGGAATCGGCAATAGCCTCGGCCGTGATCCCGAAATGCCTGTAAAGCTCTGCCGCCGGTGCGCTGGCGCCAAAGCCGGTCATTCCGACGAAAGCGCCGCCGTCACCAATCCAGCGGTCCCAACCAAGGCGCGCGGCGGCCTCGACGGCTATGCGCGGAGCTGTTCCCAGAACCTCGGCGCGATAGGCTTCGTCTTGTTCTTCAAAGAGTTCCCAGCAGGGCATGGAGACCAAGGCAACCCGCATATGATAGCGCTCCAGGAGCAAGTCGGCGGCCGCGCGGGCGATCTCGACTTCCGAACCCGTGGCAATCAGCGTCAGATCGCGCCGGCCGACGGGCTTGCGCATGAGGTAAGCCCCTTTGGCCGAGCGACTGGCTTCGGGAGCCTTCGTGCGCAACATCGGCAGGGTCTGCCTCGACAAGACCAGCACGCTCGGCCGGTGCTTTGACCTCAGCGCCAGCTCCCAGCATTCGGCTGTCTCGATGATGTCGGCTGGACGGAAGACATTGAGGTTGGGCGTGGCACGCAGCATCGCCAGATGTTCGACAGGCTGGTGTGTGGGCCCATCCTCGCCAAGTCCGATGGAATCGTGGGTCATCACATAGATGACGCGCTGGCCCATCAGTGCCGAGAGCCGCATTGCGCCGCGCGCATAATCGGCAAAGCACAGGAATGTCCCGCCATAAGGCACAAGCCCGCCATGCAGCGCCATGCCGTTCATGGCCGCCGCCATGGCGTGCTCGCGGATGCCATAGTGGATGTATCGGCCGGAGAAGTCGCCCGGTGAAACGCGAGCCATGCCCTTGGTGATGGTCAAGTTGGAATGCGTAAGATCCGCCGATCCACCGACGGTCTGCTGCGTCGCCTCGTTGATGACGCCGAGAGCCAATTCAGAGGCCTTGCGGGTCGCGACGTTGGTCGCCTTGTCGAAATGTTGCTGGCGGAATGCCTCCAGCGCCTCGAACAGGGCTTCGGGAAGGTCGCCAGCCATGGCACTTTCGAATTCATGGCGGCGCGGCGACGCGGCAAGCCTCGCCTCCCAACCCGCGCGCGCGTTTTGGCCGCGTGCTGGTGCTGTGCGCCAGGCGCGCAAAACGTCGCCGGGGATCTCGAAGGGTGGATGATCCCAACCGAGGTTTGCTCGCGTCGCGGCGATTTCGGCCTCGCCAAGCGGCGCGCCATGGGTTTTTTCCGAGCCGCCCAGGTTCGGCGCGCCCTTTCCGATTGTGGTCCGGCAGGCGATCAACGTCGGCCGGTCAGACGTCCGTGCCTGCTCCAGCGCCGCCGCGATTGCCTCCAGGTCGTGGCCGTCGATCGAAAGCACGTTCCAGCCGGCGGCCTGGAAGCGCATCGGTTGGTCCATCGACGTCGCCAGCGAGGTCGGACCGTCGATCGAGATGCGATTGTCGTCCCACAGCACGATCAATCTCGAAAGGCCAAGATGGCCGGCAAGATCAATCGCCTCGTGGCTCATCCCCTCCTGCAGGCAGCCATCGCCGGCGATTGCATATGTGTAGTGGTCGACGAGGCCGGCACCAAACCGGGCGGCAAGCATGCGCTCGGCCAATGCCATGCCGACCGCCGTCGCAATGCCCTGGCCAAGCGGACCCGTCGTGGTTTCGATGCCAAGTGCATGGCCATATTCGGGATGCCCGGCAGTGCGGCTGCCAAGCTGTCGGAAGCGCTGCAACTCCTCGATCGGCATGTCTTCGTAGCCGAGCAGATAGTGCAGCGCATATTGCAACATCGAGCCATGGCCCGCCGATAAAACGAAACGGTCGCGATCGGGCCAGTCGGGACGCGACGGGTCGATTTGCAGGAAGCGATTGAACAGTATGGTGGCAACATCGGCCATGCCCATCGGCATGCCGGGATGGCCGGAGTTTGCCTTTTGAACCGCATCCATGGCGAGCGCCCTGATGGCGTTTGCCATCAGCTGTTCATCGGCCCTGGCGGGGACGGGCGTGTCGATCGCGATCTGGTTCATCTCAGCTTCCTCAGTTGGCGCGGCGCTTGCGTTCGATCAGTTGCATGATCAGCGGTGTGAGGATCAGCTGCATGGCCAGGTCGAGCTTGTTGCCCGGCACGACGATCGAGTTGGCGCGCGACATGAACGAGTTGTGGATCATTGAAAGCAGGTAGGGGAAATCGATGCCGCGCGGGTTGGCGAAGCGGATGATCAGCATCGATTCGTCAGGTGTCGGGATCCAGCGAGCGACGAATGGATTTGAGGTATCGACGATCGGCACGCGCTGGAAATTGATGTCTGTCTTCGAGAACTGCGGCACGATGTGGCGCACATAATCGGGCATGCGCCGAAGGATCACGTCCACCACAGCTTCCGTCGAGTAGCCGCGCGTTGAGCGGTCGCGGTGGATCTTCTGGATCCATTCAAGGTTGATGACCGGCACGACGCCAATCTTGAGATCAGCGTGTTTGGCCAGATCGACCCTGTCGGTGACGGCACAACCATGCAGGCCCTCATAGAACAGCAGGTCACTAGGGGCGAAGTCGCGCCACGGGGTGAAGGTGCCGAGATCGCAGCCATAAAGGCTGGCCTCCGCCTCATCGTGAACATAGGTCCGGGTGCGCCCGGCACCCCTGAGCCCATAGTTTTCAAAGACCTCCTGGAGCGCGTCGAGTTCGTTGGCCTCGGCGTTGAAATGGGTGAAGTAGGGATTGCCACCCTTTTCGTCCTCGGCAACCTTCACCTTCATCGCCGCGCGATCGTAGCGGTGGAATGCATCGCCCTCGATATAGGCGGCATCGACGTTTTCGCGCCGGAAGATCTGCTCAAAGATGCGCTTGACCGAGGTGGTGCCCGCACCTGAGGAGCCGGTGATCGAAATGATGGGGTGCTTGGCCGACATCTTGTGCTTCCCTGATCAAGCCCGAAACAGGCCACGATTGCCAAACAGCGGTGAACGCTCGGCTATTGCACTTGGCTCGGTGTGATAGCGGGCGACGCGCTCGACCTCCCTGGCGGAGCCGAAGACAAACGGGACGCGTTGGTGAAGGCCGGTCGGAACGATGTCGAGGATGCTGCAAAGCGCATTGGTTGCGCGTCCACCGGCCTGCTCCACCAGCATCGCAATGGGATTGGCCTCGTAGACGAGCCTCAGCCGGCCGCTTGCATAACCGGCACGGCTATCGCCGGGATAAAGAAAGACGCCACCGCGCATCAGGATGCGATAGACATCGGCTACCAGCGAGGCGATCCAGCGCATGTTGAAGTTCTTGCCGCGCGGACCTTCCTCACCTTTCAGGCAATCATCCACATAGAGCCGCACGGCTTCTTCCCAATGGCGATAATTGGAAGCGTTGATGGCGAACTCCTGGGTGCGTTCGGCCACAGCCACGCTCTCATGGGTCTGCACGAAGGTGCCAAGTTCTGGCGACAAGACGAAGGCGTGCGTGCCGTGGCCAAGCGTCAAAACCAGAACCAGCTGCGGTCCGTAGACGAAAAAGCCTGCCGCGAGCTGGCTGCTGCCTGGCTGGAGAAAAAAGGCGGCCGGGTCGATGCCGGGCGCGCCAGTCGCTGGGAGAAGCGAGAATATGGTACCGATCGATACGTTGACGTCGATGTTGGACGAGCCGTCCAAAGGGTCGATGGCCACCCCAATGCGGCTCTCGGGGTCGAGTGCGACCGGCGCGATCCGCTCTTCGGAGGCGACACACCGCACCGGCGCACGACGCATGGCGTCCAGGAAGATCTGATCGGCATAAAGGTCGAGGTGCCTTTGGGTATCGCCGTCCGCATTGACCGTTGCGTTGGTGCCGCCAAAGGCGGACCCCAGAGAGCCAGAGCGGATGGCCTTGTTGATCGCAAGCGCCGCACCAGCCAGCGCCGCCACCGTTGCGAGAACGTCGCCATCATGCCCTTGCCGTGCGTGCGACGCCAAAAAGGCCTCGAGTGTCGGATTGTTCATTTTCCCCTCCCGATCCCGCGATAGCGCCGCAGATCTGATGACGGTTGGAACAGCCCGGTACGGGTTAGTAAACTTTAATCTATTTACGGCGGCGATAAGTTCTGCTTACTTCAGCAGATGCGCAACATCACGCTCCGTCACCTCCGCGTCATCTCGGCCATCCATAGCGAGGGTAAAATCATCAATGCTGCCAAGGCGTTGGGACTTACCGGACCGGCGGTGACGTTACAGCTTCAACAGGTTGAAGAAGAGGCCGGAATTCAGCTTTTCGAGCGCGCTCCGCTAGGCATGCGTCCGACTGACGCAGGTTTGGCGTTCATCGAAGCGGCACACGCCATCGATGAGAGATTGCGGCTGCTCCACGAGGAGATTGATGCCGTCAAGGGTATCAGGAAGGGGCATTTGATCGTCGGCGCGGTTTCCACGGCGAAGTATTTTGCTCCGCAGATCATTGCTGGCTTCAAGAAGGAGTTTCCCGATATCGAATTGAAGCTGGTAATCGGCAACCGGGCCGAAACCATTGCAAAGCTGAAGGGCCATGTTCTTGATATTGCGCTGATGGGACGACCGCCCCCGGACCTGCCGGTGGAGGCCAAAGTGTTCGGCGACCACCCGCTGATCATCGCTGCCGCCCCCGATCATCCGCTGGCCCGGGCGCGCGACATTACCAAAGCCAGGATCGCGAAGGAGCATTTCATCGTGCGCGAACCGGGTTCGGGCACCCGCATGTCTTTCGAACGGTTTCTTGGCGACGTCCCTGGGCGATTGGAGCAACCGGGAACGGAGATGGATTCCAACGAAACGATCAAGCAGGCCGTGATGGCTGGACTGGGCGTTGCCTTCATCTCCGCCCACACCATAGCCTTCGAGGTCCAGGGCGGACGATTGTCGGTGCTCGATGTGGTCGGAATGCCAATTCGGCGCCAATGGTTTTCCGTGGTGCGCAGCGACCGCGTCGTGACGCCGGCCATTGGGGCGTTCTGCGCCTTCCTGGCGCGCAAGGGAGCCGCTTTCCTGCCCGTCTCGGCAAAACTCTATCCGGAGATCCGCTAGGCCTATATCGGTGCTTAACTCTCGACGTTTGGCAAGAAGCAGCCATTCATGACAATTGAAGCCGTCCCGCCCTTTTGCTAACAAGGTGCGCAAAATGGAAACCTGCTTATATGGATGAACCGGGTACCGTCGTTATCGTCTCGCGGCAGGGCAGCGACTGGACGTGGCCGCTCAATGTCCTGGCCGAGCGCTACGCGTACCGGGTCATCCTGGCGCACTCCTTTTCTGAAGCCTTGACCACCATGGCTACCATCCACGTTGATCTGGCCATTGCGGAGGATCATGAGGGGGAAGATGCTGGTCTCACCTTTCTCACTGGCCTGCGGGTGTCTCATCCCGACATCACCCGCATATATGTGACGTCGAAATCGGACTGCATTTCGGAGCCGGCTTTGTCCCAGGCGGCAATCTATCAGTTTCTGCTGAAGCCGGTTGATGCGTCGCAATTGGGCCTGGTTGTCGAAAGAGCGCTGGAGACCCGCGAACTTGCACGCCGCCATCGCATCCTGTCTCGAGAGTTCAAAATCTCAGGCGACGGGCTGATCTTCGGTGAGCGGAAGAATGCCGTCTTCAGAACGGAAAGCCAGCGTTTCGAAAAGCTCGTCTACGTCAGCGAGAAAATGGCTGAATTGTGCGAACTGGCGCGGCAAGCGGCCAAGACCGAGTTGCCGATCCTCATCGAAGGCGAGACGGGGACGGGCAAGGAACTGCTCGCCAGGGCCATCCACTACAACTCAACGCGCCGTGCAAGTCCCCTGCTCGTCCAGAACTGTGGAGGCGTGCCGGACGAACTACTGCAATCGGAATTGTTTGGACACAAGCGTGGATCCTTTACCGGAGCTATTTCGGACCGGCTGGGTCTGTTTCGCGCCGCCGACGGCGGGACGGTTTTCCTGGATGAGATTTCCGAAGTGTCGCCGTCGTTTCAGGTGAGCTTGTTGCGATTTCTCCAGGAGGGCGAGGTCAAGCCTCTTGGCTCGGACAGGGTCACACACTGTGATGTCCGCATTATCGTGGCATCCAATCGGCGCCTGAAAACACTCGTCGCGCGCGGCGAGTTCCGGCAGGATCTCTATTTCCGCCTCAAAGGCTTCGAGTTCGAAGTGCCCGCGCTGAGAGAACGTCCCGAAGACATCGGACCCCTGGCGGAGTTTTTTGCGGCAAAACATGCCGATGCCATTGGCCGCAAGATCCTGGGAATCACGGCCAACGCCATCGAAAAGCTTTCAGGCGGCGAATTTCCAGGAAATGTCCGGGAGCTGGAAAACGAAATCCGCCGCATGGTGGCTCTCGCCAAGGACGGTGAGTATCTAACGACCCGCAACATGTCGGCGACGCTTCTGGCCGCGCCACCACGGCGCAGTGCCGAAGCGGTTGCCTTTCTGCCTGACGGCGTGACGTTGAAGGACCAGGTGGAAAGCCTCGAAAGGCAGATCGTCAGCAGGGCGCTCGTTCGCAATCATTGGAATCAAAGCCGCACGGCAAACGAACTTGGGCTGTCGCGGGTCGGCCTGGCCAACAAGATCAAACGCTACAGCTTGAACGAACACGGCTAGCCGCTCCTGTTTTTGGCAATCGGTGATGCGCGATGTTGTCAGCCAGGCTTGGCATGGCGGGCAGGTGGCTCTTCGAACGCGGGTGGCAAATCGGTCATGTCAGCCCTATGTTGAGTTTTGAGCGCGGACGTTTAGGAGAGCGCCATGAGCAAAGCCGATGAACCCTCATCACAGCCGCAAACGGAGATAATCCCGTTTCCGCAGTCCCGGGTCCCGACTTCAAGCCGTCACAAGCCGACCAAATATCTTGGGTTGGGGGCAATGGCAAAAACGATCGGCGCGCCTGAACGGCAGACGACGGGCCACTGGTGCAGTCGCTGCCAAGGTATCTGGTATGGCTATCTGCTCGAAGTCACCTGTCCGGCCTGTGGCAATCGTCACGGCTAAGAACGGGTCGTGACGACCCTTGGCTTCGTTCACAACCTAGTTTCCAACAGCAAAGTTACTTTGCAGCCGGTGCGCGGGCCGATAGGGCGGCCCAATCCGCGCCAAGGCACGGCAAGTTATTGATAATAAAAGGTTTCCTGGACAACGTTTCCGGCTGGCACGGCGCTTGCTTCACATTAGTCGGAGGCGTGCATACGGCAATGCTTCGTTACAGGCTGTGGAGGAGAGAATGGCCAATCTTTTGTGGCTCCAGGGTGGAGCATGCTCCGGCAACACGATGTCGTTTCTCAATGCCGAGGAACCGAGCGCGTGCGATCTGGTTACCGACTTTGGCATCAATGTGCTGTGGCATCCCTCGCTCGGGCTCGAGCTCGGCGAGAACCTGCAAAAGATGCTGAAGGCGCTGACCGCAGGCACGCTGGCGCTGGACATTTTCGTGTTCGAAGGCACCGTGGTGAACGCCCCCAACGGGACCGGCGAATGGAACCGCTTTGCAGGCCGTCCCATGCGCGACTGGGTGAGGGACCTGTGCAAGGTCGCCAACTTTGTCGTCGCCGTTGGCGATTGTGCGACGTGGGGCGGCATCCCCGCGACCGCGCCGAACCCGTCCGAAAGCGAAGGCCTGCAATTCCTCAAGCGTGGCCATGGCGGCTTCCTGGGCAAGGATTTCAAATCCAAGGCCGGTCTGCCAGTGATCAACATTCCGGGTTGCCCGGCTCACCCCGACTGGATCACGCAAATCGTGGTCGCGGTCGCCACCGGCCGCGGCGGTGATCTCACCTTGGACGAATTCCAGCGTCCGAAGACCTTTTTCACGTCCTTCACGCAAACGGGCTGCACCCGCAACATGCACTTCGCCTACAAGGTTTCTGCGACCGAGTTTGGTCAGCGCAAAGGCTGCCTGTTCTACGACCTGGGCTGCCGCGGGCCGATGACGCATTCGCCGTGCAACCGAATTCTGTGGAACCGGCAATCGTCCAAGACGCGAGCGGGGATGCCGTGCATGGGCTGCACCGAGCCTGAATTTCCTTTCTTCGATCTGGCTCCGGGGACCGTGTTCAAGACGCAGACCGTCATGGGTGTGCCAAAGGACATGCCGAGCGGGGTCGACAAGACCGGTTACATCAAGCTGACCGCCGCCGCCAAGGCTGCTTCGCCACGCTGGGCTGAAGAAGACATCTTCGTCGTCTGAAGTCACCGATTGCCAGATTCTATTTTTCAGGGAGGTCCGGAAGACCATGTCAGCCGCTGTTCAAACACTTGATATTTCTCCTGTTGGCCGCGTCGAGGGCGATCTCGACGTGCGCGTCGACATCCAAAATGGCGTTGTCGTCAACGCCTGGACGCAAGCCGAACTGTTCCGCGGGTTCGAGATTATCCTGCGCGACAAGGATCCGCAGGCGGGTCTGGTCGTCACGCCGCGCGCCTGCGGTATCTGCGGCGCTTCGCACCTGACCTGCGCGGCCTGGGCGCTCGATACGGCCTGGAAAGCCGAGGTCCCCCGCAACGCCATCCTTGCGCGCAATCTCGGGCAGATCGTGGAAAGCCTGCAGAGCTTGCCAAGACACCACTACGGCCTGTTCATGATCGACTACACCCACAAGAACTATTCGCATTCGAAATACTACGAGGAGGCGGTCAAGCGCTGGTCGCCATACACCGGCACCAACTATGAACTTGGCGTGACGATCTCTGGACGACCCGTTGAAATCTATGCCCTGCTGGGCGGCCAGTGGCCGCATTCGAGCTACATGGTGCCTGGCGGCGTGATGTGTGCGCCCACGCTTACTGACGTAACCCGGGCATGGTCTATTCTCGAGCACTTCCGCCGCAACTGGATGGAGCCGGTTTGGCTGGGCTGCTCCTTCGAACGTTACGAGCAGATTCGCTCCTATGACGATTTCATGGCCTGGCTTGACGAGCGCCCGGAGCACGCGAACTCGGATCTGGGCATGTTCTGGCGCATGAGCATGGACGTCGGTGTCGACAAATATGGTAAAGGTCATGGAAAGTACGTTTCGTGGGGCTACTTGCCGCATGAGGACAAGTACAACCGGCCGACGATCGAAAACCGCAACGCGTCAGTGCTTATGAAAAGCGGCGTCTACGACGGCGCGGCCGATACCCACAAGCTGATGGACCAGGTCCACACAAGAGAGGACGTCTTGCATGCCTGGTACGACGAGCCGAGCGGAAAGCATCCGTTCGAGCGCACGACAAAGGCCGTCGGCAAGAATCCCGTCGAATACGAAAATCAGTACTCATGGTCGACCGCGGTGCGCCACGACAACAACGGTCGGCTTGAAGCTGGACCTCTGGCCCGCCAGCTGATCGCAGGTGGTAGCCACGGAGAAAGCTGGCAGCATTACGACCCGCTTGTTCTTGACATGTACAAGAAACTTGGCGGGGCCAGTGTCATGCTGCGCCACTTCGCCCGCATGCACGAAGGCGTCAAGCTCTACCGTCAGGCCGAGCATGCGCTGCGCGAGTTTCGCCTTAACGACCCGTGGTACGTCAAGCCGACAGAGAAGGACGGTCGCGGCTGGGGAGCCACCGAAGCCATCCGCGGTGCGCTTTGTCATTGGATCGAGGTGCAAAACGGCAAGATCAAGAACTACCAGATCATCGCGCCGACCACTTGGAATGTCGGGCCAAGATCGGACGGCGGCGAGCTTGGCCCGATCGAGCAGGCCCTGATCGGCACGCCGATCGCGGATCCAAGCGATCCCGTCGAAGTCGGCCACGTCTGCCGCTCGTATGATTCCTGTCTTGTCTGTACCGTGCACGCCCATGATGCCAGCACCGGGACAGAACTCGCACGCTTCCGTACGGCTTGATCCGACGCAACGCGTCGAGCGCCCTCAGCCTCGATCGTCCGGCCGCGTGCCGGGCGATCGGATCTGCTGCACACGAACCCGGGAGCGCAGGCAATGAATAGCGAGCAACAGCATGCTTTGCTGCGCAAAATGGCCCAATTGATGCAAGGCGGGCTAAAGACGCAGACCGAACCTTTTCCCGAAACGGAAAGGGAGTTTGCCGCGATTTTGACCGAACTGCGTCAGCTCAAGGCCGACGACATAGAGGGCAAGATGGTCATCAGCGGCTTCGTGGATCAACCCTACGGGCCCGACAAGCAGCGCTGCATGGAATGCATGTATTACCTCGTCCACCGCGAATGGTGCGACCTCCCGGAACTGGCCGTGCCGGTCGATGCCGATTGGTGGTGCAGGCTTTGGCGCATCTAGGCCCTTGCAGTGACCTTAGGCCCGCGCGGTAGGAGGAACCGGTGGAAAACGCGATCAACGACGAGAGTGTGGCGGGCCGAATTCGCTCTTTGCTTGCCGGCGGCTTGAAGACCGAGGTTTTTCCACGTGCCGACGACCAGGACAGCGTGGCCGAAATCCTTGGCCGGTTGCGCCGGGCTGGCGGCGACATTACGGCTGGATTGGTGATTGCGGGCTTCACCCTCCAGCCGGTGGAGCACGGCGGCATCGAACAAGCCTGCGAGACCTGCATGTACTATCTGGTCCACCGGCGCTTCTGCGAGCTTCCCGAACTTGCCGTTCCCGTTGAACCGCAGTGGTCCTGCCGGCTGTGGCGCATATGACTGTACCGCTATGATCATCGTCATCGGCTGCGGAAATCTGAACCGCCAAGACGATGGGGTGGGCATAGAGGTCATACGCGCATTGCGGCAACGCAACCTCGAAGGACCGGATGTCAAATTGCTGGATGCGGGTACGGACGGCATGTCGGTCATGTTTGCCGCGCGCGGTTGCACGTCCTTGATCGTGGTCGATGCGTCAAAAACCGGGGTCACGCCAGGCGCCATACACGAGGTGCCGGGCGCTGTGCTCGAGCGTCCCTATGTCCCCGGTCTCAACCTTCATGACTTCCGCT
The DNA here is from genome assembly GCF_020165665.1 of Mesorhizobium sp. BH1-1-4. Taxonomy (NCBI): domain Bacteria; kingdom Pseudomonadati; phylum Pseudomonadota; class Alphaproteobacteria; order Hyphomicrobiales; family Phyllobacteriaceae; genus Mesorhizobium; species Mesorhizobium sp. BH1-1-4. The sequence goes on from NZ_JAIUIN010000004.1 coordinate 40,467, forward strand.
GGGAAGCGGCCCTCTATGCGGGACGGCAAATTTTTCGTGAAGAGTTTCCCACGGACGTGACGGTCTTTTTGATCGAGGCCGCCGAACTTGGCTTTGGCATAGGGTTGTCGCACGATGTCGCCGCGTCGGCTGAGCAGGTTTCACGCCGCGTCGAGGCGCTCATCAGCGAAAGGTTGGCCACGGTGTCCGCATGAACGCGCCCGCCTCCAGTGTCCAGATCCGGCGCGGCGGGCTCTATTTGTCTTCGGCAATATGCGACCGATACTTCACCGGCCTGGAGAGCGTCATTCTGCTGCGGCGCAACAACGACCTTATCATCCTGCCTGTTCGCCACGCCGCATCTGGCGGCTATCTGCTCAAGCGTCGCAACGGGGCAGGGGACCGCGTGGTCTTTGCGCCAGATTTCTTCCGGGAGCAGGGGATGGATGATGAATCGGCGTGCGAATTTTTCGCTCGTTGGGAGGCGGAGCAGGCCGCCCTCGTTGCCAAAGACCTGTTTTTGTAAACTAAGTTATCAGTTGGTAATTTAAGTAGACAGGTTTGGAAAACTCGGCTAGCTTTTTGCCAAGATAATAAGCTGCGCCAAAGCAGCCGTGGAGGGAAGCCCAGTTGCAAAGCACTCGCGCCGAGGATGAGGTGCGCGCAGCAATTGCTGCGGCAGAAGACGAATCGGCGACCCCCGCCGAGCGTGCCGAGATGCTCATGGAAATCGCCATGGGACTCCAGCAGCGCCCCAAGAGCGCCGAGCAGATCCTGGCGGCAGTCGACCTCTACGATCGCGCGCTCAGCGTCTGCCCGCAGGACGAACGCCTGCTTTCGGCCCGTATCTTTGCCCGCAAGGGCACGGCTCTTTTGATCCTCCCCGACGAGGGAACAGCAGCGCTGCAACAAGCGCGCGCCGCCTTCGAGGCCGCCATGCCATCGCTGGTCGACTTCGGTCGGCCAGAAGAACTGGCAGAGGCAGAAATGAACCTCGGTCTTGCGATCCAGAATCTGGCCGGCCAGCACAAGGCCCGCATCACCGACGCGATTTCGGCCTATCAGCGGGCGCTGCGCACGTTCGACAAGGCACACTTCCCAAAGGAATTCGCCATCCTGCAGAACAATCTGGCGACGGCGTTTCTTTCCATTCCGTTCACCGATGCCAGATCAAAAATGCGCGAGGCGCTGGCCGTGCAGGCATTCGAAGAAGGTTTGAAGATCGTCAATCTGATCGATCATCCCGCCGAATACGCCATGTTGCAGAACAACCTCGGCAATGCTCTGCAATACGCGTCCTCAAGCCATACGCTGGAAAACAATTTGCGCGCGCTCGACGCCTATGACGAAGCTCTGAAAGTTCGTCTCCGGGACACGATGCCGCTCGAATATGCCAACACGGTCGCCAACAAGGCGAATTGCCTGTGGAATCTTCCCGACGACCCGGAACGGCCCGAGAACGGCAATCGCGCCAACGTACGCGCGGCCCGGGAGTATTATCGCGAGAGCCGGGAGATTTTCAGCGCCAGCGGACAGGCCGAGAAGGCCCGCACCGTTGCCGAGGCCCTCGAGCAGATCGAACGTGAACTGCTCTCGGCAACCCCTGACGACAGCAATCAACAAGGTGGCGTGGAACACCGACATCTCAACTGAACCGAACTCAAGGAGTCTATGACGTGGCAGGAGTTGAACTGACGGCAGCTGGCGCGGTGCTTGCGCTCATTATCGGACTGGTCTGCTCCGGCATCGGCGGAGCGATCGGTGGCATCGCCGTTGGCGGCAAATCTTTGGGCAACGAACTTGCCGCCATGATGGGCAGTTTTTACGGACCGATCGCTGGCGTGCCGGGACTGGTCGCCGGATTGATCATTCTGGCGCTGATCGGCTGAGGGGCAAATCATGTTGGAAATGGCAAAAAGCTCGATCACACTCTTCTTTCGGGGAAAGCTCTTCTCCGAACCCGGCAAGGTCTATCGCCAGACAGCGATAGGGGCGACCATAACCGCCCTGCTTGTCATTGCCCTGGCCAAGGCCGGCCTGCCGTTGGCAGCCGCAGCCGGGCTCGCCTGCCTCATTGGCGGTGCCTTGCAGCCGTATCTGTTCAAAAACCTCAAGTACCGTTGATATGAACGCCATCGATCAGATCCCGACCAAACGCGAGGATCTCGCCGGTCTTGCCGGCGACATCGAGCGTGTCGAGGCGATCTTTTCGAGTTGGGACGAGACGCAACGCAACGCGGTGGAGGCATACCGCCGCGCTATAGAGGACCTGCATGGTGAGGCTTTGCGACGCCTGGTGCGGGGATTGAAAGATGAGCCGGCCGCGCTCGCTGCGATGAAGCATGCGGTTACCGACGAGGTCGTCTATGCGGTGCTGCGCCGTCACAATATCCTCAAGCCCAGCCTCAGTGAGCGGGTAGAGGCGGCGCTGGACGGGGTGCGCCCGATGCTTGCCTCGCATGGCGGCAATGTCGAGTTGGTCAACGTCCGGCCGCCGGCGATCGAGGTGCGGTTCGTCGGCGCCTGCGACGGCTGTCCGGCCTCGGCCCTCACGTTCCACGCGGGCGTAAAAAAAGCAATTGAGGAAGCCTGTCCCGAGATCACTGATATCGTTCAGATCAAGGGCATGAGCAACGCTGCCGACAATGATAGTGTCCGCTTCGTCAGCCCGTTCGCGCTCGGCGCCGTCGGCGGCTGGCATTTGGTGTGCCGCCTCGATGAGATCCCGCAGGGTGGCATCAGTGCCGTCGTGGTCGGCGGGCAAAATGTCATCCTGTCGCGTCAGGAGGGGGTGGTTTCCTGCTTCCAGAATGCCTGCGCGCACCTTGGCATGGAGCTGGACGGCGGCAGCATCGAGGATGGCATCATCACCTGTCCATATCATGGCTTCCGGTATGATCTTTCCAGCGGTGAGTGCCTGACCGCGCCCGAAGTGGCGCTTCAGTCGCATGCCGTGCGCGTCATCGGCAATCGCGTCGAGGTGAGGCTGTCGTCATGATGCGCATCTCCCTGGCCCCCGATTACCGCCGACCTCTGCCTGGCAGCGTAACACAACAGCTGCTCGATCCGCGCGGTGCGCGAACCGTTCTCGGTGACCAGATCGCTGGTGACGGACTTCCTGATCCCATCAGGCCGCAACCAAATTCGCTGTTTGGGCCGCGCGGCGTGTGCTTTGCACCGGACGGTGGGCCGTTTTTCGTTGCCGATACCGGCCATCATCGGCTGATGATCTGGAACACGGTGCCGCAAACAGACAATGCAGACGCGGACCTGCTGATCGGCCAGCCCGATTTTTTCTCCGAAGGTCGCAACGCACATGGGCCGCTTGGTCCAGCCACGTTGAATATGCCGACGGGAGTATCGACCGATGGCAAGGTGCTTGCCGTTGCCGATGCATGGAACCACCGTGTGCTGATCTGGCGCACACTGCCCGAGCACTCCAACCAGCCGGCGGACCTGGTGCTCGGGCAGGCGGATTTTTCGAACGGTGCCGCCAACCGTGGCGCGGCAACCGCGGCGGCCGATACGCTGAACTGGTGTTATGGCGTCACAATCGCCGATGGCCGAGTGTTTGTTGCCGATACCGGAAACCGTCGGGTGCTGATCTGGAACTCCATCCCCCAACGTAACGGCCAGCCCGCCGATCTGGTGCTCGGCCAGGTTGATGCAACGACCCGTGACGACAATGCCTCTGGGGTAGGCGGTGCTGTCGGCATGCGCTGGCCGCACAGCGTGGTTGTCGACAACAACAAGATTCTGGTGGCGGACGCCGGCAACAACCGCATCATGGTCTGGAATTCCATGCCCAATGCCGATGGCGCTCCCTGCAGCTTCGTGCTGGGTCAATCCGGCTTCGACGGCAATGATCACAACCGGGCCTCCTATCATCCAAACAATCGCGCACTCAACATGCCCTACGGCATGACGATCCGTGACGGCACCCTCGTTTGCGCCGACACCGCCAATTCCCGGTTGATCGGCTACCCCCTCGACGATTTGCGCATGGATAGTGCCGCTTGCGGTCTCGCCGCCCAGGCCGGCTTTGCCGACAAGGGCGACAATCGCTGGCGTTTTGCTGCCCGTGACAGCGTCTGCTGGCCGTTCGCATTGGCTGCATCGGGCAATACGCTGGCGATCGCCGACACGGGCAACAATCGCGTCCTGTTGTGGGAGGCGGCGTCATGAACACGCCGCTGCGGATGGCCGACGCGACGAGCAGTGTCGAGATCAGGGTTCGCGGCCGTGTGCAAGGCGTCGGCTTCCGCCCGACAGTCTGGCGGATCGCCAGCCGGCTGGGCCTCGACGGCGACGTGCTCAACGACAGCCAAGGCGTGTTGATCCGCGTGCGCGGCGTCTCCTCGACCATTGCCGCACTTGTCGAAGAGTTGCGGACCTCGCCACCGCCGCTGGCCGAAATCACGGCCATCGAGACCAGCCCTTGTGAGGGCGAATTGGAATCCGGTTTCGTCATCGTCGACAGCGAGACGGGTGCTCGTGCCCGCACCGAAATATCGCCCGATGCCGCCATGTGTAGCGCCTGTGCCGCCGAAACGCTTGACCCGTTCGTACGGCGCTTCCGCTATCCCTTCACCAACTGCACCCATTGCGGGCCAAGATTGAGCATCGTTGGCGGCGTGCCTTACGACCGCGCCACCACGACCATGGCGCCGTTTCCGCTATGCCAGGCTTGCGGCGCCGAATATCGCGACCCCGCCGACCGCCGCTTTCATGCCGAGGCGACGGCCTGTCATGTCTGCGGTCCCGCAGCAAGACTGATCCGCTTTGATGGCCGCGCTCTTTCCTTCGAGCAGCATTCGATGCTCGACGACGTGGACGCGGCATTGAGCCTGATCCAGAAAGGCGAGATCGTGGCCATCAAGGCACTTGGCGGCTACCAGCTTGCTTGCGACGCCACACGGCCCGAAACGGCGGCTTTGCTAAGGCAACGCAAACGCCGCGACGCAAAACCCTTCGCGCTGATGGCGCGCGACCTCGATGTCGTTCGTCGCTACGCAACGCTCAGCGAGGCGGAAGCGGCGGCCCTTGAAAGCCGCGAGGCGCCCATTGTTCTGCTTGCCGCCACCGGACCGGAAGACCTGCCCGACGAGATCGCTCCCGGCCTCAAGACCCTTGGCTTCATGCTGCCTTCAACCCCTTTGCATCTGCTGTTGCTGCGGCGCATGGGCCGGCCGGTGGTCATGACCAGCGGCAACCTGTCCGACGAACCGCAGCTTATCGATGACGTCGAAGCGGCAGCGAAACTGTCGGCGATTGCGCCCTTCGCTTTGACCCACAATCGCGATATCGCCAACCGCATAGACGACTCCCTTGTGCGGCACATGGGCGGGAGATTGCGCGTGCTGCGCCGCGCACGCGGTTATGCGCCGGCGTCGATCCAGCTTCCGCCAGGCTTCGAGCCGGCGCCTGAAATTCTGGCTTATGGCGCCGAATTGAAAGCGACCTTCTGTCTGATCAAGGACGGCCGTGCGGTGCTGTCGCAGCACCAGGGCGATCTCGAAGACGCACTGACCTATGACGACTATCGCAAGAACCTCGTCCTTTTTCGCGGTCTTTTCGATCACCGCCCGGCAGCCCTGGCCGCGGACCTGCATCCTGAATATCTGTCGGCGAAACTGGCGCGCGCCACCGCGGTGTCCGAAAACCTGCCGCTCGTGGAGGTTCAGCACCATCATGCCCATGCCGCTGCCTGCCTGGCTGAAAACGGACGCCCGTTGAACGCCGATCCTGTCCTGGCCATCGTGCTCGACGGGCTCGGATACGGGTCCGATGGTGCGATCTGGGGTGGCGAGTTCCTGCTTGCGGACTATCGCCGCTTTGAACGGCTTGGCACCTTCAAGCCAGTCGCCATGCCAGGGGGGGCGCAAGCCATACGCGAGCCGTGGCGCAACCTCCATGCGCATGTGACGGCCGAGATGGGATGGCCGGCCTTCGCCATGAATTTCGGCGAACTCGACCTGTTTGCCGCGCTCACCGCCAAGCCGTTGGCGAGTGTAGATGCCATGATCAAGGCGTCGGTCAATTCGCCCAACGCATCATCGTGCGGCCGCCTGTTTGATGCAGTCGCTGCGGCCCTTGGCATCTGTTTTGACCGTCAGGCCTACGAGGGCGAGGCGGCCGCGCGGCTGGAAGCGATCGTGTCGGCAGGCATACTTGAAGAAGAGGGCGATGCTCTCGCCTATCCGTTGCCGATCCCAAACCTGCAAGGTTCAGGCTTGCCGTACATGGAGCCGCTCGGCATGTGGAACGCGGTATTCGGCGATCTGATCCTGAAGACGCCAGCCTCCGTTATCGCTGCCCGCTTCCACAAGGGTCTGGCGAAGTCGATCGCCGCCATGGCGCTGAAGCTGGCGCGCCGCGACGAGGAGGACGCCCCGGCACGCTTCGATACAGTCGCGCTCTCGGGCGGCTGCTTCCACAACAAGGTGCTGTTCGAGCAGGTCGTGAGCCGGCTTGAGAAGCTGGATTTCGTGGTCCTCACCCATTCCCGCGTGCCCGCCAACGATGGCGGCGTGGCGTTCGGCCAGGCCGCGATCGCGGCAGCCCATCTCATCGACGCCGGCAGGGTCCGACAGAAAGCGAGCTGACAATGTGTCTTGGCATCCCTGGAAAGATCCTCAAGATCGACGATCATGAAAAGAAGTTGGCCACCGTCGATGTCAGCGGCGTCAGGCGACAAATCAACATCGCCTGCATCGTCAACGAACACCATTCGGTCGACGATTGCGTCGGCGACTGGGTGCTGATCCATGTCGGCTTCGCCATGAGCCGCATCGACGAACATGAAGCAGCCGAAACCCTGAAAATCCTCACCGAACTTGGCGAAGCGCAAGCCGAGATGGAGTCCATGCGGCTGTCGGCGGTCCATTAGGAGGACATGAAAAATGTCCAGCGAAAGCGAACTGAAAGGGCTTTATCCGTTCCTGCACGGCAAGGCCCAGGATCCCGAAAAGATGAAGGCGGCGCTGCTGCATTCGGTTGCCGAGAAGGCCCGCGACTCGCGTGAAACCAATGAGCGTTTCTTTGCCGATCAGGCTGGCATCCTCGTCGCCGCCGCGCATGCGCTGGCGGATGTCTACCGCAACAACGGCCAGCTGTTTTCCATGGGCAATGGCGGCTCGAGCTGCGATGCGTCCCATGTCGCCGTCGAGTTCGTCCATCCCGTGACCGCCGGCCGGCCGGCGCTTGCCGCCACCAATCTCGTCGCCGATCTGGCGATGATTTCGGCAGTCGGCAACGATCTCGGCTTCGACCATGTCTTCGTGCGCCAGCTGCTGGCGCACGCCCGCAAGGGCGATGCGCTGATCGGCATCTCGACCAGCGGCAATTCGCAAAACCTGGTCGCGGCTTTCGCCAAGGCCAAGGAGATGGGCGTTCACACGATCGGGCTCGCCGGCGGCGATGGCGGGCGCATGAAATCGTCAGGCACGGTCGACCATTTGCTCGTCGTGCCGTCCACCTCGATCCACCGCATCCAGGAATGCCACGTCGCCGCCTATCATATCCTGTGGGACCTCGTGCACACGCTGCTCGCCGACGAACGCGGCTCCGCCGCAAAAGGAAGCGCCCAATGAAATACACCGACGAATTCCGCGACGCGGAAAAGGCGAAAGTGCTGGTCAAGGAAATCGACAAGCTTGTCGCGACCATCGAGATCGCAAGGAGCCGCCCGATCAACATCATGGAGGTCTGCGGCGGCCACACCCATTCGATCTTCCGCTACGGGCTGGAAGGCATGCTGCCCGACGCCATCGAACTGGTGCACGGGCCGGGTTGTCCGGTCTGCGTGCTGCCGATGGGCAGGGTCGACGATTGCGTGTCGATCGCCGAGCGGCCGGAAGTGATCTTCACCACCTTCGGCGACGCCATGCGCGTGCCAGGCTCGAAGAAGAGCCTGCAGCAGGCAAAGGCCGATGGCGCCGATGTGCGCATGGTCTATTCGCCGATGGACGCGCTGTCGCTGGCCCGCAAGAACCCGGATCGAGAGGTGGTGTTCTTCGGCCTCGGCTTCGAGACCACCATGCCGTCGACAGCACTGACCGTGCTGCAAGCCGAAGCCGACGGCATCAAGAACTTTTCGGTGTTTTGCAATCACATCACCATCGTGCCGACCATCAAGGCGATCCTCGACAGCCCGGATCTGCATCTCGACGGCTTCCTGGGACCGGGCCATGTCTCGATGGTCATCGGCACCGCCCCTTACGAATTCATCGCTGACTTCTACAAGCGGCCCATGGTCGTCGCCGGCTTCGAACCTCTCGATGTCCTGCAATCCATCTGGATGGTGCTCAAGCAGATCAAGGACGGCCGCGCCGAGATCGAAAACCAGTATGCCCGTATCGTTCCCGAAGCCGGCAACAACGCAGCACTCACTGCCGTGGGCAAGGTCTACGAGCTGCGTGAATTCTTCGAATGGCGGGGACTGGGCTCCATTGACCATTCGGGCGTCAAGGTGCGTGACGAGTACGCCAGCTTCGATGCCGAGCGCAAGTTCGCCATCCCTGGCGTCAAGATAGCCGACCCTAAATCCTGCCAGTGCGGTGAGGTCCTGAAGGGCGTCATCAAGCCGTGGCAGTGCAAGGTATTCGGCACCGCCTGCACCCCGGAGGTGCCGCTCGGTGCCCTCATGGTTTCATCCGAGGGTGCTTGCGCTGCCTATTACCAATATGGGGGCGTCAAGAAGCATACCACGGTCCGCTCCGGCAGCCAGCCGGTGACCGTGTCATGAACATGCGGCCACCCCCACCCAAACGCGTGCTGGGACGGGTTTTCATCCCCACCGTCACGCTTGCCCATGGCGGCGGCGGCAAGGCAATGAAAGACCTCATCGACGATGTCTTCATCAGCGCGTTCGCCGGCGCGGCTCCCGAGGTGCTGGAAGACCAGGCGCGCTTCGATCTCGCAATGTTGGCAACGCATGGCGACAGGCTTGCCTTCACCACCGATTCCTTCGTCGTCGACCCGCTGTTCTTTCCCGGCGGTGATATCGGCAAGCTTGCTGTCTACGGCACCGTCAATGACCTGGCGGTCGGCGGCGCCAAGCCGCTCTATCTGTCCTGCGCCGTCGTCATCGAGGAAGGCATGCAGGTCGAGGTGCTGCGCCGTATCGCGCTCTCGATGGCGCAAGCGGCACGCGAAGCCGGCGTCACCATCGTGACGGGCGACACCAAGGTCGTTCAGCGCGGCGCATGCGACAAGATCTTTATAACCACCACCGGAATTGGGGTGATCCGGCCGGGACTTGAGCTCGGCATCGATCATGTAAGGCCAGGTGACGCTATCCTGGTCAACGGCCTGCTGGGTGATCATGGCGCCGCGATCCTGTGCGCGCGTGGCGACATGGCGCTGGAAGCCTCGATCGAGAGCGATTGTGCGCCTCTGCATGGGCTGATCGAGTTGCTGCTGGCCGCAGCGCCCGGCACGCGCTGTATCCGTGATGCGACGCGCGGCGGCATCGCCACGGTGCTCAATGAGATCGCCGACGCCTCCGCAGTGTCGATCGAGATCAACGAGGCGGCAACGCCGCTGCGCGATGAAGTGCGCGGCTTTTGCGAGATCCTCGGTCTCGACCCGCTCTATCTCGCCAATGAAGGCAAGATTGTCATTGCGGTGCCGGCGCAAGAAAGTGAAGCCGCACTTGCCGCATTGCTCGCGCATCCGCACGGCCAGGGGTCTGCAATCATCGGCCATGCCGGCCTCGGCGAGCCGGGACGCGTTACCATGCAGACCTTGTTTGGCGGCCGGCGCATCGTCGACATGCTGGTCGGTGAACAATTGCCGCGCATTTGTTGAGGAAAGCCCGTGCACGAATTCGGCATCACCCGCAACATCGTCTCCATCGTCGAGGAAGCGGCGAAAGGGCGCCGCGTCAGGCGCGTGACACTTGATGTGGGACAGTTTTGCGGGGTCGTTCCGGATGCCATCCTGTTTTGCTTCGACATTGTCGCCAAGGGCACGTTGCTCGATGGCGCCCGGCTGGACATCCGCAAAATTGGCGGGCGCGCAAGCTGCCGGACTTGCAGCGCAACGTTCGAGACGGTCACCCTCTATCAGGCTTGCGCCTGCGGCTCGCTTGCCATCGACCGGCTGGCCGGCGAGGAACTGAAAATCCGGGAAATGGAAATCGAGGAGGCTGCCTGATGTGCGGAACCTGTGGCTGCGGCGCCAAGGCCGAAACGCGAATCCTCAACCTGCAAACCGGCAAGGAAACGGCTCTCGGCGATGCGCAAAGTGATATCCATGCCCATGATTGCGGCACGGCGCATGGGCATGGCCACGATCATGTCCACAGCCACGCTCATCCGCACGACCATGGCGACGGACATAGCCACGATCACCAGCATCCGCACACTCATGGCCACGAGCACGCGCACGACCATGCGATGGAGCAGGCGCGCGAGCATCGCCACCATAACGATCATTCCCATGGCGACGGCGAGTTGCATGGTGACGATCATTCGCATGACCATGCTCACCAAGGTCATGATCGTGCGGACGGCCATCATCACCAAGGTCACGAGCATAGTCACGGTCGCACCGCGGTGGTCGAACTCGAAATGCAGATCCTGGCCAAGAACGACGCGCTTGCCGCCAGCAATCGCGGCTGGTTCGCCGGTCGCGAGATCCTGGCGCTGAACCTTGTTTCTTCGCCCGGCTCCGGCAAGACAACGCTGCTTGAGCGCACCATCCGCGATCTCAAGGACCGGATGGTGATCTCGGTCATCGAAGGTGACCAGGCAACCGCCAATGACGGCGAGCGCATCCGCGCCGCCGGAGCTGCCGCTATCCAGGTCAACACCGGCGCCGGCTGCCATCTTGAAGCCGATATGGTGGCCAAGGGGCTGGTCGAACTGAAGCCGGCCTTCGGTTCCGTGGTGATGATCGAGAATGTCGGCAATCTTGTCTGCCCGGCGATGTTTGATCTCGGCGAACACGCCAAGGTGGTCATACTCTCGGTGACCGAGGGCGATGACAAGCCGCTGAAGTATCCGCACATGTTCCGAGCTGCCAAGGTCATGGTCATCAACAAGATCGATCTTCTGGCGCATGTCGATTTCGACGTTGACAGCGCCATCGCCAACGCGCGCCGGATCAATCCCGAGATCATTACGCTTTGCGTCTCGGCAAAATCGGGGGAGGGGCTCGGGGGCTGGTATGAATGGCTTGACCATGAAGCTGCGCAGGTGCGGCTCTAAGCTCTTTATTGGAACAGTCGTCGTGCAGACTTTGCCGGGCCATCGACGGATGGGGAGGAGTGAAAATGACGGAAGCAGCCGCGCTCACGGCCTCGGAGATGCACCAGGAACCGACTGCGCGGCGTCTCCCCAATCCATTTGACGACCGGCCGGTCCGCGTCAGAACCAAGACGGTGATGATCTACGTCTTGCTGGTTGGCGCCAATATAGGCGCGTGGGCGTGGGCTTGGGTGGCCTTCTGCGACCGTCCGGCACTGCTCGGCACCGCATTGCTCGCCTACATGCTTGGTCTCAGACACGCATTCGACGCCGACCATATCGCGGCCATCGACAATGTCGTGCGCAAGCTGATGCAGGAAGGCAAGGCGCCCTTCGCGACCGGCTTTTTCTTTTCGCTTGGTCACTCAAGCATCGTCATCCTGGCCTCGATTGCCATCGCCGCGTCGGCCACGCTGATGCAAGGCAGACTGGAGACGTTTCATAAATGGGGGGGGGTGATCGGGACCAGCGTCTCGGCCCTGTTCCTGCTGGTGGTCGGCATCGCCAATCTTTTCATCCTCAAGGGCATATGGGCGGCTTTCATCCGGGCGCGCCGCGGCGAAAAGATCGTCGATGAAGATCTCGACGCCCTGCTTGCCGGGCGTGGCTTGATCGCCCGCATTTTCCGGCCGCTGTTCGGCATCGTCACCCGGTCCTGGCACATGTATCCGATCGGCTTCCTCTTCGGTCTCGGCTTCGACACTGCTACCGAAATCGGCCTGCTTGGCATTTCGGCAACCCAGGCAACGCAGGGCATTTCATTTTGGTCGATTCTTGTCTTTCCAGCTCTCTTCACTGCCGGGATGTCCATCATGGACACAACCGATAGTGTGCTGATGACCGGCGCCTACCGCTGGGCGTTCGTCAATCCGATGCGAAAGCTCTGGTATAATCTTACCATCACCATTGCCTCAGCAGCGATCGCGATCTTCATTGGCGGCATTGAGGCGCTCGGGATCCTTGCAGACAAGCTTGGTTTGCAAGGCGGCCTTTGGGGCGTGGTTGAAGGAATCGATGGGAACCTTGCCACTTTCGGCTATGGAATTGTCGGCATCTTCGTGGTCAGTTGGGTGGTCTCTGTGATCGTGTACCGAGCGAAAGGCTACGGAAGATTGAGGCTCGAAAATACCTAGGCCCTACCATTGCGGTCCACGGCGACTGAGCGTGTCGGCAATCTTGTTGAGAGCCTTTTCCGTCTTGCAGATGGCATGTTTGCCGTCTCCTTCAGCGCGAGCTGGTTCTTTAGCAGCCCTCAATTCCGCCTTCGCTGACATGGAAGTGCCCCTGCCGCTTGATGCCTGCCAGGAGCGTGTTTTTGCAGCCACCGGCAGAGAGAATCTCCGCGCTTGCTAGTTCCTCACTCTCTGGCGCATCCCCGCACACCTCAGCCAGCACGCGGCCTGTCATCGTTTTCGGCGCGTCGATGCCCAGCAGTGACAGGATCGTGGGGGCAATGTCCGTGATGGAGCTCGGAATATCCGAGACCCGGCCCTGCGCCAATCCCGCACCGTAGCCCGCGAGAACGGCAGTGAACTCCCCACGATGCAGCCCCCCATGCGTGCCGCCGCCCACCCGCAGATCGTAGTCGCCGGGGTCATAAAACACCGGATCGAGATACCCAGCCTGATCGCCGGCAGGCATTTTCCCGAGGTGAATGAACAGGTGAGGGGCCCGCTCGCCGCCCGCACCTAGCAGTTCCAGCGCGAGACTGCCATCCACCATGCCATTGGTACTGCCTGGTTCGCGAGCGGGGCTGAACGCGCCGCCGAACCATATCTGTGCCATCATGAAGTCCCGTATGTCATGTAGTAGGGCCGGGTCGTCCTGTTTGAGCCACAGGCCCACGGCGCGGCCCGGTCGAACAAGCACCTGCGTTGCATCGTCGTTGAACGATGCCGCCGCCTTGAACCCGACCTGACAAAGAGCGTCGGCGACGTTGACTGTGCCGCCAATCGTCACATGGCCATGATCGGAAACGATAAACAACGTGATGTTGTCGCGCTCCGGCTGGGCGTCCCGCCAAGCCCGCAGCTCTCCAATCACATCATCGCAGCCCCGCATCTTTTCGAGTAGCTGGCTCGATTGGAGGCCGTGCAAGTGACTAACGCTATCGACTTCGGTGCACCAAAGAATGGTGGTGGCGGGCTTGTCGTAGGGCCATATTTCGCGCTCGAATACCCGGAATGCCGTCATTGGGCCATCGGCGGAGATGCCCCCGGCCGGGATTTTCAGGGAATGATGAGCGCGGGCGGCAAACGAATGCGGGTAGCCAATCTGCGGATGGCGGACATTGAACCCGGTTTGTCCGCGCTGCTGGCCCTTCCAGTTCAGCGCGGGCAGCGCGCCAGGGCCACTCGACGTGACGACCGCAAACGGCCGTCCCGCTTGGTGTAGAACTTCCGAGATCGAGGGCGCTTTCACCAGGTCGCCCGCCAGCCGTTCATCCGCCGCCCACCAATCATGCGTGGTTTCCGTGAACACTTGATCGGGGCTGGTCCCCCGGACATAGAACTGGTTCCCGGCAATGCCGTTCACCTGCGCAGTTGCGCCAGTGGCCAAAGCCGTGAGCGCCCCCCGCGTTTCGCTGGGGAACACCGTGCTATGACGGCGGTTCCAAGTTCCATCCTTGGCCAGCGCCACAAGATGGGGCATTGTGCTTTCAGTGACCAGATCGGGGCGCAGGCCGTCAATTCCCAGCACCACGACATGGCGCGCGTCATTGGCCATTCGTGTTTTCTTCCATGTTGTTCGTTTCGTTGTTTTGCGGATAAACAACGCGCACACCTGCATCCTTGAACGCATCCGCAAAGGCGGCGGGCGGTGGCTTATCGGTGACGATGGTTCCAATGTCCGCCAGGGACACCGAGACATACGCGCCTGACGCGCCGAATTTGCTATGGTCAGCAACGAAGATGCGGCGGCGGCTGCGCTCAAACAGCAGCCGCTTGAAGCGTTGCAGGTACTTGCTTGACTCAACCAAACCATGCACCGGGTCAACGCCGTAGGCTGCGATGACGGCCGTGTCGAAAATGCACTCGGAAATGGCTTCTAGCACCTGTTCGCCCATAAGCGCGCCATTGGCATAGTCGTATTCGCCCCCGGTGACCGTGACCCGGTGCTTGATGCCGCTTTGCAGCACTTCCGCGATGGCGGGCATGTTCGTCATGACCGATACAGCAGGGCCATCGTTCAACGCCTTGGCGACGGCCAGCGCTGTGCTGCCGTGGGTAATGAATATCCAACCGTCCCGCGCCACAGTTTGCGCTGCCAGCTTTCCAATCACGGCCTTTTCTGCACTCAGGCTGGCCAGCCGCGACGACAGCGGCGCAGCTCGCGAAACCGGAATTGCGCCTCCATGCACCCGCGTCAACAAGCCGTCTTTTTCGAGAATGATCAGATCGCGGCGGATGGTTTCCATCGTCACTGAAAAGCGCTCTGCCATTGCGGCAATTCCGATACCTTCGCCGGCGCGAAGCAAATCAGCAATGGCTTGCAGGCGGCCTGCTGCCGGTAGTTTCCTCACAAAATTCCTCATTTTCCATGATGCGGACGGCTGCGCTTCAAAGCCTATATGTGGCCTTTTTTGGAATAATTGCCTTTCAAATACCTGTCAACGGCTCTTTCATCCAGTTTCCGCGCGCGTGCATTTGAAAGTGTCCGCCATTCCTTCATCGTCCCTTGCTATTCCAATCCAAAACACGTTTTTTCTGGCGTGGATTTTTCTGGGGTTGCCAATTAATCACAGATAATGTCACATTTCTGTAAAGAGCAGCCGTTACCGGCAAGGCTGCATTTATTGCTGGTTGCCGCGAGAGGAAAACGGAATGATTAGGAAACGGATGAGTGCCTATCTGACTGCGGGTGTCGCTTGCCTTGCCGTGCCATTCGGCGCACATGCCGACAACATGGATGATCTTGTCGCGGCCGCAAAGGCCGAGGGGCAATTGACGGTTATTGCCCTCGGGCATGATTGGTGCGGCTATGGCGCGCTGGTTCAAAGCTTTAAAGACAAATACGGCCTCACCGTAAACGAACTCAGCCCAACAGGAGGCTCCGGTGAAGAACTGACAACGATCAAGGCAAATATAGGCAACAACGGCTCGCAAGCGCCGGATGTCATTGATGTGGGCCTTGTTTTCGGCCCCATCGCGCAGAAAGAGGATTTGCTGCAACCGTACAAGGTGCAGACGTGGGAAGAAATCCCGGCCACCGCCAAAGACCCGGAAGGGCACTGGTACGGCGACTATTACGGCGTGCTTTCTTTCGTCGTGAATAAGGACGTTATCTCAAAGTCTCCAGCTGATTGGGCTGACCTTCTCGACCCCGCCTATCGCAAGAGCGTTTCACTGCCTGCTGACCCGCGAACCGCCAACAATTCCATCCTAAGCGTCTATGCGGCGGGCCTGGCAACCGGCGCGCAGCCGGGCGCGGCAGCAGCCCGCGCTGGGCTGGAGTTCTACCGTCAATTAAAGGACTCCGGCAATCTCGTTTCCGGTTTCGGCTCTGCCGCATCCATCGCCAAGGGCGAAACGCCCATTACCACACGCTGGGATTCCAACGGCATCACCTATGCCGAAAATTTCAGGGGCAATCCGCCGCTGGACACCATTGTCCCAAAAAGCGTTACCGTGGCTGGCGTCTATGCCCAAGCCATCAGCAAGTATGCGCCGCATCCGCATGCCGCCAAGCTATGGATGGAGTACCTTTATTCTGACGAGGGACAACTCGGCTACCTCAAGGGCCTTTGCCATCCCATCCGCTTTGACGCCATGCGCAAGTCCGGCATAATCACCGACGACATGCTGACAAAGCTCCCGGCGACAGGTGACAACCTAGTATTCCCCGAGCTGTCCCATCTCGTGAAAGCGGGCGAAGTGATTGCCAAGGAATGGACTTCAACCGTGGGCGCTGGCAGCAAGTAAGTTGAAACCTCAGTCCACAGACGGCAAGCTTGGCGCGAGTGGCATTAGCGCCGGCCTTGCACGTACCTCATTCCTCAGATCGATTGACTGGCCAGCACTGCTGGCCACCTCCCCGTTCTTCATCTTTGCCATCGTCATGATGGTGATGCCTACCGCAGCGCTGCTGGGCACGGCCTTTGTCGATAAACAGGGAGGTTTCACACTGGCGAACTTCGCGGAGATCGCGACGCCGGAGGTTGCCAACGCCTTCATGACTTCGGCCAAAATCTCGGCCGCCACGGCCGTTCTTGGAACGGTGCTCGGGCTCATATTGGTCCTGACTGTTGGCCGGGGGATGACCAGCCAGAAGGTGAAGGCCGCCGTCATGAGCTTTTGCGGCGTGGCCTCGCATTTCTCGGGCATTCCCCTCGCTTTCGCCTTCATCGCCACTCTGGGGCGGCTTGGGCTCGTGACAGTGGTTTTGCGCAAGGCCTTCGGGATCGACATTTACGCGGCGGGTTTTGAGCTTGCCAGCTTTTCCGGCTTGACGCTTACCTACCTGTTCTTTCAAGTCCCGATAGCATTCATGATCATCATGCCCGCCGTTGACCGCCTCTCCTCACAGACGCGGGAAGCAGCCGAGATATTGGGTGCTACCACCACCCAATATTGGCGCTTGATCGGCCTGCCCATCCTCTGGCCAACCATTCTAGGGGCGCTGGCATTGTTGTTCGCCAATGCTTTCGGGGGCATCGCAACGGCTTACGCGCTGACCGGAGCGGCCGTGAACATCATCCCGATCTTGCTCTACGCGCAAATTCGCGGCGACGTGCTGCACAACGAGCAGCTTGGCGCGGTTCTGGCCGTGATCATGGTGCTGGTCATGACGGTGGCCATTTCTCTTTATCTGATGCTTCGCGTGCGTGCCGAAGGGTGGATGAAATGAGACTTGTCCTTCGCTATTCACCTTGGGTCATATTTGCTATTGCCGCATTGTTCTTTCTGATACCCCTTTTCAGCACGGTGGAATTTTCATTAAGCATCCGGCGCGGCGTCTATTCGCTTGAGGCTTACGAGTCTGTTTTCCTGGACCCGGAATTTGCGGCCAGCTTCGGCTATTCGCTGTTAATCGCAGTTTTAACGATTATCTTTGGCACGATCCTCGTTGTCCCGATGGCCTATTATGTCCGGTTACGCCTCAAATGGCTGCGGCCGGCGGTGGAAATCTTCGTGATGCTGCCTATGATCGTGCCGCCCATCGTACTTGTCTTTGGCTATTTGCGGCTGTTTTCGTCATCGTCGGTGCTGCCGCTGGTCAATAGTAGCGCTGGTGCGAGCATCCTGCTTGTTTGCGGCTGCATCGTATTGTCTCTGCCGTACCTGTACCGCTCCATTGATACCGGCTTGCAGACGATCGACGTTCAGACGCTGACGGAAGCCGCTCACATCCTCGGAGCGCGGCCTTTCGCGACCATCAGACTGGTGATCTTCCCGAACATCTTAGCCTCCGTCATGTCAGGCGCGTTCCTGACCTTTGCTGTCGTGATGACGGAATTCGTGATTGCTAGCCTTTTGACGCGCCCGGCTTTCGGCACCTACATTCAGAAGATCGGCGTGAGCAAAGCCTATGAGCCTGCGGCCCTGACCATCCTGTCTTTTTCCATCACTTGGGGCGCACTGGCTATGATGAACGTCATGACGCGGTTTTCGCGGCGGGCGGAGTACGGCACTTCCTCCATTCTTCTGGTATGAACGGCATCGTGTTGCAGGCATCGCCGCCGCTCCGTTCGCTTGGCCGCCTGGCATCTCGCACCTGCCGGGTGCCAGCCTTGGAGCTGAGGCTGGGAGCTTCAACCCTGTTCGGACTTGCGAGCAGCGGCTGCCAGCATCGCCTGACCGACGCCCAGGTTGCCATGGGCGACAAGAACTTCGCCGACGTTGCGAATATCGCGCGGCTCTTTGGTCTGGCTCAACTTGGCCTTGCCGATCAGGCGCGTAATCTCGATCTCCAGTCCCACGATGTCCTTGACCAGCGTGTCAATGAATTCTCTCGGCGCATCCCCCATCTTCCATGGGACGGGCTGGGATGACTCATGCCGATGGGTCAGTTTGGCCACGTTGCGACGAACAAAGCGCTCATCGTCATGAACGGTGAGGCGTCCGTGTGCATGTGCGACCAGGTAGTTCCAGGTCGGCACCTGCTTGTGGAACTCGTGCTTGCTCGGATACCACTGCGGAGAAATGTAGGCGTCGGCGGCCCGGAACACGACGAGCACCTCATCGCCGCTCGACACGCCCTGCCAGACCGGGTTGCTGCGCGCGACGTGACATCGAAGCGTGCCCAGTGCTCCTGCCAGGCTGTCGAGTTCGAAGGGGATGTGATTGGCGTCGAGCCCGCTTGAGCCATGGGTGATGAGCACCCCAAGGACGTTGTTCTGGATCAGATCGAAAAGAACCTCGCGGCTGGGCTCTTCATTGTGCCGAGGCACATACATGGGTTTGTTCCTTTCAAGGATTTGGAAGTTGGCTGCTCACCAACCGGTATCTGTTCGCAGACATGCCAGTGCGTCAGCGACTTGTTGCTTCGCCGCGATGGTAAGCGGCATGATTGGAAGCGGGGGTGCGGCCCGGCAGATGTCGAGGGCTTCAGCGAGTGCATAGACCACGCGAAGGCTCGAATACGCCTTGAAGAGTTCCCAAAACGGGACCAGCGTGGCATCGATGCGACGTGCTTGCACATGGTCGCCCTGTTGAGCGGCCCTGACGATTCCCATGCAAGGCTCGGGCAAGATGCCACCCAGCACACTGTACCAGGTATCGGCGCCGGCAATCATGGCCGGGGTGGCATTCCAGTCGCCGCTGTAGCCGATCGAGAATTCTTTCGGCACGATTTGTCTCTGATCGGCCAGATGGCCTTGGATCGCATCGCCCCGGTCGGTCGGGTTCTTGACGGCCACGATCCCAGGCACCCGCGCCAGACGTGCGACGAGCGCGGGCGTAAAGCGAAAATGCGTCGTCCCAGGATTGTCGTAGATGACGATCGGCAGTCCGCTTCTGCGCGCGACCGAGGAGAAATGCTCGAACACCTCGTCATCGGTGAGCGGAGCATAAGAGACGGCTGCGAGCAAGCCTGCGGCCGCGCCGAGGGCCTTTGCGTCTCTCGCGTGTTTTATCGCCTCCTCGGTGCGCAATGCGCCGACGCCCACGATGACGGGGATACCTCCGCCGGTCTCGTCCAGCGTCTCGGAAATGGCCCGGCGTCGTTGCTGTCGCGACAGATACATGTACGTGCCGGTGCTGCCAAGAAGTCCGATGGAATCCACCTTCGCCGTGCAAAGCCGTGCAATCAGCTGGCGCAGCGCCAAGGTATCGACCCGTCCGTCACTGTCGGCAGGCGTGATTGGGAAGGCGCAAAGGCCGCTCAAGAAGGCCATGTTCAAGCTGCCATCGTCTGATTGGTTGCGGCGCCCGACATCAGACCGCGTCCAGCCCCTGGCGCAGATCCGCAATCAGGTCGGCGGCGTCTTCGAGCCCCACCGATAGGCGCATCAGGTCTTCACCGACACCATCGGCCAGATGCGCATCCTGGCGGATCGCCTTGCGCGCGCCAGTCAGGCTCGCAGGATGATAGATGAGGCTCTCGGCGTCGCCCAGGCTGACAGCACGAGTGATCAGCTTGAGCCGGTTCATCATCTGGCGAGCGCCATCGAAGCCAGAGTGGAGGCCGAAGGCCAGCATGCCTGAACCCTGCGACATCTGTCTGCGCGCGATCTCCCGATCGGGATGAGAGTCGAGAAACGGATAGCTTACCCAGGCCACGGCCGGATGCACTTCGAGTGAATGTGCAACCGCAAGGGCGGAGGCGCTGTGACGATCCATACGCACGGTGAGCGTTTTCAGCCCGCGCAAGATCAGGAACGCTGACATCGGCGAGAGCGCTGCGCCGGTAATATAGCGCAGGCCGGTTTCGTGAAGGGTGTGAAGTGTTTTCGCGTCGCCAAGAATTGCCCCGCCCAGAGCATCTCCGTGGCCGTTGATGTACTTGGTCAGCGAGTGGATCACGATGTCGGCTCCGTGTTCCAAAGGACGCTGTAGCGCAGGCGAGGCAAACGTGCTGTCGACCGCGACCTTCACGCCGCGCGCATGGGCGTGCCGGGCAATGAGCGCGATGTCGAGGATGCGGCTCAGCGGGTTGACCGGCGTCTCGAAGAAGACGAGCCGCGTGCTGTCAGTGATGGCGCCATCGAGATTGCTGGGGACGGACAGATCGACCGCGACGACCTTGATGCCAAACCGCGGCACCGCCTGTTCGACCATGGCGAGCGTGTTGGCATAAAGCGTCTTGTGGACGATGAGTTCGTCGCCCTGCGACAGCAGCGACAGGATCATCGTGCCGAAAGCCGCCATCCCAGAGGAAACGACCAGCCCGGCTTCGGCTCCTTCGAGATTGGCGAGCCGCCTTTCGAGAATCTCGGTCGTCGGGTTGTATTCGCGTGCGTAAAGCCTTCCGCCAAGCGCTGCAGCGGCCTCGTTTGCTTCCACACTTTCGAACCCGTAGGTCGAAGTCAGAAAAACCGGCGGCTGAACGGCATTGGAAAAGCCCGCCGGATCATAGCCATGACGGATGGCCCGGGTGGCGAATGCGAGATTGGCATCGTGAAGGGACGAGGCCGGCGCGCCGGTTCCAAATTGGTCTGTGGTGCGGGGCATCTGTGTTTTGAAATCCTTTTGGTTCTTAAAAGATTGCCAGCAAACTGGCCTATATGTAACGTCCAGTTGGTGATGAAACAGATGGTCCAGTCTATTCGTGCCGTGTCTGCAGGTCATTCGCAGGGGCTTGGCGCACGCCAGATCTACGAAGCGCTGCGCGAGCAGATCCTGAGCGGTGTCTATGAAACCGGCAGTCAGCTGCCGTCGTCTCGCGGCCTCGCAAATGACCTCGGCGTTTCGCGAACGACGGTCACCGTCGCCTACGAGCAGCTGGTCGCAGAAGGCTTCATTGAGGTCAACCAAGGCGCGCGGCCTCGCGTTGCTGCTTGCCTGGTCGGTCGCCAGGCCAGCAGCGCGGCCCAAAAACGGACTGGCCCGGCCCATCTTTCCAGCTACGGCGAGCGACTGCGTGGCAGCCCGCCATGGCCCGATTATCTGCCCAACCGGTTGAAGGTCGATTTCCGGTATGGCGACCTTGCGCCATCTGATTTTCCGGCGCTGACCTGGAAGCGGGCAATGAACGCGGCGATGTCACAGCGACCAGGAAGGCTGGCCTATGACGATCCACGCGGGTCGCTTCGCTTGCGCAAGGCTCTTCAGGGATATCTGTGGCGCGCTCGAACGCTAAGCTGCGAGGTGGAGCAGATCCTCGTGGTAAGCGGCTCGCAGCAGGGCCTCGATATGTGCGCGCGTTTGCTGCTTGACCATTCAGACAGCTTCGTTATCGAAGACCCGTGCTACAGAATGGCGCGCCAGGTGTTTGCCAGTACAGGAGCGAGGCCTGTCTCTGTCGCCGTCGATAGCGACGGCATGAAGACTGAACTGCTTGAGGGGATCACGGCGCGGCTTGCCTATGTGACGCCGTCGCATCAATTCCCGCTCGGCGGCGTCCTGCCGATCTCGCGGCGGTATCAGCTGCTCGAATGGTCCCGGCGCAATGACGCCTATGTGATCGAAGACGACTACGATGGCGAGTACCGCTACGACATTCGTCCGGTTCCCCCTCTGCACAAGCTGGAAGACCGAAGTTCCGTCATCTATCTGGGCACGATCTCCAAGACGCTGTCGCCGATGCTTCGCATCGGCTACCTGGTGGTTCCGCCGGAATTGCAAAACGTCTTCGCGACGGCCAAGCAGCTTTTGGACAGGCATTGCCCGGTTGCGGAGCAGGAGGCGCTGGCCTCGCTCATCGAGAGCGGCGGCTACGAAAGCCATGTGCGTCGCGTTCGCCGTCTGAACGGCGAGCGACGAGGAGCCTTGCTCGCCGCCCTTCGACGCGCGTTCGCCGACCGCATCGTCATCGAGGGCGCCGACGCCGGGCTGCATGTCGTCGTCTGGTTCAAGGATCTGTCTAGCTCATTGGAAGACGTCTTGGTTGAAGAGGCGCGGCGGGCCGGCGTGGGCGTCCATCCGATATCGCCGCTCTATGCTCACGAAGCCGACGAACGCCGTTGCGACCGCATCGGATTGGTGATGGGTTATTGCGCCTTGACCATGCGGCAGATCGAGAACGGCGTCCGCCTCCTGGCCGGCGTTGTCCAACGGGTAAGCAAGGGCTTGCCCCGTCAGTTGAGCAACAAGCTCGGCACGGACAGCGACAGCGCCTGACCGGCGCTGCCGCCGAGCCAACAGGATATTCGTCGACTGGATTAGCAAGACTCGGCAAAACTGGCTCTGTCTGTCGGCCCAGCGTCCGGGCACAGCGTGATGCCGGCAACGCTGTCCCTGGAGCGTGGAAGCAAACATGGCAAACGCACATCTCGATGAGACCCTCGCATCCTGCTGGAAGCTGAGCGCTGCGATGGCGGTCTTGGAGGGCGCAGCATGACGTGGACTGGGACGCTGCTCCACATCCACGTCGCGTCGGCGGCCTCCTACGAGATGGAGGAGTTGACCCAGGCACAGCTTGTCCCAAGTCGCGGCATCGTGGGAGATCGATATTTTCTGGGAACGGGAACTTACTCCCCGAAACTCGACGTTCGCGAGGTGACGCTGATCGAGGTCGAAGTCCTGGAAGCGATCGCCGCAGGTGAGCCAAAGATCCCGGGCTTCAAAGCCAGGCTCGAGCCGGAAGACCATCGACGCAACTTGACCACCCGGGGCGTGCCGCTCGGCCACCTCGTCGGCAAGCGTTTCCGCGTTGGCGAGACCGTGCTGCGGGCCGCGCGGATGAACTTCCCCTGCAAGTACATCGAAGAGCTGCTTGGCATTCCCGGCCTCTACGAGGGTCTGCTAAACCGTTCCGGTCTGAATTGTGCAATCGAGATCGGCGGCGTGATCCGCCCGGGCGATCCGATCCTTCCAATGGATGAGTGAACCTGCATGGCCGCGCCTCGTATCATCATGAAGTTGACCGTAACCGGCATCCGCAAGGAGCCCGGCGACGTTCTCGTCATCGATTTGAAGCACCCTCGCAAACCGTTGCTGCCGCCGTTCGAACCTGGTTCTCATGTGGATGTCCATTTGGCTGACGGGAAGGTGCGCCAGTATTCGCTTTGCGGCGACCCGAGCGATTTGAGCCGCTACACGATTGCGGTGAAGTTCGAGCAGGAAGGGCGCGGCGGATCAAGCCGGATCCACAAGACGGTTTGCCAGGGATTCACACTGCCGGTCTCCGCTCCGCGCAATCATTTCCCCCTCGGCGAAAGCCGCGCGCCGGTCCTGCTTCTGGCCGGAGGTATCGGGATCACGCCGATCCTGGCAATGGCGCGGGTGCTGGAGCGGCGGGGCAGACCTTACGAACTGCACTACTTCACGCGCGCCAGTGCGCTTACGGCGCTCTTGTCGGAAATTCAGAGCGCCCTCGACCCAGCCAATGTGCGGCTGCATTTCGACGATGAGCCCGAAACACGGCTGGATCTTCAAGCCTTGCTGTCGACGCTTTCCTCAGACCCACAGCTCTACTTTTGCGGGCCACCTGGTTTCATGGCTGCCGTCGACCAGGCAAGCGCCCACTGGCCGGCAGGCACGGTGCATTTCGAGGCTTTTCAGCCGCTCGAGCACGACGATGCCCCACCTGAACCGTTCACGATCATATTGCGCGACGGCGCATTGGTCCCTGTCGCGGCCGACACGACCGCGCTCGCGGCACTGCGGCGGGCGGGCGTACTGCTCATGGCTTCATGCGAGAACGGCGTTTGCGGGGCCTGCGAATGCGGAATGCTGGAAGGTCAGCCGATCCACCGCGATGCTTTCCTGTCAAGGCAGGCTCGCGACAGCCGGTTTATCCCATGCGTGTCTCGCGCCAGAGGTGTGCTTAAGCTCGATCGTTGAAGGTTGCGGTCGCGCCAAGCGAAAACCGGGTGGGGTCGATCCTCCAGCGCCAAATTCGAGAGGCCAACTGTTCAAGGTCGAACTTTCTGCAAGGCAGCTCGTGCTGCTTTCTCCGTCTCACCAGACTTGTGACGCCACCCGGAGCATGTTGCCGCCCATGATGGCGCTGAATTCCAACGAGGAGTAGCCACGCTCGGCTAGGCCTTCAGCAAATTCTCTCAGTTGTTCTGGCAAAACGAAGGTCATAGCCGCCATGTCACTATCACTGTAATTGGGCCAAGCTGCGGGGTATTTGGCTGCAAGCCGCGGCATCTCGGTCGGGTCCACGACGGTATCGAGCCCAATGCCGACATGATCGGCGCCGACAAGACCAACAATGTAATCGACGTGGTCGATCATTGCCGAAATAGCAGAAGAGGCGCCATTCCTGAAGGTGCTCACCCCGTTGATGCACACCACACCTCCCGTCATCGCACATGCCACAATTTGATCGTCCCGGATATTGCGAGGGTGTGCGTAAATTCCCAAAGCGTTCGAATGCGAAAAAATAACCGGTTTGGTGGACAACGCCATGATGTCCATCGACGTCTTGTATCCGGTGTGGGTGCAGTCGACCATAATCCCGACGCGGTTCATCTCAGCGATCGTGCGTCTGCCGAGATCCGTAAGCGCGATATCTTCATCGTGACATCCACCACCGAAAGCGTTGTTCGTATTATAGGCGAGGTTCATTTGACGGACACCAAGCTGATGGTAAACGCCGATCATATCAACGCCTTCGTTAAGCGCATTGGCGCCTTCTAGGTCGAATGTGACAGCGAGCTTCCCTTCGTTTTTTGCCAGTCGAAGGTCTTCGAAGCGCTCGACAAGATAGAAGTCACTTGAATGCTCGGAAAGCCACCGGCGATAATGCGCGACACAGGCTAGGGTCTCGTCCCATCGCATCACGTCGTAGCCCACGTTGATTGAAACGTGGCCGACGCCTGCATCCTTCCAACGTTTGAGGAAATGCAAATCCAAATCGACAAACGGGGAAAATCCGGCATGGGCGTCCCAGATGTACGAATTTTGGTACGCACTCTCGACGGTAAACGAGGAACTCATGGCATCTCCAATCGAGTTCGTCTGGCCTGGTGTCGTCTAGGGGCCTTGGGTCAAGGCAAATGAATAATTAGATGGGCTCGATCCAAGGTGCAGTGGATGAAACGCCTGCGAGTTGTGTGGTCTCGCCGGCGATTTTTTGCGCAAGCAACTCGCCGCATCCCAACGCCATGGTCCAGCCAAGCTGGCCGTGTCCGGCAGTGAGCCAAAGATTCTCACATGATCGTGCTTTTCCCAGGAACGGCGGGCCGGAGGGGGTCGTCGGTCGAAGCCCAGACCAAAACACTGCACTGTCAAGATCGACAGCTTTTCCGAACGCTCGTCTCACATAATTGCTCAATCGGTCAGCTTGCTGAACAGATACAGCGCGATCGTAGCCGGCGAACTCGGCAACCGCCGTGACCCTTAACTTGTCACCATAACTTGCAACAGCTAACAGTTCGGTTTCATCGACATATGGGAGCTTCGGCACCAGTGCCCGATCGAGGATTCGCCAAGTCCCAGAGTACCCCTTGACAGGATAAATATTTGGCACGAATCCGAGCGCCCGGGTAATGCGACCAGTCTCGACGCCGGTGGCCAGGATAACTGATGAACATGGTAGATCGCCTCGATTGGTCTTAAGCGCAACCACGTTGTTCGCGGCAATTTTCAACCCGTCAATCCTGGTGTTGAAATGAATGCGCACGTTCTCCTGCCGCTGGAGATATGAAGTCGTTCGCTCACAAAACAGCTTGCAATCACCAACCGCGTCGGTTGGACTGAAAACCCCTCCGGCGAGCAAATGGGACATTGCCTTGAGCCCTGGCTCACGATTGACCAATTCATCGCATTCCAAAATTTCTACGACGTCGCCGCCATGATTCGAAATCGAGGTGGTGTACCGTGTGAATTGTCCCTTGTCCTGGAAAAGGTATAATCCACCGTCGCGCCGAATGTCACGCGGAAGCGCCATCTCGTTTTCCGCAGCACGGATGAGTTCACAGCTATAACGGCTGAGTCGCTGCAGCGCAGCGGTGTTCGTCGAATGAGCCTCTTGCGTACAATTCCGAAGAAATTCTGCTCCCCAGCGCCAGAGTGCAGGGTCGAGATACTTGCCGACAACAATTGAGCGGTCCAAGCCCAGAAATGCCTTCACGATGGAATTAATGGCACCAGGTCCAGCCCATGCCTTAGCGTGCCCGACAGCCAAGATCCCCGCGTTTGCGTGGCTGCACATTTGCGCTGGGCCAGATAGAGCGTCGATAAGTGACACTTCGAACCCACGCGTCGCAAATGCATAAGCAGTCATTACGCCGGCAACTCCGGCGCCGACGACGGCAACGCTACGTCCCTGGCCTGCGGAGCCGCGCAATGAATTGCTCTTATTTTCTAAAGGCACTTCTCGCTCGCGTTGAATAGTTCGATTGGCTCAAATCGGCTGCTGCTCAGGCCGCGACAGGACACCATGGACGCGCGTCGCGACCCAAAGTATCGTCGCGTCTTCCTCACCGACCGAGATCAATGCATGCCCCATGTTTGAATCGAAATACCCGCTATCGCCGGGCGACAAGAGGATCGGTTCGTAATGCTCGGTGTGGAGCGCGACCTGGCCAGACAGAACGAAGAAAAACTCTTCGCCCATGTGCCCCTGTAACTCAGGAAATTCCTGGATCGAGCGGGCACGGATCTTCGTAAGGAGCGGTGTGAACTCCTTCTTGGAAAGTCCAGCTCCAAGCATCTCGTACTCATAATGCGGCGTCTTTAGAGCAATGCCAGTCCCCTTTCGAGTAATGGCGATTCGTCCGGCTGAAGATGGCCGCGTAGGGCTGCCACCGAAAAGCTCGGTGACGTCTACGTTCAAGCCGACAGCAAGCCTCATGATTGTCTCATACGTCGGGGAAACCTGGCCGTTCTCAATCTTGGAAACCGCAGATATCGATAATCCGGACTTCTGCGCCAGATCGTTAAGAGTCATCTTTTGCCGTTTCCGCAATCGTTGGACTGTTACGCCTATCGGCGGGTAATTTTCATCGTTCACAGCATCCACGTTCGTCATCTTTCGCATTACCTATCGCTTTTTCTTCTCATTCTTGGGCGCGTCAATGCAGGGTTATGAAACGCATTTAGCAGAGCCACCGTCATTGCTGTAGGCCCGGAGCTTAACCCCGCTACTGGATCACATGCACAAATAGGAGGGGTGTTCACGCATTGCTTCGCGCGCCGCTGTATCTGTTCTTAGGTCAGGTATCCCGGCACCAGGAGCAACGGACAGCGTCGACTTCAGTAAAAGTTGGGTATAGGGATGACGAGGACGCGCGAATAAATCCTCCGAGAGATTCAACTCGACTATTTTACCGAGGTACATCACTGCGACGTTTGTACTCATATGCTGGATAACGCTCATGTTGTGGCTGATTATAACCATGGTCAGGTCAAAATCTTCTCTTAGTTTCAATAAAAGGTTTAGCACCTGCGATTGAACGGAGACATCCAGGGCGGATGTCGGTTCATCGCATATCAATAGCTTTGGATTCGAGATCAACGCGCGTGCAATCGCTGCTCGCTGGCGCTGCCCCCCTGACATCTGGTTTGGGTAAGCGTCAAGAAATCGAGAAGGCAATCCCACAACCTCCAGGATTTCTCTAGCGCGCTCCTTTCGCTCCCTCGATGAACCTTCCCCTCTAAGATAGAGGGGATATGAGACTGTATAACCTACGGTGTGACGCGGATTGAGGGATGAGTATGGATCTTGGAAGATAAAGCTAACCTGCTTTGATACTTGCTTCCGGGTCATTTCGCCGCGCCGCAGGCCGCTTAAAGAGACGTCGCCTATGTCCGGTTTTAGAAGTCCGAGCATGATTTTCGCAAGCGTGCTCTTTCCCGAGCCAGACTCGCCGACCAGGCCGAGAACGTCGCCTTTCTTCACGACGAGCGACACCTGGTCGACAGCGCGTACGCTTTGGCGGGTAGCAAACAGCCCTCTTCTTCCGGGAAACTCGTAGGATACATTGCGAAGTTCAAGAACGGGATCGCCACTCATTTTATCACCATCAATGGCGCGGAGATCTCATCGACCGCAATGCAACGAGACTGGTGCTGTTCGGAAACGCTCCTCAGGTGGATCCGTTGCCGGCACTCTTTGAAGGCGAAGGAACAGCGATCGTAAAAGTGACAACCTTCCATGGGCGTGAGCAAAGAAGGAACATTGCCGGGAATTGAGGGCAACGGCTGCAGCCTGGGATGTGAGGCGTCTGGGACCGAACCAAGCAATGCCTTCGTGTAAGGGTGAGCAGGGTTGTTGAAGAGCTCCTGCGCTGTGGCTGACTCGACAACCTGGCCAGCATACATGACCAGCACACGGTCGGCGATACGCGAGACAAGCCCGAGATCGTGGGTGATCATGATAATGCCCATTCCGAACCGTTTCTGCAGATCTTTAAGGAGCCGCAACAACTCGGCTTGAATGGTGACGTCCAGGGCCGTGGTAGGTTCATCAGCAATCACCAAATCCGGCTCACACATCAAAGCCATTGCAATCACGATGCGCTGACGCAATCCTCCGGAGAGTTCGTGCGGATATTGCCGCAGTCGCTGAGCCGCGTTGGAGATTCCTACTTCTTGCAACAAATGGACGGCTCGAGCTTCCGCTTCCTTAGGCGTCGCTCGGCGATGAGCGCGGTAGACATCCGAAAGCTGCCGTCCGACTGTATGAAGTGGATTGAGCGACGTCATAGGCTCTTGGAAGATCATCGATATGCGATTGCCTCGCAAGGCGCGCAGGTTTCCCGGAGTAATCTTTTGGAGGTCGATGCCATCGAAGGACAACTCGTCGGCGGATGATTTGGCCGCTTTCGGCAGCAAGCCCATAAGAGACAAGGCGGTTATAGACTTGCCACACCCTGACTCGCCGACGATACAAAGAGTCTCGCCTTTGGAAATGTCAAAACTAACCTCTTCGACCGCCCTGTGTTTGCCTGCGGACGTCACGATATCGACGCTAAGATTATTGACATTCATCAGCATTTCGAGACCTCAGTTCCTACCGTCTGGCGACAGAATATCACGGAGGCCATCACCCAAAAGGTTTGTTCCCAGAACCAGGCCGAAGAGAAAAATCCCAGGTATCGTGATGAGCCACGGCTCGAAGAGGATCGATGACTTACCTTCAGAGATCATCAAACCCCATGAAGGCAAGGGGGCAGGCACCCCAAGGCCAAGGAAGGAGAGCGCTGCTTCCAGAACGATGGCCTGTGCAATCTCAAGAGTTGCCACTACGATCAGGTTGTTGACAAGGTTCGGCAAAATTTCATGGACGATAATTTGAGCAACCGACGCACCTTGAAGTTCCGCAGCCGTTACGAAGTCGGAATTTCGGATTTGCATGGCGGTAGCCCGCCCGACCAAGGCGAAACGGTCCCAGAGCAAAAGCCCAAGAGTCAACGTGACGATGGTCAAGGATGCACCCGCCAGTGCGACAACGGCAAGCGCCACCAGTATGACCGGCATCGCCAGTCGTGCAGTGATGATAAACATGATGACACTATCGATCTTACCGCCAAAGTAGCCGGCAGTGACACCAAGGGAGGTGCCGATCATGCCTGAGATGATCGCGGTGCCGATGCCAATCATCAGCGATATCTGCGCGCCGTAAAGGATTCTTGAAAGGTAATCGCGCCCCAGTTGATCAGTCCCGAGCGGGTGTGACCACCCACCACCAGTCATCCAAAGAGGCGGAGTAAATCGACCCGCTAGGGACTGGGCGTAAGGGCTGTAGGGTGCGAGTATAGGCGCGAGTACCGCCATTGCAACGACAATAAGAACGAGAACGCCTCCTAGTGTAAAACTACCATGAGACAAATAGCGTCTTAAGCTAGTTCCTTTCGGCGCCAGTGAATGTGCCCGACCTGTTCCAATCTCTACATCTGTCATCTGTTTCTCATCCTTGGGTCCAGCATGGCGTTGAGGAAGTCTGCCAACAAAGTCAGAAGGACGTAGAACAAAGACAAGAAAAGAATAAGCGCTTGAATTGTAGGCAAGTCTGAGCGGGCAATACTTTGCCAGGCAAGCGCCCCAGCACCGTTGATTGCGAAGACGTTCTCAACCACAACCGAACCGGCAAGCATGAAGCCAAACTGCGCAGACGCCAGGCTGACAACAGGAAGTGCAGCATTACGAAGGGCGTAGTCGAATAGGATTCTTGTTTCGGACAGACCCATTGCACGGGCAGTGCGGATGTAATCTGCCTGAAGGGCTTCGATCATCCCTGACCGCGTCAAGCGCATGATTGCAGGCATTGAGAAGTACCCCAGCACGATCGTCGGCAGTATATAGCCTTGCCAAGTCGAAACGCCTGATGCCGGCAGGACTGGCCATTGGATCGCAAACGCTATGATAAGAAGCAATGCGAACCAGAAGCTTGGCATTGCCTGCCCAACAACAGCGATCAGTGTGGCGACGCGATCGATAATGCTGTTTGGCCACCGACCTGCCACTACACCGAGCGGAACCGCAGTAATCAGGGCAAACATCAGTCCCAGGAAGCCTATCCGGGCGGTCATGGCGAACCGATCAAACAACAATATCGAAACCGGCTGTCCGAAGTACAGGCTTGTGCCGAGATCACCCCGCAGAACCTTCGTCAGCCAATCTATGTATTGAACAATAATTGGTCGATCAAACCCGTACAGGTGGCGAATCCGTTCTGCGTCCGCCGCGGTGGAGGCAGATCCAGCAATCGCAGCAGCAGGATCGCCCGCAGCAAAGATCAGCGAGTATGCCACAAACGAAACGAAAAGCGTGAGGAGGCACGCCATGACCAGCCTGCGGATGAGGTAGTTGAGCATAGAGGTCCTCTCACGAGTGAAACCGTCCAGCCCTAGGGCTGGACGGCGTCAATCACTTCCACTTAGCGGCGTAGAATGGGATAAATTCATCCGGAGTGATGCTGAGCTCCAAGTCGCGGGTCATAGCAGTATTCATGCTCCAGCCCCACATCGGCACCCAATAGGCCTTGTCTGCGATCACCTTAAGAGCCTTTGAATAGAGCTCCTTTCGGCGGGCGGGATCGAGGATCTTCGCGGCCTCCGTGACGGGGCCATAGACATCAGGATCATTGACGACATCGTCGCCCGTGTTCGCAAACAGCGCACCAGTGCTCAGTGCTACATCGCCAATGCCGTACGAACCCCAGTCCGCAAACTGAAGGTCCTGTTTGTGGCCGCGCCACTGCTCGACCGCTGCCGAATATTGCAAGGTGCTCAGGGTCAAATTGATCCCAACAGACGCCAGATTGTCCTTGATCGCCTGTCCCACTGCAACGCCGTCGGGGGAAACGATCATGCTCAGGTTCACGCCCTTTTCGAAGCCAGCGTCCTTGAGCAGCTGCTTGGCCTTCTCCGGATCATAGCCGTAGTCCTTCACATCTGTCTCGCAGCCAAACTGAACGGGATTGCAAGCCGACTTGATAAGAGGTGCTCCCTCACCCTTGAAAGCATCGCGAATGTCTTTACGATTTATCGCATAATTTATTGCTTGCCGGACGCGGATGTCGGCTACCGGTGTGTTGGGAACGTGAATGTCCATCGCAATGTAGTCAAACCGCGTAACGGGCTTGCTTTCAATCTTGATATTTGGCTGTGAAGCGAGACGAGGGGCGTCGTCCTTCAACACTTTCCAGATCCAGTCCACGGTCCCGTTCATAAGCTCAGCATATTGCGTGTTTACCTCGGGAAGAACCTTAAAGGTTAGTTTGCCAATACTCGCAGCCCCTCTTTGCCCGCCCTTGTAATATTCATTAAAACGTTCGAGCTTGACCTCGACGCCTGGATCAAGACTAATCACCTTGTATGGTCCGGTTCCGATCGGCTTCACAGCCATACCCGCGGCGCCGACCTTCTCGTAATAGGCTTTAGGGTAGATTGGAAGGTTTCCGGCCAACATCTCCAGTGCCAAGGGATATGGCGCCTTCATCGTGAGCCGGACAGTGTCGTCATCCACTTTTTCGGCCTTGTCGATCCAATTGACTGCAATTGCATATTTTGCAGGGTAATCGGGGCGGGAGACCATGTTTAGTGTAAAGACCACGTCGTCTGCGGTGAGGGGATCGCCATTGTGGAATTTTACGCCCTTGCGAATCTTGAATTCGATCTGGGTGTCAGAAAGAATTTTGTAGGACTCGGCCAACTCCGGCACAAACTTGCCCGTTTTGAAGTCTTTTGAAACGAGGCCGTCATAGACCATTCGGCCGATCGAGAGAGCTTCGCGCGCGGTCGAACTATAATAGTCAAGCGTGTCAATCTCGTTGGTGAACGCGACATTCAGCGTGTCGTCCGCTTTGCCGGCAAATGCCGGCTGAGCAAGCGCAGTGAACGAAAGTAGAGCGACAGCAGCGCCGATGCGAAGGCATTTTTTCATTTTATTTCCCCTGTTCTTGATGGATTTATGAGCTTGTTTGTTAGTGCCGGAAGGGTTTGTAGATGCCCTATTCTCCCCAAACATTTCTGTAGATACGAAGCAGATTTTCTCCGTAAACCTTACGGATATCGTTCGGCTGGAAGCCCCGACGGAGCATGGCCCTAGTAAGTTCGAGCATTGTCCTGGGCGTTTCGATTCCAGCCGGATAATGGTGTGGGGGTGCTGGGTAGGCAGCAGGGCTCCACATGCCGCACGCCACCAAGCTTTCATACATCTCCTGTGCGTCAGCTTCAGTCGCATAAGGAGATTGGCCATCGTAATAATCGATGCCCAACGTAACATGTTCGACACCCACCAAATCAGCGATGTGTACGATATGGTCTATGAATTGATCGATTGTTGGACGTTTGTCAGCTGACACAAATGCCGGGAAGCCGACGACACCGATAGTGCCCCCGTTGGCCGCGATCGCCTTGATCAGCTCGTCGGGCACATTCCGCGGAGAGGGATGTACAGCTTTGGCGTTAGCATGAGAGATGATTACAGGAGCTGTCGAATACTCTATCGCATCCATCGTCGTTTGAACGCCGGTATGCGAGCAATCTACGATCATCCCGACCGTATTCATGCGCTCGACAATCTGCAAGCCAAACCGGCTCAAGCCGGCATCGGTGCGCTCCTCACACCCATCGCCCAACCTGTTTTTCAAATTATAAGCAAGCTGCATTATGTTGATGCCCAGCGCTTTATAGGCATCCACAAGATCAACACTGTCTTCAACAGGGCCGGGCCCTTGGAAATGAAAGATGATCCCAGTTTTGCCCTGCTGCTTCGCACGTCGAATGTCAGACGCGGTTCTCACAAGGATGAGGTCATCCCGTTCTCTGAGCAGCCTATGCCAATGGCCGATCTTTCTTAGTGTAACGGCGGCTCCTTCTAAGGTGGCCAGCGTCGGCGCAACGATATCGACTCCCCCGGCTACATATTCGGCAACGCGGCTTGGATCGTCCAGCAAAGGACAGACCGCGTCGATAAGGATCGCCTCTCTGTGCAGATCTTCGGCAACGACAAACGCTTCAGTCACAGGACCACTTCCTCCCTTTCAGGGCGAGCAGCAAGTTCACTCCAGCCCTAAAATTATCTTATAAGAAAATTTTAGTCGTGCAATCAAATTCTAGCGCAAAAGAAGGATTTGACGGTGACGGGTCGCTATATGACGACCCCGTTCAGCACCCAATTTACTTTGCGCGTTTCGTTGGTGTTGCCCGAAGGTAGGATCGGCAAAGTGTTCTACCTCATACCCCATGCGTACGATCAAACCCATTGGTCGGCGGCGCCTTCCACCCATGCGGCGGCTTCGCCGCTTTGTACACCTCCACGACCAAAGGATGGCAGGTTGCAGCGTCGGAGGAGTGCTCCGACGAGCAATCACCACCTGGGCAGGCCGACATGCATCCGAGAAGATCGATCTCGGCGAAGAACTCAAGGTAATCGCCGGGACGAACAGGGCTCGCTTTCATGAAGTATTGGCCGGTGTCGCGGGTGAATCCCGTGCACATGAAAACATTGAGGACATCATGAACGTGCTGCTCTGCTTCGTGCAGGGAGAGCCCCGTTTTCTTGGCCAAAGCCCGCGTCAGGTTAGAATGGCAGCAGTAATGGTACTGTGCGCCATGACTTAAGAGGTTGTGCGTGTAGGGATCGCAGCGTGTGCCGATCACGTCATGGACCGAGCCGCCGAACTCGTCGAACCCGTACCAATCGAGCGTATCGTGGGTGATGGTGGCGATAGGGCGCAGGTATGGGAAATTTGAGAACAGTTGATCGCCCGACCCGACGTGAGTGCCGTTTAGGGCCCGGGTCTTGCCGCTGTAGAACCGCTCGCTAAGATTGTGAAGGTGGAAGAGGTTCAAGTCGCCGACTTGCGAGCCCTCGGAGCAGACCAGGCGGCAGAAGTGGCCGGCCGGAACTTCCCAGGTCGCGGCATCTCGTGGCGGAATAACCAGCGTCTCGACCAGTTCCAGGCTATCTCGAAGTGCTCTATAGGTCTCGAGATCAGGACGAGGCAAGGTATCGGTCGGATAACAGATAACCGGTTTGACCGCTTTCCGTGCGGCAGCGTCCGGCGGCTCTAGGGTAAACGGGCTTCGCTTCATTGAGTTCTCCGTCTCGTCGTGCCCGCCATGGGCGGCGATTGCCATTGTTTGTCAGGCGATTGTTGCCAACTCGGCGCCGAGCGCGATCGTTGTTCCGGGCTCGCAGGTAATGTTAATGCGACCGGCCTTCGAAGCGATCACTTGTGTCTCCATCTTCATGGCTTCGATCAGGGCGACAGCTTGTCCCGTGGTAACCTCAACACCATCCCCGACCAGCCACTTCTGCAACGTTCCTGGCATCGGTGCGGTGACCGCATTGGGATTTGCTGGGCTGGCGGATGCTGCTGTGATCTGCGGGGCCGCAATCCCCGAGAAGAGAGCCGCTGGCAGTCCGATCGCGTGTCGCTTCCCGTCGATCTCGATGAAGCTGCGAATGAAGCCACTTTCAACCGGATCGACACGTGGCGCAGGCTCGATGCCGCGGAAGGCGGTCTCGATCCAGTTGGTATAGACCTTGAAGCCGTTTTCGCCGGTAAAATCCTGTTCTTCGAGTACTGCCCGATGGAAAGGGAGAACCGAGGCGACGCCTTCAATCTGGAATTCCGCAAGCGCGCGGCGAGCGCGAACCAGTGCCTCCCGGCGCGTCGCGCCAGTAACAATCAGCTTAGCCATCATAGAGTCGTAGAGGCCGGGGATCTCTGAACCCGTCTGTACGCCGGCATCGAGACGAATGCCGGGACCAGCCGGCACTCGAAAGCGCGTTATCAGGCCCGGCGTCGGTAGGAACCCGCGACCCGGATCCTCGGCATTGATCCGAAACTCAATGGCATGTCCCCGTGGAACTGGGGTTTCGGTTAGGGAGAGCGGCAAACCGTCTGCAACGCGCAACTGCTCGATGACGATGTCAACGCCAGTCGTCTCCTCGGTGACAGTGTGCTCGACCTGCAGGCGCGTATTGACCTCGAGGAAGGAGATGACGCCGTTGTCAGAGAGCAGGAACTCGACTGTGCCCGCTCCCGAATAGCCGGCCTCGGCACAGATCGCGCGCGCAGCATCATGAATCCTCGCACGCTGATCCTCGGTGATGAACGGAGCAGGCGCTTCTTCGACGAGTTTCTGGTTACGACGCTGAAGCGAGCAGTCGCGCGTGCCAAGAACAACCGTGTTGCCGTGGCTGTCGGCAATCACCTGTGCTTCAATGTGCCGGGGTTTGTCGAGGAACTGCTCCGCATAGCATTTGCCTCGACCGAAGGCTTCAGTAGCCTCACGCACGGCTGAATCGAAGAGTTCGCCGACCTCATCGAGCTTCCACGCTACCTTCATGCCGCGCCCGCCACCGCCGAAGGCGGCCTTGATCGCAAGTGGCATCCCGACCAGTTTTGCAAAGGCGACTGCTTCAGCAGCAGAGTTGAGGGGCCCGTCTGAGCCTCTGACGAGAGGAGCGCCGACCTTGGCTGCAATCCTCCGAGCCTGGACCTTGTCACCAAGCGCTGTGATCACATGCGGCGGTGGTCCGACCCACGTCAGGCCGCCATCAATCACTGCCTGCGCAAAATCCGCACGCTCCGACAGGAAGCCATAACCAGGATGGACTGCATCAGCCCCGGCCCTGCGAGCGACATCGAGGATCTTCTCGATGTTTAGATAGGTGTCGGCGGGGCGACCCGAGCCGAGGCCGAAGGCTTCATCGGCCAGCTCGACATGCAGCGAGTTGGCATCTGCGTCGGAATAAATAGCAACCGAGGCAATGCCATAATCACGGGCGGCGCGGGCGATGCGAATTGCGATCTCACCGCGATTGGCGATCAGGAGTTTTTTCATCGCTGGGGTTCTCTGAGGACCGGGTCAAAGGCGGCAAGGGCATTGAAGCGGATCTTTCCGCCAATCGGGATTTGGCCGGCGAGATCGAGGTGATAGCCCGCAATCACACCGATGACCGGATAGCCGCCGGTCAGCGGATGGTCGGCGAGAAAGAGGACGGGCTGGCCGCTATACGGAACCTGGATGGCGCCGACAGGGGTCCCTTCGGAGTCGAGCTCGGCGCTATCGGTCCTCTCCAAAGCCACTGCCCCGGCAAGGCGCACACCGACCCTGCTGGATTCTGCCGTGACGTGCCACTCCTGGGCGAGCAGTGTGGTTAGCCCGTTGTCTGTGAACCACTCAGTGCGGGGGCCGAGGATGACATCCAGCGTGACCGTGTCGCCGGCTCTCGGTAGCTTCCCTGGCACGGGCCGGTCCGGATCAACGGCCGAGACCGGTTCAATCGCTGGCACGAGAACATCGCCAGCCACTACCGGATTGGGGCCAACCTTCGCCAAGGTGTCGGTTGCGGCGGACCCCAGAACCATTTCGACAGCAAAGCCACCGCGGATCGACAAGTAGCTGCGCGTGCCCTCCGTCGGAAATTCGAGCGTAAGCTCGTCGCCTGCGTCAAGGGCAAATGGCTGGCCAGTCCGTACGCTCAGGCTTCGCCCGTCGGTCGTGCGGATCGTCGGTTTAGTCGTAGCCCCCGTGACGGCCAACGTCACTGGCCGGTCCGCCTTGATTGCGAAGCCGCCATAGGCGATCTCAAGGGCCGCCGAGCCGCGTGGATTGCCCACACAGAGATTGGCCTCGATCAGGCTTCGCCGATCGAGTGCTCCGGACCCGGATAGGCCTTGGCCCGCATGACCCGGTCGACCAAGATCCTGGAAGAGGGCAGAGCGGTCCACGCGGGTGACTAGGAGCCCTTCGACATTGCTTGATGCCGGATTGCACGCGCGTGAAGCAGCGGGCACCGCAGAGACGGGCACGCTCGCCCCCTTTGCCATATCGCGGAAGCGAACGCGGTCTCCAGGCGCAAGGAAGGCTGCCCGTGAACGGTTCGTGTCCCACATCTTGAGTGGTGTTCGACCCAGAAGCTGCCAACCACCGGGGCTGTCGGTCGGATAGACACCGCCAAACCTGCCGCCGAGCGCCACCGAGCCTTCGGGAATGCGGACGCGCGGGCTCTTGCGCCGCGGGACATCGAAGGCCGCATCATCAGCAGTCATGTAGGCAAAGCCGGGCGCAAATCCTGTGAAGGCCACGGTATAGGTCGCTTCGGTGTGTCGTCGGACCAGCTCCTCCACATGCCAGCCAAGGAGTTCTGCGACATCGCTCAGATCCTCCCCCTCATAGGTGACGGGGATCTCGAAAGTCTCTCCCTGCCTTTTGCTGCGATGAGAGAGATCAATGCGTGAGATGGCATCAGCCAGAGCAATCCGGGTGGTGATGCGTGCATCGAAACGCACCAGCAGTGTGCGAGCCGCCGGCACGAGTTCCAAAACACCGCCCGGTCGATCAGCCTGCAAGGCATCGAGCAGCGTCATTGTCGTCTCGAGGCCGTCGAGTTCGACGAGCAGCCCGTCGGTGCCGGCGGGAAAAAACCGAAGGCGCTCAACCATTGACGAAGCTCTGGAGCTCAACGCCCTCGTTGATAAATGCATCGCGGACCGATCGAGCGATCAAGACAGCTGCCGGCGTATCACCGTGGACGCAAATGGATTGCGCTTCCAACTGGATCTCCGTCCCGTCTATCGCAGTTACGCATCCCTCTCTGACAAGGCGCAGCATTCGGGTCGCGACCCGTTCCGGATCGTGAATGACGGAACCAGGCTGTCGGCGGCTGACGAGGCGACCGTCGGCATGGTAGGCCCGGTCCGCAAAGGCTTCGCAAACCACCGTCAATCCAGCCAAGCGCGCCTGTTCGACGATCGGCGCGCCTGAGAGAGCCATCAACACTAGCGAGTGATCGACAGCCATGATCGCGGCGATGACGTCGGCCGCCTGGCGCGCGTCTTGCGCGATTGTGTTGTAAAGCGCCCCATGAGGCTTCACATAATGCACTTCCGTTCCAGCCGCTGTCGCAAGCCCCTGCAAGGCCCCGATCTGGTAGATCGTGTCACCGATCAGTTCCTCGCTCGATGGATCCATGTTGCGCCGGCCAAAGCCGACGAGATCGCGATAACCAACGTGGGCGCCAACCGACACACCAAGCCGCGCGGCCTCCTTCAAGACAGAGAGGATCCCTGCCGGATCACCGGCGTGGAAGCCGCAGGCGATGTTGGCGCTGGTGACGATCGAAAGCATCGACACATCGTCACCCATTGGCCAAGGCCCGAAACTTTCGCCAAGATCGCTATTGAGATCGATGCCAGTCATATCGTAGTTTGCCCATCTGAAGAACCACATTTGTTGAGTATCACGGTAGCGATTGTTCAACAATATGATTCTTTATGTATCGCGGTTTTGGCGGGCGAGGTGATTGAAAGAACATGGAAAAAAACGTCGACAAAGATGATGGATCCCTTGCGGAGTCTGTCGCCACTCGCGTCAGAAACCTGCTAATTGCCGGAGAGTTTGAGCCAAGTCAGAAGCTGTCAGAACATCAAGTCGCCGCGCAATTCGGCATTTCGCGCAACACGCTCCGAGAGGTGTTTCGGCTGCTAACAAGTCAGCGATTGTTGGAATACATTCCAAACCGCGGCGTATTTGTTGCCGCTCCGGATGAAGCCGCTGTCATTGATATCTATCGTGTACGGCTGGTGATCCAGCGAAGCGCGGTTCAAGGCGCAGTGAAGGGCCATCCTGCACTGGCCAAAATGCGCGACGAAGCAGAGAAGGGACAGGAACTGAGTTTTGAGCAAGATTGGCGTCAGGTGGGAACAACGAACATGGAATTCCATCGTGCGATGGTGGAACTCCATGACAGCGCCCGGCTTAGCGCAAGCTTCGATCTCGTTCTCGCCGAGCTCAGGCTTGTATTTGGACAACTCGAAGACAGTGCGCACTTGCACGAGCCTTACATCGAACGAAACTCTGCCCTGGTTCAGTTTTTGGAGAGCGGCGATATTGCCAGCGCAACATCCGGAATTGAGTCGTACCTGCTACAGTCGGAGCGAGCGGTGCTCGCCGCTCTTCAAAGAAAAAGAGCCGCATTCAAGAAATTGGCTGTCTAACCGGTTGTATCCATGAGGCAAACAACGGCCGCCAACCGCTATGTCGGCAGCATCCTATTTATTCACCCCAGACCTGCCTGAGGACACGCATCAGGTTTCTTCCGTAGAAGTCCAAGATTTCATTGGCACTCACCCCGCGCGCCAGCATTCGCTCCGTCAGCGCTGGCAGGCGATCAGGTGTTTCCACGCCCAGTGGGTAGACGTGAGGAGGTGGTGGGTGGGTTTCAGCGGTGAAGGGTCCCTCAGACATCATCCTTTGCCAAAATTTCATTGCCAGTTGGTCAGTCGCGTAGGGGCTCTGTCCAATGAAGTAGTCCATGGCGAGTGATACGTGCTCGTGACCGGCGATCGATGCAATGTGTATGACATGATCGATAAATTGGTCGAGCGTGGGCGGACGGCTGGATGCGACAAAGGGCGGATAGGCGGTTGTGCCAATCGTTCCTCCAGTTGCGGCAATAGCGCGTATGATATCGTCCGGAATGTTCCTGGGATGCCCATGGACACTCCGCGCGTTCCCATGGGAGATAATAACGGGTTTGCGAGATGCGTCGATCGCATCCAGCGTACATGTGTGGCCGGTGTGGGCGCAGTCGACCACTATTCGAACTTGATTCATGCGGTCGATTAGACGAAGACCGAAACGGCTCAACCCTGAATTGCCGCGTTCCTCGACCCCTTGGCCCACACAGGTGCGCGACGAATAGGAAAGTTGAATGATACCGACGCCAAGCGATTTGTAGGTATCTACGAGATCAAGGCTATTCTCTAAGGGATCAGCGCCCTGGAAATGTAGAAGGACACCTACTTTGTTCTCAGCCTTCGCGTTCAAAATGTCAGCAACGCTGCGTATCAACAATAGGTCCGGGCTTTTCGATATCAAATTGTGCCACCGCCCAATCGCTATCGTAGCTTCTCTTGCCCCTGCGGTGACGCCAATAGTCGGCGCAACGATTGTCGCGCCACCTTTTCTGTATTTCTCAATATAACTGGGTTCCTCTAACAGAGAACATACCGCATCGATAATTACCGCGCTCAAATGAAGCAGAGCACCATCTGTCATAACCCCCCTTAAGTCCTGGGGGCCGAGTAGGGATTTCTCATTTGGACGGCCATTTGATCTGACTAACATCAAGGTCGCTGGCGATCAGCCGCAAGAATATTTTTGTAGACCATTTTGGCTGCGGCGAGGTCGGCAAGCCCGGATCCGACCGCCTTGAAATATGTTATTTCCCCAGCGCTGCCACGCCCTTGGACGAGCCCTTTTGCCAGATCCGCGAGCGTTCCTTGGATATGATTTTCCGATATGACGCCGGTCTCGATAGGTTGGACAAGGTCACCGGCTTCATGAAGTGCTTCGCGGGTATCGACGTACGCTCTCGAAAGCGCGAGTGCAGCGTCATCGGCCTCACGCATCTTGCGGGTGAACCCACCGATCAAGTCAATGTGTGTCCCGCTCTTAATCCAATCGCCCTTTATGATAGGCTTAGTGGAGAGGGTTGCCGCACTGATTACATCGGCACGGCCAACAGCTTGCTCTAGGTCACTGACAATTTCCGCGCAGATCCCTCTATCGCTTAGCGCTTTCGCAAGCACGCGGGCATTGTCGATGTTGATGTCCCAAATTGCCACCTTCTCTATTGGGCGAACCGCCAGATATGCATCGGGAATAAGGCTCGCAACGCGGCCGGCGCCTATGACCAAAAGTGATCGAGCGTCTTCACGAGCGAGAAAACGCGCCGCCAGTGCGGATGTCGCAACGGTGCGCCTTGATGTGATGACGTTTCCATCCATCAGCGCCAATTGACGGCCGTCTACCGCGTTATACAGCATGTACGTGGAGGTTAAGCCCGGCATGCCGCGCACGCTGTTTCCTGGAACAACGGTGACAAGCTTTACCCCGAGATATTGGTCACCATCATCTGGGTTTGACCATGCGGGCATCAAGAGCAGGGTTGCGTCAGGCTCGCCGGTCTTCTCCATGTTGTGATGGTGGCGTACTGGCGCTACGCAGCCCTGACTGAAGGCGGATTGAAGCTCATCAACGAGGGGCCGGAACGGAAGACCCGCAATGGTCATTTCCGCATCTATGATTACGATTGGGGTGTCACTCATCGGTTCGTTCCTTATGGGGCTGATGTCTTTCTCTGCGCAGCCCTTTTCGAGTATCGCACTCCGCGCACGGATCGGCCGACGGCCGAACTAGTCAGCTGGCCGACGTTGTCATCACAGTCTGGAGGCGGCTCGCCCGCTGCCGGAGTTGTTGGAGCGGGGCTAGCGTCTTCCTAAGAATGGCGAGTTCGTCTTGCGATGTGAAGTACCAAAATTATCCTATAGGAAACTTTTTTGCTTTCAATCTCAGTTTCCCGGGTAGTGGCTTTTAGCGGTTGCCTCCTGCAGGTAGCGCGACGTCGACACCTAATTGCCTTGGAAGATCAAACAGCTGGTTACATTCTCAAGCCCACGTTGAGTTGTCCAAAGGGGGTTGCCTCGTTGCTTGTCCGATTCTTTAGATCAAATTATGTATTGCAAGACCAAATTTTTCCTTTAGGATAATTTGGCGAAAGGGCTTTTAGATGCTCGATGGCGTCCGGCAAGGGTCAAATCACCTGGACCGGGCGTAAGAACGAGGAACGATTGCGTGCGGCACGGCTAGGAGGGTGCCGTACGTCCGGACCATTCGCAGAAAACGTGGACAACTCATAATTCTAAGACGGAAGTGCTCTCTGCCGGGCAGGGAGCCTCTCAAAGTCTAAATAAGGGGATCCCGCCATGAGTGACTTCGAACGAAAGCTGAACCAAGCTGAAATGCTCGCGCAGAAAGGCACACTTTCGCGACGCGACTTCATGCAACTTGCCGCTGCAGTAGGCATCACCATTCCGATGGCCTCGACTGCATTCTCAAAGGCGCAGGCACAAGAGCAAGAGCCAAAGAAGGGAGGCAACTTGAAGCTCGGGATGGAGGGCGGCTCGCCGTCGGACTCTTGGGATCCTCGAACCTATTCCGACTCAATAATGATGATGGCTTCGCTGACAATCATGAACGGGTTGATCGAATTCAACGCCGATGGCAGTGCGACTGGCGAACTCTT
The DNA here is from genome assembly GCF_020165665.1 of Mesorhizobium sp. BH1-1-4. NCBI lineage: Bacteria > Pseudomonadati > Pseudomonadota > Alphaproteobacteria > Hyphomicrobiales > Phyllobacteriaceae > Mesorhizobium > Mesorhizobium sp. BH1-1-4. The sequence continues at coordinate 83,245 of NZ_JAIUIN010000004.1, forward strand.
GGAAAGCTGGGATGTCCAGCCAGGCGCGCGGGAGTGGGTTTTCAACGTTCGTAAGGACGTTACGTTCTCGAACGGCAAGAAACTCGACGCAGACGATATCATTTATTCGATCCAAATACATCGCGGCGAAACGAAGTCGCCGGCCAGAGGTCTCCTGCAGCAGATCTCGGAGATCAAGGCGCTGTCGCCGCATCAGGTCGGCATCACGCTTTCGTCAGGGAACGTCGACTTCCCAGCCATTCTCGGGGACAACCACATCGTTGTACTACCAAAAGACCATACGGATTGGCAAAACCCAATTGGAACCGGAGCTTACGTCCTTGAGAGTTTCGAGCCGGGTGTGCGCGTTGCTGTAAAGAACCGGGGTGAATATTGGAAGCCGAACCGAGGAAACTTCGATACCGTCGAGATCCTGTATATCCAGGATGCGGCAGCTCGCACGGCTGCGCTTCAATCCGGTGAAGTCCACGGTGTCAATCGCCTCGACCCGCGTACAGTGGACCTTCTGATGAAGGAGCCCAGCATCTCCGTCGTGCGGACCAAAGGAACGGGTAACCGATTCTGTTTTGTGGCGCGTGTCACCGATGATCCGTTTACGAGCAAGGATCTGCGGATGGCTTTGAAGTGGGGGATCGACCGCGAGAAGATTATCAAGCAGGTTCTAAACGGATACGCGATCCTTGGAAACGACCATATCCTTGACCCGCACGATCCCTTTTACAACTCCAGCCTGCCGCAGCGGAGCTACGATCCGGACAAGGCGGCATTTTATTTCAAAAAGGCAGGCGTCTCGTCGAGTGCCAAGGCAATCCTCCAAACGTCCGAGGGAGCATGGGGTTCGGCGGTGGACTGCGCTGAAATCTACCAGCAGTCCCTGAAGTCGGCCGGCATCGATCTTGATGTGAGCAAGGTGTCTGCCGATGGCTACTGGTCCAACGTCTGGCTCAAGGCACCTTTCTGTGCCTCATACTGGGGGCGCCGTCCTACCGCCGATCAGACACTTTCTCTTGTCTACAGCTCCAACTCCGACTGGAACGAAACGAATTGGAAAGTTCCTGAATTCGACAAGCTCCTTACAGAAGCGCGTGTTGAGTTTGACGAAGCCAAGCGCAAAGAAATGTACGGGAAGTGCCAAGAGATGATTTACGAGGATGGCGGGACGATTTGTTTTGCAATCTCCGATTATCTGGATGGCTATTCCACGAGCATTCACGGGGTCAAGCCCCACGCCCGTTATGACATGGATGACAACCGCGTTGCCGAGAAAGCTTGGTTCGCTTAATCAGAAGGGTGAGGCCGTTCGCTTGGCCTCATCATCCGTTCAATGAACGGGAAGTCACATGCTGTTGCGATCTCACGCTCTTGTCGAAAAAGTAAATCTCCAGAGCTAAGGGGGGAAACATGTTGCGTGTCCTATTGTCCCGGCTAGTTCTGGGCATACTGACGCTGTTTGCCGTGAGCGTTTTGATCTTCGTGTCAACCGAGATTCTTCCGGGTGATGTTGCCAGTGCGGTACTGGGCCAAGGCGCGACGCCGGCTACAGTCGCGGAGTTTCGTAAGGAACTTGGTCTCGATCGCCCCGGTTATGCCCGGTATGGCGAATGGCTAAACGGCGTGCTTCACGGCGATTTCGGCCAGGCGCTGACCAACAAGCGCGATGTTATGACCTCGCTGCGTCCACGGTTTCAAAACACGCTGTTCCTCGCCAGCTTCGCAGCCTGCTTTGCGGTACCGCTTGCTGTGGGACTAGGAATCCTTGCCGCAATCAATGAGGGAAGATGGATCGATAAAGCTGCAAACGTCATATCGCTTGCGGCGATTTCGATTCCCGAGTTTTTTATCGCCTATATTTTAATTTTGTTTTTTTCGGTGGAATTACGATGGTTCCCGTCCTTGGCAACCATCTATTCAGGCATGTCACTGAGCGGAAGGCTATACGCTGCAGCTCTCCCCGCAACGGCGCTTACGCTGCTTGTAACGGCCCACATGCTGCGCATGACCCGCTCATCGGTGTTGTCGATCATGTCGCAACCTTACATCGAAATGGCATTTCTGAAAGGTCTCTCGCGCCCCCGCGTGGTGGTAAAACATGCCCTCCCCAATGCTGCATCGCCCATCATCGCAGTGGTCGCGCTTAACTTAGCTTATCTGATCACCGGCGTAGTTGTGATTGAAGTAATATTCGTCTACCCGGGAATCGGCCAATTTATGGTCGATGGTGTTTCAAAGCGTGATCTGCCCGTCGTTCAGGCCTGCGGTCTCGTCTTCGCTGCTGCGTTCATCCTTCTGAATATATCGGCGGATGTCCTCAGCCTGCTCGTCAATCCCCGTCTACGCAAATCAACGATCGGAAACTGAAACGATGTTTCTTTACCGAAAACCAACACCATTAGCTTGGGTTGGTATTGGCATCGTAACGATGTTTATCGTCATCGCGATCTTCGCTCCGGTATTTGCTCCCTTCGGTGAGGCAGAGACCGTTGGCGATACCTGGGCCGCCATGTCTCGCCATCAGTTGTTAGGGACCGACAACATCGGCCGCGACATGCTGAGTCGGCTTATCTACGGCGCGAGAATGACGATTGGAGTGACGCTGGTCACAACGGTCCTTAGCTTCACCATCGGCACGCTGGCGGGCCTGTTCGCCTCAATCGGCGGTCCGGTGGTCGACCAGATCCTGTCGCGCTTCGTCGACGTCATGCTGTCAATCCCGCTCTTGGTCTTCGCATTGGTCGTGCTCTCCATGTTTGGCTCTTCAATTCCGACATTGATCCTGACCATCGCCGTATTGGATTCTACCCGAGTGTTCCGCATTTGCCGTGCTGTCGCTTTGAACATTGCCGTACTGGAATATGTCGAGGCTGCGCGGCTGCGCGGCGAGGGAACCTGGTGGATAATGCGCCGTGAGATACTACCTAACGCGCTGCCGCCGATGATTGCGGAATTTGGGATGCGCTTCTGCTTCAACCTTCTGTTCGTCGCCGGCCTGTCATTCCTCGGCCTCGGCATCCAGCCACCCTACGCCGACTGGGGCGGCATGGTTCGAGACAACAGCAAGGCGATTTCCTTTGGCCTGCCCGCACCACTTTGGCCCGCCGCCGCGATTGCGCTCATGACCATTGGCGTCAATCTCGTAGTCGATTGGTTCTTGTCCATCAATGCACGCCCATCTGGCGCGTCGGCGGAGATGTAATCGATGGCTCAACCTGTCTTGAAGATTACGGGCCTGCGGGTGGACGCAACGAATGGAGTTGCCCTCGTCGACAACGTCTCGCTTGAGTTGCGGCGCGGCGAAGTGATGGGCCTGATCGGCGAATCGGGCGCAGGAAAATCAACGATAGGCCTTGCCTCAATGGCATACGCTCGCGCTGGCTGCCACATCACCTCCGGCAGTATTGAGATCGAAGGCGTCTCAATCAGAGATTTATCGCCGGAGGCGCGACGCGATTTAAGAGGACAGCGCATTGCCTATATCGCTCAGTCGGCCGCAGCCTCTTTCAATCCGGCGCATACCATTTTGGATCAAGTCACGGAAATGCCTGTCCAGCATGGCCTGATGAAGAAGAATGAAGCGGAGGCGGCTGCCGTTGAGCTCTTCCGCTCACTTGGCTTGCCCAATCCCGAAGTGTTCGGCCATCGCTATCCGCACGAAGTTTCCGGGGGTCAGTTGCAACGCGCAATGATTGCGATGGCTGTTTCCTGCCGACCAGAGATCCTCGTGTTTGACGAACCAACCACAGCGCTGGATGTCACCACCCAGATCGAAGTATTGGCGCTCGTCACCATATTAATCAAAGAGCTCAACACCGCTGCTCTTTACATCAGCCATGACCTTGCCGTCGTTGCTCAGGTGGCCGACCGGATAATGGTGCTGCGCCACGGCAAGGTGATTGAGGTCGGCGACACGGAGCAGATACTGTTGCGACCGAACAATCCCTACACGGCCGCTCTAGTGTCCGAGCGAAAGGCTGCGGATCGCCTCTCTGACGACATTGGCGAGCCAGAGCGCGGCCCGACCGTTCTTGAGGTCGCCGATGTCGTGGGCCGCTACGGTGACTTTACAGCTCTAAACAAGGTCTCGTTGACTGTGTCACAGGGAGAAACCATGGCGGTTGTCGGGGAGTCCGGCTCCGGAAAAAGCTCGCTCGCCCGACTGATTGTCGGCCTTTTGGAGCGCACTTCGGGAGGGGTGACTTTTCGCGGAGGCACCTTGAGTTCTTCCTACACCGCTCGGAGCAAGGAAGACCTGCGCAAAATACAGCTAATCTACCAAACGCCGGACGTGGCGCTTAATCCGCGCCAGACGATCGGCGAGATCATAGGCCGTCCCTATAGCTTCTATTTCGACAAATCTGATCATGAGGTGAAGATGCGCGTCGCAGAACTCTTGCGACAGGTCGGACTCCCAGCCGACTACGCCAATCGCTTCCCAACAGCGCTCTCCGGCGGGCAAAAACAAAGAGTCTGCATCGCACGCGCGCTTGCCGCGAACCCTGAACTTATCATCTGCGACGAGCCGACCTCTGCCTTGGACCAACTCGTCGCCGAAGACATTTTAAAGCTTTTGAGAAAGCTCCAGGACGACCTAGGGCTCTCTTACCTTTTTATCACCCACGACCTGGGCATAGTGCGTCGGGTCGCTCATCGCACGGCGGTCATGCTGCGTGGTGAGATCGTGCAGGAAGGCCCCACGGCGAGAATCTTTTCGCCTCCCTTCCATCCGTACACCGCGAAGCTGATTTCGTCGGTTCCCGAGATGCGAACGGACTGGCTAACCCAGACCCTCTCCCATCGCGATACCGGTCGTGTCGTCAACAAGAGTGTCGGACGTTGAACTTCTGCACGCGACCAGATGGAGCCAGCATGATGCGTCCAAGAAACACGGACCAAGAAAAGATCTACTTGTCTGACAACTACCGCCCAATAGGTATCGCTGCGGTGAAGGCTGCCGTCCTCTCAAAAAACAATGTTCAGATTTCTATTAACAGTGCGATGAGGTTGGAACGGTTCCTGATCCCGGAATTTCAGCCAGAAACGTGATCTCTCGCGTTCCTTCCCTCACGCGCGGCAAGAGCACGACAGATCATCAGGGAGCAGCGACCGAGGAGCTTTCGTGTGAGCAGTACGCCTATTGTCTAAGCTTAAGCGATCATTAGCCGTTCACGATCTCCTGCGCGACAATGTCCTTAGCCTTATTGGACGGAGGACCATTGCTATGGAGGACTTCGCCAGATGAGGAGTGTTACGTCGAAGAATATCGGGCGGCGTGCGTTTCAGAACAAAGCTGCCGAACTGCTCGAAGGTGTTGCTCAGCGCCGAAATCGGACATCGCTGCTTGCGCTGATCTGCGCGCTTTCCCCAATCGCCTCTCGCTAAGCTTGTTAAATGAGGTATTACACGTGAACATCAACGCCCCACAGAGCACTCAGAACAACCAGGAACCTTCAGCTAGCTTTCTTGGAAGCGTCGATCAGAACTTCCGCCATGCGCTGTCTTTCCTCGATCTGCAGGATGGACTGGCGGAGCGCATCATCCAGTGCAACTCGACGTATACGGTTCGGTTTGGTGTCCGGCTGCGCGGTCGGATGTACAGCTTCATTGGCTGGCGGTCGGTGCATAGTGAGCACTGCGAGCCGGTAAAGGGCGGTATCCGATATGCGGCAAATTCTGATGCCGAGGAAGTCGAAGCGCTAGCCGCACTGATGACGCTGAAGTGCTCGCTCGTTGACGTGCCGTTCGGAGGCTCCAAGGGAGCGCTAAAAATCGATCCCCGGGAATGGTCGCCGCAGGAACTCGAGCGTATCACCCGTCGCTTCACCCAGGAGCTCAACAAGCGCGGTCTGATCGGCCCGGGCGTTAATGTTCCCGCCCCTGATATCGGAACCGGCGAGCGCGAGATGGCGTGGATGGTCGACGAGTTCCGCCGCGCAAATCCAACCGACGTCGTCAATGCCCGCGCCTGCGTCACCGGCAAGCCCCTGTCGAAGGGAGGGATTGCTGGGCGCACGGAAGCCACGGGCAGGGGCGTGCAGTTCGCGATACAGAGCTACTTGCGTGATCTACGCACGCCCGGCTTGAATGGGCGTCGCGACCTGACTGGCGCCACGTTGATCGTCCAAGGCTTTGGCAATGTCGGGTATCATGCTGCGAAGTTTCTATCGGAAGAGGATGGAGCCAAGGTCTATGTGGTAGCCGAACGCGATGGCTATATTGCCGATCTCGAGGGACTGCCGATCGAAGAACTCAAGCAGCACCAGCTCAAGACCGGCAGCATCCTCGGCTTCCCTGGTGCCACATCGTTTGCCGGTGACATGACAGGTATCGAGCGTGACTGTGACGTGCTCGTCCCGGCCGCAATGGAAAATGCCATCCATGCCGAAAACGCATCGAAGATCACGGCACAGCTGATCGTCGAGGCTGCAAATGGTCCTGTCACGTTCGAGGCGGACAAAATCCTGCGCTCGCGTGGTGTCACTATTCTCCCCGATCTCTACGTCAATGCCGGCGGTGTGGTTGTAAGCTACTTCGAGTGGGTCAAGAATCTTACCCACATTCCGTTCGGTCTGATGGAGCGGCGCCGCCGTGAGCGGCGCAACCACACGATAGCCGCAGCCCTTGAGCAGATGACAGGCAAGGAGTTCCCAGCCGACATTCGTGACGAGTTCCTTGAAGGGGGCGCTGAAATCGATCTCGTGCGCTCAGGGCTCGAGGACGTCATGCGCAGCACCTGGTCTCGCATCGGAGACCTTCTGGAGAGACAGCCCGAACTCGGTGACTACCGAACTGCAGCCTATGTCGCCTCCATCCGCCAGATCGCCGAGGCCTACGAGGCGATTGGGATTTAGGTGGAGGTATCCGGTATGCTGGCAAGAGAGATGGACGGTGCGACGAGAGCAGATTTCAACGCCGAGCTTCACGCACGGCCTTCGATCTATTTCTCCGGGCCTGCTCTTGTCGAGCATGTCTCACTCATGCCGTCGCAGTCGGCCGTCAGGCAGCCGGACGGCCCAATATCCTTCGGACCGCATGAATCGGATCGCATAAAGACTAGGGTGGAATTTCATACGGAGTTTGTCACCGTCACACGCGTGACGATGCTGGCCGAGGAAGCATGCCAATGGCCGGAACCGACACTTGCGGTTTGTGATATCATCGACATGCTGGGCCTGTCGTCAGCAAGCATCATTTGTCAAGTCAGCATACTGGTTATGGGGCCAGCACCTGATGATTTGGGAAGCACCCTGTCAAAGTTCGGACTCGCTGACACTGTTGCGTCGTCGATCGGGGCAGGCGCTGGCCAGGTTTGTTCTGACTTCAGGGTTGGTCCAAGCGGGTGGGGTCACACTCTGCTGTTCAACAAGAATCTGAACGCGTACCGGCTTGGCCGCATGGTCCGCAGAATTTATGAGATCGAAACCTATCGTTCGATGGCGCTGCTCGGCTTGCCGCTCGCGCGGCATCTCGCGCCACGGCTGGGTGAATTCGAGACGAGCCTTGGCGAATTGGCGGCCCGCAACCAATCGACACCGGCAGACCAGCACAAGAGACTTCTCAAAGAAATTTCGGAACTCTCCGCCGCCATTATCTCTGTTTCTGCTCAAACCCGTAGCCGCTTTGGCGCGACCGCGGCCTACGCAAAGATTGTCGAAGAGCGCATTGGCGAGTTGCGTGAAGCGCATGTGCCAGGCTTCCAGAGATTTGGCGTATTTGTCACCAGGCGCTTCAAACCGGCGATCCGCACCTGCGAGGCGGCATCCCTTCGGCTTGAGCAACTGTCCCACGCCACCATGCACCTCCTGAACCTGCTCCAGACCCGCATTCAGGTCGAGATCGAGTTCCAGAATGCAATGCAAATTCAGGCGATGGCGGAACGGGCAGCGACCCAGGTGAAGATCCAACGCGCGGTCGAAGGATTCTCGATCATCGCGATCAGCTATTACCTCATTGGCCTCATCAAGACGGCATTGGAGGCAACTCAACATGTCGGCTGGAACATCAGCCCGATGCTCATGCTCATCTCAATCCCCCTGGTTGTAGCCTCAGTGACAACCGCGGTACTTCGGACCAAACACGCGCTTTCGACTCGCGCCTAGAACACTGTCCACGATGAAAATCACACCCCGGAGTGTGCAACCCCAATGTTCAGGAGCCGCGAGCATCAGGGCTTCGGCGACGGAACTATGCCGAGTGACGCGACCTTCATGGGTGACGCTTCAGCTTGCCGTTCTCCCCTTCAGGGTCTTCAGCCGCTTTGCCTCCGATACGGCTATCGAGTTCGAAGGGATCTGATTGGCCTCGAGTCTGCTCGGTCTGTGGGTGACGAGCACCCCAAGTGCGGTGTTCTGGACCGGATCAATAAGAACCTATGGGCTGGGCTCTTCGTTTGGGCGGCGGGGGTGTTCAATGATCTCGAAGTTCGCGGCTGCCGCACCGGCATCTGATAGCAGACGTGCCAATGCGTCGGGTACCTGTTGGTTAGGCCGCGGTGGCGGCACGTTGGTCCTGTCGCGGCCGCTACGACCGCGCGCGCGGCACTGCGGCGGGCGGGCGTACTGCTCATGGCTTCATGCGAGAACGGCGTTTGCGGGCCTGCGAATGCGGAATGCTGGAAGGTCAGCCGATCCACCGCGATGCTTTCCTGTCCAGGCAGGCTCGCGACAGCCGGTTTATCCCATGCGTGTCTCGCGCCAGAGGTGTGCTCAAGCTCGATCTTTGAAGCCGACGAGGTTTCAGGCCAGCTTCAGTACAGAAAAGAGCGAATAGCGTAGAGCCAGCCGAGCCCTTCTGCCCTCAACGATCAGGTCAGGGGGCTGTCCTGCGTTAGAAATGCACAGCGCCCACCATCGACGCTCAAGCGGCGTAACCGGGCGGCCTTCACCGAAGAAGCACTGCCAGCCGACAGCGGCTTTCAACGCGTCATCAAAGGGAGGCGCGTGTCTCATTGCGTGCTTTGGTTCCAGAGATTATCAAAATTCGGAATAATTTTTATTGTTTTGTAAGAACGTATTAGACAGGTGAATAGCTTCATGCGCTAATTCCCACGCCAACGGCCATTCACTGCGTAAAAGAAAAGATCACTCACAAAAAACGATGAGGCTCAGCGGCGGCGAGCTATCTGCGCAATCTGAATCGAATGTCTCAATTTAATTCGTGTGAGACAAGCGTTGCATACACCGAAAAAGAGATTTATGAATGCAGTCAGGTCGTGGAGCCCGGTGAAGCAGAAGCGCACGAAGCGGCCAGATTTTTGAAGGAAAGGTGCCCGTTAGAGCTGCGTCTTCGATGTCTTCCCGAAGATGCAGTCAAAGTTGCGTATAGGACTTCCAACTAGAAAAGGGGAATGAACAATGACTGTATCTCGACGCAGTGCGCTGAAATTGGCCATGGCAGCCGGAGCATCGCTCTCTATGCCATCCATCCTCCGCGCGCAGACAACTTCAGCCGACCCGAAAACTGTCCGTATGGTCATGGGCGACGCCCTTACCGCTTTCGATCCAATCTTCACCTCCAGTGACGTCACAGCCAGCCACGCTATGGCCATCTACGACACGTTGTTCGCTTTGGACTCGCAGCTTAAGTCGCAGCCTCAAATGGTCGAGAAATGGACCCTGTCTGAGGACAAAAAGACCTATACGTTTCAACTGAGAGAGGGCCTCGAATGGCATGATGGCACACCAGTGACGGCTGGAGACTGCGTGGCCTCGGTTCGACGATGGGCCCAAGTCGACGCCGGCGGACAACTCATCATGTCACGGGCACAAGACGTTTTGAAGAAGGATGACAAAACGTTTGCGATCGTTCTGAAGGAGCCACTGCCAATATTGATAGACATCCTGGGCGCATCCAGCGGCTACTACTTGGCTGTAATGCGTGAGAAAGATGCAAAGTTGGCTGCCACTGAGCAAGTGACCGCAAACATCGGTTCAGGACCATTCAAATTCAACCAGGAACTCGCTCGTCCAGGCGCTAGTTTCGCCTATGATCGCAACGAGGCTTACGTGCCGCGGAAACAACCGCAGGACGGATATGCGGGCGGCAAAACTGCGAAGGTGGATCGAGTCGTTTGGGATCAAATCTCAGATCCGCAGACCGCCGTGGGAGCACTGCAGACGGGTGAAATTGATCTCATTGAAAGGCCAAGCGCAGATCTGTTCCCGGTTATTACGACTGATCCCAGCCTCGAACTTCAAGTGTTGAATGAATCCGGTCAGGACTGGTGCCTGCGAATGAATTTCCTTCAACCGCCGTTCGACAACGTGAAAGCGCGCCAGGCTGTTCTGCACTTGCTCGACCAGGAAGCGTTCTTGCGGGTAATCGCTCCGGATGCGCGCTACGGCCATACAGTCACTTCGATCTTCGGGAACAGTACTCATTACTCGAACGATGAAAATACCGGTTGGTTCAAGAAGGGTGGAGATGCGGAAAAAGCCACGCAACTTCTAAAGGAAGCGGGATATACGGGCCAAAAAGTCCTGATTCTTCAAGACTCCACCCAGCCGGCACACAGAGATGCCTCGCAGCTTCTCGCAGACTCCCTGCGAAGAATCGGGATGGATGTTGAACTCGCGGCCAGCGATTGGGGTGGGCTTTCTAAGCGCCGAACGAACAAGGGACCTGTTGAAAGCGGCGGTTGGAGCATGTTTATGACCACCGATACCGACTTTCTCATGAGCGATCCGACATCGCAGATCTTCATGAATGCAGGTGGCGAAAAGGCTTGGTATGGCTGGCCGAAGAACGAGGAGTACGAGGCACTCCGAGCCAAGTGGCCAGACGTCGAGACTCTAGACGAACGCAAGGTGTTAGCCCGACAAATGCAGAAAATCTGGTGGGATTTCGTCGGCGATATCAGGCTTGGCCAGGAACTGAGGCCCGTCGCCCGGCGCAAGGAACTCACCGGCATTGTCGGTATGCCTATCAACCGTGTCGCGTTGTGGAACATGGAAAAGGCGTGAGTCCATGACGTTCTACATCATCCGCAGGATGATCTCGGCCATCGCCGTCATGGCGATGGTCGGAGCGTTTATTTTCCTTCTTGTGAGATTTGCGCCAGGCGACCCTGCCGTCATTATCGCCGGTCCAACAGCCACGGAAGCGGTCGTCGCCGGTATCCGCGATCAGATGGGCTTGAATGATCCTTTGGCGGCTCAGTTCATCCGTTGGGTTCAAGAGATTGTTAGTGGCAATCTCGGGACCTCAATATTTTCTGGCCGTCCCGTCAGTGAGTTGATCGCTCAACGCTTGCAGCCTACCATCTCGCTATCACTGCTGACGGTATTCCTCTCGGTGATTGTCGGGATATCCTTCGGCGTCCTTGCCGCATGGCGGGCGGGGGGGCTGGCAGATCGCTTTCTAATCGGTTTCTCTGCTATCGGATTCTCTGTCCCTGTATTTGTGATCGGCTATTTCCTGGTCTACCTGTTTGCGATCCAGACACATTGGCTGCCTGTTCAGGGATACAAGCCGATAGGGCAGGGTATGACACCTTGGCTCGTGCACTTGATCCTTCCAACACTGACTTTAAGTCTGGCGTACATTGCTTTTATTGCCCGGATAACCAGGGCGAGCATGCTCGAGGTTCTATCGGAAGATTATATGCGCACGGCCGCAGCCAAAGGTGCGTCGTCCTATGCCATGCTGTTCCATCATGCTTTGAAAAATGCTGGCGTCCCGATCCTTACTGCGGTTGGACTAAGTTTCGCCGGCCTTGTCGGCGGCGTCGTCCTTACGGAGACCGTGTTCAACATACCGGGCATCGGTCGCCTGGTTGTCGATGCCATTAACGGGCGGGACTATCCCATAATTCAAAGCGTTCTGATTATCGTCTCGGGCCTTTATGTCCTGATCAATCTCATGGTCGATCTTGCTTACACGCTGATCGATCCGCGTATTCGGTACTGATATGGTCATCTCAACATCACGGACACAATCTGGCTCGCAGGATCGTTTTCGGATCTCAGCTCTTGCCCGTCGCCACCGTCTGGTCCTAACCGGCGGCGGTCTCCTCGTACTCCTGATTTTTCTTTCACTTCTTGCTCCATTCTATGCCGGTGATCCGGGAAGAATGGATCCATTCGCTCGCCTGCAGCCTCCCTCTGGTGATCATTGGCTTGGTGCCGACAATCTGGGCCGTGATGTTTTGGTCCGGACCATTTACGGCGCGCGTATATCGCTCCTGGTCGGGCTGGCGTCAGCTCTGGTGGCAGCCCTGGCAGGGCTCATGATCGGCATCGTGGCTGGATACATCCGCCCATTCGACAACATAGTCATGCGATTCATGGACGCCTTGATGTCCATTCCGACGATACTCTTGGCCATCGCGCTAATTTCCTTGACTGGATCTGGCATCGGAATTCTGGTCCTGGCTATCGCTATTCCCGAAATACCGGGTGTGACCCGGCTTGTTCGCTCGATTGTCCTAAGCGTGCGAGAGCGACCATACGTCGAGGCAGCTGTTTGCGGTGGCGCTCGTCTTCCGAAGATCTTGTGGCGCCACGTTCTTCCGAGCACTCTTCCCCCACTCATGGTTCAAAGTGCGATTGTCTGCGGAAATGCGATTTTGACCGAAGCCGGCTTGAGCTTTCTGGGCATTGGCGTGCCGCCAGAGATTCCAAGTTGGGGAAATATGATTTCCAGCTCGCGCCTTTATCTTTCCATCGCTCCGCTGACGCTCTTTGCCCCTGGCATTTGCCTTGCTGTTACAGTGCTGGCTGTCAATCTATTCGGGGACGGCTTACGCGATCTTTTCGATCCGCGCGCGAAGCGGAGGCGTTGATATGAAGATGCTGAATAGTGTCGACAACGATGTTCTTCTCGACGTTCGTAATCTTGAAACCCACTTCTTTGGTGAAGATAGCATCACCCGCGCCGTCGGCGGGGTGAGCTTTCAGGTCAGAAAAGGCGAAACGCTCGGTGTGGTTGGCGAATCGGGATGCGGTAAAAGCGTCACTTCTCTGTCCATTCTGCGCCTCCTGCCAAAGCTAACTGCCCGGACGGTTGGCGGAGAGGTTCGGTTCCACGGACAGGACCTGCTCAAGCTTTCAGACCAGGAAATGCGAAAAATCCGCGGCAATAAGATTGCCATGATATTCCAGGACCCGATGACCAGCCTAAGCCCGGTTCACACTATCGGCCGACAGATCGCTGAAGCTGTGGAAATTCACACCCGGGCCTCGCGTTCCGCAGCAATGGCAAAGGCAGAGGAGATGCTGCGTCTGGTGCGTATCGCCGACCCCGACCGCCGGCTGAAGAACTATCCGCATGAAATGTCGGGCGGCATGCGCCAACGCGCGATGATTGCCATGGCGCTTGCCTGTTCACCGGAGCTGTTGATTGCTGATGAGCCGACTACAGCTCTGGACGTGACTATTCAGGCGCAAATCCTCAGATTGATTGTCGACCTCAAAGAGCGAACAGGTACCTCGGTGATGTTTATCACTCACGATCTCGGCGTGGTCGCCGAGACGTGTCAGCGCGTCATCGTGATGTACGCCGGGAAGATTGTTGAGCAGGCGACTGTCGTCGGCCTCTTTGCGCGGCCCATGCATCCGTACACCAAGGCACTAATGCGCTCTGTTCCCGACAGGCGCCGCGGAAGGGAACGTCGTCTGCCGGAGATTCCAGGGATCGTGCCGAGCTTGCGCGCGCCTATTATCGGATGCAGCTTTGCCCCGCGCTGTTCGTATGCGACCGACATCTGCAGGGAGAAAACGCCTGTCCTAGAAGACCACGGGCCGGGGCACGCAGCAGCCTGCTGGCATGTAGAGAAGGTGCTGAGCGTATGAACGGTCCACTGCTTCAAGTCGAGAACTTGATTAAGCACTATCCGCTGGGTGGCGGGTTTTCGAAGAGAGACGTCCCGGTAATCAGGGCGGTCCAGGACGTGTCATTTTCCGTCGAGGCAGGCGAGACCCTCTGCATCGTAGGGGAATCGGGCTGCGGCAAGTCGACCATTGCACGGCTCCTGATGCGCCTTGTCGACCCAACCGAGGGCCGCGTGCTCCTTGAAGGCGTTGATATCGCAAGCCTGAAGAAACACGAGCTCCGACATCAACGCCGTCGAATGCAGATGGTGTTCCAGGATCCCTACTCTTCGCTAAACCCACGGCTCTCGGCGGGCCAGATCATCACTGAGCCAGTTGAGAATTTTGAGCGCTTGAACCGAAAGCAGCGGGAGGCGCTGGCAGCACAGCTTCTGCAACAGGTGGGTCTTGCTCCGGAGATCATGCACCGGCTTCCCTCGGAACTATCGGGAGGGCAACGCCAACGTCTCGGCATTGCGAGGGCGTTGTCGCTGAAACCGGCAATTATTATCGCTGACGAGGCGGTTTCGGCTCTCGATGTCTCCGTCCAAGCGCAGATCCTGAACCTGCTTATGGATCTCCAGCAAGAGCTGGGCATCGCTTTCGTCTTTATCTCTCATGACCTTGGCGTCGTCGAGCATATCGGCCACAAGGTGGCGGTCATGTATCTGGGACGCATGGTGGAACTCGCCAGGTGCGAAGATCTGTTTGCCAATCCCGTGCATCCTTATACCGAAGCCCTGATCGCGGCCGCTCCGGTGCCCGACCCAACTCACCGCAGTTTGGAAGCACGCCTGGAAGGAGAAGTTCCAAGCCCCGTGAATCCACCGACGGGATGTGCATTTCACCCTCGGTGTCCACTCGCGGTTGATCGGTGCAGACAGGAGGTTCCTGCGTTGATTTCGATGCAAGATGGCCGCTCGGTCGCGTGTCACGTGCGCACTTCGGTTCTTCGAAACGCTTCCAGTAGCTCTCCTAGCCAGCCCCTTCTCGCCAGTTACTGAACGGCGATGCTGGCGAAGCTTGGGACTACCCGAGTATCTTCATTTCAAAGCGACTGTCTGGAGAACAGATGAACGGCGATCATAAAATCGACGATACCCAACAGCATGAACATTCGCACAGCTACGATGAGACCGGTTCTTTGGCGACCAATGTCGACAACGGCTTTACGCTTGTTGCAGTTGGAGACCTGATCGTATCGCGACGCTTAACGAACGGCTCCCATCCCGGTTTCGCGCAAATTGTTGACGTCTTGAAAGCGGCGGATGTCACCTTCGGCAACCTGGAAACCAACATTTTCGACATCCGCACTTTCCAAGGAAGCCCGCAAGCAGAGTACGGGGGAGCGTATCACGTCAGCTTGCCTGAGACGGGGCCAGATCTGAGGAACATTGGGTTCAATCTGGTTAGTTACGCAAACAATCACGCTTTCGACTGGGGCGTGGAGGGCATGCGCCTCACATGCCGCGTGCTCGACGAAAACGGTATCGTCTATGCTGGTGTTGGCGAAACTCTGTCACAGGCGGGTGCTGCACGTTTTGTGGAAACACCCAAAGGACGCGTGGGATTGGTTTCGTCCGCGTCCACGTTTACGCCTATGTCACGTGCCTGCGATGCAGCGGGTGAAGCTCCGGCTAGACCTGGGATCAACACTCTGCGGTTGGAGAGGAGCATCGTTGTGGAGCCCAAAATGCTCGACAGCCTGCGGATGGTACGAGACTCGCTGCCGAACTTTGGGCGATCCGGTTCCCAATCAGAGAAAGTAAAGGTTGCGACTGTCACCTTCAGAGCCGGCGAGCGGCCAGGGTATTCCTATGAGCCAAACCCCAAGGACGTCGCGAACATCCTCCGAAACATTCGCCGCGGCAAGCAGTTTTCTGACTTCTGCATCTTTACAAATCATGGGCATGAGCCGGGCAATTGGAGTGAAGAACCAGCCGACTATGAACGAGAATTTGCACATCGGACTATCGATGCAGGGGCTGATGCTTACATCGTACACGGACCGCACCGACTGCGGGGTATCGAAATCTACAAGGGCCGGCCAATTTTCTACAGCCTGGGCAACTTCATGATGGACGATCTTCGGACACCTGTGGGCGCCGATATGTACGACGTCTATGGCAAGGAGTTGGTAGACGCCACAGACGCTGACGTGACCGTGTCCGAAATGGCATCGGGGTACGAAACTTCCCCCGGTTTCAGCGCCCCTGTATTCTATGAGAGCATCATGGCGGTAAGCCGCTTCGAGGAAAACACACTCGCCGAGTTGCGTCTGTACCCCATTGAGCTGGGTCACTCCAAAAGGTTCGCGAACCGAGGAATTCCTACTCTTGCATCTGCGGCGAAGGCCAAGGCGATCTTAGAGCGCTTGCAGAAGCTCTCCGAACCTTATGGGACGCAGATTGCTTTCGAAAACGGCATTGGCGTCATCTGCCTGAAGCGCGGGAAAGAATGCAGCTAGCGTCGTGCTCAGCTGCGCGAGGATGCTTAAGCCTCGGTCCACTCGACCCAGCCCAAAGAGGATTTGACCTGAACCAGCCTGTCTCGTTCGACCGTGAGAACGACCGGAGATCAATGATGAGTACGACACCGCTCTTAGCGCACTCAGAAGGCTCCTATAAGATAAAAACACCTGGCACGAAATCGCAGCAGCCAGCCTTCGCAAGAGAACGAGGACTGCCAGTGTCGGAAGATATTGTGGTGACGAAAGAGCAAACAATGCTCAATCATGAGCTTGCAAGGCCATTGGTAATCGAGTCCGCCGAACTGCGGCTGATCGAACTTCCATTGCTAAAGCCATTTACCATCTCGTCTGGAACAATGACGACGAGCGTGGCGCCCATTGTTGTACTTCGGGGCAATGGATGTGAGGGTTACGCAGAGGGCGTAGCAGACGTTCTGCCTGATTACCTGCCCGAAACAATCGTCTCATCGACGATGATGATGCGCGACGTATTATTGCCGGCTGTCGTGGGTAAGCACATTGCGAACCCGCAAGAGATAGAACGACTGTTTCGCCCTTGGCGCGATCACCAGATGGCAAAGGCTACGGTCGAGATGGCATTTTGGGATCTATGGGCCAAAGTGCTTGGTCTGCCGCTATGGCAGGTTCTCGGAGGTACTCGCTCCCAAATAGAGGTTGGTGCATCCCTAGGGATCAGGGAAATCTCTGAAACCATGGAGGAAGTGGCTCTCCACGTGCAACAGGGCTACCGTCGGATCAAACTGAAGATAAATACCGGCCATGACTTGGAGCTTTTAGATGCAGTGCGCACCAGGTTCCCTCATATCCATCTGACTGTAGATGCGAATTGCTGCTACACACTCTCTGATTTACCTCTGCTACGAAAGCTGGACAGTTATGGTCTCGACTATATCGAGCAACCGTTGGCATGGAACGATTTGCACGATCATGTGCGCTTGCAATCTTTCCTGCCGAGAGCAAAACCACGCAGCGCCCGTTCGGCGGCGTTGTTCGTCAGGCAAATCCGGCCGTCGCCGAGGAAGGCCGTGAAGCTGTCCCAGCGCTTCAGCATGTAGTCGATCGGCTCGGCAACCGGGGAGCTGCGCGACAGCTTTGCTCGCTCGGTCCGCATCCATTCCTCAAACGCATCGACGAGAAGGCGGCTTTCCTGCCGGCGGCGTTCCATACGTTCGCCGGCGGAAATCCCGTTGATCTCGCGCTCGATATCGAACAGGGCGTCGATGCGTTTGACCGCCTCGAACGCGATCGGGGAGATCGGCGCGGCATCCCTGCCACGCTTGGCATTGGTGGCGATGTCGGCAAGCACGAAGAACTTGCGGCGCGCATGCGCCCAGCACAGCGCCTGGGTCAGCGGACTGGGATCGCGGTCCACCTTGAACAGCGGATTGTAGCCGCCATAGGCATCGGCCTGCAGAATGCCGCCAAAGGTCTTCAGATGGCGCTCGGGATGCTCCTGCCGCCGGTCGCGCGAGGCATAGCAGAGTGCCGCCGGCGGCGATGTTCCGCCGAACGGCCGGTCATCCCTGACGTAGGTCCAGATGCGACCGGTATCGGTCTTGCCGCGGGCCAGGATCGGCACGGTGGTGTCATCGCCATGGAGGCGCTCGGCAGCGAGCACATGCGCCTCGATCAGCGCATGCACCGGCTTCAGCGCTGCGGCACACGCGCCAACCTGGTCGGCGAGCGTCGACACACTCAGATCGATGCCTTCACGGGTGTAGCGCTCGCTTTGCCGGTTCAGCGGCTGGTGCTGGGCGAACTTCTCGAACAGGATCATCGCCAGCAGGTTCGGACCGGCAAAGCCGCGCGGCGTCACGTGGAAGGGTGCTGGCGGCTGCGCGATCTTCTCGCAGTCGCGGCAGGTGAACTTCTCGCGCACGGTCTGGATCACCTTCCACTGGCGCGGAATCACCTCCAGCGTCTCGGTGATGTCCTCGCCAAGCTTGGCCAGCTTCCCCGAACCGCAGCACGGGCAGTTTGACGGTGCGGCGATGACGACACGCTCGCGCGGCAAGTGCTCGGGAAACGGCTTCCTTGACGGGCGCCTGCGTTCAAAGGCCCGGACCGTCGATGACCGCGCAGCCAGATCCGCTGCCAGTTCGTCTTCGCTGGCATCAGCCTCCAGCTCCTCGAGCTGCAGCTCCATCTGTTCGAGAAGCCGGGCTTTCCGCTCCGAGCGGCTGCCATGGATCTCGCGCTTCAGCTTCTCGATCTCCAGCCTGAGCCGCGCAATCAGCGCATCCGAGTGCGAGTTCACGGCCTGCGCGCGGGCGGCGAGCGCTTGCGCCTCGAGGCGGGCCGCGCGCTCGGCGAGGATCATCGCGTGCGCACTGGCAAGGTCACCGGGAAGCTGATCGGCCGCATCGGTCATGGCGCGAGGGAATCATATTCGCCCTCGCCATGCCAGCGGTTTTGCTCATCCAGCCGAGCTTGGACGCCAGGTTTTTTGCGGCATTCGCCAGTCGATGCCTTCGAGCAAATAGCCGAGCTGTGCAGGCGTGATCACCACAGTGCCGTCGGCCGCCGAGGGCCAGATGAAGCGGCCGCGCTCAAGCTTCTTGGTGAACAGGCAAGCACCCTGGCCGTCATGCCAGATCACCTTGATCAGGCCACCCTGCCGCCCGCGGAAACAGAACAAGTGGCCGCTGTGCGGATCCCGCTTCAAGGTCTCCTGCACCATCAATGCGAGGCCGGGGAAGCCCTTGCGCATGTCCGTATAACCAGCGGCCAGCCACACCTTCACATCGCGCGGAACCGGGATCATCGCCGCTCCAGCACATCCAGGATCCGGCCGAGCGCCTCACTGTCGATATCACTCTCGACCCGCAGGCGGCGGGCGCCGCCAAGCTCGATCGTCACCATGCTACTCTTCTTGCGCGCTCGGGCGATCGGCGGTGGCTGCGCAGGTGGTTGCGGCGCTGGCAGCGCCTCGACGACTTGCACGGGAACGAGTTGCGGCACGGGCGGCGCGGAGATCTGGCAGAGCTCCTTGCGCCACCGGAAAAGCTGGCTCACATGAATGCCGGCCGATCGCGCAAGCTCCGAAACACTGGCGCCCGGCTCAAATGTCGCCCCGACCAGCCGCTCCTTCTCCTCCCGGGACCAGCGCCGACGCCGCTCGACCGAGGTGATCACTTCAATCTGATGCTTCGTCATAGGGCTACTCCTAGTGCTTGCACTAGGACTTGCAGCCCTTCAGCCTACCTCAGCAAGGCGGTCCTCACCGGATGGGTACGATGCATTCCTTGCTCAACAATCAAATTTTCCGTCGCGGAATTGCCGATGCGTATGTGTTCATTGCAGATAAATGGCTGTCGGCGCGTCTGAGTTCATCAAGGCCGGCCGTGCGGTCTTTGCTTGCCAGCAAACCACAAAGAACTTCCGAAATGGCCAGAGCTGGTGTGAGCGTATGGAAAAATGTGTGACTCTCCGTCGGGAAGAAGACCACGTGGTCGGCGATTGCTGCCAAAGGTGAGACCTCACTGTCTGTAATCGCAATTATTCCCATTCCTTTTTCGTGGGCCACTTCGGCAAGCTCAAGGGTCTGCAGTGAATAGGGGCTTATCGAAACGGCCAGCAGAACATCTTCCGAGGTGGCGCGCATGAGTGCATCTCCGCTCGTGCCGGCGGGAGCATCGAGGTGAATTGTTTTCTCACCCAGCAAAGTCATGACGTAATGGAAATGCCAGGCGACCGAATGGCAAGAGCGCAAACCGAGTACAAAAATCTTTCGAGCTCTGCTGAGGTAATCGGCCATCTTGCTGAGCCGAGAAAGGGTTCCGGATTCGCTTAGACGCGCTATTTGAGCCGACAGACTCTGAAGCATCCGTTGCGCCAGTTCTTCCCCATCGGTGAAGCCGCCGTCCCGCTGCACGGCCTGAGCCGCAAAGCCGTCTGTGCCTGCCCGAATTATATCCGCATGTTGACCGCGAAAATCGTCATAGCCGGAAAACCCTAGAAACTTAGCCAGGCGCGTCATCGTGGAAGGTTGCACGTCTGCATTGCGGGCGAGCTCACGCATCGACACCAATGCCACTTCCTGAGGATGTTCAAGAATGTGCCGGGCAGCCTGCTGCAACTGTATCGACATCTCGTCAAATCGCTCGACAATCAAATTGTGGAGTGGTCCCTTTTGCGACATTTGCTTCGTTCTCGATGAAAATAAGTCATCCGAACCATCCCGTTGATGTGTGCGAAAGTCAAACAATTGCCGAATGGGCGAGGGGGTTTGCTCACCCTGTACCCTGTGTCCGACGAGGACAAATGTTTCACGACAGGCAATCGTAACACAAATGTTGCATGTTGCTTTTGAATCTGCGATTTAGTGGGGGCGAACTGGAACGTTCGCCGAACCCAATCCCGAGAGACAACGATGACGAAACTCCTCCATCGAGCAATAAGTTCGACAATTCCAAGAGCCGTAGCAGGAGAAGGCATCTACATCACCGATAGCGAAGGCCGCGCCTATCTAGATGGCTCGGGCGGTGCCGCTGTGAGTTGCCTGGGCCACAATCATCCCGAGGTGTTGGACGCCATGAAGGCGCAGATGGCGGGGATAAGTTACGCTCATACATCGTTTTTCACGACTGATGTGGCCGAAGAGCTTGCTGAACAGCTTGTTGAGTTGGCGCCGAACGGTCTTGACTATGCGTATCTGGTGTCGGGCGGTTCAGAAGCTGTCGAAGCAGCACTTAAGATGGCTCGCCAGTATTTTGTTGAAATTGGCCAGCCCCAGCGTCGTCACATTATTGCGCGGCGACAAAGCTACCACGGCAACACAATCGGCGCCCTCGCTACTGGTGGCAATGCGTGGCGCCGCGCGCAGTTTAGGCCCATCTTGCCGGAAACCCATCATGTTTCGCCGTGCTATGCATATCGCGACATGCAGACGGGCGAAACCCCCGAGTCTTATGCCGAGCGTCTTGCTGCAGAGTTGGAGTCGAAAATCATTGAACTCGGAGCGGACACAGTCATGGCTTTCGTGGCCGAGCCAGTGGTGGGCGCAACCCTCGGTGCCGTTGCGCCCGTGGCTGGCTATTTCAGGTTGGTCCGGCAAATGTGCAGCAAATATGGCATCTTGCTCATACTCGACGAAGTCATGTGCGGTATGGGTCGCACTGGCACGATGTTTGCTGTGGAGCAGGAAGGCATTGTTCCCGACCTGATGACGATGGCAAAGGGTCTAGGCGGCGGCTACCAACCAATTGGCGCAGTGATGTTATCTGAGACGATCTATCGCGCGTTCGCGGATGGGTCGGGGTTGTTTCAGCACGGGCATACATACATCGGTCATCCGATCGCTGCAGCGGCTGCCAATAAGGTTGTCGAAATCGTGAGACGTCCAGAAATGATGGGAAACGTCGTCAGAATGGGAGAGCGCTTGCAGGCTGGCCTCGACGCGGCGCTAGGGGAATGTCCTTACGTCGGCGACATTCGGGGTAGAGGCCTCTTTCGCGGGATAGAAATTGTCACAGACAAGGACACGAAGCAGCCTTTTGATCCCACTCGCAAAATCAATTCCAGGATAAAGCAGGAGGCGATGCGGCGAGGGCTGATGTGCTACCCGATGGGCGGCACAGTCGATGGGGTCCATGGCGACCATGTCCTGCTCGCGCCTCCGTATATCATTCAGCCTGAGCAGATCGACATGATCATCGATCGGCTGGCTGCAGCTATACATGCCGCGGTTGCGGAGTGAGCGTTCGGCCATGAAAGAGTTTCCCATGACATGTCGCTGTGCGCCGATAAGCGACCAACACTGGCCCGCCGAAATAGCAGATATGAAGGCCGGATTTGCAGGCGCGCTGAACGTCTATCGAACCATGGCCCACCATCCAGCACTGCTGAAAGCGTGGGCTCCACTGCGCCAACATATCGTCAAAGAAAGCGCCCTGGGGCCGGTTCGATCCGAACTCGTTATCTTACGCGCCGCACATCGGATGGGCTCAGCCTATGAATGGGCCCACCATGTGAGCCGCGCTCGAAAGCTTGGAATTTCCGACGCACGAATACGGTCGATGCAAAGCTCGCCCGACGGTGAGGACGGGATGATTGCCCTGGCTGTCGATGCACTCTTTGACGGTGCGCGGCTACCTCCGAATATTGAAAGCGCACTTTGCGAATCCTTGGGAATCCAGGCTGTCTTCGACCTCATGGCGACGGTCGGCTTCTATATGGTGCTTGGATTCATATTGAACACCTATGGTACCCCCTTAGACGAGGCAGTTGCCGCCGAAATGGCAGAGAGAACACTTTAATAAGACCGCAAAAAGCGTGACCGCCCACCTAAGCAGCAACGAGGTTACCATGAACGTTCTCACCAACGGCGTCCTTGCGGAACTGGAACGCGAAGCGGTCCGTGAGATGCGCCATGCGATGCATCGCGAGCCAGAACTCTCGAACCAGGAATGGAAAACGCAAAAAAGGATTGTGCAGACCCTGGAGAAATTCGGCCTCACCGGCTCGAAGACGTTTCATGGGACCGGCGTCTACGTTGATATTGTTGGGCTCTCCCCCGGGCCAAACCGTGCAATTGCGCTGCGAGGAGACATCGACGCCTTGCCAATTCAAGAAGATCGAAATGATTTGACGTACAGATCGCAGGTACCGGGGGTTATGCATGCGTGCGGCCATGACCTGCACGCTTCGATCGCTTTGGGCGCCGCACTTGCTTTCCATCGCCTGCGGCAAGCGTTTTCGGGCAAAGTGCGCGTGTTTTTTCAACCAGCAGAAGAAGCCGAACCGCTTGGTGGCCGTACGGTCGTGGAGGAAAAACTGCTTGAAGGATTTGATGCCGCAGTCGGGCTTCATGTCAATACGGAGATTCCGGTCGGATCCTACGGCGCACGTGCGGGGGCTGTTACAAAATCGGCCGATCAGTTTGCAGTCGAACTGATTGGAACTATGGCGCATGGCGCAAAGCCGCATCTCGGCGTCGATGCCATATCCATGGCCGGCGCCTTTATCAACGAAGTCCAGAAGGTTGTCTCCCGCGAAATGCCGGTTGACGACGGCGCAGTCGTTACCATCGGCACAATTAGAGGAGGGGAGGCATCCAATATAATCTGCCCGTCCGTAGTCATGACGGGAACAATCCGGACAAGTAGTCTAGAACGCCGTGAGCTGCTGGTGCGACGGGTTTGCGAGGTGGCAGAGGGTGTCGCCGCCATGCATCGAGGCAAGGCGAGTTTCACCTCTCAATCTGGTGACCCTCTCGTATTCAACGATCCAGGGATGGTTGAACGGTTCCGTAAGCTTGTCATTCAACTTGAGGGCGCAGACAAGTATGTTCAAAGGCCCCCGACCTCGGGCAGCGATGATTTCGGCTACTACTCAGCTTGTGTGCCGTCGATCTATTTCTGGTTTGGCAGCCGAGAGCCGGGCAATGAGGCTGGGGTGCACACCCCCACCTTCGGAGTTTCTGATAAGGTTCTCATTCCAACCACGGAGCTTGCTGTTCAATATTGTTTGCAGCTCTTGCTCGATTAACTTGCGCTGCCTCTTCACGCATTTTCCGCTAACGCCGGGTGCTTATGCGCTCTCGCAGCACGCGGTATCCTGTGATGAGCAGCTGAAGCTGAAGGAAGTGGAGAAGCTGAAGCCGCAGCCTACTTCGCAAGGCAAGTGAAATGAACCTCGCTTTCCTCGCGACACAGCATCTGGCCGGTGGCAGGGCGGCGGGCTAGATGTGTCCCCGGTCAGCTGCCCATTGCCTGCCTCAACACGCCCGACCGCGCGCATCGCCGCAACGAGGACTTAATCCTATGTGCTGAGCCGCATGACAAGCCGGCGTTATCCGTTTTCGCAGCCTACGCCATCGCCGTCGCGGTCGAGATCATAGATATCCGTGCCTACGACAGTGACCGGCCCGCGTACGTAGGCGGGCCCATTGCCCTTTCCAGAGGAGCAATCGACGTCGCTGGCTATGGGAACACAGGCCCCCGTGTAGTTTGGGTCGCATGCATCTTCAGCATGAGCGCAGCCGATGAAAGATGCCACACCAAAAGCGACAGCGCCTACACGACGGTGAACCATACTATAGACCCACCCGCATATTCTGTTACCCTCGGCTAGGTCGGACAATTAAAGATGGCTTCAGAAATAGTCGGCTACGCAATGAGAGGGTTGCCTGATCAGCGCCCGCTGAGGTTCGGATCAGCGCTTCCATCTCAGTCGTCGATCTCTTCGCCTTCGTCGTCTTCGTTTGACCCGCGAGAAGGATCTTCGACGAACGTCTGGCAACCTTCATTAAATGAATTGCTGTTGGAGCTACAAGCACTCTCGTCCGAAATTTGGTTTTGTTCGGCCCATTCGTAGCCAGCCTTGTGGCCGGAGCAATCTTCGGTGCACTCATTTCCGCCGAAGGTTTGCTGCGCAAGGGCTGGAGTAGCCAACGCCACGGAAAACGCCACGGCTATCTTGGCGATCGTTAGAAATTTCATCTGCGTAATCCTACAAAACCGGAGCCAATGCCGGTAGGCTGCCCAGAAACTAATGGCAGTGATACTCGCCGGTCTTATGGTTGGTGTGACACCCATTTGAATCGGTGCCGCCGCCATGCGCATGGGCGCTCGCCGCGAAAGCCCAAATAGTTAGAGCCGAAATTGTCGAAATAAGCGCTGATTTCATTTTACCCCTCCCAAGTTAATTCTAAGTAGAGCACCATCATGGATACAAAGCAAATGGAGCACTGACGGGACGGAACGCTGGCCTTTCTGTCAGCACTTGCCTGATGTAGGGTGTTGCAATGTCTAAAGCTCACTCGCACCTCTGGCCCGGCGTCCCGCTCGCGCTCGGGTCTGCTGCGCTCTTCGGGGCAGTGTCGCCACTGTCTAAGGTCATCCTGGAAGCAGTGAGCCCGCTGATGCTGGCGGGTCTGCTATACCTCGGTGCGGGCCTCGGCCTCGGCCTATTTTGGATTTGTCGCCGATCGATTGGGCGTGATCAAAACGAAGCGGCGTTGCAGCCAACCGATTTCCCTTGGCTGTGTGCAGCCATTGCCATGGGTGGCGTGGTTGGACCTGTGTTGCTCATGTCCGGATTGGCCCTGACTACGGCGTCAAGCGCGGCATTGCTTCTTAATGTGGAGGGATTGGCCACGATGGCTGTTGCGTGGCTGGTCTTTCGTGAAAACGTTGATCAGCGGCTTTTAATGGGTGCCGGCGCCATCCTGTGCGGCGCCGTTGTACTGGCCTGGACGGGTCAAGGCGTCACGCTCGATAGCGGTGCACTGCTTGTCGTCGGAGCCTGCGTAGCTTGGGGTATCGACAATAACCTGACTCGCAAAATTTCAGCTTCGGACCCGGTAACGATTGCCATGCTGAAGGGCTTGGTGGCTGGAACGGTAAACATCGGCTTGGCGCTGATCTCTGGCGCCACATTCCCCCATGCTTCCTCGTTAAGAGCGGCGGCGGCAGTTGGGTTCCTGGGCGTTGGAGTGAGCCTCGTAATGTTCATCCTGGCCTTGCGTCACCTAGGCACAGCGCGTACGGGCGCGTATTACTCTTTGGCGCCGTTCATCGGAGCGCTATTGGCAATTTTGCTACTCGGAGAGCCTCTTACCGTCCGACTCCTTGTGGCGGGTGCGCTCATGGCTGTCGGCCTCTACCTCCATTTGGCAGAGCGTCACGTACATGAGCATGAGCATGAGGCACTAGAGCACGAACATAGTCATGTTCACGATGAACATCACCAGCATCCCCACGACGGGCCCGTGACCGAGCCTCACTCTCATTGGCACAAGCACGTCCCCATGAGACACAAGCATCCTCACTACCCTGACCTTCACCATCGGCACGAACACCAATAACCCCGCGAGAACCGGAAGAGGTCGTCGCGACAGTGGCGGCCCTGACTTTTCTCCGCGTGGGCTCAACTTCTTCGCGCACCTGTCGCAACGAGCCATCTCCGGGCAGTGACATCCTCCCCTGGCGTCAGATAGCGCACCCGGATTGTCTTCAGAACCTTTCGAAGCACCTGTCTAAGCTAGCTCGAAATTCCAACCTATTCTGAGGCTGGGCGCTGCTCCGCACCCTGCTGGTTGAGGAGCGTTGCCAGCCCGGCAATAATCTGTGGCATGACAAATGGCTTGGTGATCATCAGGCTGTCAGGCACTCCAAGCGATGGCCAGTCGTCGGCGCTATCTCCGCTCATGTAAATAACAGGCATATTGGGCCGGGCCACGTCCCACCCGGTCGGCCGCTTGCCCTCAGCGAAATCAGAGGATACGACGGAACTTATATCAAATGTTATAGTTGGGATGGATAACAGGGCCGCTTATGAACTCTGAATACGAACGCCGCCTTGCCCACAGGCTTTCGGAAGAAATCGCCATCACCGAGGCGCAAGCCTTGGAGTTGATCTCGCTCCGGGGAGCGAATTGGTCGTCCCTGAAACGGGAAGCGAACAGCATGAGGAACGGTTCTAGGTCGTCTACCCTGGCGCCGTCGTAGATGAAGTGCAGGCCACTGGTGCCGCCTGCTCTCGGAGCCGCAGCGGAACATTAGCGCCCCCTGTAAGTTGGGCGCCAACCCCAACAGGTTCTTGATGGCACAGAATCCTTCCTCGAACATTTTGATCCGTAAGCTCCAGACGATCTCTGACCTCGGGCCATCGGACATTGCGATCTTGGGAAACGTCGCAATTCAGGAAAAGCAATATCAGGCCAATGAAGACATTCTGAACGAGGGCGACCGCCCGACCCTTTCCTTCGTCGTTCTGGATGGCCTGGTAGGCTCGACCAAAATGACAGGTGACGGCAAACGTCAGATATCCTCCTTTTTTGTTCCGGGCGACATTCCCGACCTCCATGGTTTGCATCTATCGGTGATGGATTGCACCTTTACAGCTCTCACCCCCGCCCGGGTCGGTTTCATGCGCCATGACGCTCTTCGTGCCATGTGTGACCGGCAGCCTTCGATCACGACCGTGTTTTGGCGCTCGACGGTAATCGATGCCGCGATTTATCGAGAGTGGGTCACCAACGTTGGAAGGCGCGACGCTTATGCTCGGATGGCTCACATTTTTTGCGAACTCATTGTCCGCCTCCGCGCCGTAGGTCGCATTGACGATCATGTGGCCCATCTTCCCATAACGCAGGCCGCACTTGGCGATGCGCTTGGCCTTTCCACCGTGCATGTCAACCGAGTGCTCCAGGAACTTAGACGCGACGGTCTGATCTCCACCGCCGGTTCCCGTTTTCATGCAACCGACTGGGCAGGGCTCATTCGCGCTGGAGATTTTGACGCTACCTATCTGCACCAAAAGGCCCGCTGAAGCGTTGTGGCAATAGAGGTGTCCCATGGCGAGATATTTCTTTGACAGCGGTGACCGTGACGAGCTCGTGAAAGACGAGGTGGGAATCGAATGCGATGGCATCGAGGGAGCATGTCGTGAGGGCATAGAAGGGCTAAGAGACTTAGCGAGAGAATTCCAAGAGGGAGTCCAAAGCCAGCAACTATCCATCCATGTTCGGGACGAGGCTGGTGAAAGGCTGTTGAGCTTGAGCCTTACCCTTCAGCTGAAGCTGGGCAGGCAGACGGGTTAGCCGCCAGTGCAGCGGCTGGCTGCTACTATAGCGGCGGTTGCTCGGGGCAGTCGTCAGGTTTTTACCCGCTCTCCACCGGCGGGTCCGTTGCGTGACAGCTCAAATGTCACCTTTACCACAAACAGCGGGTTGCTGGCATCGTCATGCACATGGAAGGCGACTTCCCGGAGAGCTCCGTCCGGCATCTGGTCTTTTGCTATTTCGAGCAGCGCCCGTGATGCCTCATCTTCAGCGGCTTCCACGCTGGCAAGCTCGGTTCCTTCGCGGTCGGGAGACAATTCGCCGTTGTCGATGAGATCGAAGAAGAAGCGGGCCATGCTCTCCTAACTGCGCTGTCCAGGAAAAGTTCACTGTTCTGCTTTTTAGGGCGCGGCGCGAGTTGGCAGTTGGAGGTCCGCACAGATCCCGAACTCGGGTTTCTGGTTCATCGCGCGAGCAGTTCCCATTTCATGGGCCTGACACTCAACTCTTAAGCCCATCGAAATGGAGATTGATCCCGCGCAAAATAGCGTAGTCGCACACCATCGCCTCGATCTCCATGTCCGTTAATTGGCACGGGCCGACCGCAGTCTTGACCTCAGATACCAGACGGCTGACCGGGATTGGAGATTGGTTCACGCGGCAGTCCCTGAGGCTGCGATTGACGGCGTTGTGAAAACGCGAAAAGAAGGGCGAGACGTTCAAAGCGGTACTCATAAATCGCTCCCTATTTCTTCTGTTTTCGCTGATGAGCTGCCGTTCTTAGAGTGAGTGGCTCGGCTTGGCCAAGGTTCGGAGTCCAGCTCACAGGGGTGGTCCAAAGGCGCTGAGTCTGCTTTCCCCGTAAACGATGCTCGACGGCAAGCTATGGACAACGAATGACTCGCTTCGGAAACGAAATCATTAACCTAAGCAAGTCTGGCAAAGATGGTAAAATCTGTACAATCAGCGCGCCAGCTGTCTTCCGCTTGCTCACTCAGAAGGCTGCGATAGTGATGATGATCCGGCGACTCGGCAAACACTAGGCTCAAGCAACCCAAGGACGACTTGCGGCACGTCACAGCGCGATTGATGCGTTGGATGAGACGGCGTCTGCTAGCAGGCGGGACTCCTACAAGCTGCTTTATTCGGCCGTCGGAGCCGCGCCACCCTGTGATGCCATCCGAGAGGGCCTCAACGCTCAACATTTATGATCGGACAGCAGCATCTCCTCCTCATCGGCCGCAGCCTCGAACAGCAGCCGGAAGTCGTCGGTTGGCATCTTGCCATCCATAGCAGTGAGACATGCCTCGGCTGCGACCCGCCACTTGGGGCCCCATTGGGCCACCTCAGGAGCTCCTCGGCGGCGGCATCTACCCGCTCTATACCGACGCTAATCCCGGGACGGTCAGTCTTGACATACACCGGAGGGTTGAACCAACGCTGGGGCATCAGGCCTCTCGAACGTCAAAGGCGATGAGAAGCTGCCAAATGGGAGCTGCATCAACGATCAGTCGACCAACTGGCAGTCAGTCTCACGAAGATAGCGGCCGCGCTCGCGCACCGCTGCGGCGCTCGTCCATGGCGTGGTAGCCTTCGGCGACCTCGGCCAGCAGCTACTTGAGGTCGAAGACTTTGCCGGGTTTGATGCTGCCCTTGAGCACACGTCCATCAGATCTGGCAGAAAGCGGCGCACCGGCGCGGGGCCACCCAGCTGCGCTTCTGGCCGAAGAACAGTTTCTGGCCGTCGAAGCTCACCCCGTGCGGCACTCCGACATAGCCGATCGTGCCTCCGGGCCGCGAGCAGGCCAAGTGCCTGGTCGAAGGATTCTCCCGTGAGGGTGGCAGGCAGGGTAACTATGGAAAACTTGATAAACGAAATCGGTCCGCTTTGCCGGTCATCGGCCGGCAATCTTGACAGGCAGATCATCCGGCCGGTTCCGGGTTTGTCTTCGACCGACACCGTCATTGTCCCGGTTTGCGACGAGGCCGGTTTTACCGGGCCAAAGCTGCTCGACGACAATCAGGCGTTGCGCACGGCAACCTTGCGCGCCGTCGACGGCCGGCCCGAGCTGGCGGTCTGGCCGGCACCGCAAACGGCCTGATCCTGCCAGGTCAGTCGTGTGACATCATCGGAGGTCAAAGTGGCCGTTGCTGCCTGGCAGAGATCGGTGGGGGGGCGTTTTGACTCTGGAACTGCGCGCCGCAGCAAGCAGAACTCTCCTGTACGTTGACTGGATTGCTCAAGGCCAATCATAGCTGTGAGAAACGTGGTTGGGGCGTCAGGATTGGTGTCCACGAGGACGCTTACGTTCATGCGCCCTACTTGTTTCCGGAATAAACGATCGCACTTAGTGGGCCAAGCACCGCTACGTTGGCCATTCCGACGAGTGTAGTCGCTTCACTGTAACGCTGAATCAGTGTATCGCCCTCAAGTACAGGATAGAAGTAAGGTGAAAGCACATAGTACGTAAAAAGCAGGTTGGAAAGCAATGTTAAGAAAAAGGTAAACCAAACTATCTTCCTAGATGAATGCAAACCTTCAATTTTGGTGTTTAAGACATAAAAAACAACTATCGAAATAAGTGGAGAAAGAAAGCAATTTAATACATGGAAGCAGGCGATTGGAAGCTGATAGGGCAGAAGGATATATTTTCCATCGACCGTATTGAATCTGTACAGAACGACGATGCCGATATGAAGGCAGAAAAATAATATCCAAAAGCCGGAGATATAGTCTTCCAGCGTTAATTGGCGGAGGGGGAAATTCTTAGGAGCAGCCATAATTTTGTATCTCCTCGAGAATTTTTTTTTGCAAGATCGTATGGAAGTACCGTGGGTCAAAGTCCCCGGTGAATGGCTGGCTCTCTTGAGAGTTGCTCCCGGTAAACAGCGCGGTGACTGTTTGGAGTACGAGCGAGCGACCTTTCAGCCCAAGCCTGCCTTGGTAGCTGACGTAATATCTGTAAGCCTTATTCAGCTGGAACTGCGATGCCTCATTGTAGCCGTCTACGACATCGCCGCTCAGCGTAGAGGGACTGGTCCTCCATTCCGCGCCGATCGTTAGTGTCGAGAGCGGATCGGTAGTCGGCGGATCAAGCGACAAGCCAAGGTCGTCCAGCGCCTTTGCCGTTGCGACAACGATTGCGTCATCGGTAATCTTCTGGGCGTCACAGACATTCAACAGCCCAAAGCCCTGTTGCGGGCCGCCTCCGACGCCGCGCGAGACTCCGGACGTGAGCAGAGTTGTGGAGGTCACGGCCTGTGGCGTGCCGGCCTGTAGGTCTTCACACAGCGCTAGCGAAAAAAGGGCCGCCGCCGCAAGATTTGCTTTCAATCGGGTCTTAGCTTCCACACCCTCTCCTTTGGGTCGCAGGTCATTGCCACGGGATTTGGCGTGTCAATCTGAGGTGCGTACATGGTCAAATCAAAAAGCTGGTTCAACGCAGTTTGATAGCTGTCTCGCACTTTATCGAGCCGCTCCTCCGGTGGGGGGTAGGCACATCCGTCGGTGTCGACGCCGGTGAAGCCCAGCGTGGCAAAGGATTTGAAGAAAGGGGCAAACTCAATCTCAGGGACGGAACTAGCATCGACTGGCTTTAGCCAAAAATTATAATTGGCCAGAGCCTTGGCTGCATAATCGTCGGCCGCGAGCTCCTTTTCCTTGGCAACTTCGCACCCCCGCCTTTGGTCTTCATAATGACCAAGCCTGATATGGCCTGCTTCGTGCGCACCAATAAAAAAAAGCTTGTTCAGAACTTCCCTGGCGAACGGCAGGACATGCTTATAGGGATTATAGGCGGTCGCATTCTCCCCGTTAACGTAAACTTGTCCGATGGGAAATCGCCTCGGTTCATTGTCGTCAGGCGTATAGAGCGCGTATGCCGCTACATTAGTCGGCACATTGGAGGCCAGCAGCCCGCTCTCATCCGTGAAAGACAAAATCTCCTTCAAATGCCGCTCATACTCTGGCATGCCACCGAAATTGTGTTTGATTGCATCCGACACTACCTGCCTGACTAAGCCCGTTGTAAAAACAATCGTCCCAGATGCGTCAGAGAGTGCGTATTTATCGTCCGATTCTTGTACTTCGATCTTGATGTATGAGTTCTCGCGCTCAACGTTGGTTGGCTCGGCGAACATGGTGCCCGGGCCTCCAAAGCCCAGGGCATCCTCCAATGACTTTTCGATGGGTATTGTCTTCAGCGATTTGAGGAATGGCCTCTCATCCGCAAACAGCGCAATCGGGAGCTGTTCGATGAAATTGTCCACAGAGGCATATTTTACGGCAACCGCCTTAAATTCTTTATCAGGTCCAAGCTGTGCACGGAAGAATGGATCCGTTTCCGGACTGTTGCGCTGAGGGCTGAGGAAGTCGTTTTTTGAAACGCTTTGGAGTTTTTCTGGGAGTTCTACGGAGAGATAAGTGATGCTCTCGTTAAGCGGGAGGCACGCTTTGCCGAGTTTATCTGGAGTGGATGCCGTCACGCCGGTGGGAATCCCGACGCTACAGAGCATGGCAATGCCAAGAAGCCTGCGGGCCGCCAGATGCAGTTGAGAGAGGCTCATTTTGGATTCGCAATGAAATCCGGAATGACAATCGAAGGCATTGTGGCCGCGCTCTTGGCAATCGCACTCAAGGCGTCACGTCGAGCCTGGTCTTCCTCGGCCTGCTTCTGATTTGCAATTGTCGTTAGGGTCTGGCTGCCTTCCCCATTGCCGGCGCTCAGATCACCATTTTCAAGGCGACGAGCGAGATCCTGCGGGCCGTCATCAATGCCTTTGCCTTGCTCGTCTTCACTGCTGCCTAGGTTTCCCGAAAGCAGGCGGGCCGCGAAATCCGCCTCAGACTCCGTTTGCCCATTGCTTTTTTGATGAGACGAATCCCTGGTCGGCTTTTTTGTATCACCGGCGTTCGCGTGGCCCATGGAGAATACAATCACGAGCGTAGCCAAGGCTGCGCCGACCCAGTACTTCGACGGCCCCAATTTTGTATTGAATATCAAGTGTTCCCCCAAAGTCGCCCCAAGGGCATCATCGGACAAAATCTACCTAAAGGTCAAATCGTTTCCTGTCCCAGTGCCTATAAAAAAAGGCGAAGTTAGACGACAACCACACGCCGAAACTAGGGCTAAATGAGAATGCTCGCTTCTGGGCCTCATTGAGGTGGTCGATGATAATGCAAGGGATGGCCAGTAGCCCGGCAAGGATGGCTGCTTCGACACGTGCAGGGAGAACAGCCGGCCTGGCACAGTTGGCTGCTAGCGCGCGCCATGACCAAAACGGGCGCAATCGCGTCACTGCATGCTTTGTGCACTAGTAGCGGATAGTTGCACGCTACCGGCTTCGTAGTTCGCACACCAAGGTAGACCCAGTCACGTGCGCGCCGCGGCAGCATTGCCTCCGCCACCGCAGTGTTCGAGGTTCATCCAGCAGGCCAGTCGCATCGTCGTTGTGCCGTCAAGGCGTGGCCGTGACCATCTGCTGGAAGATAATATGGGGCGGATGTCAGCTTAATTGCGCAGCCATCTCCCGAGATAGCCAGATTATGGACACCCATAATTCTCAAAAAATGGAAATATAAATATCTTTTATTGATAAGAAGTGTGGACTTCCAAGAAGGCGTGTGACCTGCTTCAGAGGCACCTTGAACTCGCTTTAAAGTTCGACTCCGAAACTGGGCCCATTAATCAAAAGAAGGGGAACTCACATGCGCCTAACGTCCTCTATCGCGTATCTTTCCGCCGCGCTTGCGCTCGCAGGTGGAGCAACCACGGCGGCACATGCTACCGTGCTCGACAGCGTGAAGCAGCGCGGCGTGCTCAACTGCGGGACTGACAACACCACCCCGGGATTCGGCTATCTCAATCCAAAGACCTCCAAGATGGAGGGAGTGGATGTGGACCTTTGCCGCGCAACGGCGGCGGCGATTTTTGGTGACCCGGAAAAGGTCAACTTCGTGGTCGTCACAGACAAGAGCCGCTTCAATGCCGTTCAGACCGGCCAGGTCGATATCGTCTATGCGCACACCTCTGTGTTTGCATCTCGCGCAGCGGCGCTTGCGGTCGACTTTCTCCCGGCGTATTTTTTCGATGGTGGTGGCGTCATGGTGACGGCTGCGTCCGGCGTGAAATCGTTCAACGAACTTTCAGGCGCGGCGGTCTGCACCACACAAGGGTCCGGCAGCGAAGCCACGATTGCCCAAGAGGTCAAGGCTCGGAACATAGCGAACACAAAGATTCTGACGTTCGACAGCAGCGAGAAGCTCTTCTCTGCGCTGACCAGCGGGCGGTGCAATGCAATGTTCACTGACAAATCAGCTCTTGCTGCCTGGCGCGGAAGCTCGCAAAAGCCGTCCGACTACGTGATCCTGCCAGAGACCCTAGGGGTCGCGCCATTCGCGGGCATCGTCGTCCAGAACGACCCGGAGTGGCGAAAGCTGATGACCTGGACACTGTATGCATTGTTTCAGGCCGAGGATTGGGGCATCACCACAGCTAACCTGGCCGAGATGCAGAAGTCTGCTGATCCCTCAATTCAAAAATTCTTAGGTGTCAACGGCGGGTTCGGCGCGGACTTTCACGTTCCGGACACCTTTGTCTCCGACATGATCAAAGGCGTTGGCAATTACGGGGAGATCTATGATCGGTCTTTGGGGCCGAAGACCCCGCTCTATCTCGAGCGCGACAAATCGCCAAACGCACTCTTCAAGAACGGCGGTCTCTTGTACTCGATCCTGTGGCTCTGAAGGTCACATTCCGACGCCTCACGTTTTTACCTAGGGTCGCAATGGGATGAACAACGTTACGCAATTGCGGCTTGAGCCGGTTGCGCCGCCGTCGCGACGGCGGCGCGCCGCTCGCATCCGCCACAAAATGATACACGCCAGCGTCGTCATTGCCGCAATTGCAATCGTTGGACTCGCAGGTCTGGCAATCCAGCAAAGCCTGGGAGAGCGTGGGATCGCCTTTAGCTTCGGCTATCTATCGCGGCCCTCGCAGTTCAACGTCAGTGAGGGATTTGCAACTACCTGGCAGGGGTGGTGGCCCACATTTGCAGAAGCTACCTCCGCATCTACGAACCTGCAGATGCTTACCGTGGGCATATTCAATTCGATCAAAGTAGCGATACTCGCGATTATATTCTCCACGGTCATCGGTGTGCTCTTCGGCGTTGCCCGCCTGTCGACGAACTGGCTGATCCGACAGGCCGCTTTCATTGCGGTAGAGTTCGTTCGCAATACGCCTCTGCTGATACAGGTGGTCTTCTGGTATTTTGCCGTCTTCCTGCGGCTTCCGGCGGTCACAGGCGGGACGAACGTCGAGAAGTGGATCGTGTTTGGCCAATCCGGCCTGTTTTTGCCGTCGCTTCAAATATCCGATGGGACGGCGGCAGTGTCCTTGGCTCTGGTCGCACTCGCCATAGGATGCATGGTGTTCGCTTGTTCCCCGCGTTTCTCATCTGGCCGTCGTTTCGCTTTGCTTGGTGCGGGGATCTTGGCTGCCGGTACCGGGTACGCGACGGGCTTTCGCATGGACGTGGCCTTGCCCGTAATTGGACGCTTCGGTGCTACTGGCGGAATACAGCTGTCGCCCGAGATGTCGGCAATCCTGATTGCCATCACCGTCAACAGCACGGCCTATATTGCCGAAATTGTTCGCGGCGCGATCGAAGGATTGCCCAAAGGTCAGTGGGAGGCCGCCGCCGCGGTCGGACTGTCCCGCAGAGACACGATTCGAGATGTGATCCTTCCCCAGGTCTTCCGAATCATTCTGCCGTCCCTTGCGAACCGCTATATCAGCCTGACAAAGGACACGTCCCTTGGGATTGCGATCGGCTTTCCGGATCTTTTTAATGTAAGCGGCACGGTTGCCAATCAAACTGGGCACAGTCTAGAGACAGTCTTGATCGTCATGGCGATATATCTTGTTATCAGCTGGATGATCAGCGCTTTCATTCACGTCCTGAACAGGCGCGTTGTTTTGGATGGGGTGCGGTAATGAAAAAATCATTTAGGTGGCTTCGACGTAACCTGTTTGGAAATGCGCTAGACTCGGTTCTGTCAATTTTGGTCCTTGTGCTGGTTGCCTGGGTGATAGCGCGTTTTTCGAAATGGGCCGTCTGGGATGCGCATTGGCTAGGGATTTATGAGAGCCGCCGACTTCTGCTGGTTGGATTGTATCCGCCCGATCAGACGTGGCGAGCCTGGTTGATGCTGGGCATTCTTTGCACCGCAATTTGCGCCGTGATGGTACCCAAACTGCGCCGCTTCGCGGTTGTCGTATTGCTGACAGCCTGCGCGGCTGCCGTGCTTGTTTTGGCACCTCCCGGGCTCGATCGTTGGGGTGGGCTACTGCTCAGCCTGATGCTGGCTATCGTTGTCTCGGCTGCATCCTTGCCGCTTGGTATCCTCCTCGCGTTAGGCCGCTCCAGCCGCAACCCAAGCCTGAGAGCCTGCTGTGCTGGATATATCGAGGTGATGCGGTCGGTTCCGCTAATTCTCGTTGTGTATTGGATCTGGATTACCGTGCCGCTGTTTCTCCCGGAGATCTCGATCTCTTCTCTGCTGCGCGGCATGGTCGGCTACACGATATTCAATGCAGCGTATGTCGCCGAGTTTGTCCGCAGTGGCCTTCAGGCCGTGTCTCGTGGACAAAGGGAAGCAGCTCAGTCTCTGGGGATGTCGAATTGGACAGTCTCAACCGAGATCGTGTTGCCGCAGGCGATACGGGTCGTCCAGCCAGCTCTCGTCGGCAATGTGCTCGACGTTTTCAACGGTGCCACACTGGTGTTTATCATAGGGCTGACAGATTTCCTCCGAGCCGGACAGATGATCCTAGCCGACCCAGCCTCCAGCGGCGCAGTATATGAAGTATACATCTTTATGTTTGGTGTTTACTTCGCGATAGGATCGGCGATTACATTCGGAGCCCGGCGGATAGAAGCTCGTATGCAGAGGAGTACTCAGTGATGCTCAGGCAATCCAGTGGATCGATGCCGATTGTCACATTCGCCAACGTGAACAAATACTACGGTCCATTCCAGGCGCTATCGAACATCAGCCTTTCTGTTGCGACTGGCGAGGTCGTCGTGCTCATCGGTGCCAGCGGCTCAGGCAAGTCCACGCTCATCCGGTGTGTCAATGGCCTGGAGACGCATCAAAATGGCTCGTTGATGGTAGATGGGTTCTCGATGCCGACCACAGAAGATCTGGATCTTGGCGGCGCCAAGGCCTTGTCCCAAATCAGGCGTGGCGTCGGAATGGTATTCCAACAGTTCAACCTTTTTCCGCACAAGACAGTGCTGGAAAACATCACCCTTGCGCCGATGCGCGTTCGTCGCAAATCTCGCAGTGAGGCGCAGGATGTCGGCTTGCGGTTGTTGGAGCGTGTTGGCCTGCAAAGCCAGGCGCACAAGTACCCGGGGCAACTGTCGGGCGGTCAGCAGCAGCGTGTGGCTATAGCTCGATCCTTGGCGATGGAACCCCACGTCATGTTATTCGACGAACCCACATCAGCGCTTGATCCCGAGTTGGTGGGAGAGGTGCTTGATGTCATGCGTGAGCTGCGAAACGAGGGTATGACCATGATGATCGTTACCCACGAAATGGCTTTTGCCCGCGAAGTTGCTGACCGCGTGATCTACATGGATCGGGGCGCCATTGTTGAGGTGGGTCAACCCGAACAAATTTTCGATGAACCTCAAAATGACCGCACCCGGACCTTCCTGTCGCGGGTCTTGAAACACTAGGAACCGACGGCCGCACATAAGGGCAACCTTGTCCGTGCTGGCCGAGGCGACAAGTCACCGGTTAAGCGCTACCCGCTCTGGCTGGCGAGGTCCTTGGCCGACACGTGCGGGCACTCGTACGCAGCTTGAGCTGCAATTCGTAACTGATCCGACATGTGAGACTTTCGGACAGCGGACGCTGGGAACAGAAGAATGGAAACTGACAAGGGAAATATCCTCGTTTTGGCAACGGGTGGATCAATCGCGCAGACGTCGCCGAGTGATCCCACGTTGACTGGTGAGGCGTTGCTAGCGGCCAATCCCGAACTCAAGGAAAAGTTCGGCATTGTCGTAGAGCAGATCGCTCAGGTGTCTAGTCCCGACATCACCGCCGAACACTGGCTGGGACTGGCAAACCGTATCAACAAGGCGTTCACACACGACAAGGTCCGCGGGATCGTGGTCATGCACGGGACCGACACGCTCGAAGAGACCGCCTTTTTTCTCCATCTCATTGTAAAAAGTGACAAGCCGGTTGTCATCGTCGGAGCCATGCGTCGACCCTATGCGCTCGGTGCAGATGGGGCGGCCAACCTTTACCACGGCGTCGCCCTTGCCGATTGCCCAGAGGCGAGGGGTAGAGGTGTCCTCGTCGTGCTGAATTCAGAAATTCACTCGGCGCGTGATGTCACCAAGACCACCATCAATCTCGATGCTTTCAAGTCACCTGGTTGCGGGCCTCTTGGCCAAATGGTGAATGGGCGGCCGATTTTTTATCGGAGATTAGAACGCAGCCATACGCTTTGGAGCGCTTTCGCATCGGATCTGCGTCGCTTGCCCAGCGTTGCGATTGTCTGCAGCTACGTCGGCGTGACGCCTGATATACTCCAGGCAGTCGCGTCGTCCGCATATGAAGGGATTGTCTGGGCTGGAACGGGTAGCGGGAGCCTTCCCAAGGCAATCGTCCCGACTGCCAGAGCGATTGTGAAGAACGGGTTGGCGTTTGTCCGGTCTTCGCGTGTGAACTGCAGTTATATCCGGCGCAACGATGAGGTTGACGACGACGCGCTTGGTTTCGTCACCGCAGATTCTCTCAGTCCGCAAAAGGCCCGCGTCCTGTTGATGCTTTCCCTGAACCAGACCAATGACCCGGTGAAGATCCAAAGCTTTTTCGACACCCACTAGCAAAAAGGTGGCGTCGATGAATTGAAACGCACCCCTGGTCGCAGGTGCATCTCATCCGCGAGGAAGGAAACTAAACATATGTCATTTGGGAAACAGTCTTCCGCTGCGCACCTGCCGGAGCCAAAGCGGCTGCTTGTCGAAAGCGTTTTGAGTTACGCGGACGGCAATTTAGACGCCAGTTTAGATCGGCTGTTTGAGTTGTTGCGCATACCTTCTGTGTCTTGCGATCCGCTTCTCGCTCATAAGTGCCAAGAGGCGGCGTCGTGGCTGGCAACTAAGTTGGCCGACATTGGATTTGACGCCTCTGTTCGTCCGACAGCCGGCCATCCGGTCGTCATCGCTCACCAAAAAAAAGCAACGGGTCCTCACGTCCTATTCTACGGCCACTATGACGTTCAACCAGTTGAGCCGCTTGATAAATGGGAAGCAGATCCTTTTGATCCACAACTGAAGGTGCAGCCTGATGGCGATACCCAGATCATCGCCCGCGGCGCCTCGGACGATAAAGGCCAGCTTCTGACCTTCGTCGAAGCGTGCCGGGCATGGAAAACCGTTACGGGAGGTCTGCCTGTGAGCGTGTCCATGTTCTTCGAAGGGGAGGAAGAGAGCGGCAGTCCCAGCATGGATGAATTCCTGGATCAGGTCGGTGATGAGCTGCGCGCAGACACCATGCTGCTTTGCGACACCTATCTATGGAATGACGCTATTCCGGCAGTCACCGTGATGTTTCGTGGCCTGCTCGAAGGAGAAATTGAGATCGCCTGTGCCAGTCGCGATTTGCATTCGGGAGCTTACGGCAACGCTGCTCGCAATCCGATCCAGGTCCTGGCCGCATTGATCGCTAGCTTGCGAGACGACAGCGGGGCAGTGGCGATCGAGGGATTTTATGACGACGTCCAGGAACCTGATGAAGACCTCAAGTCCGAGCTAAAAAAACTCGATTTTGATAGCGACAGGTTTTTGCAGAATGTCGGCCTTTCACAGTCTGCCGGCGATCAGGCATATTCAGCCCTGGAGCAAATTTGGACGCGACCGTCCTGCGAAATAAATGGCATCGCCGGTGGCTATCATGGCGATGGGTTGAAAACGATCATTCCTTCGAAGGCTGTGGCCAAGATATCCTTCCGGTTGGTCGCAGGCCAGGATCCAGAAAAGATCCAGGCGAATTTCCAAGAGCATATCCGTGCCAGGCTGCCGGCCGACTGTACTGCGAAGTTCACCGCATTTGGTGGCAGCAAAGCATCGGTCATCCCTTCGAAAAGTGAATTCCTTCGACGTGCCCGTGTGGCTTTGAGAGATGAATGGAATTGCGAGTCCGTGCTGATTGGCAGCGGGGGATCGATCCCAATCGTGAGTGTCATGCAGAACCGATTTGGTCTGGCTTCCCTGCCGATTGGCTTTGCGCGCTCTGACAATCGTCACCACAGCCCGAACGAAAAGTACGATCTCTCCAGCTTTCACAAGGGGATCAGGACATGGATCAGGGTACTGGCCGAGCTTTCTGGTTGCGAGGACAATGGGCCGGAACGCTAGACGCAAATTCGTGGGCTGCGGATAAACCAGCTTAGCAGACTTCGAACAGCGTGGCGCTTCTGCGGCAGATGAGCTGCCTGCCCAAGAGACGAGCGGAGTAATGAAATGAACAGCAAAGCGGCTCAAGGTTTGGACCATCTGGGTCCCTTCCTCTCAAAACAACACCCTGAGTTCCTGGAAATCTTCGAAGCGGTCAATGCGCTGCCGATCGATGACGCACATTGCCATCTGGTCACCGATCGTGAGCCCTCCATGACGTCGACGCGGTTCCTGGAGCGCATGTCCCTGGCGGCCATGGACACTGTGCCTGCATATTTCCCCGCAGGGGTCTACGAGGAATGGCTCAGTGGTGACGAAGCCACGCGACATGACCTCAACAAGCGGTTCGGGATTCAGGAAAAGATCGACGGGATCATTGGGGACATTTCCCAAAGCATCTTTGTCAAATTTGTTGTGAAG
Source organism: Mesorhizobium sp. BH1-1-4 (assembly GCF_020165665.1). Taxonomy (NCBI): domain Bacteria; kingdom Pseudomonadati; phylum Pseudomonadota; class Alphaproteobacteria; order Hyphomicrobiales; family Phyllobacteriaceae; genus Mesorhizobium; species Mesorhizobium sp. BH1-1-4. The sequence continues at coordinate 123,947 of NZ_JAIUIN010000004.1, forward strand.
GAGATGGCGCAATTTCTGAGCTGCGACCCACATATCGAAGCCGTTATGGAAGCCAGGAACGCTCGCACCAAAAATTACTGGGGCTACGTCAGCACTCTACTCCAGGACGTCGGATACGAAAACGTCATGGTGGATACCGGCTATTGTGAAGGCGCATCGGTGGAGGAGATCAATCGATATGACGACGGGATAAGGCCTTGTCGGATGAACAGGCTCGCCCGCATCGAGATGGTCCAAAAAGAACTCTTTCCTCTGGAAATTCCGTTCGACGAGTATGAGCAGCGCTACATCGCCCGTTTGTTGGAGCTGCTGGACGGCAAAGGAAATTACGGCAAGAAATCCTATGGGATGAAATCCTATCTTCTTCCCTACATCGGATTGATCGAACCGCTTCACGACAGGGAAACGGCTCGAGCATCCTGGGAGGCGCTGAGGCAATCCTATCACAAGATCCCGAAGATGGACCGCCAGTCCGAATACAATCTGTCCAAGGATCTGCGTCGATACAATTTCACACTTGCTCTTGAAGAATGCCTCAAGCGGGACATGCCCATGCAGATCCATACGGGCGACGGTGAGGCACCATCAGTTATCCTGCGTAACCAAGACCCGTTTTATCTTGAGGAAGTCTGCCGGTTTGATCGCGACGGGGTGATGCGCATGCCGAAGATTATTCCGCTTCACGCGGGCTATCCGTCTGTCGGCAAAGCCGCCTGGCTCAGCCACCTTTATCCGAACTGCTACTTCGAACTCTCGATCATGACACCGTTTGTGCACCAGAATTTGTTTCAACGGTATATGCAGGTGATGGAGGTCGTCCCGCTGTCGAAGATCCTATACGCCAGCGACGCGTTTCATGTTCCTGAGCTTTATTGGCTGGCCGGCCGCTGGGGCAAGCGCTACCTGGCCAAGGCGCTCACCGAGTATGTCGTTGGCGGAAGCCTAGACGTCGAGGAAGCAATCGAGGGCGCGAGAATGATCCTGTATAAGAACAACCGGTCATTGTACAAGCTCGGCTAAAGGTCGGGGCCACGTAACTAGAAGATATTCGACGGGGCTCCCTCCAAATTAGCAGTCGATTGCGAGCCGCCCGTGCCATGGCACGGGCGGCTTGATGCTTAACGCCTTTCTGTTTTTCGAGCTGAGACTAGAAGCATCATCGGACGCTCGAGCTCCTCGGCAAGTTCAGGCAACCGCTCAATCTGTTCGCGCGTAGGAGCGAATTCCTCAACCCGGCGTGACTCGAAGCCCGCATCAATCAGTGTGGTGAGCGTCGTGCCGAGGGTCCGATGGTACTTCAAAACGCCCTTGGCGAACCAGTCCGTGCGGCGTTCGCCCTCAAGTGAATAGCGGTTGACCGGCCAGGTCTTGCGGCCGTCTTCATCGGTGATCCAATGCGGATGCGCGGCAGCCATGAAGATCGGATGCTCTGCCGTAAAGACCAGATCTCCTGCGGGAACCAACGCCTTGTGGATCATGCGCGTGAGCCGCTGGAAATCCGCGACATAGTGGAAACTCAGAGCGCTGTAGACGAGGTTGAAAGCTGCCTCGGGCAGTTCCAACGTCGCGAGATCCGCGATTAGGTATTCAATGGTGGGGTCTGAGGTATCGGCCTTGGCGCGAGCGATCATGTTCTGGGACAGATCGACGCCAAGCACCGAGACTGCACCTTGCGCGCGCATCCACCTCGAGGCCCAGCCGAACCCGCAGCCCAGATCGGCTACGTGCTTGCCGGTCAGCTCAGGCAACATGGCCCGGATAGCCGGCCATTCGGGAGCGGCCTCCAACCCATGCACCTGGCGCGGCAACTGGCTGTAGCCAGAGAAAAAATCGGGGTTATCGTAGATATTCTGTGCCATGTTCAACTCCATCGTGAAAGGAGGACGAGGCACGTTTCACAGCCGAAGACCTCGTCCGCTAGGGGCGAGGCCTGGGTTGGCGATCCGCTTCTTCAGTTTGCGTGGTCGACATCCCGGCACCCCGCCGTGGGGATGCCGGCCAAGCGGGCGACAATATGGATGTCCTTCTCGACCATGGGCGCTATTTTGGCGAGACCTCGGCAAGTGTCAAGCCTGGGGCATTGATGGGAACTGCCTGGTCAGACAAGCCAGCCTTTGGCTGGTCCGTCACTTTGTACGTTGATGCAGGGGACGGCAAAGGACGATCGATGTAAGTCCACCTGTGGGCACATTAGCTGTCGTCTGGCAAAAAATCGCTACTTGACTCAAGTATCGTCTCGGACAGCAATTTGGCTGCGCGAACCAATGGTTCGCGGAAGTGCTGGAGGTCGTCAAAGCTGACGCGGGCAACTGGAACTGATACGCCGAGGCAGGCGATTAATGTACCGCCGGGCGCAAGGATTGGGACGGCGCAACCGACGACGCCCTTGACAAACTCCTCATTGGTGCGAGCCCATCCTCTTTTGCGCGTCTCCTCCAAAACTGTCAGAAGGGTATCGGGATCGGTTATCGTCTGGTCAGTATGCTGCTCCAGCTGCAATGACCGAACGAGCTTTTCGCGGGGCTTGGCAGGAAGCGTGCTCAAATAAATCTTGCCGGTGGACGTGCAGTGAAGTGGAGCACTGTGACCAGGATCAAATTGCAGGCTTTGCGGGGCCTTCACCCGTACGCTGTCAACATAGACAACGGCATTGTTGCGCACTATCCCGATCTCGCATTGCTCGCCGATTTCAGCCGCGACGTTTTGTAGAACGGCATGCCGGCGCGCTGTTCGGAATGCTGATCCGATCGTTTTGCCCGCTAGAACAACAAGGTTGTTTCCCACGACGAATCGCTTCGTTCCCGCGGCCCGCTGAAGCAGCCCGCGGGATTCGAGGTTGCCGATCAACCGGTGAGCGGTCGGCAGCGGCAGGTCGAGATTCTTGGCAATCTCTGCTGCCGTCACAGCCTTAATTTGTGTCGCGACGAAATCGAGAATTGCAAATGCCCGATCAAGTGGACCGTCGCCAGTGATGTTGTCGCTCATGGCCTAATTCACTCCAGGCATCTGGCTCAAAAAATGGACAAAATCGGATCGAAAATCGAGCATAGCAGCGAAAGGTGGGATTGGAAATTCCGATCACAGTCAGCGCCGTCGCTGCGAAGCGGGAGGTGCCGATCCGCTGCCAGATTGATTTGACGCTGACCAGTTCTGTCCTGTGCAGGTGGGGATGATCGTCCACGTCAGTCAGTTCCAAACCGTCTATAATTATCAAAAACCGGAATAAATAAAACCAAATAACGATATTACGATAGACCAGCACGCCTTTTTCAATATGCTCCGACTATCGCTGCCGGCATTGGCAGTGCGAGGCGCCGAGGGGGCAGTTTGGTCTCCGCCCGGATATGGAAGTGGTTCGCTCCGCCAGCAGCGTGGGTGGCCAGTCGGAGATCTAGATGAAGCAATACTATGATGTTGAGGCGGTGAGGAAGTTGTTCCCTGTCGCCGAGAAAATGACCTATCTCGACTCTGGCTTCCAGGCGCCAATGTCGACACCCGTGAAGCAAGCCCTCGAATTTTTTGTCAACGAAAGCTACGAGACAGCCGGCCCAAAGTCCGTATGGCTCGAGCGTATGGAAGCCACGCGGGCAAAGCTCGCGACCCTCCTCAACGCGACTGCAGAGGAGATCGCCTTTACCAAGAATACATCCGAGGCAATGAACATTGCCGCAAATGCATTGCCGCTGAAGGCCGGCGATAACGTCCTGATGATCCATGGAGATCACCCGAACAATGCATACGCGTTCTTGAACCTCAAAAAGAAGGGCGTTGAAATTCGGCTGATTGCGATGACGGACATCATCAACGGCGAAAGCTTCCGCTCTCAGATTGATGCAAATACCAAAGCCATCTCGATGTCGTACGTGACCTTTCATGCCGGACACCGCTTCAACATCGAGAGCGTAGGCGAGCTGTGCAAGGAGAAAGATCTCTATTTCATTATCGATATCATGCAGGCGGTCGGCATCGTTCCGATCGATGCAAAAAAGGTGGGCGCAACCTTCCTCGGATGCGGTACGCACAAAGGGCTACTCGTCCCGCAAGGTTTGGGCCTTCTCTACTGGGATCGCGCGCGAACCGAGTTGGAGCCGGCCTATCTCGCGGCAATCAGTCTCGACAATCCTCCTTCCGACTTCATCGCGCGCCCGAACGATTTGGTGGTGGCGGCAACCGCCGCAAGATTTGAAATCGGAAACTTCAACTTGCCGGCCATCCACGCCCTGGATGCCGCTCTCGATCTGATCGCCAAAATCGGGATCGACAACATTCAAGCGCATTGTTTTGATCTGGGTGACAGGCTCATCGCCGGGCTCGATGCGCTCAATGTCAACCTGGTAGGCCCCCGCGATCGCTCTCTTCGGGCGCCTCATATCTATGTGGCCGCACTCCCGGCAGATCAATGGATGGACTACTTCGCGTCAGCCGATGTGCGTGTCTCGCCAGAGCGCGACGGGATCCGGATCTCATTCGGGATGTTCAACAATGCTTCGGACGTTGATCGCCTCCTTGAGGTCATCAGAGCTCGAAACCGGACATCGGGCCAGTCGCCCAGGGCGGCCTAGTGTTCTGCGGTCCGTGGCGCTTGGACCGAGGGCTGTTCCCTATCAGCCCCTTCGTAAACATGCAGCCACGCAAGCTTGATGGATTGCCTGTTCCAGCGGTTCGCACCGAGGAGAGACACATTGACCAGCGCCCCACACGTTGAACGGATCGAGAGAGATTCACTTGGACCGGTCAGTATCCCAGCGGCTGCGTATTATGGGCCGCAGACGGCGCGAGGAATCGCCAACTTTCCGATCTCAGGGATAGCAATCAATCATTTTCCGAACTTCATCCGGGCGCTGGCCTGCGTGAAGATGGCAGCAGCGCGAGCAAACGCCAAACTCGGTGACCTCGACGCAGGCAAAGCCGATGTGATTTGCCAGGTATGCGAGGAACTCATCGTCGGCAAGCATCTTGGAGAGTTCCCGCTCGACGTTTTCCAGGGCGGTGCAGGCACATCGACCAACATGAACATCAACGAGGTGATTGCAAACCGCGGCCTTGAGATCATGGGGCTGCCACGGGGCAGGTATGACGAGCTACACCCCAACAACCATGTAAACTTCGCCCAGTCGACGAACGACGTCTACCCGACCGCGATCCGGGTAGCGATCCTGCTCTCGCAGGGGACGTTGCAACGTGCCCTGGACCAGCTCGCCAGCGACCTGGAAGAGAAGGCGCAGCAGTTCTCGAGCATCATCAAGCTTGGCAGAACCCAGCTACAAGACGCAGTTCCGATGACCCTGGGGCAAGAGTTCCAAGCGTTCGCCACCACACTGCGCGAGGACGTCGCACGCCTTGGTGAAATCGGCGCGTTTTTCCACGAAGTGAACCTCGGGGGAACTGCCATCGGAACGGGCATCAACACGAACCCCGACTATCAAGCCGAAGCGGTCGCCGAGCTGCGCTCGATTTGCGGACTGCCGATCGTGGCGGCCGGCAATCTGATCGAGGCCTGCTGGGATACCGGCGCCTTTGTCCTTTTCTCGGGAATGTTGAAGCGAACTGCCACGAAGCTTTCGAAGATTTGCAACGACCTGCGGCTGCTCTCCAGCGGTCCGCGTGGCGGCCTCAACGAGATCAACCTCCCGGCCCTCCAGCCAGGTTCGTCAATCATGCCCGGCAAGGTCAATCCCGTGGTTCCCGAAGTCGTCAACCAGGTTGCCTTCCAGATCATCGGCTATGACCTCACGATCACGCTTGCCTCCGAAGCGGGCCAGCTGCAGCTCAATGTCATGGAGCCGGTTATTGCTTACAACGTCCTGCATTCGCTTGAGCTTCTGACCAATGCCATTGACGTGCTCCGGACGAAGTGCGTGACGGGTATTACTGCCAATGCCGAGACATGCCGCAAGCATCTCGAAGCCAGCACTGCGGTCGCAACCGCGCTTACGCCAACGATCGGGTACGAGCGCGCCGCCGAACTGGCCAAGCAGGTGTTGGCGTCCGGCAAGACGATCCGCGAGGTCCTCGCCGAGCAGCCAGACCTTTCGGAGGATCTTATCGCACAAACCGCTGATCCGCACCTTTTGACGCGCCCAACGCGTTCACGCATGGCGTCGTGAGCGAGCCGCCGGTCGCACTGGATTCGAGGAACCCTATTTATGAAGAGCAGAGCAGCAGTTGCGTGGAACGCCAATACGCCTCTCTCCATCGAGACGATAGAGATCGGCGGGCCCCGGGCCGGGGAGGTCTTGGTCGAAGTCATGGCCACCGGCGTCTGTCACACGGATGCCTACACGCTTTCCGGCCTTGATTCCGAGGGAAAATTTCCTGCCATTCTGGGTCACGAGGGTGCCGGCATCGTTCGAGAGGTCGGCGCCGGCGTCACGATGCTGAAGCCAGGCGATCACGTCATCCCGCTCTACACACCAGAGTGCCGCCAGTGCAAAACCTGTCTGTCACAGCGGTCCAATCTCTGCACGTCTATTCGAGCCACCCAGGGCCTGGGGCTGATGCCGGACAAGACGACACGGTTTTCCTGCGATAGCGGTGAGATCTTCCACTACATGGGCTGCTCGACCTTTTCCAATTACACGGTCTTGCCTGAAATTGCGCTTGCCAAGGTCCGCGACGACGCGCCCTTCGACAAGATTTGCTACATCGGCTGCGGCGTCACGACGGGCATCGGAGCCGTGATCTACACGGCGAAGGTCAGGCCCGGATCGAGCGTCGTGGTCTTCGGCCTCGGCGGCATCGGTCTTAATGTCATTCAGGGTGCACGCATGGTTGGCGCCGACAAGATTGTCGGTGTCGATGTGAACCCTGCCAAGGCTGAAATTGCCCGGAAATTCGGCATGACCGATTTCATCAATCCCAAAGAGGTCGGCAACGACAAGGTCGTACAAGCCGTCCAGGATCTAACCGACGGCGGGGCGGATTACTCGTTTGACGCGACGGGCAACGTTGAAGTCATGCGTCAGGCCCTTGAGTGCTGTCATCGCGGATGGGGTGAATCCATCATCATTGGCGTTGCGGAAGCCGGCAAGGAGATTTCCACGCGCCCGTTCCAACTCGTGACAGGCCGCGTTTGGAAAGGCACTGCCTTCGGCGGGGCCCGCGGACGCACAGATGTTCCGAAGATCGTCGATTGGTACATAGAGGGCAAAATCAATATCGACGATCTCATCACGCACACAATGCCCTTGGAACAGATCAACACGGCATTCGATCTTATGCACGAGGGCAAATCGATCCGTTCGGTGATTATCTATTAAAAACGGGAACAGACTGCGCGTTGCAGCAAGCAGGAGGAAAATATGAGCACTCGACTTCTTCACCCATCTTTCCAAAACGGCATCCGCAAAGGGGGCGGCGAAAACGCTGGCGGGATTCTCACCTGCAAATGTTCCGACAGGCCTGTGAAAGTAAAAGTGTCAGGCGGAATTGCTCATAACCACGCCTGCGGGTGCACCAAATGCTGGAAGCCACAGGGTGCTGCATTCTCGGTCGTTGCGGTCGCACCGAGCGAGAACGTCTCCGTAATCGAGAATAGTGACAAACTGGTTGTCGTTGACCGTTCAGCGCTGATCCAGCGCCACGCATGTGGTGCGTGCGGCACGCACATGCATGGTCCGGTTGAGCGCGAACACGCCTTCCAGGGCTTGTCGTTCATCCACCCTGAACTGTTGGACAATAACAGCTGGCCCGAGCCAGGGTTCGCCGCCTTCGTGTCCTCCATCATCGAAGCTGGCGTCGATCCGTCGGAAATGGAAGGGATCCGTGCCACATTCAAGGATCTCGGCTTGGAGCCTTATGACTGCCTCTCTCCGGCTCTCATGGACTATCTCGCCACCTGGACGGCGAAAAAGAACGGGGTTCTTCACCAGTAATAGGCTTTGGAGTGCGCAGATGGCCGACGGCCTCTGCGCATTCCCGGCGCCCGTTGTTGTCGGCGCAAACATCCCCGAAGGCGTGTTCCACGCAACTGGCCCAACCTGGCGCTGAATACACACCGGTCCGGTGTGATCGGAGACGTCATAATGAACTCGATAGTCCCTCAGCTGCCGGTAAGCCCGTACAAATTCTATAGGCCTGACGCACGGTTGATAGAAATTGCCGCAAGAGGTGCGCTGCTCCTTGATTACTGGGACGCTCCGCTTGCCGACGCTGCTACCGATGGTGCTGAGTTCGGCTTCCGCGATGAGGTCTATTGGTTTTATAAAAGCGCACGGCCAATTACCAGGCCGCAGAAGGGCGCAGCTGATCTGTTAGAGCGCCGTGACAGCAGCGTTTTAAGACTGCCCAGTGGCTTTGCGACGCAGTGTACACTTTCCATGGGAACTGCGGGCGACCTGATACAAGCGGAAGGCCTTGAGCGGTCAAGAAATGTGCTGTTCTCGAATGTAGCCGACGTGCTTTTCGAGAAGGATGTGTCTTTCGCAAATTACGAATCCGTGGTCGCACAGGACGATGTGGTCAACGAAGCCCTGGGGGATGGCCGCTCATTTACGATGTGCTGCACAAAAGAGCAGTATTTGGCGCTGACCCGCCACAAAGACAAACGTTTCACAGTTCTAAATACAGCAAACAATCATACCTTCGATCTCGATCTCGCCGGTTTGGAAACGACACAGAAGCTGCTCGAGCAAGATGGAATCGTCAACATTGGTACACCGAAGTCTGCTGACGAGTACGGTCGCGGCACCATTTTGACCGTCAAGGGTATCAAGATCGGTTTCGTTTCTGCCGCGTTCGGTATCCGGAAATTCCAACTGCCGCCCAATGAGAAGCATCGCATTCACGTTGCCAAGCTCTGCTCCAAACATGTCGCCCCCGAGCTAGAGCTCTTGAAGCGCCAAATCGCGGATTGCAAAATGCTGGGCTGCGATTTCATCGTGGGCTCGCTTCACTGGGGTTGGGAATTCGAGTTCTTCCCCCGAGAGAGCCAGATTGAAGCCGCCCATGCCCTGGTCGAGGCGGGAGTGGATCTTGTCTTAGGTCATCATCCACATGTAATCCAACCGCTAGAGTTTTACCGGACGAAGCGTGATCCAAATCGGATTGCCGTGATCGCCTATTCACTTGGGAGCACTACCTTCGGCTGGTTCACGGCTCCGCACATGATGTTGAGTTTGCTGTTGGACCTCGAGCTATCGAAGGGCCTTATGGATGGCGCGCAGCGCACGTATATATCGGCAGCAAAGCCAATTCCGGTGTTCAGGCATCCGTTCATGCAGGATGGTCAGCTACTAATGCGCCTCGAGAAGCTCGCCGATCACGTCGCAGCTCGAGGCAGGATACCGCCTTCAGTTCAGAAAATGGACGAATACGCGAAGCTCGTCTTGGGAAACTCATACGCGTCATAGGTGGGAACCCGGCGATGCGCTGCACATGCTATTCGGCTGTGTGCTCCTTGCGCAGCACAACACCCGCGATTGCCGTGATGCCACCGCGAGATGATGATCGTTCCCCAGTCAAAGAGGTTGGTCGCAAACGGCCGCATCCCTCGACTGACCGTTCTGGGTTGATCGCCAGCGTTAGCCGACCATTATCTTCTGTTTGTAGATCTCACACCCTGGCGACAGCTCTCTTAACCCACTTATGAGCATGTTGGCGGCCTCTTCGAGCGCTTCCTGCGGCATCGCAGACAAGCTTTCCAAAATGAACCACATCCGCCCCCCTACGGTTTCCAGGCGGGTGCGCGTACCCTGCCGCCAGTTCCATCGCCGACATGTAGCTCCCACGTCGTCTCGCCAGATGACCTCTCCTTTGGAGGGCCTTTCGACAATCGCTTCGCCATTGGCGAGGGTCTCGAAGGGCTCTGTACCGTCGGCCATCGTCAGTCGTGGCCGTCCAACATATGCATCAAAGTTTTCGCCACCCACCGGTATCGCGAAACGCAGGCTCACTGCGTTGTAAAGGTCGACGACTGGGTTGATCGATGGAATGCGGCCATCCTTCTCCACGCGTTTCTTCAATGCCAACGCCGAGCACGGCGTGCGGTTTGGTTTTGCGCCGAACCGGCTGTATACGTCAGCCCAGTTGGCCAGATGTGCGGCTGCCCAATCCGGTCCCCCAGAGCAGACATAGTCACATGCGCTCTGCAAGACGTTGGGATCAGTCCCCGGCCTTTTCGTACCCTTGGCATCAACAAGAATGCTAATCGCCCGGAAGTCCGGGGCGATGCCCGCAATTTCCTTGTCGACCACCGGAAAGTTGAACACTGCCTCTGGCTCCCATTGACCAATTTGGTCTATATACCGACCATGAAGAAGAAAGTCAATATATCGACCGAAGCGGTCGCTGACGTTGAGCGCGTCAGCGCCACGGTGTCTCAAAACCTCAAGACGTTCAGGCGGCAAAACGGCCTGACACTCGATCAGCTGTCCCAAAAATCCGGTGTGAGCAAAGGCATGCTTGTGGAGATTGAAAAAGGGACCGCCAATCCCAGTATCGCGACGCTATGCCGTGCAGCGACCGCGTTGGGTGTATCTGTGGCCGATTTCGTCGGTGTGGCGGTGAGCGTGCCGGTGCGTATCGTTCCACCGCAGGACGCTTCCACCCTTTGGAGCGGTCCCAAGGGAGGCAGCGCTACACTCCTGGTTGGAACGCAAGGACCCGACCAGATCGAACTTTGGCGCTGGACACTGTTTCCCGGTGAGATATTTGAATCCCCTGGGCATTCGCCGGGGACACTCGAACTGCTGAATGTAGAGGCTGGCGAACTGACCCTGAAATTAGGCGACAGCTTACATCTCGTTCCAGCGGGTTCATCCGTGCTGGCGCGCACAGAAGACAAGCACGCCTACATGAACAGTAGCCAGCACGAACTCCGGTTTGTCATGACAGTGGCGGAGTTACAGCGGCCACGGGCGAGAACGGGTCTCTAGGCCGACAAGATCCAGTTCGCGCCAGTCCGCCGAAGACGCTCGGCGGCAAGATATCCGATGCATATTGCGCAAGATTGCCGAGGACATTTTTCAGCCTTCGGCGACACCTCGATGCCGACTGATCCGGCCGTCGTCTCAAATCCGGTTGCAAACCGGCAGGACAAGAAGATCTTTTACAGCACGAAGAGTGGCCGCTGCGGTGGCTTGCAGGCCACCATTGGCCCATAGGCGTCAACCGGCGACATTGCCGACCTGGTTCCAACCGAGCCGGCCGCCCACGAACCACTATCGTCAGCTTCGCAATGTGGCCTCTGCTGGCTTTCGGACATGCACGGTGCTGATAGAGGCGGTTTGAATGATGGGTGCAAAACAGTGCGGGTCCAGCGGTTCCACGCGCATCGCCACGGATCGGTGCTATTGATCGCGCTCGTCAAGTGCGTAGCCGCCTGAGCGGACGGTCCGAATAGTGGAACCCGATGAGACCGGCCTCAGCGCTTTTCTCAGGCGGCTAATATGGACGTCCACAGTGCGCGCATCGACACGACTGTTGGCAGGCCAGGCGGCCTTGATCAGGTCATCGCGGCTGGAGACACTGCCGCGGTTCTCGACAAGGTGGCGCAGCAGGTTGAACTCGATCGGCCCTACATGGAGCTGCCGGCCGGTGCACCGCATTTTATGGCTGGCGACCCTTACTTCGAGATCGCCGTAGGTCAGCGTTTCGCCCTCGAAGCCCTTGGGACGGGGTAATGCCTCCGCAAGCTTGGCTTGGAGATGGGCGAGCAGCTTGGCCGGCGCAAAGGGCCGCACGAAACTTTCATCAATGCCGGCTTTCAACAGTTCAAGGAGCTGGTACTCGGCACCGGGCGCGATCAGGGCGATGACCGGCTGGGCTCGGCAACGTGGGTCGCTTTTGAGCCGGGCGCAGACCGCCGGCCCGATGGCACCCGCCGGCTGGCAGTCGAGCACAAAGGCCTGCGGCTCCCGCTCACTGGCAAGCCGGACCGCTTGCTCGCCGTCCATGGCCAGTTCGTTTGCGAAGCCGGCCTCTTCCAGGATGTGGCCGAAGATCAGACAGAACTCCGCGTCCTCCGAACAGATTACGACCAGTGGCCTCATCAGCGCGCTGCCTCAACACCTCTGTCGGTCCCGATCAATAAGGCTGCAAGATTCGGGACGGCCTGCTATTGCCCCTAAGGCAAAGTTTATCTGTCGATGCTGCCGCTTCCAGTCAGCTGCCGATGGACAGCTTGGCAGATCGGCAATTTCAGTTTGACGTATAAACGTCTGTGCTACCGAAGCAAGCTTCCGCGGCGCCACACGAGAGGCGGCTCGGGAGGCCGGTGGGGACGCCGCTGCCCAGCTTCGGAAGCCTGATATTCGCGTTCAAATAAAAGACAAGCACACGGGCACCTCCGAATCGGGTGGGCAATCTATGCTATCGCAACCGGCAAGATTGCGGGACACCCAAGGCAGGCTTGCGCGCCAAGCATTATGCAATTGAAGAGGAGGTGCTTGTCTGGCTCGGCGAGCGTACCGCCGAATTGCACCGGCTCGTCGAGGAGATCTGCCGCGCATGTTCGCACAGCTGAGGGAGGCTGCAGACGGCTGACGGGCCGGTATGAGCCGCTGGTATCGATTGAGAGGCGAAACATTCCATAACCAGCCTCTACGAGAGAGTGTCGAGTGGCAAGCGTGTTTAAGAAAGCTGCAAGTGGCTGTTTTCAGGCTGACGAACCAAAAACCACGGCCGTGCATATGTCTGGCGGTGTATCATACGGCGCCCTTCGCCGGGGCCGGTCGGTCCCGCATCCCGCCTGACGGCGGCGCTATGCTGATGCTCCTACGGCCGCCCTGTTGAACCGGTCTCAGGGCCACGAACTTTCTCCAGCACCGAACTGACTTGCTCCCGCTGGCGGGCATTTCGGTGCTTCCGCCTTGTACGCCCCTTCTTTTAGGGGGCGCTGACGCGGCACGGCTGCGCCGACATGGATCCGCCTGGCGGCACTCTTCTTGGCTGAAGAGAGAGAGGCGCGCGGCCGTCTCTCCCAGCAAGCCGCCGCTGGCGGTTTCCCCTATCTGCCTCCCCTTCGCTCCGTGCAGCCCGGGAGACCCATCCGTCTCCAGGACTTGCCCTCGCTGCCCGGGCGGCCAGCTCGCATTGCGCTGCTGCGCCTCAGCTTTGAATTGCATCTGTAAGATTCCCGCGTATCCTGCTCATGCGCATGTGAGCATAAGGTGGCGCCCGGCGCGTCGACTAGCCACCCCCTCAAGAACCAGCATCGGCGTGGCGACCGAAAATGCTGAGGCAAGAGACCGCCATTCCCTAAGGAAACAGACATGGATAGCCATGCCGTTATTGCGTCCCTGCCAGTCGCTGGGGCCGACCGTACCGTGCTTATCGATGCCGCAAATGCGGCGTTCGAAAGGCGAGGAGCTGACTCGAACCCTTTGGGATCCCGAAGGCTATGTAGATGGTGAAAGCACCGCAGACATGTTGCCGATTTCACGAGAGGAGGCCGGGTACCTCGTTGATGTTTTCCTGTTGCATCACGTTGTCGAATTGGCAGTCGCAGCGGACTCCGAGGCCGCCGAATCTCGGCCTTGAACCTCACGGGCGGCAGCTGGGTTTACCTGAAGCAACCTGGGGGACACCCCGATCAATAGCGTGACTTTTACCGCCACCTCGTCAAGGGTGGCGGTGAGGCGAGTTATGTGCGAGGCGGTTGCGGCCATTTCTGGCCCGTAGCGAGTCACGAGGTATTCCCGGTTCTGACTGAGGGTCTGCAGATGCTTGGCGGTTTTCGCGCGAAGTAGCAGCCCCGCTGCCAGCGTATGTTCCGTCCGAGCAGACAAGTCGTGGTGCATTTTGCGGATCTGATTGGGATTGTGCCCGCGGTGGAGCAACAGGGCGGTCAGATAGAGTTCGATCGCATGGATTGCCGACAGTCTGAACGGAGCTCGGGTTAGCGGTTTCCCGGGCCGGCCGAGGGGAAGGAGGTGGTGTGCCGCCTTCCGGTATTCTTGCGCCAGTTCGTGAACCTGCTGCGGTGATGCCAACTCACCCGGATACTTGCCGTCCCCGATTGCCACTTCCGTCGCCCCCTACCGTCTGCGGTAGCAAGCATCCCATGCGAGCTTGATGTGCGCAAATGTCCACCCCAACCGTTGACCGTGGGCCGGACCTTTGCGAGCGTCGCCGCATTGCACAGGCTCGTCGAAGAGATCTGCCGCGCACGCCAGGCATAGCTGAGGGAAGCCGCAGACGGGTGAAGAGCTCGAGCCGTCTTTCAGTGTCAGCCGACTTTTTTGAGCGATTTGCCATACACAAAGGACCTGATCTCACGTTCAGGGAGTTCGTGTTCAGGCCAGAAGCGCGCTCTTTTCCAGTGCAGGAGTCCGGGTGTGTAGTAGCCAATACCTGGCGTCGCGACCCCGAGCGGCGTGCCGATCCCCGCGAAATTCAGTTTATAATGGTATCCGGACTTCACTACGACGAAATCCTGGCTGGCGACATCGATGCCTTGGCTCTCAAAAGCCGCCGGGTCATGCGTGAAACCCGGGCTGCTGGTCAGCAAGATGCTCAGCCGGTCATCGACAACCAGGACCGCCGTGTGGCCAAGGGATGTTTCTTCACCTGCACCGAACGGCCCCTTTATCACGAAGCGACCGTCGTTGATTGCCGCCACCACCCCGGAAACGGTGAGAGCTGCGAAACCAGGCGTCAAACGCCCGCCAATCCCAAGTGTAACCCGAGCGCCGATGCCGGCCTTGGCAGCGGCTTGCACGCTGTCAGGATCAGTCACCGGAATAGCACCCCGAAGCCTGTCGGCGCGCCCTAGCGCGTGTTCGATGATTGCCGTGCTGTCTCCAGGCGCCCCTGCAAGGACCCTGTCGCCCATGTCGGCAAGGATGTAGGGCCGCCGGCCACGATCTTGCCTAACCAGATCAAGCGCCTCGTCAATCGTGGAGAGATTGTCGCGGAAGCGCTCGCGCCAAGCCCAGAAAAGCTGGGCGAGCTCGTCTGCCGCACGCTGCGCAAGCTGAGTTGGGCCATGCGTCAGCACGACCACCGCTTGTCCCATATCGTTGTCATCCGCGTACGGATAGACGTTGAACAAGGAGATGTCCCATATCTCGGGATGGGCACCGGCGAGGGCCCTCGCACGCGCGTGGATTTCGGCAAGCGGTCCGCTCCCGGTCTCTGCTGCTCCCGGCAAGATCATGGGCACCTTGGCCATGGTGAGGACCGGTTCGAATGAGCCGTCTAGCATGGCGGCGAGACATTCGACGACGCGTTCGCCGCATGAAACCACGTCGGAATGCGGGTTCTCCTTGCATGCAATGCAAATTTCGACCGAACGGAGCATGGCTTGCGTGACATGGGCATGCAGGTCCAGACCGATCCCAATAGGGATGTCCAGCCCCACCGCCTCTCGCAAACGAACAAGAAGATCGCCGTCAGCATCCTGCACCTCGGTCGTGGCCATGGCCCCGTGCAATTCGAGTGCGATGGCATCATATCGTTCGCGGCGAACCAGAGCGATAAATGCCTCCCGGAATTGCGTGTAGAAGCTATGGTCTACCAGCCCGCCTGGGGGAGCAACGGCCGAGACGGTCGGCACCACCTCACAACCCAACTCGGCTGCCCGTTTGACAATCCCGCCAAGGGTTGTCCCGGAGTGCCCTGCGTGAGCGAGCAAGTCCTCGCCATGCCTGATTTCGAATGCCTTGCGCGACGTGACTTGCGAGCTGAAACTGTGCGACTCATGAAAAAGCCGCCCAACAAGAATGCGACGAGGAGTTGACGGCATCCCCCCGCGGCGGTGCCTTGTTTGGTTTGCTCCTGGCGAGGTTGCCCCATGCACCAATTTGTCTCCTTCTCGTAACAAGGGTTTCCCTGATGTCTGGGCGTCATTCCTGGCGGCCACGATCGCTTTGCCGGCTGGCAATCTTGATCGTGCTCATGAGCACCAGCGAAACCAGCGTCAGGATCGCTGAAACGGCCGCGATCACCGGTGTCAGGTTGAAATCAATGTCTTCGAACATCTTGCGCGTGATCGTCTTGCCCTCGATGCCGGAAATGAAGAAGGCGACCGTCGCTTCGTCGAAAGAGGCGAGGAAGGCGAAGACTGCGCCCGCGGCAACGCCCGGCCATATGTTCGGCAGCACGACGTGAATGAACGCCTGTATTCGCGTGGCTCCGCAATTGAGCGCTGCAAGCTCCAGGTTCGCGTCAAAGCGTTGCAGCGCAGCACTAACCGTGATCACCACGTAGGGGACAGCAAGCATCGAATGAGCAATGACAAACCCGTAGAAATTGCCGACCAGGCCCAGCGGGGCAAAGAAAAGGTAAAGCGCGACGGCAATGACGATATGGGGAACAATCAGTGGAGCCAGCGTCAACGCCTGCAGGAACTCTTTGCCCGGCACGCGGCCGCGGACCAGGGCGACAGCGGAAAGCGTGCCGATGATCGTGGCCGAGAATGTTGTGGCGACCGCAATGCGAAGGCTGAACCATGTCGCCGCCATCCAGTCTGGATCACCAAAATACTGTTGGTACCACTTGAACGTCAGGCCGTGCGGCGGAAACTCGATGTAGGGCGAGGTGCCGACTGACATCGGAATGACGATGAGTGTAGGCAAGACAAGAAAGAACAGGATCAGGCCGATCGGCAGCGCCGCAAGCAGCGCGGCCAGGCCGTTGCCGCTCTGGCGTTTTTCTCGCACGGCGCGTTGGGCAAGAGCCAAGTCTGCGTCAACCAAGTTTGAACCCCCCGTTGAGTGCGAGCGCGCGTCGGAAGACGACGACAAGCAACAGTGTCGCGAGCAGCAGGACGGCCGACAGGGCGCCGGCGAACGGCCAGTTGAGCAGTTCCGTCGTCTGCTGGCCGATCAAGGTCGACATCATGAGCGTGCCTGGCCCGCCGACGAGCGCCGGTGTGATGTAGAACCCTAACGACAGAATGAATGTGATGAGCACACCGGCGGTGACACCTGGAAGGCTCAGCGGCAGTGTGACGTGGAGAAAGGCCAGGAGACTGCCTGCGCCGAGATTGCGGGCTGCTTTGGGAAGATCGTCCGGAACCGTGCGGAGCACCGAGTAGATCGGCAAGACCATGAAGGGCAAGAGAACCTGCGTCATGGCCGCGACCACGGCGCCTTGCGTATAAAGCATCTGCAGCGGCGCCTGGGTCAGCCCGGTCTCCTGCAGGGTGTTGTTGATGACCCCGTTGCGCTGCAGCAGCACGATCCACGCATAGGAGCGGACGAGAACGCTGGTCCACAAGGGTATCAGTACACAGGCTGCAATCAGCATTGCCGCACGCCCCGAAACCCGTGCCATGGCCAGGGCTACGGGATAGCCGAGCAGCAAGGCGACAACAGTGACGAGGAAAGCAATCTCGAATGTCCGCCACAAAATGAGGAGGTAGAGCGGTTCCTGCAGGATGCGCAAATAATGCTTGGGGGTTGCCTCCGGGGCAAAGATGCTGCCCCAGAAAAGGCCTCCGATCGGATAGAGGAATCCACCCAACAGGAGCAGAAGAAGTGGCGTGACGAGAAGGAGCGATATTGCCGGCCCATACTCTCTGGACGACGTTGGACGGCCACGAAAGAAGGCGCGTCTCGTGATCGGCATGACAGACATCGTCAGCACCTCGCTTGAGGGAAAATGTGAACGGCCTTGCCTGGTATGGCCAAGCTGACGCGATCGCCTTTGCCGGGCTGCGAAATGTCATGACCCATGTGGGTCTGGACATGAACGATGTCTCCGCCGGCCAGCCGGACCAGGAAGGTGCGAAACGAGCCGACAAAAATGACGGCTTCGACAACGCCATCGAGCGCCGGCCTGTCTTCGTCTGCGGCGCGAAGCATCCGTATCTGCTCCGGGCGCACAGCCAAGCGCATTTTGTCGCCCGGCTTCGGCGCAGTTGCCAGTGTGGGCGGACACTGAGCTATGCGAATGAAGCCGTTGTGGCCAAGGCCGATCTCAAGACCGGTTCCATCGCATTGGCGGCATTCGCCTTCCAGGAAGTTGGTCTTGCCGACGAAATCGGCGACGAACGGCGTGGCGGGGGAGTCGTAAAGCTCGGATGGGGAGCCTATCTGCTCCAACGAGCCGTCGCGCATCACGGCGATGCGGTCCGACATGGTCATCGCTTCTTCCTGGTCGTGCGTGACGTAGATGACGGTCACACCCAGTCGCTGCTGTAGGCGCTTTATCTCGATCTGCATCTGCTCACGCAGTTTCTTGTCGAGCGCGCCCAAAGGTTCGTCCATCAAAAGCACGGGCGGCTCGAAGACGAGGGCACGCGCCACTGCAACGCGTTGCTGTTGCCCTCCAGAAAGTTCGTTCGGCAGGCGCTTCCCGTAACCCTCCAACTGCACCATGGCCAGGGCGTCGGCGACGCGGCGGGCTTTCTCGTGCTTGGGAACTTTGCGCATTCGCAGCGCGAAGGCGATGTTCTCGGCAACTGTCATGTGAGGAAAAAGCGCATAGCGCTGAAACACCATGCCGACATCGCGGCGGTTGGGAGGGACGTCAGTCACATCCCTGTCCCCAATCCAGATCTTGCCCGCGTTAGGCATCTCGAAGCCGGCAATCATCATCATCAGAGTGGTCTTCCCAGAGCCGGATGGACCGAGAAGCGAGAGGAACTCGCCGGGACGAACGTCGAGCGTGATTTCATTCACCGCGCGAACCGACCCGTACCGCTTGCCCAGTCCCCGTACCGATACATTCATGCCATCCACTGCCCAGCTTCCTCCGTTGGTCGTCTCTTCAGCGCCTTGCCACCTGGTCGGGAAGACCCATGGCGGCGTGGGTCCCTCTGTCTCACGCCAGTGCGCCTGTTCAGCTCGCAAGCCATGTGCTCCAGCGCTCCAGGACCGCTTCCCGGTTTGCCGCGAGCCAGTCACGGTCGATCTGGATGATCTGGGACCAGTTGGCGGGCTGAATGACGCTTGATGCCTGCGCATCCTTTGGCAGGAACTTGATAGCCTCGCGTTGAGCGGTTGATCCGAACGACTCCTGTGCGAAGGCGGCATGTGCCTGCGGTCGCGTGTAGATAAAGTCGAGGAGCGCAAGGCCGGCATTCGGATGCTGTGCGCCCTTGGTCACGGCCCAGAACGCGGCATCAAGTGGCGCTCCGTTCCAACTGATTGCGAGCGGAGTGTTCTCCGCGCGTAGCCGGAAGGCGCGGCCGGAAAACAGCATGGCCATGGTGACTTCGCGCGTGCGGAAGATCTGCTGGCTCTGATCGCCGCTCTTCCACCATACCGTCACGTGAGGCTTGATCTCGTCGAGCTTGCGGAAGGCGCGATCGACGTCCAGCGGGAACAAGGCATTACGCGCCACGCCATCGGCCTGCAGCGCTGCGATCAAGTTCCACCAGGGATTGCCGATATTCGGCAGTGCCCTCGGCCCGGGGTAAGCCTTTACATCCCAAAAGTCGGCCCAACTCGCCGGCTGCGGGTGGCTATCGGGGAAACTGCGTTTGTCGAACGCAAGGACGCCGCCGCCAATGTCAAACAGGACACCGTGGCTCAGACAGGCGCCGTCGACCCCGCGGCCACCGACGTCCGGCAGGCGGGCACAATCGCCCAGGTCCTCGAGGAGGTTCGTCACTTCCGGGGTGAGCGAGTCGATCGAAAGGGTGATGACGTCCCATTCAACCCGTCCAACCGATGTCATAGCCTTCAATTTTGCCAGCTTCTCGCCATAGCCGCCGCCGGTAGCGATCACCTCTATGCCGGTAGCCTCGGTGAACGGCAGATAGAAATGCTTCTTCACCAGGTCGCCATACGCGCCAGTGCCGCCCGCCACGACGACTTCGCGCTCTCCAGCCGCGCGGGCGCGCGCCACCAGTTCATCCAACGATGCAGCGACAACAGTGTTCGGCAACGCCAGGCCAGCGCCGATGGCACCAACGGCTCCTGCAGAAAATCTCAGCATCCCGCGCCTGTTCATCAACGTCCCAGAGTTCATGATTTCCTCCTTCAGCCGGCGCGGGCTTAGCGCTCGATTATGAAATATGAAATTTGGTGTAACAAAACTTTCAAGTTCGCGTCAAGACTGGCAAAGCCTTTGACCCGGAATTTTGTGGCGGCGGCCCCGTCTCGGGAATAGCTTGACCTTCAGTCTGCGCGATTCGATCCCCTTGTCTGGAGTTCGCGTGCAAGACGGCCGGGGGTTGTGATGTTTGCTACGTCAAAAGATAGAAACGAAGCGCTGCCGGGAGACCTGGCGCCGATCGGCCGGCATGGCAGCCTCGGGGAACTCGCCTACATTTCCCTGAAAGACTCTCTCACTCGCGGGGCGCTGCGGTCTGGCACGAAACTTACCGTTCGCTCCGTCGCTCAGGCGCTTGAAATCAGCACGACGCCAGCACGCGACGCCATCACGCGGCTGATCGGCGAGGGAGGGCTGGTCAATGCCGGTCCCAAGACCGTGATTGTGCCTAGCCTGACTTTGCCGGACCTTGATGAGCTGACCGCGATACGTCTGTCCCTGGAGGGGTTGGCGGCCGAGCAGGCCGCCAGCCGGATCACCAAGCAGGAGATCGGTGAATTGGAGCGTTTGCAGGAGCGCATCAATCTTGGTCTCGACGAGGAGCGCTACAGCGACGTGCTCGATGCCAATAAGGACTTTCATTTCCTCATCTATCGCCGCGCAGGCATGCGTCGGCTTGTGGCAATGATTGAATCGCTTTGGCTTCGCATGGGACCGGCCTTCAACGACCTCTACCCGGAATTCGCCGTGTCGCGAACGGGTGTTTCAAATCATTTGTGGGCCTTGCGTGGCCTTCATGATGGCGATGCGGCAGCCGTCCGGGGGGCGATCGAAAACGACATTCGCAGCGGTTATCGTCGCCTCTCGGCAATGATCGGAAATCAGGACGCCGCAAAACCGGACTGATCATCCGATTTTTGTTGCATCAAATATCAAAATCTGTTTTTCCTCACCCAATCGTCAGTTGGTTCGCGCAGCCGCGGCCATTGATCCTGGAGGTGAGACGTGATCCCGAGCCCGGCCTATCGGCAAAATTCTCAAGCAGCTGAATTCTCGCCAGGAGAGCGCTCGCAAGCGCTGTTTGAACGCGCTCGTGGTGTCTTTCCGGATGGAACGACACGCATCACGATCGACCGTGACCCATTCCCTCGCTACGTTCTACGCGGGGAGGGCGCTTACCTCATCGACGTCGACGGCCGGCGTTTTCTCGACCTCAATGCCAATTTTACCACGCTTATTCATGGCCACGCCTTCGAGCCGGTCATCGCTGCCGTCGAACGGCAAATGCGGAATGGCACCTGCTTTGCCAATCCTACGCAGGCGGAGGTCGAACTGGCCTCGCTCTTGTGCGAACGTGTGCCAAGGCTGGAGCGCATCCGTTTTGTCAACACGGGTACGGAAGCCGTCATGTTCGCCATCAAGGCCGCTCGTGCCTTCACAGGCCGACCTTGCATCGCCAAGATTGAGGGCGCCTATCACGGTGCCTATGACTGGGTGGAAGTGGCGCAGGCAAGTGCGCCGGAAAACTGGGGGGCACCCGATCGTCCTGCTGCAACCGGCTATTACCACGGCATGCCGGCTTCGGTACGGGACGACGTGGTGGTGCTTCGCTTCAACGATGCGGGCGCAGCGCGCGACCTGCTGAGCCGGCGCGCCGGCGAGATCGCTGCTGTTCTCATTGATCCCATGCCAAGCCGCGCTGGCCTTGTCGCACCGGAGCCTGAGTTCCTTTCCGCCGTTCAAGAAACGGCGCGCCAGCATGGGATCCTCGTTATCAGCGACGAAGTCCTCAATTTTCGTCAGGATTACCGCGGTGCCTCGGCGCGCTATGGTCTGGAACCGGACCTGTTTGCCTTGGGCAAGATCATTGGAGGCGGGTTCCCGATTGGCGCGGTTGGCGGGCCGCGTGAGATCATGGCGGTGTTTGATGCCTGTCACGGTCGCCCGTTGCTTCCGCAAGGAGGAACCTTTTCGGCAAATCCGATCTCGATGGTAGCGGGCCACGCCGCAATGACGGCGCTCGATCAGGCTGCCTTTGCGCGGCTCGAGGCGCTGGGAAGCAATCTTCGCAAGCGCCTGGAGGACGCAATCTCGCGGGCCGGCGCACCGCTGAGCATTACCGGGGCTGCCTCGCTGTTTCGAATCCATCCAAAACCGACGCCGCCGCGGGAGTTTCGCGAAGCGTATTGCACTCCCGCGCAAGCGAACATCAACAACGAGATGTCCCGCTTTTTTGCCCGGCAGGGCATCATTTTGCCCAGCGGCGCCGCGGCATGTCTTTCGACGCCGATCGGCGAGCCGGAGATCGATGCGATCGCCAGCGCCTTTGAAGCGTTCCTTGCTGAAAATTCAGCCCTGATCGAGGAGACATTGTGATGTCCGCGGCTCTCGAAACCGTCGCCGAGCGCATTGCCCAAGCATTGAAGCGCCATGGCGTTGAGCTCATTTTCGCGCAAAGCCTTCCCTCCGCGGTCATTCTTGCGGCCGAGGCGATTGGCATTCGGCAGATCGCTTATCGCCAAGAGAATATGGGCGGCGCAATGGCGGATGGATATGCACGCCGATCCGGCCGAACCTCCGTCGTCGCGGCCCAAAATGGCCCAGCTGCAACGTTGCTGGTCCCTCCGCTCGCCGAAGCACTGAAGGCCAGTGTGCCGATCGTGGCGCTCGTCCAGGAGGTTGAGAGGCCGCATTTTGATCGAAATGCTTTCCAGGAGCTTGATCATATCGCCCTGTTTCAACCCTGCGCCAAATGGGTCAGACGTCTCATCACCGCGGACCGCGTGGACGACTATGTCGACGCGGCCTTTACCGCGGCAGGAAGCGGCAGGCCCGGTCCCGCAGTGCTGTTGCTGCCGGCGGATTTGTTGCGGGAGACCGCAATCGAATCTGGGCATCCAAGGACAGCAATGCTCGGGGCGTGGCCAATTGACAGATCGCGACCGGGCGATGGGGCGATCTCCGCCGCCTCAAAATTGCTGGCACAGGCACGCCAGCCGATCGTCATGGCCGGCGGCGGGGCCCTGACCACAGGAGCGCCGCAAGCGCTTGCTCGCCTGCAGGACGTTGCGCATTTGCCCGTGATGACGACCCCGATGGGCAAAGGCGCGGTGAACGAAACGCATGCACTTTCCCTGGGCGTTCTTGGTCCGCTAACCGGCCCGGGATCCATGGGGCGCCACTCAAGGCGGCTCCTGGAAGAGGCGGACGTGGTCCTGTTTGTCGGTACGCGCACCAATCAAAACGCGACGGACAGCTGGCGCTCCATCCCGCAGTCCGCACGCGTCATTCACATCGATGTCGATCCAGCGGAAATCGGTCGCAACTACGAGGCGTTGCGCCTTGTCGGCGATGCGGCAGAGACAGTCACAGCCCTCGCCGAGGCGCTCAGTCACTGCGACTTGTCACATCGCCTGGCGGGACGTGGTGAACTGGAACGCAAGATTGCGCGGATGCGGGCTGCTTTCGAGGTCGAGCGCGGCAAAATCCTGGCCCGCCACCCGGCCTTGCTTCGGCCCGAGCGTGTCATGATGGATCTTCAGCGTTGCCTCACGGCCAACATGACGGTGGTTGCTGATGCCAGCTATTCCTCCATGTGGGTGGTCGGCCAACTGACTGCTCTCAAGGCCGGCCAGCGTTTCCTCACGCCGCGGGGCCTGGCCGGTCTTGGCTGGGGGGCGCCAATGGCCATCGGCGCCAAACTGGCCAGCCCTGCCGACCCGGTCGTCGCCCTCGTCGGTGATGGTGGTTTTGCGCACTCCTGGGCGGAACTTGAAACAATGGTGCGTCTGGGCATCAACATCACCATCATCGTCCTCAACAACGGCGTCCTTGGCTATCAAAAGGACGCCGAGACGGTGAAGTTTGGCCACTACACCAGTGCCTGTCATTTTGCGCCTGTCGACCACGCGGCCGTCGCCAGGGCTTGCGGTTGCAGAGCCTTCCGGGTCGAGAGTCCGGAGGAGGTCCTGCCTGCGCTTCAGGCAACCCTTGCTTCGCAAGAACCGTGGTTGGTCGAGATCATTACAGATCCCGACGCTCATCCGCCCTTATCTCTCTATGACGGGACACTTGACGCAGCCGAGCTGCCTCCTGCTCTGGCGGAGGCCGTCTGATGGCCGAACTGGGTGAGGAGACGCCGGTTGCGGTGATCACCGGCGCTTCGAGCGGCATCGGCCTCGCAAGCGCCGACGCGCTCTTGCGGGCCGGTTATCGTGTCGCCTTCTTCAGCCACCAGCCAGAGCGGGTTGAAGCTGCCGCTCGCAGCCTGTGCGATTCCTATGGGGCCGAGCGGATAAGATCGGCGGTGGTCGACCTGCGTGATCCCGAGACCGTGCGGCGGTTCTTCGGCGATCTCATGGCAAACTGGCCGGCACCCTCAGTCCTCGTTTGCAACGCCGGATTCTCGCCCAAACGCAATGGCGGACGGGTTCCTATCGAAGAAATCGACCTTGCCGAGTGGCACGAAGTCTTGGCGGTCAATCTCACCGGCGCCCTGGTTTGCTGCCAATGCGTTCTGCCCGCCATGGTCAACCGGCGATACGGACGCATCGTTTTCATCGGTTCGCTGGCTGGTCGCACGATGCCGAAAATAGCTGGTGCTGCCTATACCGCATCCAAGAGCGGTCTCGCCGGCCTCGCCCGATCGATTGTCAGCGAATACTCGCGATTCGGCATCACCGCAAACACGATCACACCCGGCCGGATCGTCACCGATATGGCAGGTCCGACAGATTCGCTCGTCAACAAGGAGAGCCTCGCGCGCATTCCCATCGGCCGCCTC
Source organism: Mesorhizobium sp. BH1-1-4 (assembly GCF_020165665.1). Lineage (NCBI taxonomy): Bacteria > Pseudomonadati > Pseudomonadota > Alphaproteobacteria > Hyphomicrobiales > Phyllobacteriaceae > Mesorhizobium > Mesorhizobium sp. BH1-1-4. The sequence goes on from NZ_JAIUIN010000004.1 coordinate 148,614, forward strand.
GGTCGACCGGAGGATATCGCCCGCGCCGTGGCTTTCCTGGTGGCGCCGGACGCCGACTTCCTCAACGGAGCGGTGCTCGACGTCAACGGTGGTGAATTCACGCCGCCATGATCCTTGAGTGTGTTCTGATTGCCACCCCTATCGCGGATCCTTGTCATGCCCTTTGCAACAACCACCTTCAAGGCGCCGGCCGGGTCCAACGGGCCGCAACACTGTGATCTCATTGTCCACAATGCCACGATCCTTACCGTGGACGCCGATGACCGCGTTGTCGCGGGCGGCGCGCTTGCGGCACGAAATGGGCGCATTGTCGCGCTTGAGCAGCAAGACGAGATCTTCGCCAAGTATACCTCAGAGCACTTGTTGGATGCGCGCGGTGGCATGATCCATCCGGGCTTTATCGATGCCCACGTCCATGTCTCCCAATACACCGCACGCAGCATCTTGCCCTTGATGGACGGGACATCCGTTACCATGGGGCATTGGAAAGGCGAGCTAACGCCACAGGACGAGCGCGTAAGCGCCCTTTTGGCGGCGCTCGACTACCTGCTGTGCGGCTATACGGGTTTTGTCGATCCAGGTACCGTTTTTGCCCCCGATGCAGTCGCAACCGTTGCCGATGAAGCCGGGATCCGCATCTGGCTCACCGATCCATACGTTGCCGATGGCGGCGAGGCGCTGGCCGCGAATTTGCCTGAACTCGTCAGCGAAAGCTTTCTTGCTCGCTGGCCACGAAACACCGATGAAGCGCTCAAGAGACTGGGGTCCCAGCTTTTCCGTAACAGGAACCAGGACAGCCTGGTGAAAGCCTTCATCGGACTCTATGGAGAGGCCACCGATTCACCCGAACTCTACCAAGCCGCGCTGAGCCTTGCCCGCGATCACGGTGTGCGGTTGCAAGAGCATCTGGGCTATCTTCCGGCATTTCAGCTCAAGCGGGAGAAGACGCTGGGGCGCCCGTTGCTGAGGTGGTTCGAGGAACGCGGCTTCTTGGACGCCCATGTCACCTTCATTCACATGAACTTGGTGCGCGAAGACGAGATTTCTGTTCTGGCCAAGCATGGCGTGCGCACAGTCTGGTGTCCCTGGGGCCAATTGCAGATGCTGGGTCAGCACGGTGCGCAGGCGCGCATGGTGGAACTGCACCGGTCCGGCGTCGCCGTCGGCATCGCCAGCGACATCCCCCGTGTTGCTGATTTCGATGCGCTTGGAAGCCTGGCCACCTGCGCTGCCGCTGCCTCGGGACAGCCGGCAACGCCGCGCGAAATTCTGCGCATGCGTACACTGGGCGCAGCAGCAACCATCGGCGCCGAGACGGAACTGGGAAGTCTGGAGCTTGGCAAGCGCGCCGATTTCGTGGTGCGCAGCCCAAGCGCTTCGGTAAATTTCGGCTTCGATCCGGGGCTCGAGCTGGCGGTGATCGGCGGCCGCCAAACCGTGGAGGCGGTGTTCGTGGGCGGCCGTCAGGTCGTCGATCGCGGTAAGGTCCTCACCCTGGATGAAGGCACCGTCATCGCTTCAGCGCACCAATCGGCGCGCTCGCTCGCTTCCAGGATTGGTCTTTGCGCCTGAGCCTGGTCAGGCAAGTCCAGTCTGTCTCAAAAGGTGGCGAACGCAGCAGTGGCGCTACCTGTAGAAAAGGACTTTGCCGCCAGGAAAGAGTTGTCCGCAGAAGTCGTAGTCGGCGATGTTTCGAGTCAACAGAACGAGGCCCGATTTCGATGCCTGCAGATATAGGGTGCAGTCGTACAGGCAGCGCAGCTTCTGGTCGTTCTGATAGCCCTGTAGGCGACAGAGCACGCCATTCAAAACAGCAGCGCGGCCAAGGACGTCCGCATCAGGCGTTAGGATCCGGTGTCTGGGCATGGATCGGATTACCTCCGACACAGCTCGGTAGACGCCCGGGGTACGGGTATCTTTGGGCTTCAGCACACCAAGCGTATGGCCCAACTCCTGAATGCAGATGGCTGAGTGGTTGTTGTGCCGAGCGTCCATGATCTGCTTCACCAACACAGGGGCTTTGCCTTGGAGCCTGTCGATGTACACACAGGTGTCAAGCAATAGGGCTTGGCCACCGAGCTCGCCCTCGTTCACGAAGGACAGTTGATCATCAGGTCGGCGAGCAAGTGTTTTGGTCGGAAAGCCTCTCAGCGAGCGAAGGGCTGCTTCAACATCAAATTCTGACACTCAAACCTCAATCAGAAGCCGAGCTTGATGTCTGGATCGATGGTTCCCGCGAGCTTGTTCATCGTCGCGGGGAAATTGTCCTCGAGCGCGACATTCGCAAGGGCGAATTCCAGCAACTCGGTGTCGCCCTTGATCCCCGTCTGCAGTTTGGCTTGCTCAATGAGCGCATGGCTCAAACGTGCTGTGATCCGCTCGTCCTTCGAGCCGATCAGGCCTTTGCGTATAGCGGCACGAAGCGTCTGCCGAACGACAAACGTCTGCTCACCCGGCGTGTCCTTGTCGGCGTTCTTCCGGATCGGACCCCGCATGCGCTTCTTTTTCGCAACGAGGGGCTGTTGCGGAGCAGTCGGTGACGACCGCATTCTCAGGGTCTTGGCCATTTTGCTATCTCCTATGCTGTTAGCCAAGTCGTGCGCTTTGTCGAACATAACAGGTGAGAGTAGCTTTGTCACTCGCAAGCTCGCCCAGTTTGCTTGATATTGCGCCGGGAGAGCCGTGTGTCGAATGTGTGATCTATCTTGCTGTTGAGCGAGATTCAGTGACGTGTCAGGTCAAGGCGGGCGGCAAGGCTTCGCACCGACTGATGGGCACGGGCAACCACGGCGGGCGTGTCGTCCTTCAGCACTTCGCCATGCTTTACCACGCACTTCCCGTCAACGAACACTGAATCAATGGTGCTGGCGTCGGCTATGACCGCGAATTCCAGCGCGGGATCACGCCCCAGGTTTTCAGAGACGTCGGGCCGGCGGACGACAAAGTCGGCGCGCTTGCCGATCTCGAGACTGCCAAGCTCGGAAGCGGCGCCCACCGTGGCAGCGGAACCGACCGTGCGCATGCGCAGGATTTCACGGCCCGTCGCGGCTAGACCCGTCGCCGCCGCCGTGACCGCGGCCAATGTGCCAAGGGCGCTGAAATGAACGACGCGAGGAATGTCGCTTGCGATGCCGACAGCCACGCCGGCCCTATGCAGCTCCACCATTCGGCCTTCGGCGCCGCCGCGCCCAAGCATTTGCAATTGTCCGTAGGGGCACCACACAACGCCCACGCCATGCGCTGCGAGGAGCCGGACGTCGCCGGGATGAACAGCATTCATGTGCACAAAGGTGACATGGCTGTCGAGGAGGCCCTCACTGCTCATGTGCTGCATCATGCTGACCCTGAGCACCGATTCGCGCTGCCGGTATAGAAGAGGCGCGTAGCCCAGATGCTCCTGCATCTGCACGCCATGCTCACGCGCCAACTCGAAGGCGGCGCGAAAGAGCGCTTCGGAGTCCGTGCCTTCGCCGTAGAGGCCGACAAAGGCCCTGACGAGACTGTTCTTGTTCCTGTTGCGAAACAGTTGCGAGCCAAGGCGGCGGAAGGCTTCGTCCCGATTTTTTGGCCATAGGGCAAGGAATGGCTCGCTGACAAGCTCCGGAAAGTGTTTCTTGAGCTCGATGCCGGCGTCGGCGACGTAGGGATCGGTCAGCCATATGCGAATGCCGAATTCATCCGCGACCGGGGCGACCGCGTCAGGCGAGAAGATCGTGCCTGGGTCGACGAAGCCCGTGTAGCCGCTCCTTAGATAGTCGACGGCCGCCAAGGCCGCGCTCGCATGCTCATCTTGCGGGGTCAGGGCGCTCTTCCAGTCGCCCATCGTGATACTCGTCCCCTCCATGGAGGAAAGGATGCTGCGAGAGGTGTATTGGGAAATATGGACATGGGCGTCGATGAAGCCGGGATGGACGATACCACCACCAGCGTCGAGCGACTGGCGCGACTTGTAGCGGGAGAGAACGTCGCGACTGTTCTCGACAGCAACAATGACCCCGTCATGAACCGCGATGGCGCCGTTCGCGATCACCTTGTCTGTTTCATCGACCGTCAGCAGCACCGCGTTGTGAACGACGAGATCGCAAACTTGCTTCTCATGGTCTGGCACATCAGTCTCCTTCGTCAAGACGCTCACAAGTTCTGCCCCTGTCGGCGCGTTAATCGCGATCGAGCGTTTCACCATCAGCCCGCTTGTCTGCTGGGTCCGCCGCTCTGGGAGCGCTGCCGTACTGGGCCCGGCCGCACCTCGTAAAAGCCCTTCACGCGATCGCCATACTGTCTGTCTTCGACATGCGTGAATCCGATCTTTTCGGCGGCGCGAACAGCGCGTTCGTTCTCTGGCCGGATCAGCGCAACCACCCGCTCCAGGCCGAGTTCTTCGAACGCATAGCGCAGGATTGCCGTGCCAAGTTCTGGACCGATCCCTCGGCCGGCAACATGCCCAAACAGGCAAAGGCCGTACTCGACATCCGCCGTATCTTCGAAATAGCGCAAGCCAGCGCGGCCCACGAATTCGCGCTCTGCCTGGCAATGTCCTTTCAAGATCACGCCGAAAAAGCCAAAGCCATTCTGCCGCCAGTCTCGCACATACAGCTCGATCTTTTCCCGCGTGTGCTGAGGCGAGGGAGGCTCGCCGGAAAACAGCGATTGCACGACGAGGGGATCGGTGTGCAGGCGATGAATGTCTTCCATATCCGTAATGGCCAAGGGGCGAATGAACAGCCGCGGCGTCTCAAGAGCATACATGATCGTTCTCCTGAAAAGGCGTGTCATAATTTTTGTGAGATCAGTCCGTGAGCAATGACGATGCTTGCGATTATCGGTCCCATGAGAAGTATTTGAAATAGATTCAATCCTTCGCCCAGAAATGCTGCGCTGAGCACAATACTTAAGGGCGGGACAAGGTAATGATGCATGCTTGCAAACGCTGGCCCGCTCAACCGTATCAGTCGATAGTAGACGACGTAGACCACTGCCGTGGACATGACGCCGAGGAGCAGGAGGGCGGCCACAGTCCGCACGGTTGGGGTAATCATCCAGGGCCGCTCGAAGGCGAGGCTTAGCGGCAGCAACATGGGAATTGCGCAGATCATGACAGCCGTTCCGGTCACGAGGGCATTTCCGTCCTGCAACCGGGCCACTGTGCGGGCCGAAAGCGCATAGCATGCAGCTGCTGCCAACAGGGCCAGAAGGGGTGCCGCACTTCTGCTCGCATGCGATGTGGAAACTGTGGAAAGGCTCAGGAATGCAGCGAGCCCAATGAAGCCTGCCGACAGACCGAAGAGGGTCGCGCGTGATGGCCACTCGCGCCGGGCAAGATGGGCGAAGAGCACCGCAAACAAAGGCGTGGTGGCGACCAGGATCGCCATTTCGCTTACGGGCACCGTCATGGACGCCCAAGCGATCAGATAAAGAGGCGCCGCGTGGCCGAACAACGCTATCCGGGCATAACGCGCCCATGAACCAAGATTCAACGGAAGGGGTCCCGCATCGCTTAGCCTCAGCCACACGAGCAGCACGACGGCGGCGATGAGGAGCCTGGCCGTGGCTAAGGTCGCCGGAGGCACATCCAGAACGGCAATCTTGATGAGAAGATAGGAACCTGCCCACCAGATCGAGACGGCGGCGAGCAGGAGATAGGCGAGCAGCGATAAACGGTCGCTCACAGCAGCAAAGGCGCCCTTCATGGCAGTCATTCTCCTGCCTCACGCGACAGCGGCGGATGTTGTGTCGGCAAGCTTGGCCAAAGCTCGACCGAACCGAACGGTGAGCGTGGCGATCTCGGCCGTCGCCATGGGGGTCGAGAGGGCGCCTAGGCCAATGCGCGAAAGCAGAATCCCTTCGTCGCGACAGAGCGCGATGAACTGCGAAAGGCGCTGTCTTTGCTGCCATGCATGGTAGGCGCTTGCGTAGTCCTTCACGTCTCGGTCACCGATGAATACGCAAAAAAGCGAACCGGCGCCGGTGACATGCCCTCCTACAGCGGAGGCAGCGAGTGCTGCGCTGAGCTGCGAACGCGCTTGCGCTCCCAGAGCGTTGAGCCGCTCGATTTCCACTTCGCTAAGGGCGCGCATGGCGGCTGCACCCGCCACCATGCTGAGCGGATTGGCGGTGAAGGTGCCTGACTGAGAGACGGGAGGCTTGCCGCGGCTTGGGTCAAACACCCGCATGGTTTCGGCCCTGCCAGCGACAGCCCCGATAGGCAGTCCACCGCCGACGATCTTGCCGAAGGTGCACAGGTCTGGTTCTACCCCATAAGTGGAGATCGCGCCGCGATAGCTTAGCCGGAAACTCAGAACTTCATCCGAGATCAGCAAGATTCCGTGGCGGGCCGTGAACTCGCGCAGGAAGCGCAGGTAGGAAAGGTCGACGGGCACCAACCCCACGCGCGATGGGAGAGGGTCGACGACAACGCACGCCAGCGTCTTCTTATGCCGCTCCAGCACCCGCTCAGTGGCAACAACGTCGTTGAAGGGAATGACAACCACCTCGGCCAAGACCGACGCCGGGGTTCCATCGTTGTAGGCCTTGCCCTTTGCGGCCCCCGTTTGCCAGTCGGCAGGAACGGGATCGAGACTTACTTCCACATAGTCGTAATTGCCGTGGTAGGCACCTTCACATTTGGCGATTTTCGGGCGCCTGGTGATGGCGCGCGCGGCCTTGATGGCCATCATTACCGCTTCAGAACCTGTGTTTGTGAAGCGCACCTGCTCGAAGAAGGGCACCCTGTGGCAAAGTATCTCGGCGAGGTCGATCTCGCTTTCGGTGGGATTGGCGAAACTGAGCCCCCGGCGGATTTGTGCCATCAGCGCCGAATTCACACCGGGGTGGTCGTACCCATGGATCAGGGCAGTGAAATTGTTCTGGAAATCCAGATAGGCGTTCCCGTCTACGTCGACTACATGCGCTCCATTTCCGGATTTCAGATAAAGCGGAAAGGGTGCCTCGTAGACGCTGCTGCGTGTGTTTCCGCCAGGCATGACCTTTTTCGCGCGCTCAAGAGCAAGGCGCGAGATGCTTGTTTGATGTTGGCAGGCCATGATGCCAAACTCCCATAATCCGTGTTGTCTGGATGAATTTCATTGTGTGGAAGGTGACCCGAGTAGCCGCGACCGGAGCAGACTTGATGCTGCGTCGGCATCGTATGGCTCAGGCCGCGGCAAGCGCCTGTTGTTCGCGCACAATCTTGGAGCAGAGCTGCTCCAGGTTCGAAAGCTCGTGATTTGCCGTTAGGCAGATGCGTATGCCTGCGCGGCCGCGAGCAACCGTGGGAAAGAACGTCACGGACGTATAAAAGCCGTCATCCAGCAGGCGCGCTGCGAAATTGATGGCCGCGAACTCGTCGCCCACCATGACCATGCGAATTGGCAGCGGGGCGCCGCGTTGATCTGTCTCGATGCGCTCGTCGAAAACGGCGATGCGCTCGGCCAATCGACCTTGGCGGAGCTTGAGTTCGCTCGCTTGGTGGATGTTCGCCGAGGCGAGGCCGGCGCCAATGGCTGCGACATTGGGCGAAGCGGAGAACGCATGCGGGATCGAATAGCAGCGAAATAGCCCTTCCTGATGCGCCGTCCCAAGCATGAGCATGCCGCCCGAAGCGCCGAAGCCCTTGCCGAGCGAGGCCGCGACGATCGTGCGCGTGCCGAGTTCAGAGGGCAATTGCGAGCGCACGAAACCTTGTCCGGTATCGCCAAAGATCGAAATTCCGTGCGCGTCGTCGATGTAGAGGAAAAGGCCGTATTTTTCCTGCAACCGTAGAAGCCCTTCGATCGGCGCGAAGCCGCCCATCGAATAGACGCCATCGCACACGTAGGCGACGGCTGGATGCTTGCGGCAAATCTGCTCCAAGGCATCGAGATCATTGTGAGGAATTGTCTCGACTTGCGTTTCCTGCGCCATCACCGGCTTATGAAAGGCGAGCGAGGCATGGGCGAGACGGTCGAAAACCATGACCGGTCTCTGTCCATCCGTCAGATGTCCGGAGGCAATAATCGGCAGCGCCCCCATATTGGCGACCATGACCGTTGAATACGCGATGACGCGCGCCCCAAAGAGTTGGGAAAGGGTGTCCTCAAGATCCCCTATGAGTCCGAAATTCAGCCGTGTGCGCGCGCACGACCAGTGGAGTGAGCCATATTCTTCTACTGCGGCAATTGCGCCGGCAATGACAGCCGGATGATTGTCCAGGCCAAGATAGGAACAGCGCACATAATCTGTGATGACAGTACCGCGACGCTCTCCGGCCGTCAGTGAGACGGCCCTTCCTTCCATTGAGCGCCCATAGACGGCCATAAGCCCGCGGCGATGAGCCTCGTCAAAATACATTCGCGTCCGATCGATGACCGAGGCGGTGTTGCGGAAACGGGTGGCGTGCCCAGCTCTTAGGGGATCTGTTGCCGACATCTGAACCTCTTTTCGCAATTAAAGTCTCAAAAAAGACGCGGCCGTTGAGCCCGTCTTTTCGGCAAGAAAAACCTTGCGTGAGAGAAGATAGATATAGACTAGACTAGTGTAAAAAGCGTGAATTGTTGTTAATTACTTGTGACTGGCTGATTAATAATCAATCAAAAATTCACAATTCTTGTAGCAAATCTGGAACGGGTGGCATTTTCGAGCAAGTGGGTCAGCCCGGGCCGGACCCGGGGCATCCTGCTCGGTCTTCAAACCCTCGGCATTCCGCAAAGTGGCGAAGTGTGAAATGGTGCGACGGGGCAACGGCTTTGCCGTTCAACAACCGGTCGTGTCATCAAGCATGTAGCCTGCTGACCGGACGGTTCGGATGGAGACGCCGGGCCCGAGCTTTTGCAGCGACTTGCGTAGCCGACTGACATGCACGTCTACAGTGCGCGCATCGACGTAGATATTGTTTGGCCAGGCGCGCGCAATCAGGTCCGCGCGGCTGAAAACTTGGCGTGGCTGTTCAAGCAGGTGTCGCAACAAGCGGAATTCGATCGCCCCGAGTTGGACCTCGCTTTCGCCCCGCCGCACGCGAAAGCTGTCGGGGCGCATTTGGGTGTCGCCAAAATGAAGAACGTGGTGAGCGTGAACATTGCTGCGAGCGCCCGTCGATCGCTTCGACCGCAAGGAAAAAAGCAGCTTCGACGGCACCAGAGGCCGTATGAGGCTGTCGTCCACGCCGGCCTTCAAGAGGGCGATGTGCTGGTCTTCCGCGCCAGGTGCGATCAGCGCGACAACCGGGATAGCGCGCGTCGTCTGGTCCTGTTTCAACTGGGCGCATAGCCTGGCGACTGGAAGGCCGCTCGGACGGCAGTCCAGGATGACCGCAGCGGCGGATGGTTCCCTCGTCCGTTCCGCCGCCTCCTCGACGTTGCCGGCGAGCACGGTATCGTAGCCGTCCACATCAAGAATGTATTTGAGGATGATGTAGAGCTCTGCGTCTTGTGAGCAGACAATTGCCACTGGCTCCATCGGCAGTCCTGTTCCGGTCGAAAGCGAGCGGGTCCAGAAATACGCGCGCGCGCGGACTTTCTCGTCCTCGCCGGAACTTTACCGCCTGCTGGTTTTCGAGCTCAAAGGGACACGGTCAAAAGACAACCGTTAAAGCAGTCGCTGGCAGCGGCATAGGTGGTAGAATTACCACCTTCCTGGCGCTTTTTTTCGAGCCTGGAACACGCACCGCGATTTGCCTTTCCTGCATCGATTTGGAATAATCCGGCTCACGCCAAGAGGCGCTCAGCGGCATCGATGCCGCGCGCCTCAACCGCAAGGCCAGGGACGGCACGACAGCGTCCGGGCAGATGCCCGAGACCGTGGCTCACTTCTGTGGGTATTCAACGTCCGGCCTTCTGGCTTGCTCAGCCCCGCGCCGGACGCAACCCGCGGGAGATTTTGGCGTGGCACGATATGATTGCGATTTACTGGCGGGCGGTGATCCGCTGACACTGTGGCATTTTGCCAGTCCTTCCGAGGCCGTCGATGCGGCGATTGCCCTATATGGCTCAAGAGCATCGCTGGCGGTCGCATCAGCAGCCTTTACGGCGCGCTATGCCGGCCGCGAAGACGACTTCCGCTTTTGGTTCGCGGTCTTTTCGCAATTAAGACGCAAGGATGGGAAGGAGCCTTCGACGCAGAAAATCCTCCCGCAGGACGATGTGGGGCCGCTTGTGTCCTAACATAGCTGCAAAGAAAACTGACAGCGCTGGTCGGCTGAGTCTTGCTGCGGCATTAACGCTTCTCGCCTCAGCTTGTATTGTAGCTTGCAGTGGCTCAAAGTCACTTCCAAGGGGCTTGGGACATCAGTACGATCCCATCGTTTTCGCGGGATTCATGCAAGGGAGCGGGCGATGAATACCACGCACGTGCTTCAGGGCGCATTGCAACTGGCGAACGCAGCCAGCGTCGGGGCACTTGTGGACCTTTACCGTGCAACAATCGTGCAGTTCGGGTTCAGCTACTTTATCCTGACGGGATTGCCGAGCCAGGGCCAGCGTTTCGAAAACCTGGTTCTTGAACGCTTCTGGCCTGAAGACTGGATGTCTCACTATGTATCGCGCGAATACATCAAACGCGATCCGGTCGCGCTTGCCTCCCTTGCCCATAGGGCGCCCTTCACCTGGAAGGACGCCACAATACAAGCCAGCGAGTTTGGCTCTGCCGGCGATCGCATCATGATGGAGGCGGCCGATGCCGGGCTGAAGGACGGCGTGTGTGTGCCCATTCCCGTCCGCAACGCGCTTGCCGGCTGCATTTCACTGGCGGGCGAGGCGCCGATCACGGAAAAGGGCGCTCTTGAATCGGTAAACGTTCTTTCCCTGACTTTCGCAAGCAGGCTTCAGCTGCTCGTCGACCATAGCCGTCCCAAAGGCCTGACGCTCTCGGTTCGAGAACGCGAGGTGCTGACCTGGGTGGCCAAGGGCAAGACGGCGTGGGAGATCTCCCGGATCCTCGGCATATCAGACTCCACGGTGAACAAGCACATCGCCGGCGCGATGCGCAAGACCGGGTCCGTCACGCGCGCTCAGGCCGTCGTCAAGGCCTTGACCGCGATGGAGATCGCCGGCTGAGCAGAGGCTGCGCGTCAATGGCTAAAGGTGGCCATAGCCCGCGACAGCATCCCCTAAGAGTGTCGGTCCAAACAGGAGTGGCCGCATTCATGATTCGCCTCATCACAGGGAGCGCTGACCCTCGCCATCAGGATCTCCTGGAGGAACACCACAGGCTGCGTCACGACATTTTTGTCGGCGAACGTGGGTGGGCGACGCTCGCCCGACCCGACGAGCGCGAGGTCGATGCCTATGACACACCCCAAACCGTTTACGTGCTCGCGCTAGACGATGGTCACGTCGTCGGCGGCTACAGGTTTTTGCCGACGAGCGCGCCTCATCTTCTCCAGGATCGCTATTCCCACCTGGTCGACGGACCGGTGCCGCGGGGCCGTGAGATCCACGAATGGTCGCGATTTTTCATAAAAAAGGATCGTCGCGGAGGACGGCTCCTGCGCCAATTGATCAGCTCCGTTCCCGGGACGTGCAGGCTCCTGGGCATTGCGACCCTAACCAGCGTGATCGAGCCAGACTGGCTGTCTCGGTTCGATGCCGCCAGCTTCCGCTACCAACTGCTCGGGCCGTTTATCGAGTCCGCCGGCATGCAGCTCGCGGCAGTGGAGATCGACATTCAACGGGCTCCGGCGTCGGGCCAGGCATTCGGCTGGGAGAGCTGACGTTGAACTCCGAGACGGGCGAGGCCCGCGTTTTGGGCGCCGGCTCACCGCGACCCGGCTTGAGAAGGAGACCATGAATCTCACGGATGACTCGGAGTCATCCCGGCTTGCGACAGTGCGCGGATTCTGCAGGCGCATGCGGCTCCCGCCCGAGCCTTAGTCTTAGCAGACACGATCACCAGCCGCGCTGCCTGAAGCGCGCCGGCGATGCGCTACACGGTCGACCGAGGAAGATCCACACGTTCGGCCAGCGAGCCTCCGTTGCCAGTCGCATCCTTCAGCGCGCACTCTTCCTTGGCGTGCCGGCATGACCAGGGCCCGTGCGAAGGATCGCGGACGGCATGTCCGACTTCGGGAAGGGCTATGCGACAGCGTGGGGTCCCGCTTGAGGTCCACTCCGCTCTCATGTCCGGCTTTCCTGGTTCAGGTCCTGGCCTTCCACGGTCAACCCGCAAGGGGTTCGCTACGCAAGCGTGCGACCTCTGCGGCTTCGTCTTCGAGGTGACCACGGCCAAGCCCTGAACACGACGGGCGCCTGTCAAGCGGGGATGGGCCCGCCCAAGGACGGGAGCCAACCGATGTCGCACGATCTCACCCTCGCTCAGAACCACGCCTTCGATCTCGCACGAACCTTGATGGTCCCGGTCACGCTATTTCGGGTCGACGACGAGTTCGGCGTCATGGTGTCGAGCGAATATGACGGCGACGAGGGCACGGTGGTCCACGAGTACGATCCCTTCGAGTAAGGCGTGACTCACTGAGCCGGACCGTTGCCTGCCACTAGCGCCCGGGAGCGCGCAAGGGAGGCTTCGCCGCGGGCAGACCCGGCAGATTTGCCGGGCTTGGAGCCGCGCCCTTGCCCCCTTCGGTCTTCGCGGCCGGCCGATGGTCTCCCCAGAGAAAAAGGGGAGGACAATCCCGATAAAAAAGAAGGACCGAGCGCCGCTTCGCGGCTCTCGATTGAGGTGACACTATGGATAAGAGAGATATCGAAACCGTGCGGGAGCAAGTTTCCTGTGCAGCCGTGCTTGAGCGCGGCGGCTGGAAGGTCGACACGAAGCAGAGCACGCGCCGCGCCGTCAAATATCGGCGCGGTGACGGCGAGATCGTCATCGTGATCCACGAGGGAAAGGGATGGTTCGACCCGCTGTCGGAAGCGAAGGGCGACGTGTTCTCACTTGTGATCCATCTCGACGGTGTGGGGTTTGCTGATGCGCTCGTTCATGTCCGCGGCCTTGTCGGCTTTGTTTCTTCCGAACCGGAATGGGTGCGGTCATCACGACGCAAAAGCCCAGGGCCAATAGGAACGCGGTGGATGCGCCGTCCACCGCCAAGGCCGGGCTCGCCGACCTGGCTCTATCTCAGTGAGATGCGATGTATCCCGGACGCCGTCCTCGTCGAGGCTAACTGCCAGAACCTGCTGCGGGAGGGACCGTATGGCAGCATGTGGGCCGCACATATGGATGCTTTCGGCGTAGTGATTGGCTGGGAGCAGCGTGGTGTTGACTGGAGGGGTTTTGCGGTCGGCGGAGCCAAGGAGTTGTTCCGTCTCGGTACCGAACACCCCAAACGGCTCTGTGTCACCGAGGCTGCGATCGACGCAATGAGCCTCGCCGCGATCGAAGGTCCGCGGCGGGACACGCTCTATGTCAGCACCGGGGGTGGGTGGGCGCCGGCGGCTGATGCCGCGATCCGCAGCTTCGCTATCCAACCAGGCCTCCTCCTCGTCGCGGCGACGGATGCCAATGCTCAAGGCGACGCCTATGGGGAGCGCATCCGGCTTATCGCGAAGGCAACTGGGAGTCAGTATGCGCGGCTGCGGCCAAACACGGAGGATTGGAACAAGGACCTGACCGGATGAGGGAGGAGAAACATGGGTAATGAATACCATTCGTCGCCAGATCCGCGACGCCGAACACGAGATCAGCCTGTCGTCAGGGCGCATGGCTGAAATTGCTCAGGACATCGAGCGCCTGGTCTTCGACACATGGTGATGATTTCCCAATGACCATCGCCGGCGACGCGTGGTCATCGCCTCGATCGGCGGCTTCGATCTGGCGTTGGCCAGCGAACGCTCCGCCAAGGCTTCGATTATATCACCATGCTCAGGCGAACCGGTTCGAAGCACGAGGTCGAGCTCCTCGTCACGACCAGTCGCTCGGCGCGATCGCCAGGCTTGAGCACGCTTTCGATTTTCATGGCGAGCGGGACAATTATGCACGCCGTCTGGCGGATGCTCGCAGGCCGCCTGCCGCCCATCAGCCGCGCGTTGGGGACGCTTTGCCTTTTCGGCCGAACTCAAGCTGAAGCGCGAACTGCTCGCCGAAATCGAGGGCTGATCTTGGGGCCGCTACCGACTGGAGCGCAAGCAACCGTGGCAAAGAAGGGGAAAAAGGAAAGCCGGATCGCGGCGTAAAATGAACCTCCTCGCAGCGTAATCGGGCCGGTGACGCTCACGCTCAACCGCGCGTCTCGCGATCCCGGCCGCGTCGCCCTTCGCAGGGCTGTGAGCCCCGCTTGGGCGCCGGACAGGGATGCTCGCCCGCAATTGCACCGGCCCGATCGCGCTGCGCGGTGAGGGATGTCTTCGAGAAGAAGACGGAACAGGACCACTGGCTAGGCCTGGTCCATAACCCCGGAAATGGAGAAGCATCCCATGGAACTCATGATGGTCGATCCGCGTGCGCTGAAGGAGAACCCCGACAAGACGCGCCGGACGAAATCCACCCCTCAATCCGATGCGTTGCTGCTGGCGACGATCAAGGCGGTCGGCATCATCCAGCCACCGATCATCCTGCCCGAGCGGGGCGGCGGCAACGGCTACACCATCCATTTCGGCCATCGCCGCGTTGCACAGGCGATCGCCGCCGATCTTGCGGAGATACAGGTACTCGTAGCCAACCCCGACGAAGACCACGACGCCATGCGAGCGCTCATCGAAAACGTCGCCCGCGATCCGCTTAACCCGGTAGATCTGTGGCGTTCGATCGAACGCCTCGTCGCGCTCGGATGGACCGAGGAATCCACCGCGCTTGCGCTTGCGCTGCCAGTGCGACAGATCCGCAAGCTGCGCTTGCTCGCCAACGTCCTGCCCGCCATGCTCGACCAGATGGCGAAGGGCGATATGCCGACCGAGCAAAATCTGCGGATCATCGCAGCCGCCAGCCAGGGAGAACAGTCCGAGGTCTGGAAGAGATACAAGCCGAAGAAGGCCGATCCCACAGTCTATTGGCATGAAGTTGCCCGGGCGCTCACGAAAACGCGACTGTTGGCGAAGCACGCGAGCTTTGGCGAAGATCTCGCCCAGGCTTACGGCATCGTGTGGCAGGAGGATCTGTTCGCACCGGCCGATGAGGACAGCCGGTACACGACCGATCTTACAGCATTTTACGGGGCGCAGCAGGAATGGCTGGCCAACAATCTGCCCAAGCGTGGCTCGATGGTCGAAGTGAGCGACTATGGCCAGCCGAAGCTCCCCGCGAAGGCCGAGCGGGTCTATGGGAAGCCTGGCAAAGGTGACCATACCGCCTGGTACATCGACGGCCGGTCTGGTGAAGTACAGTCGATTGCCTACCGCATCCCGGAGACGAAGGAGGCGAAGGACAAGTCTGGTTCCAGCAGCGTCGCTGCTGTGGCAACGCAGAGATCGGACGTGACCCGCAAGGGCAGGGAGATGATCGGCGATCTTCGCACCGATGCGCTCCATGAGGCGTTCGCCCGTGCGCGGATCGAGGACGACACACTGATGGCTTTACTCGTTCTGGCGTTCGCCGGCATGAACGTGTCCGTCGCCAGCGGCTCCTCCGACAATCCTTATGCACACGCAAACTGCAACGCGCACGCCGCGCGCTTGATCAGCGAGGACGGCAAGCTCAAACCGGATCGGGAAACGTTGCAGCAAGTCGTGCGCTCAGTGCTGATCGATGTGTTGTCGTGCCGGGAAAACCGATCCGCCAGCGGTATCGTCGCGCGGATCGCCGGCGAGGCCATCGGCGCGGACGCGTTTCTGCCGAATATGGGTACGGATGATTTCCTCTCTTGCCTGTCGCGCGCAGCACTTGAGGCTTCGTTGAAGGGCACGCCGGTCGCGGCGCGCAATCGCGTGAAGGACACGCGCGCGGCCCTGGTCGAGCATTTCGCGGAAGGCCGCTTTGTTCATCCAGCAGCTCTGTTTGCGCCGAAGCTGGAGGCGATCACCGACTGGGTGGCGAAGCACTCAACGTCCGACCCCGGCGACGCGTTCGACGATGGCGCGGCGCAAGAGCTCGCCGAACTGGATGGCGACCAGTCGGACGCACGGGCGCGGGACTGTCACGGCGATGACGACGCCGGCGAGCCCACTAAGGACGAATTCGCGATCGCAGCCGAATAGGGGCGGTTCCCCTTCTTTCCGAAAGATCTCCGCCGCCGGCAGAAATGTTGGCGGCGGTTCAGTTTCACCGATGAGAAAAACGAGGACTAAAATGTCCTCTCAACTGATCCACGATATCGCGCCGCTCGGCTCGCTCGTCCGCTATAGCCACGGCACGGCAAAGCTGCCTCAGCGTTTAAAGCGGAAGCTCGCTGCCTGGGAGAACGTGAACGGGAGCGGCCGCCTGGTCCGCAAGGTCCCGGCGTGCCAGAGGGCGAGCTATGCGCCTGCCGCCAGCATCGCTTCACAAGGGCGGCTTTTCCGGCGGCGGCGTCATCGTCATGGTGCTGCATCAGACCTGTGCGTCACCAGCGCGATGCAGTTCGACCTCGTCAAGAGTCCCGCCCCTGGGTCGGTGCGCGTTCTCAGTCGCCCGGCGACAATGCCGAACTGTTGCACCTCGCCGCCGATCATACTGGCGCGGAGGGCTGGCTAGCGGTTCACCGGCTTCGCGGCGCATTCTGGAAGAGGTCACGGCCGAGGAGCTCGTTGCCGATATCGTCGAGGGGAGGGGCAGCGGCATGAGCCCGGCTCTCCCGGTGCTGTCGCAGAGATGAAGGAGGCCTCTCGATTTCCGCGGAATCTCGACCACGACGTGACCGGGAGGTGGGGGGAGCATTCGGCTTGGGCGCCCGTTCCGGCCAGGGCTATTTCTCATGCGGATCATCCCATGCCGGTCGTCCCCTCGGGTTTGCCGCGGTCTGAACCGGACGGCGGGACGGTCCAAGGCCGCTGGCGCGCCGCGGAGCGGCCGGAGCCTGCCGATCTCGCAAGGCGGCCTGCGTTCTTCGCAGGGCAATTGGCCCCGCTCATCCCGCAAACCTGCCTCGCTCGCCTGGCTGACCCCGGACCTTGGGCCGACCCGCTTCGCCGGTTCGAAAGGACCGCACCCGAAGGGAAAACCGGCACGAGCCGGATCATCCGAAGGGAGAAACAGGAAAGGACCTGAACCCATGACCAAATCCGTTCGCTCACCCCGCACATCCGCCCGCGTCGTCCCACTTCGTCGCGGCACCACACTCGAAATGGTACGGCTCGTCTGTCCGGACGCCTCCCAGGTCACGCTGATCTCACAAAGCTTCGGCCTTCCCGTTCTCGACAGCGAGGGCATACGCGATCTGCATGAGCGGTTCATCATCGAGACAAGTGAGGCCTTGCGCGAGGGTCTGAGCGACAAGGCGATGCAAATCCACTTGCAGCGCATCGCCGGATCCTATGTCGGCTCGGCCCACGGCGCGGGCCAGTTCTACTCGAAGGCCGTGACCGAGGCGCGCGACGCCACGTCCAAGCTTGCCAACGATGTCCGCGATGAAGACCGAGACGGGCCCGTCGGCTTCGACGGCCAGGCCCAGCGCAAGCGCGAGTTTGCCGCTGACATGGGGCTCCAGTCCCACGCGCTCCGGATGGCCGCCGAGGGAGCCGTTGCAGCCTATGAGCACATCGTCGGTGAGGCCTGGAAGCCTTTCGAGCGACAGGTCGACAATCCCGGCGCGGGCGTCAGCCGAAAAGCCGCCGAACACCAGATGGCGGCGCTTGGATAGCAGACCTGGCGGGGCTTCAGCCGCGCCTTAATCGTTGCAACGACAAGCGGCCGGTTCCATCGGGACCCGGCCGCTTCGCGTGTCACCGTTCAAAGTCGTTCCCAGATGGAAAGAAGCGGAAAAGAGGGTCAGGCCTCGCCCGTCGCGGCCCGTCCCGGATAGCGGTCCTACTGAGGTCCGAAGCCCAGCGCAACGGCTACGCCGTCCTCCACTTCGTTTCGGCCCGTTGCCGACAATTCCCTTTCTTCGATCGACCTCCCCGGGTGCTCTGACCTTGCGGTCCTCAGACGCCCGATCCCGTGACAGGTCCGCGATGGTTGCGGCCTCTTTAACGGAGATCTTGGAAATGAGCAGGAAAGAAGTACAGCCGCGTGTCGACGTCTACGCGCGAATTACCGATCGCATCGTCGCCGAGCTCGAGCATGGCGTGCGCCCTTGGATACAGCCATGGAGCGTCGCCAACACGACGGGTCGCATCACGCGACCGCTTCGCCATAACGGCGAGCCCTATTCGGGCATCAACGTCCTCCTTTTGTGGTCGGAGGCAGTCGTACGCGGCTTTACTTCGCCGATCTGGATGACATTCAAGCAGGCAATGGAACTTGGTGGCCATGTCCGCAAGGGTGAGAGGGGCACGGTTGTCGTGTACGCCAATCGAGTCACAAAGACGGAAACCGACGCGTTGGGAGATGAGGTCGAACGGGCGATTCCATTCCTGAAGGCATATACGGTCTTCTGCGTCGACCAGATCGAAGGTCTCCCCGAGCACTATTGCGGCACGCCCGCCATTGTAGCTGATCCCGTCGAGCGCATCGCGGTCGCTGATCGTTTCGTTGTCAACACGGGTGCTGTCATCCGGCATGGCGGAGCAAAGGCCTTCTATGCCCCAGCCTCCGATCATATCCAAATGCCGCCATTCGAGAGTTTTCGCGACGCAGGGTCATATGTCGCGGTGCTGAGTCATGAATTGGTCCACTGGACAGCGGCACCCAATCGGGTGAACCGCGATCTCAGCCGCTACGCTAAAGATCGCAGCGAGCGGGCGAGGGAGGAGCTCATTGCAGAGCTTGGCAGCTGCTTCCTTTGCGCCGATATGGGCATTGTACCCGAGTTGGAGCCGAGACCGGACCACGCCAGCTATCTCGCATCCTGGCTCGAGGTGCTCTCCAACGACAAGCGGTTCATCTTCTCAGCCGCAGCCCATGCTCAGCGTGCCGCCGCCTTTCTGCATGATCTCCAGCCCAGCATGAATACGATCGGGGAGGCAGCTTGATGTTGCACGCTCATATCGCTGCCGGTGATGCGGGGTGCAATGTCCGGCGCGACCAGACCGGTGGGCACATCCCGCTCCTTTGACGTGTTGGGGGGTCCGAACCAGGGAGCGAGCGTTCCTGCATGCGGTGGTCACGTCGTTGTCCTTCCTGTTTGCGCTGTGCCGCCCGTCATCTCTCAAACCGGCGCGTGGAATGCGGAAGATCCCTTCCTGTTGGAGCTGCCTCTAGATTGTGCCAGAGAATGTCGTGCGGCCGGTATGATTACACCTGGCCATTCCTGCTATTTCGTAGGTGACCGATCGCTGATCGCCTGCTTTCATTCCGGCGGTTTCACACAAGGCACACCCATCTGCGTCCTTGATGTGGCTTGTCTGACCGGAGGCCGCCTTCGCTGCGCTTCGTCTCGCTCTCATACCCGCAACGGCGTTCGCGACTTTCTTCCCCTGGACGCTGCGCGCCCATTCCTCGCGGGACAAGAAAGTCTCGTCCAGCCGCCCTTCACGATGTTTCGGCCCCTGCGGGGTGCAGGTCGATCGCCTCCTGTCCTTCGACCCCCATCGAGGTCGCGATGGGCGCGGCCCGAGAAACCAAAGGAATGAGACAATGGCTACCATCGGAACCTTCACCTCAAACGGCAACGGCTTCAACGGAACGATCAAGACCCTCAACCTCAACGTCAAAGCCAAGATCATTCGCGCAGAACGCACCAGTGACAAGGCTCCAGACTTCCGCGTCCTCGCTGGCAATGTTGAGTTCGGCGCCGCCTGGCAGAAGACCTCAAAGGAGACGGAACGGGGTTACCTCTCGGTCAAGCTTGACGACCCGAGCTTCCCTGCTCCGATCTACGCTACCCTGATCGAGGTGGAAGGCGAAGAAGGGCTCCAGTTGATCTGGTCCCGGCCGAACCGGGACTGACGCCCCGCCTGAGGGCTCCGCCGCGAGGCGGGGCCTTCAGTGCATGCTTGCGGAGTCGCGCTTGAAAGAGCGCGTGAGCGCGCCGCGTCGGCTTTATGACTGGCAAGGTTTCCGTCCCGAAGGATTTTTTGATCGGATGAGAAGTGATGAAGTCGAGCAGCTGTTTGGCGGCGATGCATGAAGCTGCTGTTGGACACACATCTCCTGCTCTGGGCGGCCGGTGAACCCGATCAGCTTCCCCTTGCAGCCATGGCTGGAATCGAGAACCCCGACAATGATCTCGTCTTCAGTGCGGTGAGCCTGTGGGAAGTCGCCATTAAGCGAGGTCTCGGCCGCGCCGACTTCACTGTGGACCCGCGACTGCTGCGACGTGGATTGCTCGACAATGGATATCATGAACTGACGATCACGAGTGAGCATGCCGTTGCCGTGGACGGGCTTCCGCCTATCCACAGGGATCCATTCGATCGTATCCTGATTGCGCAGTCGATCGTCGAAAGCATCACGCTCCTGACGGTCGACGATCTCGTTGCACAGTATCCCGCGCCTGTCCGCCGGTTCTGACGGATCAACCGTTGAGCGTGTCCTTGATCGCCTTAGCCGGCGTGAAGGTCAGCTTCTTGGACGCGGCGATTTTGATGGTAGCGCCCGTTGACGGGTTGCGCCCCTCTCGCTCCGGCGTCGCCTTCACTTTGAATTTTCCAAAACCCGGAATCGATGTTTCGGCGCCACCCGAAGCGGCATCGGCAATCGCCTTGAAGACACCATCGACAATCGATTTTGCTTGCGCCTTGGTCAGGCTGTTGTCGGCGGCGATCTTGTCGGCGATATCGTTTGCTGTCGTCATGGAATGTGGCTCCTTTTTCCCTTCTCCTGTTTGACATGCAGAATCCAGAATATGGTAGCCTCCGGTGGCCGCAAACTGCGAGAATCCCCCGTTTTCAACCGCATCTTCGAATTCAGAGAGCAGTCGCACCTATTTTTTGATCGTTCCTGCTGCCCGCACGAAACCGAGGACCGCAAGAGGCAGGCCAGCCGGTCACCGTTGGCTCGTCCGGCACGCTGGCTGGCTTCGCGCGCTATAGATACGAATAGCGGATGACGCACGCCGTCTCGATCTGGTCGCAGCTCATTGCCGTCTCGCTTCCGCCAGGTTCGCGGTCGAGGTTCCGTCCACCGAGAAACGGCGAGCAGGTCTCGATACTGACCCGCGTCGTTGGACGATTCTCGGCGCGTTTTATGCCACCTTGTCGGTCGATCGTGTTGAGCCTGAGCCGCCCATAGGTTGGTATAGCAAAGCATTCTTCTAGCGCTGCTGTCCCAGGTCATCCCACACCTCAAATGCTCACCGAGGTAAATCGGCGCCGGTGACGCTCGGGTCTACGTAGCCTCGCCGTCGCTTTGCGCGCTCAAGTCGGATGAATGCGCCCTCGACCTCTTGCGGCTCATCAAAGGTCTCGACTTTCACTTGGCCATTGGTTCCGATCCGTCCCCAATTGCGGATGAGCGATGCACCGCCAAAAAGCGTCGGCTGGATCGAGAGCGAATAAAACCGTGCCATGTTGCGGGCGGCGTCGATCCGGTGAAGGTAAGCGGGTCTTGTCTGGGGGTTAAGCATGGGATCGAGTCTCGCCCCCCGAAGGAACCAGCGTCCAACGAGTTCGATGAATCGATCTCGGCCAAATGATTCATCACGCTGATGGATTGCTGTCGAAGTGGCTGTCCGAAGGGCCGCCGCCGGCGTAGCCGGGGGCGAAGCGGAGGGGCTGAACGCGCTATTCAACCTGCGCCGAAGAGAAGCCCCGGAGCTTCCACGGGAGAAACAAAACCTTGGCCGATTGGCCAAGTCATATTTTCTTCGGCCCAAATCTGTTCGCTCCAGCGATTGCGACCATCTCCTTGCGCCGGAAATAGATCGCGCGGCCGCAGCGCAGTGGAGGATTGCCGGCGGTGAAGACTATCTGCTCGTCGGTGCGCATTTGCATGACCTCATGTGGAAGGATCAGAGGGCGTCGGACGAGTTGCTTCGAGCGGGTTCTCGAGGTTCCGTTCATCCGCGAGGATGTGCTGGTTTGTCCTACCTCGACCGTCGTGTCGCCACAACGCTTCGAAATGTATTCCGCTGTTTCAGGGTCATTAATCGCGGCGAACGATGTCCACGAGGCGGACTCGAACCATTTCGAGGAGGCATCGCGCCCGCCATAGGCTTCACGCATCTGGCCGATCGACTGGAACAGCATCAGCAGACTGATACCGTATTTGCGGCCAGCGTCACGGGCGGTTTCAAGTATCCGCATGAAGCCGAGGCGCGCCACCTCGTCGAGGAGGAAAAGGGTGCGGTCTTCGACATCGCCATTGCGATTGTAGATGGCATTCATCAGCGAGCCAATGATGACGCGGGCGAGGCCCGGATGGTTCTCGAGTGTCCTAAGGTCGAGGTTGATGAAGATGTCGGTTTTACCCGCTGCAACCTCGTCGGTCGCAAAACTTCTGCCCGAGACCAGCGCGGCGTAGTTCTCGTAGGACAGCCAGTGCGTTTCCTTGGATGCGGCGCCATAGATGCCCGAGAATGTCTCCGGTGTCATGTTGATGAAGGGGGCGACGTTTTCGCGGACAAATGCGCTTTGCGACGAGTCGTAGATTTCCTGCAATCGGGTTCGCAGTTTTGGTTCCGGCTCGGCAAGATTGGTCCGGACCTGGCGTAGCGTCTGGCTCCCGGATGGCGTGTGTCCCGAGAGGCAGACGTCCGCTATCATGGCCGTCACCAACTGCTGCGCCGATCCACGAAAGAAATCGTTTCGGCTGGCGTCGACCCGCGGATTGTCGGTCATGATCCAGGATGCGACCGCGGCGATGTCCTCCTCTTTCGTACCGCCAAATTTGCCAATCCAGTCGAGCGCGTTAAAGCCGGTACCGTCGCGTCCCGGATCGATGACATAGACCTGTCGATTGAGCGATTTGCGATGCGAGGTGACGATCGGGGCGACCTCGTTGGAGGGATCCAGAACGACCAATCCACTCCTCCATTGAAGCGCCGTCGGAACGGTCACCGACGTCGTCTTGAAGCCGCCCGACCCGGCAAACACGATCGCATGACCCGATCCGAAGTCGCCTGCGAAGCCGAGCAGCGGTTTTCGCCCACCACTTCCCCAGCTTTCGTGATCGCTCGCCTTGAACGATCTGGCGGCAACTGTGTCGCGGTCGACGCGATAGCGCTCTCCAACGACGATGCTGGCTTGTGCGGGAAATAGTTTTGCGGCCTCGGTCAATCTCATCCAGTCGGCGTCGCCGTGGATCGCGCGCTTGCCCATGGTGCGTTTTGGTGATGGTGACGCGAAGGCCGTGTTGCCGTGCAGGGCAACACGGAGCGCAAAGACGCCGACGAACAGCGTGATCGTCGCGCCGCCGATCGTGAACGGATCGGCATAGGACAATAACGTTCCCTCGGCGACGCGATCGGCGAATGATAGGAGCCTACCGCCTTCGTTGATCATGGCGATCGCGACCACAAGCATCGCGCCGAGAAGCGCGCCGAGGCCCGCCGACCTGATCGATGCCGAGCCGGCGGCAGCAAACAGAAAGATCAGTCCGACGCCGCCCGCCGTAGCGTAGGGCAGAGCCAGCCCGAGCTGGCCCAGAAGCAGATGGGCGGCACGTGATGCTCCAAGCGACGCGAGCGAGGTTTCAATCCCGGTCAGGCCCCACAAGGTTGCGATCATCAGTGCCGCCGGCGCGATTGTGAGCCCGAGTTTCTTCCATGTCATTGCCAAAGGCAGCCTTTCCGATCGCGCGCAGGCGCCGCCATTCCGCCTGGTTGTCAGCACGGCGCGCCAGATCGACAAGAGCGCCAAGGATGATGGCGCGGTCGGCCGAGCGAAGGCCCGCCTTAACGACCAGACCGCCAAGTTGGATTTTCTCGCGGGTATCGCGCTTGCGCTCCTCCGCCGACTGCCGTCGCTGTATGTTTGTCACTCGCTCAAGCATCGCCTTCAGCAGGCCTACCCGGCTTCGGCGCGGCTTGCCGGCGCTTCTCGCTTCCCGCCTGAAATCGTCCGGCGATCTCCGCGAAAAGGTCAGCGAGCTTGTCCTCGTCGATGTTGAGATCGCCGAGACCGGCCTTGACCGCGATGCGGCCGATCCGCTCGGCCTCCTTGGTCTCAGCAGCCTTCAGTTGATCGTGCAGGCGATCGATCTCCTCGCGGATCTTTGACGATGATTTTCTCACGATGTTTGCGCTCCCTCATTGCGATCATTTTCCGAAGCCAATCATGACGGTGAAGCCTGGTGCCAACAGCTGCGGATTTCCGAAGCTGTTTTGCGGCAAGCGCTGCCGCAGGATCCCGCCGAACAAAGAGAGGGTTGAAGGGCGCACTTATACGTCGGTTGGGCGACGTTGTGCTCCCGGCGGGAGTTTTGGAGCCGAATGGCAATCTACCACCTGCATGCCCAGATCATCGGCCGGGGAGAAGGTCGGAGCGCAGTCGCATCCGCCGCCTACCGCCATTGCGCGCGGATGGAGATCGAGGCTGAGGCACGGGTCGCCGACTATTCCAACAAGAAGGGGCTTGCCCATTCCGAATTTGCGTTGCCCGAAGCAGCGCCTGCCTGGCTGCGTACCCTGATCGACGGGCGCGACGCGGCAGGCGCTTCCGCCGCCCTTTGGAATGCTGTCGAGATTTTCGAGAAGCGCGCCGATGCGCAATTCATGCGTGAGATGGATTTGGCGCTCCCCGTCGAACTGACGCGGGAACAGAACATCGAACTCGTGCGTGCGTTCGTATCGGAACAGATCCTTCCACGCGGCATGGTGGCGGACTGGGCCTATCACGATAGTCCCGGCAATCCGCACATCCATCTGATGACGACGTTGAGGCCGCTCACCGAAGAGGCGTTCGGCCCAAAGCGGATCGCGGTGCTGGACGAAAACGGCAACCCGCTCCGGATCAAATCGAAGCTGCATCCTCGGGGGAAAATCGTCTATCGTTTGTGGGCTGGCGACGACCAGACACTGAATGAATGGCGCGAAGCTTGGGCCGCCCTTCAAAACCTGCATCTCGCCAGACAGGGACTCGACATCCGCGTCGATCACCGCTCCTTCGAGGAACGGGGACTCGATCTGTTGCCAACCTCCAAGATCGGCGTCGGCGCAACACATATCGCGCGTGAGGCAGAAGCCAGGGAGCGTGAGGTCGAGCTCGACCGGTTGCGCCTCTTCGAGGACCAGAGACAGGAATCGGCGAAACGGATTGTACGTCGCCCGGAGATCATCCTCGACATGATCGCGCGCGAACGCAGCGTGTTTGACGAGCGCGATCTGGCAAAGCTCGTGCATCGCTATGTCGACGATCCGGGCACGTTTGCGAACGTCATGGCGCGGCTGATGACGAGCCCCGAATTGGTACGGTTGCTGCGCGAAACGCTAGACTTCGAGACCGGCGAGCGCATGCCGGAAAAGCTTGCCACAAGAACGATGATCCGCACCGAAGCCGACATGGCGCGGCAGGCTTTGCATCTGTCGGGGGAGGAGACTTTTGCCATCTCGAACGACGCGCTTGCGGTCACGTTCCACGAGCATGCCTATCTGCACGACGAGCAACGCGCCGCGGTTGAATACGTCACGGGCGCATCCCGCATCGTGGCGATCGTTGGACTCGCGGGCGCGGGAAAAACCACCGCGTTGAAAGCGGCGCGCGAGGCTTGGGAACGCGAAGGTTTTCGTGTCGTTGGCGGGGCACTCGCCGGCAAGGCCGCCGAAGGCCTGGAGAAGGAAGCGGCAATCCCGGCGCGCACATTGGCGTCATGGGAGCTTCGCTGGGGGAGGGGTACTGACCTTCTCGACGCGAAGACCGTTTTCGTCATGGACGAGGCCGGCATGGTTGCATCGAGGCAGATGGCGCTGTTCGTCAATTCAGTCGCCCGCAGCGGCGCCAAACTCGTGCTGGTCGGCGATGGCGAGCAGCTTCAGCCAATCGAAGCGGGAGCCGCCTTCCGGGCCATCCATGACCGTGTCGGCTATGTCGTGCTCGAAAATGTCCGCCGCCAAAAGCAGGACTGGATGCGCAAAGCGAGCGTGGATTTCGCGCGCGGCAGGACGGGGGATGCGATCAACGCCTATCGCGCCCGTGGCAAAGTTCTCGCCAGCCAAACCAAGGCTGAAGCGATCAAGATGCTGATCGCCGACTGGAACCGCGATTTCGATCCGGTAAAATCGTCGATCATCCTCGCACACCTTCGCCGCGATGTGAGGACGCTGAACGAGCAGGCCCGCGCGGCACTCATCGAGCGCAACTTGATCGGCGAAGGGTTTCAATTTCAGACCGAACAGGGGGCACGCTACTTCGCAGGCGGCGACCAGGTCGTGTTCCTGCGAAACGAGATTTCGCTCGGTGTGAAGAACGGCATGATCGGCCGGGTCGCTGAGGCGAAGCTTGGTCGCATCGTCGTCGAGATCGGCGACGACAAACGCCGGGTTGAGATTGCCCAGGCATTTTATCGGGCTGTCGATCACGGCTACGCGACGACGATCCACAAGTCGCAAGGCGCGACTGTTGATCGGGTAAAGGTGCTGGCCTCGCTCTCGCTCGACAAGCATCTTTCCTATGTTGCCATGACCCGCCATCGCGAGGATGTCGCGCTCTATTACGGGCGCCGATCCTTCGAGAAGGCGGGCGGCCTGATCCCGCTCCTGTCACGCCGCAACGCCAAGGAAACAACGCTCGATTACGCCGGCTCGCGCGAATATCTCGATGCTCTTCGCTATGCGATCAACCGTGGCCTCCACGCGTTCCGTGTCGCCAGAGCCTTGCTCGACGACCAGCTGCGTCTCATCGCACGCGCCAGGGAGAAGGTGGCGAGACTGGGTGTCAAGCTCGCGGCGTTCGCCTCAAGCGTCAGCTTGCGACCGGTCGAACAAGCGTTGGCTCTGAATGCGTCCCGCTCGTCGATCCTGAGACCCGCTTCCACCGTCAACGCGCCCACCTACGTCGTGGAACCACTGCTGCGCGGCGTGACGCTATGGGTGCGATCGATCACTGAGATTGTGAAGGAGAATGCCTTGTCCGAAACGTCAGTGCAGCTGCAATGGCGCGAGGTGTCGGACCGCTTTGCTCAAATCTATCAAGATCCGCATGCGGCCGCGAACGTCATGAAAATCGAGGCGGTGGTCGAGGCGCCCGATCGTCATCGCGCCGTGCTCGATCGACTTGCAGTCAACCCCGAAACCTTCGGCGAGCTGCGCGGTAACGTCGGGCTCTTCGCCTCGAAAGCGCAGAAGCAGGAACGGCAGATGGCGATCGAAGGAGGTGCCGCGCTCAGGGCGGAGATCGAGCGCTACATCCGCCTTAGGTCCGAGGCTTCCAATCGGCTTGAGATCAAGGAAACCGAAGCGCGTCAGCGTGCATCGATCGACATACCAGCGCTGTCCCAGTCCGCGATCGTCGTCATGGAACGGGTGCGCGATGCGATAGACCGCAATGATCTACCGGGTGCGCTCGGCTTCGCACTCGCCGACAGGATGGTCAAGGCCGAGATCGATCGCTTGAATGTCGCCCTCGGCCATCGTTTCGGTGAGCGCGCTTTGCTCGGACTGGACGCACAAAAAATCGAGGGTCCAGCCTATAAGGCGCTGGCAGCGAATATGCCCGCTGCCGACAAGATGAAACTCGCGGAAGCCTGGCCGACGTTGCGAGCGGCACAGCAGCTCGCCGCGCATGAGCGGTCCGTTCAGGCAATCAAGCAGGCGGAAACCGCCAAGCTCGTTCAACGCCCGACCCTTAAACCCGGTTCGTGACGATGCGCCGCCAACGTCGAAACGCTTTCATCATTCTTGGCGCCGGCGCCGCGCTGGTTCTGTCTCTCGCCGCGGCTGGCGGATGGGGTGGGTATCGGCTGAACATGACACCGAGCTATCCGCTTGGCCTCTGGCGGATCAAAGCAATTCAGCACGAGCCGAGAGTAGGTGACATCGTCTTTGTCTGTCCGCCCCAAACGCAGGCCTTCGACCTTGCGGTTGTGCGTGGCTATCTCCCGCGCGGTCTGTGCGCCGGCGGAACCGGTCCGCTGATCAAGACGGTCGCAGCAATCGCCGGACAGGAGATCGTCATCGACGGTCGCGTGTATATCGACGGCAGCCGCCTCGGGAATTCCGAACTTCGCACAGTCGATACCGAGGGCAGGGTCCTCACAGCCTTCGTCGGCGGCGTGGTTCCGACGGGGGATGTCTTCCTTCACTCCAGATATCCAGGTTCATATGACTCGCGCTATTTTGGGCCGATTCCGGTCGACGGCATTCTCGGCCTTGCAAGGCCGATCCTCACCTTCACGCCTTGAAGCGCTGCGTTCGCTTGGGTTCATAACAGGCGGTGTGGTCGCTGGCGCGATCGGCTGGAGCGGAAATCCGCTCGCCCTTCCAGCAGCCATGGCGTTCCCAGGGCTGTGGGCGTTTTCGCCCTCGCGAATGATCGCCGCCTGCGTGTCGGCAGGGTATTTCCTGGCCGCCTCTCGCGGCCTGCCGCAGGGCGCAGCGAACTTCTATGCATCGCAGTTTGTGCTCGGCATCGCGCTTTGGTTTGCTGCATCGCTCGCCTTCGTAGCCGTCCATGCGGTCCTCTGGACGTCGAGCCAGGGCAGGCGACGGGCCTTGCGCTACGCGATCGCTGCGGTGGCGATGAGTATCCCGCCCTTGGGTGTTGTCGGCTGGGCGCATCCGATCACGGCCGCCGGAATTCTGTTTCCAGCATGGGGTTGGTTCGGGCTGGCTGCGGCTGCAATCCTCATGCTCGCCATGACGACAAAGCGATGGTCGATCTCGGCCGCGCTCCTGGCATGTTTTTGGGCCTGGTCCGCCGCGAGTTGGACGCCGCCAAATCCGCCGGAAGGTTGGGTCGGCATAGACACGCATTTCCGAGGTTCTGCCAATCGGTATGCCGACTATACACAGCAGCTTGAGACCATCGCTCTCGCGAAGACGGCGGCCGTGGGCGGGGCAAACGTCGTGGTCCTGCCCGAAAGCGCCGCCGGCCGCTGGACGCCGACCGTCGAACGGCTCTGGGCAAGAGAGCTGACTGGGAGCGGCGCAACTGTCATTGCCGGGGCTGCCGTGATCGACCAAGATGGCTATGACAACGTCATGATGCGGATCTCGGCCGCGAAAAGTGAAATCCTCTATCGTGAGCGCATGCCGGTGCCGATCTCCATGTGGCAGCCATGGCTCGCCTGGATCGGGCAGCGCAGTGGGGCGAGGGCGCATGTCTTTGCCAATCCTGTGGTCGAAATAGAGGGCGTGAAGGTTGCGCCGCTGATCTGCTACGAGCAGCTCATCGTCTGGCCGGTGCTACAATCCATGCTCCATCGCCCGGACATCATCGTCGCGACTGGAAATGGCTGGTGGACGTCAAGCACCAGCATCCTCGCGACCCAGGAGGCGAGCGCACAAGCCTGGGCGTCTCTGTTCGGCTTGGCGATCGTCTTGGCGGTCAATCGCTGACGGAAGACGGCCCCGTCATATCGAGGACTAGTCGATCGCGCTAGGCTACGGCCTTCTTGTCAAGACCCGCCCCATAAGCTATATGACTACTTTGGTCACATGGTTATGAAGATGAAAGAGATTCAGCTCAAAGACGTGAAGGCGACGTTCTCGCATGTTGTCGACGAAGCGGTTGCAGGCGCACCGACGGTTGTCACCCGTCACGGCAAAAGAGAGGCTGTCGTAATCAGCTATGCGGACTACGAGCGCCTTTCCCGTGTGCCATCGCTGGGTTGGCTGCTAACAAACTCGCCCTTGGAGGACGGTGACCTGCCGGCGCGAAGCCGAAAGCCCGCACGGGCTCTGCGTGATCCGGCGTTCTGACGTTGTACCTTCTGGATACGAATGTCGTCAGTTTGCTTGCCCCGTCGAGACGCAGGACACTCTCCGACGAAAGACTCGTTGCCTGGATAGTTGAGCGATCGTCCGATCTTTGGCTGTCCGTCATCACCTCGGCTGAGATCGAGGACGGTATTGCAAACGCTAAGCGAACCGGGGCCACCAAAAAAGCGGCAGCGCTCGCTGAATGGTGGGGAGAAATTCGCCACTACTACCGTAGCCGCATTCTGCCCCTTGATCTTGAGACGGCAACGATAACCGGGCAACTCATGGCAGTCGCCCGCGGAGCTGGCATCTCGCCCGGTTTCGAGGATATCGCGATTGCTGCCACAGCTAAGCAACACGATCTGATCGTGCTCACGGACAATGAAAAGGATTTCAGACCGCTCAGAGTTCGGTATCAGGATCCGTTCGTGGGGCTTCCAGTCTAGCGCAACGTCCCGGATATGGAAGACACGATCACCAGTCGCAATACGGCGATCGTGGGTAAGTAGCTCAGTTTGAAATCTGGCCTTTGAAGTGACGCTATCGCAATGCCATATAGGATCAATGACTGACTCTCCCTATGATGGCTTTCGCTTCGAACACAGCCGTCCCGATATGGGCATGCCCAACGGCGTGCTCAAAGTCCACATTATTGCTGTGGCGCGAAGCCTCGACGAAGCCGAAGCCTTAGCCGGCGATATTTTGCCGGAGCAAGGACTCCGTCTGATCGCTGAAGGTCCGGACGTTCTGAAAGCTGCAAGACTAGTCCATCTGAAAGATGGCGAGGCCAAGGTTCTATGAGCGGCCACCGAAAGCGTTGATGCTTGGCTCTTCCAATAGGTCAGGTTGTATAAGTGTCTGAATAACATAGATTAATTGTAGTTCCATAATGTATGTTATGCAACTTTAAGTAGACTGTTATATTCTCAACCGTGATGCTGGAGTTGTGCGGTTACGCCCAAACTAAAAAGGGCGGCTGATCAGCCGCCCTCGTTCCAATTGCTACAGGCTTTGATCAGCCCTGGCGCCAAACCACCTTGCCTTCACTGACGCCAACGGACTTCCGTATTCCATGGGACTCATAGGTCACTGTCTCAGTTGGACCGGAGGCCGGTGGCCGTGGCTTTCCCACGAGCACGCTATCTTTGCTGACACCCACATTGGAGGGTGCTGCAGACCCTAGGTATTTAGCTTTAAGGACTTCACTGGAAGGCATAACCGCATCCGCCGAAATCCTCGTAAAGCTATCCCGCTGAACGGAAGGGCCCGACACACGGGTCCACCCCTTCATGGCCTGATCGGCCTTGGTATCGTCGAGCTTTTCCTTTTTCGAGGCCATAGCTGAGTTCCTTTCACTAGACCCATTTTACCACGCCAAGCCAAGGCATGTAAATTGTCGGTATATCTTACGCTCGATTGCAACGTGATATGGCTGTGACAACCCATGCGGTAATGCGGCTAGATAGGCCTTTCGGGCATTATATAGGGCGGTTGCGGGAGGGTCGCCAGCATTTATCCGCGTCCAAAAGGCCTTGTGCATTGGTGCTCCAAAACAATCCTCGCCTTCGCCCGGAGAGTAGTGGGCTCCGGTCGAGCCCACGAAAGCGTTTGCGCCAGATTTCAGCAGGCTCAGAGCCATCGACTGTCCGGGTGTCTTAACTCCCAAGGCCCCGGTCGTTCTGGACGCGAGCTGATCCACGGTCAAAGCGCCCCAGCAACATCCTGCAAAGACGAGTCCAGGGCCCGACGCAGGCAATTTTGAGACATTGATGGCCTCTATCGCGCCCCCGCTTTCTCCCCAGAAACGTGAACCGTCGGCAAAGTCTCCGTGGAGCATGAAATAAAGATTTCGTTTTGCAACGGCGGCTGG
This sequence comes from Mesorhizobium sp. BH1-1-4, assembly GCF_020165665.1. NCBI lineage: Bacteria > Pseudomonadati > Pseudomonadota > Alphaproteobacteria > Hyphomicrobiales > Phyllobacteriaceae > Mesorhizobium > Mesorhizobium sp. BH1-1-4. The sequence goes on from NZ_JAIUIN010000004.1 coordinate 180,152, forward strand.
GTCGAGGCCCGCCACCACGTCCGGCCCTGATGTAGAGCATAACTCTCGGCCGCCAATCATCGGCCAAATCGCTCGCGCGAAAGGTCGCTCCCTGTTGATGAGCCCGAACCGCCCGGCTTGCGTCGTTTGCGATCCGCCCAGTATTGCTAGCAGCAACTGGGAAGAACGACCATCCGGGATACGCGTCACCGGGACCTCGGCAAGACCATCACCGTCCGTGTCACCGTAGATGTCGTCGCTCCAAACGATGAATTCATCCGGATCATCGCTGACTTGGTTGCCCACGCGGCGACGGAGGTCCGGATCGAGGACATCAACACGCTGCGAGGGCACAACGTCATAGCCCCCTAGTAGAACAACGCCTGGCCTGCCCACAGCATTTTTCCGAACCGCCTCTTCGATCTTACGCTCGCCATCGATGTCCAACAGTCGGTGGCCTGCTGAGACAACCATGCCGATGGCCCTTTGGGCTTCCTGAAGACCGACGTTGGCGGCGAGCTTCTTGCTGTTCGTCACAAAAAGCAGGTCGGGAAGGTGGCGGCCGCCAGCCAACTGCAGGCTTGCTGGGTCTGGCTTGCCATTGACGGGCAAGCCTTCGTCAAAAGGGCCGCGGGACTTTCCTCCAATGGTTATTGGCACCCCTCCGAGCGAAAAGGAAAGCGGCTTGTTCGGCACCTTGACGTAAACGAATTCGAGAAATTCGGGCTCTTGCTCAGTCTCATGTAGGAGGGGTTCTTGTCCTTGCGATTCTCGCACCTCCGGCTGAATGTCGCGGGAGGCATTGGGCGAAAAATCATTAAGTTCGCCTTCGACGGTAAATTTTCCCGACAGCTCGTACTTGATCAAGCCATTGCGGTCTGTGCGCGCAAACTGGATGTCGTCGATCATGTCGGACAAGACCTTGAGCACGCCCTTGTCGGGGTGACCGCCATCGTTGCGGCCTCCCGTGTGGACGAGGAACTTGGGACTACCGATCGCCGCAAGAACCTCTGCGTTAGCGCCATTGTAGCTGGAATGATGGGGTAACTTGAAGAATTGATAGGGACCGGCGTCCGCTATTACGGTGCGCAAGGCCACCATGCTCGACCCAAGCCCGGTCACTTCAGGCTTTGCAAGCTGCATATCGCCGACGAGCAATGTCTTTTGCGGACCCGTTCCTATCGTAAGAATAATGCTTTGGTTGTTGATCGCGGCCCCCTTGCCGGGCCTGTCGAGCAACGCCACTGCGTCCCAGGGAGCTTGACTTAGGGCCCGGTATATTTGGATCGCAGCGTCTGGGCTGTCTGCGCGAAAGCGGCTGCTGAGTTCGTCTTTGGCAGCCTTCGTCGATTTGGAGATGGCCTCGGCGCAGATAAGCAAATGGTCCTGTGTCGGGCCCAGGATGTTCAGGTCAAGATCGCCGAAGGCGGCAACGAGCTCGCCATGATCGTCCCGACCGTAACGGACAACCTTTGTGCCGGCATCTTCGAGCTGACCAAGCATGTCCTTGTATCGCGACTCCAGCGTAGCGGCGTCCGTCAAAAAGTCAGCGAGTTCGGCGGCGTCCATCTGCGAACGGTCCTCCTCGCGCAAGGCCGCAAGGACCCCTTGCAAAGGAAATGACAGCGATGCATCCGAATTCGGGTCATCGCCGATCGCGCGGCCAAATCCTAGCTTCTCGTCTGCTACCAATGCCCATGATGCCTTCAGCATGCCTGAGCTGACCATGTCCGGCAAAGCTCCGATATGGTCAGAATGGCAATGCGTGACAACGAGTAAGCTCACTTCAAACGGTCGCGGCCCCAAGACGGTTTCCAGCTGTTGGGGGATGGACATATACCCCGGCTGACCGTCGAAATCCTTGGAATGGCCGCCATCGATCAGGACTTTCGTGTTGCCACTTGTGACAAGCAGGCAATCTCCATACATCTGATCGCCCATGTCTAGAGCGTAGACCACAATGTCGTCGCTGCGGGCGGGTTTCTTGCGTGGTGCTCGTGCCATCCGTTCCCTCCGATGCTGAATTGCCACAAGGATGACTTTATAATTCTTCTTCCATAAAAGTATACGCTTTGAATTTGAGTTATAAACTTTGCCCCAAATTGAGGCAGATGCGTCTTAGACTCTCGAAGTTCCGGCAAAATCAAGCATGACCAGCCGACCTGTTCAGCGATCGGCGAGAATTTTTTGACACCTCGCCAAATCGATACCCTAGCCGCGGACGAACGGGAAAGGCGAGGGTCCAAGGCCCCTCGCCTGTTTATCAGACAACCCTTGACTGCAGGATGACAGCCTGGAAGACGCGATAGTGTCGCGCTATGAGTTCCATTTGTCGAGCCGGTTGACGGGGCGGCGCGCATTCTTGACGTATGGACAGTATTTTTTGCGTGCGTGCGACGTGAGCTCCATAGGAGCCAGGGTGGCAAGCTTTACGAAAACCGGTTCAACCCGCCTAGCTGTTGAACACACAAGAAGGCCAAAATGGAGGGCGGCACGGACGACTGGGCAATCTTGCGGCTGCAAAAAGTGCTTCGATTGATTTCAGACTGACCCACCGCCCCAAAGACACCTGCCTGGACCGAGTTGACCATCCTTGCTCTGCCACCGACGAACACCGGCGGGCGAGTCATCGGGTAAAAAACCAAATGCCCACCTGCGAGCGCATGGTTCACGACTTGTATGCTCGTGGGAATACCATGTCCTGATCGACCAGAATGTTGAACTTGTAGCCCGGTCGAATTTCGAGTGTCGGCTGGACGTCGATGTTCTTCGAGATCGTGCGCTCGGCCACACGGCCGAAGGTTTCCGCGAACGAACGCCTTGCTGAATTTTCGGCACTGTTTTCGGAGCCGAGTGCGTTGCGATCTTCGGGGATCGCCATGTCGACCCCGGCGCCGATAGCTGCAACCAGGATCGCGGACCCGAATATTTGCAGGTAGTGATTGTTCACCCTGTCCTTGAAGCCGCCGTATCCTTGAGCATCTGTGCCAGCCATGCCGCCGATCTGCAGCGTCGCGCCATTCGGGAAAATGATATCAGTCCACACGACCAGCACCCGCTTTTGGCCGAAGGTGACGCTCGAATCGTATCTGCCGAACAACTTTGCCCCCTGCGGAATGAGCAGGCGATGACCGGTGGCGCTGTCATAGACGTTTTGCGAGACCTGCGCGGCGATGCGTCCCGGCAGATCCGAGTTGACGCCCGTGACCAGCGTGGCGGGAATAACCGAACCTCGCTTGAGCTCATAGGGTGAGAGCTGAGGGACGACCTGGTTTGGCAGGTAGCCGAGATCCTTGATGTCCTGGTTGAAGAACTCGGCCTTTGCGCCCTGGCCGTTCGCGTCGCCCCCGGCTTGGTCGGCAAGACCGGCGCGCATTGCCGCGGCATAGAGATTTGCGGCACTGGCTCCGGACGGGTTGGTTGCGCCAGCATCAGCAGGGTTCTCTTTGACTTGATCCTGTTGACCTTGCCGGCCGATGTTGACGGCGATAGGTGAATCATAAGCTGCATCGTTCGCTTGAACACGAGCCATGCGCTGGCGATGCCGCTCGCGCAGATATTGTTCATCGAGTTCACGATCGAGCCGGGCCCGCCAGATGCGCTCCGGTTCAATCGCCGGCTGCGGCGCGACAACAGTTTCATTTGTCGCCGGCGCCGGCTTGAACGGATTGGCCAGCTGGGCGGTGGTAGGCTGTGACGGTGGCGCCGGTTGGAAGACAGAAGGTTCGACTGGCACATCGATGACGCCATTGGTTACGCCCCGCTTGAGTTGGTCGGCAAAATCGCGCGCGGGCGGAGAATTCGACGCCGAGCCGACGCCATCATCCCCACGAAAGGAGAGGCCCCGGGTCGAGAGCCCATAGATGATGACGCCGAAGAACAGGACGGCGATAACGATTGCCGCGATCACCGGCAACCGGTTGAGGCGCCGGATGCGGCGCGCGCGGTCGCCATCGCCAGGCGTCCTTGGCGAGATATCGAGTGAAGACATTCGATCTCCCTTTCCTAGTTGCGCCGCAGGATGGAGAGCGGGCTCGAAGGCACGGCTCCGGTACCTGTAACCGTGTAGCCACGGCCAAGATCGAACCTTGGCGTCGACAGACGCACGAGCACGCTGCCCTCGAAGCTGTCGACGACGTAAGCGAGTTGAATGAGCTTACTGCTGTCTGCCTTCTGGTCAGGTGTCGCCACCGCATAACCCCAACGTTTCAGGGCGGACAACAGAGCCTTGCTGAAGGGTGAACTGTTGGCCTTGAGGACCACGGTTCCGGTTGCCGGACCGACCAATTCGGCGAGCCTGCTCACCATGTCACCGGCAATGGAATTGGCAGCGGCCTCAGAAAGCTCCGCCTTGTCTGTACTTGCAGTAGGACCGGCCTCACCCGCCGTCTGGCAAGCGCCGATACTGGCGCATATCACCGCGACCCCAGCAATCCGGGCGAGCGATTTGAATGATCCGATCACGCGAAAAGTGGCCATGATCATCCTTCCCGCTTGATGGTGATCTTCTCCTGCTTCCAGCCGACGCCAGAAATCAGAACGGCGCGGTCGACCATGTAGTCGACGACCATCATCGTGCCTTTCACGCGGTAGTTGACGATCCGGTTCTCGCCTCCCGAGACGACGAAGAGGACGGGTGCATCCTGACTGCCAAAGGATGACGGGAACTGGATGTAGGTCTTGGTCCCATCCGAATAGACGCGGGTCGGTTTCCAGCGTGCCCGCCCGCTCGTCCGATAGCCAAAGTTGAGGTTCTCCGCCGGGACGCCGGCGCCCGGAATCGTGCTCGCCTCCATCCGTGTTTTGATTTCGGCGAACTTCTGATTGACGTCCTCTGGATATTCGAACCCAACGCGGGCCATGTACTGGGTCTGGTGTGATTTTAGCTGGATATGATAGGTCCGCCGCGACGTTGTCACGACCATCGACGAGACAAGGTCGGGTTCGGAGGGCTTGACGATCAAATGGACCGACTGGCCGCCGACCGCGCCGGATGTTGCTGGTTCAACCTTCCAACGCACGGTGTCGCCTACCAGGACATCGCGAACAACCTCGCCAGCCTGCAATTCGACGTCACAAACCTGCAGCGGTGAGCAGACAACGGACGGCTGCACCTCGCCAAAAAGGAAGATGACTTTTCCATCGGCGCCCTTGGTCACCAGACCGCGCGAGCCCCGCCACTTCCCGGATATGCTGGTGCCCTTCGTCTCGTTGGCGCTCATGTCTTGAGCCGCTGCGATCGGGGCCCAGATTGACGCCGATGACAGTGCGAGCATAGCGATGCGGGCACCAGCACGCACGAAGGGTGGGATCATGATGAAACCTCAGAGACGTCATAGTTGAGCGGTCCAATCGAAATCGCGGAGATACAATCCGATTGGGTTCAGGCGGATGATTTCCTCATCCTGCGGCGGGGTGAGCGTAACGGTGGCAATGCCGCGAAAACGGCGGGTAGCTGTCTCCTTGCCTTTCCGATCGCGTTCGAATTCGGTCCAGTCGACCTGGTAGCTCTGGTTTGATAGGGCAACGACATTGTTCACCTCGATGGCCACCGTCGCGCTCCTGGCTTTCTCGAACGGCGAATTTCCTCGAAACCAGCTGTTGATCTTTTCCGTAGCGGGATCCGACGTCCGCAGCAGAGCGTAGGTGCGGTCGATGTATTGTTTCTGGACGACCGCATCCGGCGTGATCGACCGGAAGGATGTGATGAAGCCGCCAAGGGTCGCGCGAACGACGCGGGGGTCCGCGTACTCGATCTGCTGCGGATAGCCGGCGACGGCCGCCGCGCCGAGCTTGTCGACCTCGACGATATAGGGCACCAGCTTTACCTGTGAAGCCTGATAGAGCGCATAGGAGAAGCCGATCACCGCCATGGTCATGCCGGTGATGCCGACGATGCGCCACGCGCTCGCAGCCTTCACATAGCTTCCGTAGCGCTCGTTCCATTCCTGACGGGCGGCAAGGTAGGGATTGTCGGGATGGTCGCTTCTGGCCATCTGTGCTGGTCTCGATCCTGTGAGAGGAGGTTATTTCTTGGGGGCCGAGCCGGAGCTACCGGAACCGGGACGTTGTTTGGGCGCCAAGCGACCGGCATCGAGCTTGGCGTTGGCCAAACCGAGTGTTGACGTGCCGTAGGACCCTGGTGCGCCGATCGCCTGTGCCTTTGCGGCGGATGCCAATGCACCGCCTGCCGATCCGACACCTGAGAACACGCCCTTTACTGCCGCGGCACCGAACGATGCGCCCGACTGCCGGGCTTCGGAGTAGGTGGAAGCGCCGGCTCTCGCACCGCCATGGGCAAGAGCAGCAGCGCCAAGACCAGCCGAGGTCGCCTGCCCTCCGTGACGTATCGTTTCCATGCCGCCGGTGACAGAGACGCCCTGGACCACGCCTTGAATTATGTTTGGCACGTACATGGCGATGATGAAGATCACGACTGATATACCGGCGATCGCAAGCGTTGTGATGAACTGGTCCGATGTCGCGGTTGGTGCTTCCGCTAAACCGAGCAGCACCTCGGACCCGATACGGGCTATCATGACCAGGGCCATCAGCTTCATGCCAACCGATAAGGCGTAGACTAGATAGCGAACAGCGAAGTCCTTGGTGAAAGATGAGCCCCCAAGGCCAAGCATGATCATGCCAGCAAGCAAGCCGACATACATCTCGACCATGACCGCAACGAAAATCGCGGCGACAAGGGAGAAAGAGACGACCACCACGATCATGGCGAAGACCGCGGCGATCGCCAGTGCGTTGTCCTCGAACAAGCCGAACTTTGCCTGCTCAGACATCTTTGAAGCGACACGTATGCCGGCGTCGAAGACATTGGCGGGCGACGCTGATCCACCGTTAGCACCTATCTGAAAGAGGCTGTCGACGATTGCTTTGGCGAAGCTTGGACCTCGTTCGAGCACGAACGCGAAAAGCCCAACGAACATGATCCGTCGAACCAGCTCGGCGAACCATAAATCGAGGGAGGCAGCATTTATGGCAAGCCACACCGCGGCGATGCTGATCTCTATGCCAGCCAGGATCCAGAACAGGGAACGGGCGGCATCCATCACAGTCGTTTCCCAATCCTTGGCGGCGGTGACGACGGAGTTCTCCAGCGTTGTTAGCACCGAGCCTTCCTGGGCAAGGGCGGGAGCGCACGCCAACAGTAAAAGGGCAGCGGCGGTTACGGCGACGAACCCGAACTCACGCCTTGATTTCGTTACCATCGCGGCTTCATCTCCTGTCCATTTCGGACATTGCGACCCTGGTCACCGTGAAAGAATTTCTCCAATCGGTTGGGGTGTTCGGCATCCGATGCTGATGGTGTTGTAGGAGACGACGAACCTGTTGCAGGCATCTTGGTTGTCGTCGCCCATGCCCACACAACAATACCTCCCGCGAAGAAACTGAATAGGAACGCGAGGGCCAAACCGAGGTATGGACGGTTGCTCACCAGCGCGGCTCCATGGTCTGGCCGCTGCGAATGTCACGCGTTGGGGCATTGAAGAATTTTTCACGTCGCGCTTGTGCGAGGTCCTTCTCGGCCTGCTCGGACTGCAACCAGGTTCCCATCATCGTCGTTTGTTGAGCCAGCAGTCCGCGCAGCTTTTGGGTTTGAGCGACCTGTTGTGTCGCTATCTGATGGCCAACCTGGAGAGCCTTCATCTGCCCATCAGCCGTCTCCGACATCGAGCGGAGTTGTCGCATTGTGCCCTCCTCGCTGGAGAACTGTTCCGCGGTTAGGTTGGCTCCTTTCAATGTGCCGGCTATGGTGTCGCGGTTGGTATCTGACCAGCTTTGCCACGCGCTCGAAAAGTCCTTTCCTTCCGGCAGATTGGTCTTGAAGTCGGAATAACTCTTGAACCGCTGCTTCAGTACATCGTCGATGTTGCCCATTGAAAAGGCGATCCCCTGCCCCTGGTCCACGACGCCTTGGAGTTTGCGGAGATCGTTCTCGACTTGACCCCAAACCTGGGAAGGAAGTTTCGCCGTATTTTGCAGCATGTTTTCATAGATGCGGATCTGGTTCTGGATCTGCTCGGCAAGCTGCGTGATCTGCGTGACTTGGTTCTGGACTTGCTCGGCCGATTGGCCGACGAGGCCGACGAGTTCTGAATTGTTGAGCAGCTGGGTCCATTCCGTTGCGTTGCCAGTCGCTGCGCCCGCATTGGCAGGGATAGAAGCTACCGACGTTGATGCTACGCTTGCCGCAAGGATCAAGGCCAATGCACCAAGTGAGCTTCGCCGTGCGCGGGCGTTACCTTTGGAGCATAGTGTCGGCATTCTCGATTCCTCTTTGCTTTAGCCAAAAGGCGGGCCAATGCTGGCCGTGAACGTCGCGCAATTCTTGGATGCGCTTGAGGTCGTCCTTGCCGGCAGCGCCGACGAAGGAGAGCGTGACCGGACCAAGTGTCATATCGAACAGTCGGCGCCCTTCGGGTGAGACGACGTAATATTCGCGTTTGGGAAGGGCGGTCGCGACGATCTCGATCTGTCGCTCGTTGAACCCTATCCGTTCGTAGAACTCCCGGGTGCCGCTCTCGCGCGCAGCCCCGTTGGGCAAGCAAATCTTCGTTGGACAGGATTCCTTCAGCACGTCGATGATCCCAGACTGCTCTGCGTCAGAGATCGACTGCGTCGCGAGGATGACCGCGCAATTCGCCTTGCGCAGGACTTTGAGCCACTCCCTAATCTTGCCACGGAACACGGGATGGCCGAGCATCAGCCAGGCCTCGTCGAGGATGATGAGACTGGGCGATCCAGTGAGGCGCTTCTCGATGCGGCGGAACAGGTAGAGCAGAACCGGAATGAGGGTCCGGTCGCCCATATTCATGAGCTGCTCGATCTCGAATGTCTGGAATGACGACAGTGTCAGACCGTCGGCTTCGGCGTCGAGCAGGTGCCCCATCGGACCGTCGACCGTGTAGTGGTGAAGCGCGTCCTTGATCTCCCGCAATTGCACACCTGACAGGAAGTCCGAGAGGGATTTGCCTTCGGACCTCGCCATGAGGCCCAACTGCCGGGATATGGCATTGCGATGCTCTGGCGTAATTTTCACGCCTTGCAGCGCGATCAAGGTCTCGATCCACTCCGCGGCCCAGGCCCGATCGCCGTCGGTTCCGAGCTCCGAAAGTGGGCAGAAGGAGAGCCCCTCTCCTGCCCCGACATCGTGATGATCACCGCCGACAGCGAGCGTCAGCGGCAGCATCGACCTTCCCTTGTCGAACGCGAAGAGCTGTGCGCCCTTGTATCGCCGGAACTGCGCTGCGATCAGGCCGAGCAGCGTCGACTTGCCAGAACCGGTAGGGCCGAAGATCAGGGTGTGACCGACATCGCCGGAGTGAAGGTTGAGCCGGAATGGCGTCGAACCCGATGCGACTTGACACAGTGGCGGGGAATTCTCCGGGTAGAAGGGACAGGGAGCAACAGCACTTCCCGACCATACTGCGTTCAGCGGGATAAGGTCGGCGAGATTGCGCGTGTTGATCAGCGGCTCGCGGATGTTGGCATACCAGTTGCCTGGCAGGCTGCCGAGAAACGCCTCTGTTGCATTGAGCGTCTCGATGCGCGCGCCGAAGCCTTCGGCTTGAACAAGCCGACGCACGGCTTCCGCTTTGTCGCGAAGCCGCCGCTCGTCCTCGTCGAACATGACGATGACCGGGGTGTAGTAGCCGTAGGCGACGAGCTGCGATGACGATTCAGCGATCGCATCCTCAGCCTCGGTGACCATCATGGCGGCATCCTGGTCGATTGATCGGGAGTTCGTCTGAAAAAGCTGGTCGAAGAAAGGGCGCACCTTCTGCTGCCACTTCCTGCGGGTTCGTTCGAGTTTTTGGCGAGCCTCTATTGCGTCGAGGAATACGAAGCGCGACGACCAGCGATAGGTCAGCGGCATTAGGTCGAGCGAGTTGAGGATGCCGGGCCAGCTTTCGGCTGGGAAACCGTCGATCGCCACCACCGCGAGATACCGGTCATCGACCAGTGGCGACAGGCCATGGTGGAAATCGGCCGTCACCAGGAAATCGAGATACATCGGGATCGCCGGCAGCTTGATCGGATGGTTCTCGCCGACGATGCAGAAGCGGACGAACTGCAGGAGTTCGTCATACTTTGCGATCCGGGTCCCGCCGCGCTCGCGTGTTTCCTGCGTGACCATCCGTCTGATTGAAAGCACATTCGCCATGTACTGTTCGAACTCACGGATCGCGCTCCGGAAATATCCCAGCACGGTGTCGGCGAAGCGCTCATTTCGCGAGGCGTCGTCGGAATAGACATACTTGGCTAAGGCCGATTTACTCTTCTCGGCGGGGCGATAGGTGAGGAGGATCGCGTGCTGGCTTTCGAAGTGCCCGCTCTCTGCCTCGAAATGCCTTCGGCGCTCGTCGTCGATGGAGGCGCTCACCGGGTCGGGGAAATGTGCGTCCTCGCGCTGCGGGTAGCTAGTGGTGGGCACGCGCACGGCTTCGACCTGGATCATCCAGCCTGTGCCGAGGCGAGCCAGGATCGCGTTGATCTGGCGCGAAATCTCGTTGCGCTCGAAATCGGTCGAGCTTTCGGAATCCGGCCCGGCAAAGTACCAGCCGGCAAGCAGCGAGCCGTCCTTGAGGAGAAGGATGCCGTTGTCCACGAGACCCGCGTAGGGGAGCAGGTCCGAAAACGATGGACTGGAACTGCGGAATTTCTTGAGCGCAACCATGATCGACGCCGTGCTCAGTATGCCCGCCAGGGCGTCGAGGTCGGCCGGTAGTGCGGCCTGTAGCGGATGTGGCGCGTATAGACGGACCGCATCATGGGATCGGCCTTGGCCATCATCCGAAGTATGCCGACGATGAAGATCCAGATCGCCATGCCAAGCAGCACGGAGAACCAGGTAAGAACGACGAAGATCAGGATGACGCTTGCCAAGCCCGTTACAAGCACGAGCTCCCGGTCCGCGCCGAACATGAGGTTCGGTCGGGAAAGCGCGCGATGGATCCTCACGCGGTGGAGGTGGCTGACACGCTCAGTCATCAGTAGCGGCCGTCGAGAACGTGGACTTCCGTCCATCAACGGTTGCTTCCATGGACGGGCCGACCGATGCGCCGCCGGCGCCGAACAGCCCGACAATCTGCGTCGCGCCCAGAAGGATGCCTGCAACAAGTACGACATAGACCAGCCGTCGTGCGAAATCGTTCAATTCGCCGCCAAAGATCAGCATCGCCCCGGCGATCGCCACGGCTGCCAGTGCAATTGTCCCCGCGACCGGTCCGTTGATCGACTGCTGAATCTGTTGGAGCGGACCTTCCCACGGTAGTCCACCCCCTCCCCCAGCGGCGAATGCTGGTCGGCCGAGTAAGGTAGAAAATCCGATCAATCCATATGCTGCTTTGATCGCTTTACGCGACATGGCGGTGCCCCTCTTCGCTGCCGTGGGATTCGATGCGGTACTGACGGTCGCGGTATCCTTCGATGACCAGCAATTCTCGAACACGGCGGCCCTTTGGCGTTCGTTCGATCGAGATGACCAGGTCAACCGCCTCGCCGATGATTTCTGGCATCGGGTTCGAGCTGACCTCGGCTGTCAGTTGCTCGAGACGCGTCAACGCTGAAAGCGCGCTGTTCGCGTGAATGGTGGCGATGCCGCCGGGGTGGCCGGTATTCCAGGCCTTGAGCAATGTCAGAGCTGCCCCATCACGGACCTCGCCGACGATGATCCGATCCGGCCTCAGACGCATCGTGGATTTGAGGAGCCGGCTCATATCCACGGCGTCCGTCGTATGGAGTGCGACCGCGTTTTCAGCCGCGCATTGGATCTCTGCTGTATCCTCGAGAATGACCAGCCGGTGTTCGGGCGTGAGGCTGACGATCTCGCCAATCACAGCGTTGGTGAGCGTGGTTTTACCTGTTCCTGTGCCGCCGGATACGATGATGTTCATGCGGTTCTCGACGGCGTTGCGGATGACCGAAGCCTGGTACCCGGTCATAATTTTGTCGCGCACGTAACTATCGAGCGGGAACACTCGCGTGGCGCGCTTGCGGATCGTGAAGACCGGCGCTGCGACCACTGGCGACAACAGTCCCTCGAACCGATGGCCGCCGATCGGCAACTCGCCGGAGATGATCGGCCGGTTTGGGGTCACTTCGGTTCCGAGTGCGTGCGCAACCGTGCCGATAATCGTCTCGGCTGCCTGCGGCGCCAGGCTGCCGGCCAGCGTGATCGGTTCGCCGATCCGTTCGACGAATAGTTGGCCATCGGGATTGAGCATGATCTCGACGACGAGCGCATCATCGAGCGAGTTGCAGATCGTGCTGCCCAATGCCTCGAGGAGTTTGCGGACGAGACGATCGTGTGATTGCGACGTGGGCATCGGGATGCGATCTTTTCTGGATGCTATGTGTGATGGCCGATCCTCACGCCGCGAGCGCGAGGTGATTGGTGAATAGTGGTTGGTAGCCCTCCGGCTGGACGCGAAGGGCATTCTCGGGAGTTGCGGGAATGATTCCGGCGATCGCGATGGTGTTTCCAATGGGATGCGGCGCGCCAAGCCGCTTGAACGGCAGACCCGCCCTGCCGAGAATCCTTTCGAAACGAAGGTCGGTGACGGTCGCGACTTCCGTGTAGCCATTGGCCAACGACCATTGCAGAATGCCTGCGAACAGCGCCAACGTCGCCTTGTGGAGTCCTCGGGCCGCATTTTTCATGCCAAGCTCCGTGTCCACGCAGAACCGGGAACTTTCGACCATTCCAGGATGGCAAGGCACCGGGCGGCCATCAAGAAGGATCGGAAACGTTCTGCCCAGCATTGTCGGCCCGGTGCCTGGGAGAAGCCTGGCGCAGCCGACGACAGCGTGTAGATCATCCGTCACGGCGAGGAGGTAGGTCGGATCGAGTGCATCGTACTCGTCGACTTCGCGCCCAGCCTCGACTGTTACAGTCCAGTCGAGGCGCTGCCTGAACACGCGCGCTCGTAGCGCGTGCATTTGATCAATGAGCCTGTTGCCTACGCTGTTTTCGCCGTTCCGGACCTCAACAAGCCGCATGCCTTTTTCTCCGCGTTGCTTCGACGACGCGAAAAAAACAGGGTTCGAGCAGGCGGGCCATTTCGGGTTTCCGAAGGTCGTTCAGGTTGCGAAGGGTCCCCAGCGGATGACTGGTCCTCTAGCGGGGGTTGTATTTTGGAGGTTGATCTCACTCCTTGAACTTGAATAAGAGAACCACCTTATGAGGCTGGGGCAGCACGAAAGGAGAGTTGATGAAGTCTCTGAAGCCACAGTTTGAAACGCTGCGGGACTGGTTGAAATTAGCGCAAGATAAGTCCGCCATTGACCAGGCTTTGCGCAGGTTCGCAAACGCCCAAGGCTATGAATGGTTCACCTATCTTTCAGTCCACGAAGCTGACGTGTACGGCATGTCGAACTATCCGGTGGAGTGGCAGAAGCACTATCTCGACAGCGGACTCGCCAAGGTGGACCCTGTCGTGGAAGCGGTATCCCCGAGACGCGGAGCCTATGCCTGGTCGGAGAACGGGTTGCCCGTTCCCGCAAGAAAGTCTCACCGAATATTCTTTGGCGAAGCCCGAAATTTCGGTATCCGTTCGGGGATCTCTATCCCGATCTTCGACGGGTTCGGAAGGCGTGCCCTCTTCACCTTCTCGTCCCGTGACAGGAAACCGGATACGACGATGCTGGCGGACGGTTACTCCGTTCTGACACTTGGTGCCTTCGTTGATGGCTATCTGCAGAGCCGCAGTGACCATGACCTGATGAGCACAGCGCCCTCCCCTCTAACGAGCTATCAGCTGGAATGCCTGGCGTGGCTCCTGCAGGGCAAGACCAACGACGATATCGCAGCACTGCGCAACGTCAGTCGGCGAGCTGTCGAGTTTCAGTTGCAAAACATCCGTCGGAAGCTCAACGTCGTGACCACCTACCAGGCCCTCGGCATAGCGATAAAGCGCAAGTGGATTTGAGGTTTCGCTCAGATGGCTCCTATCAGGAGGCTCTGCTGCGGGATGATATGCGTGAGCCGCGCCGCCCGAAATCAGACCTGCTTGGCATCGAGCGTGCACAGATTTCCCGCCGTTCATCGGTCTCGTCGCGCAGCCAGGTGTGCGCCGCCTGCACGGCGTCGCCTCCTCGCTGCATATAGTCCAGCGCAAAGCTCACAATGACGGCCAGTTCATCGACGAACGTCGGTCGAAGCGAGATTTGATGCAATCGGTGACGGGTTGTTGCAATCCTCAGAGTTAAGCTAGGATGGTTACAATTCTTCCAGACTATCAAGAAGTAATATGGTATGTTGGCCAAGCAAGGCTACGTAAGCGTGCGTCAAAGCACCTCGGCAAGGTGGAACGGGTCGGCAGTAGCTGAAAACGGGGGGCAAGATGGTCGGCAAACGCGAGGACGCCTGGAAGCTGGGCGCAGGTTGGAACGAAACGTTCCTTTGGTACGCAAAGGCCGTGAACGAGCTAAAGACACGCCCCGTCACGGACAGGACGAGCTGGCGCTATCTCGCCGCGATGCATCAGTTTGACCGCGATCTTTGGGTCGACCTCAAAATCATCGACAAGAAGACGCCGCTTCCACCTGCCAGTGACACCGATGTCGCCTGGAACCAGTGCCAGCATTCCTCCTTCTACTTCCTCCCCTGGCATCGCGGCTATCTCGCGCGCTTTGAGGAAATCATCGCGGCAACCGTCGTCTCGCTTGGCGGAAAAGCTGGCTGGAAACTGCCTTATTGGAATTATCTCGATGCGACCAACCCTAACGCGCGCAAGATACCCGAAGCATTTCTCCTGAAGTTTCTTCCCGATGGCAAGACGCGGAACCCGCTTGAGGATGTTCCGCGCTATGGCCAGAAAGTCCTCGGCCCAGAGCCGAAGCTGCAGATCGATGACATCGACCTGTCTGCGATGGGCGAACCCGATTTCACCGGCTCAGTTAGTTTTGGGGGCAGCAGGACGCTCTTCTCCAATCCCGATATCGGCGTACGGGGCCAACTGGAGAATGCGCCGCATGGTTCGGTCCATGTCCTTGTCGGTGGGGCCCGTCCGGCCAACGCGGGCGAAGGCTTCCTTTCCGCCTTCGAGACGGCCGGACTGGATCCCTTGTTCTGGCTTCACCACTGCAACATAGATAGGCTGTGGGCCGCTTGGATGACCAAGCCTGGGGTTCGGATGGAGGCGGGCAAGCAATGGCTCGACGGTCCGTCCGACCGCGCCTTCGCCGTTCCGAAGGCCGATGGCTCGGGATTGGAAAACTACACGGCGCGCGATACTCTGGCCGGCGGCAAATTCTATCCTGAGTATGACGACCTGCACGCGGGTACCGGTGTTCCGATCCCGCCCATCGGCGGCGTAGCCGTCAGCGTCGCACAAGGACCAGCGGCAATGGCTGAACCAAAGGTCATAGGAGCAAACAGCGAGAAGGTTACGGTCGGCGATAAACCAGTCGAAACTGCCGTGAAGATCGCCCCGGTAGAGGGCAAGGCGATGGTTACAGCCATGGGACCGAATGCGCCCGCAGCGGCCGCGGGCAAGCGGACGTTCCTCAAGTTCGAGAATATCCGCGGCGTGAGCATCGCAGGCGGCCTGAAGGCCTACGTCAATGTTCCGGCCGGCGCCGAAGATGCTCCGCCACAGGATCATGTCGCAGGCAGCGCCGCGCTGTTCGGCCTTGCCAGCGCCTCCAAGGTCGACGGCCAGCATGGCGGCAACGGGCTCACTCTCGTTTTCGACATCTCTGATCTTGCCCGACGCCTTGTTGACAAGGGCGATTTCGATCCCGCGCATCTGCGGGTGAAAATCGTCTCGGCACACGACGGCGGTGACGCGGCCCCAATTACGATCGAACGCGTTAGCGTCCTTCGAGGCTGATGCGGCCGCCCTGCTCTTTTTGTGGCGTAAAGGGGGCTTCGTGCGATTAATGTTGCTGAAAAGCCTGCTCGCGCCGCCCTTCAGGACTCCGGTTTTGGTGGCGGGCGCTGCTCTGGTAATGTCGTCAGCGATCGACATCCACGCGGATATGACGCTTCTGTGTGGAAGCACTGCCGATCATTTGCCATTCGACGCGATCGTCGCCAGCGTGCAGTTCCTGATTGCGACCAATCCACCGGCGATGCTGGCACTGTCGTGGCTTGCGATGCTGGTCGGGATGATGACGCCGCTCATAGCCTTGCCGTTGTTGCATGTCCGTGCCTCCAGCCTCGTCAGCCGACGATGGCGTGCCGCGGCGGCTTTTCTGCTGGGTTATTTCGGCGTTTGGTCTATGGCGGGCATCCCGCTTCTCGCGCTTGCGCTCACGCTTCGCATTCAGGCCGGCAGCGCGTTGGCCGCCTTCATGATGGCGTGCCTGCTGGCGCTGCTGTGGAGCGCAAGCCCGCTGCAAATGGCCGCGCAGAACCGGGCGCACCGGCTGCGGCGTATAGGCCTGTTTGGGCTTGCGGCCGATCGCGACTGTATGGCGTTCGGGGCGGCTCTGGGCGGATGGTGTTTTGCTAGTTGCTGGGCCTGGATGCTGGTTCCGATGTTTGTCTCGCACGGACACATCCCTGCAATGCTCGCAGTCGCCGCCATCGTGATGGCCGAGCGACTGAAAGGCCCCGGACCCTTGCGGTGGCGCGTCCCCGTAGTCTTGGCGGCATCGGTCGCCTGGACAGGACGCGCGATAATCCGCGGCCGGCGTGAAGGGACCTTGGATTATGTCTAGGAAGTGTCTTGCCATCGGAGTCAGCAGTGTCGATCCCGTGGACGCCGCTGCTGACGAATTTCCCTATCTCGATGGAGCCGTCGTCGCCGCAGAGACGATCGGCCAATGGGCGCTCCATTCGGGCTTTGCGGCCTCAGACGTCGTGGTCCTGACCGACAAAGGCGCCAACCGCATCACGGACAGGTCGCTCCAGGATGCGTTCGATCAGCTGGTGCCCGCAGGCACGCAGGTCGACCATTTTGTGTTGGCATTCACCGGTCATGGTCTGACCGGCATCAATGATGACACGACCTACTGGCTGCTCAGCGATTCCCTCGGCCAGGGCTATAATATTTTCGTCGAGGAGTTGCGGCGCCAGCTTTACGCATACGGCATCCAGCACCTAACAATCTTCAGCGATGCGTGTCGTGCCATTGCCAATAGCCGCGATCTTCGTGGCTTATTGCCTCGGCCCGGGGTGCGCAAACGCCACCAACAGCCTGTCGCCGATATCGAGGTCGCGCGTTTCAACGCCTGCCAGGACGCGACAAGTGCTTTCATGGTCCGGGTGCCTGGTGCCGCTGCGCCAGGTAAATGTATCTTCTCGGGCGTTTTGGCCGAGGCCCTGTGGGGTCGCGTACCGGCCGCGTTTGACGGTTCGGTGGTAGACAGTTCCTCGCTCGGCCGCGGGCTTCGGGCCGCAGCCAAGGAACGGGCAACGCAATACAACTTGACACTGGTCCCAGGCGGCAGCGCCTTCTTCGACAAGGTCGTCTACTTCGATCAAGCGTCGCCGCCATTGCCGCCCGATCCTGATCTCGCCCCCTGGCCGCCCACCGAAGATGTGCAGGCTGCCTCAGCCGGTGCTGTCGCAGCTGGAGCCAAGCTGCCGTTAGCTCCGAACGTCTTCAAATCCGTGCTCGAAAACGTGGCAATCCGCACCACCATACTTGGGCCTTCGTTTGGCGAATGCCATCCCGACATCGATACCAGGAAGGCCTTTCCTGGCTTGCCGAAGATTGCAAAGCCGCTCGTCGAAAGCGTGAGTCAGGCGCGCCGGCGTCTAGCCTCGCCAGATGTATCGAATCCGGGCAGGAAAGTGCTTTCAGATCAGGTCGCGGATCAGTTGAAGACGCTGGAAGCGCTCGCTGCCGGCGAGGCTCGCAAGAAGAAGGCCAATACCCTACGCACGTCCTTGGAACGAGCCGCTTTGCCTCCGCGCGACGAAGAAGTGCGCCTCGTCGTCAATGGCGCGGTAAAGCAGATATGGTCTGAAAAACCGATCCATCGGGTTGGTCGCGGAACGAGATCGATTGAGTTTGCGCCTTCCAGTCGCGACGACGAAGGCTTGCGGATGGTTGAATTCGCGGACGGCCTGCTCGCTCCGGTCTGGCTCTATCCCGATCTGGTTTGCACGCTGCTGCGCGACCGCGATGGCGTCGCAGCCATCAGCTATCGTCACGTTTACGGCGGCAACACTGGAACCAGTGTCGCGGCGAGAGCGATCAGCCGGCTGGTGACGGGCGGTCTGTCAGTTGCGGAAGTCGACAGCCTCGCGACCGAACTGAGACATGAGAAGCATGTCAATCCCACGTTGGGCGCAATCGCGGCCTACTGTTACGATGTAACTGGAGATCTGAATTCCGTCCGCCGTATGGCGGCCTACTACGGCCAGAAGGGTCAGGCTGCCCCGTACGACATCGTGTTCCTTGGCATGATCGAGAATAATGGAGAAATGGCCCAGGTGCCTGACGTTCCCAAGGACAGGACCCGTGCTGAGGCTGATGGACCTGTTTGGCTGATGGCCAGGACCAACGCAGTCGATGTCCGTATTGCCGGCCTTTGCCCTTGGCTTCGTCAGGGTTGGGATTATCTCGCCGCACCGGAGGATGCGGAACGGCCGCTCGTCGACGGTCTGGACCGGTTCCGTCCCCATCTCACCCGCTCTGTATTCACCACGTTGGGCAGGATCGGTGGCAGAGCACTCGCCGAAAAATGGCAGTTGATGCCAAATCTACAGGTATAAATTCACCGCGGCATCGCATGGTCTTCCCAGCTGCTCAGCGGAATCTTCGTCGAAGCGTGCCTACAGGTGCTGGCCTCTGTGTTGCTACCAAGTTCCGCGAAAACCGCACACCAGAAACGATAGTCGGCTTGGCGCCCCGTCGAAGTGTGCGATAAAGCGCACGTGCTGCGGCAGTTGTCGCGCTTGAACCATGAGCTCGATAGCTGCTTATACCGTCGCCGGTTCATTGGTCAGTTTCCAGACGGACAGATTGCTGTGTTCGGCTGCGTCAAAGCTGAAGGAATCTGGGCTAACTTTGGCACGCCAACGCCCTCCCGCGGGTTGGTCCGGCGAGGGCAGCGGAGCGCACTACCAGGCCGACCGTTAATGTACTCCCGCCCAAGGGCTTGGCGGGGTCGAGCCTTCAGATCCATACGGTGCCATCATGTATCGGTTGAAAGGCCCTGTGAATGAATGCCATATGGCATTGGCTATTTTGGGGGCGAACTATGAAATGTCTTGGGGCAACCGTATTGGTTTTCTGCGGCATTGCGTCGGCCAGCGGGGCACAGGCTTCCTGCTACGACATCTCGAAAGGCCAGCCGTCGCAGCTGAGTGGCGAACTCTATCGTCGGATACTTCCTGGGCCGCCGAACTACAAGGACGTGCAGGCAGGAGATCAGCCCGAGCCGACCTACTTATTGGAACTGGATGCCGACATCTGCCTTGAGGGCGAGCACTTGGCGGATCCCGAATCCAGTTTCCGCGAAGTCCACGTCGTCCCGATCGGCGGCATGGACGGCGCCATGGCGTCGTTAATCGGACGCCGCGTCACTGTCGGCATCGTTGATCGATGGGCTGCGGAGAACGCACACCACCGAGCCCCACTCATGGCCATTGTCGGGAGCATCGCGCCTGAAGAGGACAATACTGAACAGAACGGCACAGCGGCGACTGTCGTGAGGGCGTTTTACCTGGCCCTCGGGAGTGGGGACGGCAACGAGGCGGCCCGGTATGTCGTTGCTGGAAAGACCGCCAAGGGTCCTCTCTCCGCGGCCGCCCTGAGCGGATTCTACGGAGGGATGCAGGCGCCGCTTAAGCTTCTCGGCATCCGAGCGAAGTCAGAAGACTTGTTCCTCGTCAGCTATTCATTTAGGAAGGGCGCGATCACATGCACCGGCCGCGCCGAAGTGAGGACCGTGAACGAGGGTGGCAAGGACTACATCGAAGGCATAAATGCACTCGACGGCTGCTGATTGATCGGGCGATTGCCCATCTTGCGGAGCTTGCGCTCGCACATCAACGTTGAAGGCTTGGGACACTCCGATCAGAATAGTTTGGCTTATCCCCCACCTGCCTTCGGTTCGGGTTCACTGCTCCGCCGACCCGCAGTGAAGCCAATGAAGTTATTCGTGACTAAGCCATACGTCGATGCGGTAGCGGTCTGATCCTTGCATGGGCAATAGGCCGTCCGCGCGCGTTCCCACTCCGGCGGCGCGAAGGATCGCACGCATCTCCTCCAGCGCCGCTCCGATCCTCCACTCCTCTACGCTCGATGAGGCATAGCCAAGGGCCTTTGGGACCTGCGCGCATTGCGGTGTGGTGCTCCTGTCAAACTGTTCAATTCTGCCCGGTATGAGACGCAATGATTCAAAAACAAATTCGTTGATGGACCTTCGAAGGGAGTCTGCATCGACCGGGGCTCCACTGCAGACATTGATATAGACCCAGCCTATCGGCCTCGGGTCGCCGGGAATTGGCCGATACCTCACCTTGCGACCGCTGATGTCCGGCGGCTGCGCGTGCGCGACTGCGGGTTTGGGCTGGGCGGTGGAAGGCTCCTCGGGCGGGTTTGAGGGAGGACGATAGCCGGCAATCACGTTTCTCGTGGCCGCCATCGAAAGGCGATTATCGCTGGCGGAGCTGACGCTCGCCAAAAGCCGACAAATGCCGCTCACAGACGAGTGGTCAAAACCGATACAGCCAGAACGCGAGGTGCAGAGGGATCGACATGCCTGTAGGGGTGCGATGACCTCCGCGCTGACGCTCCCGTTCAGTGCGGTCCCAGGATACTCGAAGAGCACCGTCGCGGTCTGTGCGCCGATCGGTTGAACCCCAACGAGAAGGGCGAGAGCTGCCAGAGATGAGCCGGCGGCTCCAAGCAGGAGCTCTCGGAAGCCGCCGCGAAAAAAATACGCAAACATGTTTCCTCGGTGCTGTTTCGAGTGCTGCTAACGTCGCCTAATATCTTTTCCTCTGGGTGAAACCCTGCGGGTTCGGCAATATATCCCGCCCCGACCATATCCTGCAGAATTTGCAATTCCAGTTCAAATGCAGGAGGCGCAAAGCGAAATCAGACTCAAACTGGAAACTGTTGATAAACAGGGGAAATACGCAGCCCTCCGTCAGAGGTTAAGCATCTGAGTAGAATCTACTTGAGGGCTCGTTGACACTGGGTTTTTTCCGTCGAAGTATGCCGGCCGGGACGCCGCATGGTTAACGATTTCTTGCGGCTTGGGGAAGGTGCCTAATGGCTCGAGGGGGCAATGTCCACTTCGTTCGTTCAACATCGGCGCGTGCCGACGACGTCTTGGCAATTGCCGGGAAACCGCTGTGGCGCGACTGCGAAACGACATTCGCCCGCATAGATGAGCTGTGCGGGGACAATACGTCGCGCCTGTTCGCCGAACCGAACGCCAAGGAGCAGGAGGGCGGCCGCCTGGTGGTGGCTTGGTTCAGCAGCTTCGACGATGAGCCGAAGCGGCTGGGGGAGCTCGACCGCGCAAAGCGGGCCAGGATCGAATCGATCTTGGCCGCGCGGATAGAGGCGCTTCGTCCGGCGTTAGCGGATCGCGAAATCGGCGAGAGCGTAGGCGCGATGCTCAACGTGGCGGACGAAAATTCCATTGTCGCCGTCGGCGAGAATGCTGTCCTGACCAATTGGGGGATCCTGCCCGAGGAAGCCCGCTCCTCTCGCGGGGCGTTTGTGCGGCACAGCGAGAAGGCAATAGGTCCCTACCTGCCAAGCGGCATATCGCCACGGGTTCCGGGCCAGACGTGGGTTGTAGCCGGTGGTTCCGCCACGGCCGGACTCTCTCCCCCGCGGCGCGCGATTGCGCCAGAGGCGGCAGCAGCACCCACGCAAGAGGCTCAGTCAGCGGCTTCCGCAAGGTACAGGCAGGCTTGGTTTTGGCCAGTCGCCACGCTTTCGCTCGTGTTCGCAGCCGGTCTGATTTACGCGGCTTGGCCAGGCCACCTCGTTTATCCTGAGGCGCTACCTGCTCCACCGACAGCTCCCCTCGTGAACAACGAGGAGGTTAACAGGAGCCTTGAAGAGCGGATCGGCAAGATGAAAGCCGAGCTTGCACAACCTGCATGCGACGCGGATTCCTCTGTTCTCGGTCCTGCACTCCACGACGCCCGACATTCTACGGAAGGCGGCGCTTCAGGGGCCGCCGGTGGACAGGCGCCTGCACCCGCGTCGACACATTCGCTTCTCGCCACGCTGGACTCCGCCACGGTCCTCGTGCTGGCCCCTTCGGCTGACTCGCTCAGCACCGGGAGCGGGTTCTTCGTGAGCCAAAGGGAAATACTGACCAACAATCACGTGGTCGAGGGCGCCGGGGAGACGGTATTCGTCGCCAGCAAGGCGCTTGGGCGCGCGGTTCCTGCCCGCGTTGTCGCGAGATCGGGGGATAGTGAGACCGGAAAGCCGGACTTTGCTCTCCTGCGGGTCGACGAGGCACCTGCCACGGTAACCCCTCTGCCGCTTTCTACGGAAATAGGGAGGCTTGACGGCGTAATTGCAGGAGGCTTTCCATCCTTCGTCATGTCCATGGACAGCACCTATCGAGCGATCCTCAATGGCGATATCACAGGGATCGGCCATCTCGAGATGGTCGTCACGCAGGGCAACGTGATGGCCATGCCTCAAGGCGGGGCGGCGAAGGTCATAACCCATTCGGCGAACATTTCTCCCGGCAATAGCGGAGGTCCCCTTTCTGATGCCTGCGGCCGCGCTGTCGGAGTGAACACCTTCATTGTCCTCGACGGCGAGAACGTTCAGAAGCTGAACTTCTCCCTTGGTGCGAGCGACGCCATCCGATTCCTGGCAGCCAACGGCGTGACGGTGGCCACCGCCGATCAGCCGTGCAACGCGGCTACGGGGATCGCCGCGTCGGCAGGGCCAACGGAAAGCCCTGTCCAATGAGCCAGTTCGTCGCCACCACAACGCTCAGCCTGATGCGTTCCCTCGGGTCTACCGCGGAGCGATCGGTCCATCGGCTTCAGGCAGTGCTGGGACGGGAATTTCCCGGCGGCATAGGGCTCGAACTGGCCGAACCAGTGCCGCGCAAAGACGGCTCGGGGATCGACTGGTATACCGAGCGTGACGAGTCTCTTGTTCGCCTCACGGATCTCCCGCCCGAAACGGCGGCCGTCTACAAGGCGCGCCTGGACCAGTCCGTCCGTGCGGTTCTTCGCGCGGCCGCCGCGCACGAAGCCCGGACCGACCCAGCAGCACGCTCGACGGCCGCCGCTTTGCGCAATGCGGCGACATTCCCCGACGACGAGAACGTATGGGTCTCCGGAGGCTCCGATGGGAGCGGCGGAGTGCTAGTCCTTACGGCATGGGGCTACGAAAAGCATGACGCCGAGACCAGTGGCAGGGGACAGATCGCTGAAGTTGCCCGCGACCGCCCGCCGACGGCGTCTGTTTCGGACAAAGCCACTGAGCGGCCGATGCGGGCTGCCGAGCCTTCCTGGTGGCGGTCGGTAGCTCGAAGGCTTCTTTGGCTTATTCCAATAGCGCTAGCGGGGGCAACCGCATGGTTGCTGCTTCCTGCCTGCGGCCTCATCCTTCCTTTCGGCGTCACCGCCTTCGGAAAGGGCGGAGGCGCTTACTGTGCTCTTTCAGCGCCGCAGCCATCCGTCGATAAAGCCAGCTTGCGAACGCGGGAACTCATGTCGGAAGAAGCGGTGATCGAGGAACAGCTGAGGCGGCATCTGAATTCATGTCAGCCGCCCATTACACAATCAGGGACGCCTGATCCTGCGCAGGAGGCAGACAAGCGCGTCGAAAGCGCAGGCGGCGCAGAAGGTCAGACACAGGTGACGCTCATCTGGAACAACCGGACTGACCTTGACCTTTTCGTGAAGTGCCCAGACGGCGCAATGGTGCTCCTGGACGGTCAGCCGAAATGCGGCGGCGTGCACGACATCGATATGAATCTCAATGGAGAGAACAACAAGCCGGTCGAACACATAACGTGGGCGAATAAGCCTCCGCCCGGGCATTACGAGGTCTATGTGAGGTTATTCGACAAGCGCGCAGATCCGGCCCAGCGTACCGACTTCAACGTCATTCTCAACAATGGTGGGGCCACGCAAAGCTACCCAGGCAGCCTGACCCAAGAATCCCACGATGCGTCGCAGATGAAAGTCACGGAGTTCGATGTTCCATGACAGCACGCCGACGCCAGCCTGACAGGACGACTGAATGCTGACCAACCTCGCCGATTTCAGCGACGGATTTACGCTGGTGCCTGACAGCGGCATCCAGTTCGTCGAGTTCGGGTTCGACTTCGACGCCTCGCCGCGTCTGTCGAGGTCGTTCATCGAGCGGTTGTCGCCGGGCGAAACGGGTTCGGATGGAAAGACACTGATCCGCCTGCTTCCGAACTGGAACGATGACGATCCCGACGCCGACCAACCCCCCTACACCCCAAAAGGCGACGACGTGGTGTACGACATCGCCAAATCGAGGGCGCTCGAGACCTTCCTGGATCGTTGGGTTCCTGTGCCGTTCTTCAAGATCGAGCCGGGAAAAGATCCACTGGGCAACGAAATATACGCCCAAGGCCCGACTGACTGGGTCCGGGTCAGGGTTACAGAGACCCGCAACGCCCATGGCGACCGGAAGGGAACACATAGGGCAATCTTCGCCTTCGACAGCTCGCTCGCGCCCCGCAAGCCCAACCGTCCCTATCTCGCGCCTTGTCCGGAAGATGCGATGCGGACCGAATCGTTCCGTTTCGTCAGCCAACTCCCCGACATCATCTCGTTTCTTTCGCACAAGGTCGACGTTGCGGGACAAGGGCCCGTGGACGCGCAGAAGTGGCTGGATGACTGGCTGAGGGACATTCTTCACTCCTTCAAGAAGCTTCAGAGAAAGGGCAAGGAGCTGAGGCCCGATGACTTTCCTTTCCAGTTCGAACATCTCGCCCGGTACATAACCTTCGTCCAGTTTCTCGCCAGCGTGATCAAGCCCGTTCGCGTCACCCTCATCGACACGGTCAGCGACAACAGGAACGTCCATCCGGTCGACGTCGACCTGGTGCTCGACATCGGGAACTCGCGGTCGTGCGGGCTTCTGATCCAATCGTTCCCCGACGACGTGAATGTCGATCTCAACAACTCCGTAGTCCTGGAGCTACGCGATCTCTCCAAGCCCGAACTCGTCTATCGCGATCCGTTCGAAAGCCAGTGCGAGCTGGTGGCCGGGGAATTCGGCGCGGAAGACATCGCCAGGCGTTCTGGCCGCCCTCGGGCGTTCTTCTGGCCAAGTCTGCTTCGTATTGGGCCCGAAGCCTCGCGCCTTCGCGGAGAGTCGGAAGGCACCGAGGCGGCGACGGGGCTTTCTTCGCCCAAGCGGTATCTGTGGAGTTCCGATCCGGTCCTTCAGGAGTGGAAGTTCCGCTCCGCCTCCCCGGGCCATGCGGGAACGGAGCCGCTGATCGAGCGCTCCATGTATCGCTTCATAAACGACCGCGGAGACGTCCTCGAACAGCTGGAGAGCGACAGGCGCCAGTTCAAACTGAAAGTCAAAGAGAGCGAGCTGCAGACAGCGAGCCGCTTCTGCTTCTCGAGATCGTCCTTCTTCACCTTCATGCTCGTCGAAATCATCGCGCAGGCAATGTCCATGATGAACAATCCTGGCACCCGACGGGAGAGGAGGCTCAAGGATTCTCCACGTCGCCTGCGGAGGATCATCCTGACGATACCGTCAGCCACCCCGATTCAAGAGCAGCGCATTCTACGGTCGCGCGCGGAAGCCGCAGTGAAGCTTCTGTGGTCTCTGTCGGGATGGGGCGACAGTGACAGCGGCATAAACAGCCAGCGTCCGGAAATCCACTGCTCCTGGGACGAAGCGAGTTCGGTACATCTTGTTTATCTGTACGGGGAGGCCGTGCACAAGCTGGGCGGGTCGATCAGGACGCTGTTCGACATGCTCGGCAAGGACCGGGAGAGGCCGAAGACGCTTCCGCGTCCCAAGTCCAAGGAGAAGCTCGAACGTTCCCTGCGCGTCGCCAGCGTCGACGTAGGCGGCGGCACCACCGACCTCATGGTCACGACCTACTTCCAGACCGACAACGTCGCCCTTTTCCCCGACCAGAATTTTCGGGAGGGGTTTCGCATCGCGGGCGACGATCTCCTCAAGGTGGTCATCGAACGGCTCGTAATACCGCGCCTTGAGGAAGGGCTCGCCCAAGCGGGCCTTCCCAGCGCGCGAAACTATCTCAAGGACCGCTTCGCTGGCGACAATCCGAACATGTCCGAGCAGGAAAAACACCTGCGCCGCCAATTCGTGCTGCAGGTCCTGCAGCCCATCGCCATTGCCGTCCTCTCCGAATGCGAAGCCATGCCGGCGACGAGCCGCAAGACCGAAATTCGCAAGGCTGGCAGTTTCTTCGAGACCGGCGGCCGAACGACGGCCGGAGGCGACATCCCAGTGGACGCGCGCATCCTTGGCTACCTCAAGGACAGCATAGGCGCGCTCGGAGCGGGCGAGTTCACGATCGCCGACTGTGACATTGCGGTCGATCCGCTCGCAGTCGAAGAATGCGTCCTGTCGATCTTCGATGGCGTGTTCGACAACATCGCCGAAGCGATCAATCATCTGGACGCTGACGTCGTGCTTCTGACCGGGCGGCCGATGCGCCTGCCGCAGATGATAAGCCTGTTCATGAATAAGATGTCGGTCCTGCCCGATCGCGTCATCCCGATCAAGGACTATCGCGTCGGTACGTGGTATCCGTTCCGAGGCGTCAGCAACACGCACATCGACGACCCAAAGACGACCGCGGTCGTAGGCGCCATGCTCTGCGCTCTCTCAGAACGACAGATTACCAACTTTACCCTCTACTCCCAGTACCTCCGCATGAAGTCGACGGCACGGTACATCGGGCGGCTTCAAGGCAGCTCGTCGCTGCCGGACGAGACCTTGCTTTTCTCAGACATCGACCTCGATGCCGCAACGGCGGAAGCCGAAGCGGAGTTCGATTACCACAGCCCGCTTCGCATCGGCTTCAGGCAGCTTCCACTGGAGCGTTGGGTGGCGACGCCGCTCTACAAGCTGACGACTGCGCAGACGCGGTCTGCGCGCAGCGTACGAAAGCCAGTCCGCGTCACAATCGCGCGAAATGTGCAGGCGCCGGAAGATGATGAGGCGAACGAGATAGCGCTCCTTACGAGCGAGGCGACCCGCGAGGAATTCGTGATCCAGGACGCTGAGGACGCCGACGGCTCTCCGGTCAAACGTATCATGGAGCTGAAGCTTGACACGCTCGCCGTCGAGGCGGGTGACGGCTACTGGCTCGATACCGGAATTATCTCCATCCAGTGAAAGCTGAAGGCATGCGTAAAGACTTGAAGAAGACCTGCGACACGGCGCTGAAATCGGCGCAGGAGGGCCTCGCCTGGATAGGAACCGCCGCAAACGCGGAGCGCGTCGGCAGCACGCGCTCGGGCGCAGAGCAGCAGCTCAGGAAGTCCATCGTCGCCACACGAAAGGCAATGTTGGCTATCGACCGCCCCATGTGCGTGGGGGTGTTTGGCCCCAGCCAGGCTGGCAAGTCCTATCTGGTGTCGGTCTTGGCGCGCAATGGAAGCGCGCCCTTGATGGCCCGCTTTGGCGATCTCGGGCGGGAGGTCGACTTCATCCGGGAGATCAACCCCGGTGGCGATCGCGAGTCAACCGGGCTTGTCACCCGCTTTTCGGTTCGAGAAGAACCAAGTCCGCCCGGCGCGCCCGTTGTGCTGAGGATGCTGAGCGAGACCGACGTTGCCAAGGTGCTGGGCAACAGCTTCTTCCTCGACGGAGACGCGAAGAAACGCGCGCCCCTGACTTCCGACTCAGTCCTGTCCACCCTCGAAAGAGCGAAGAGCCGGGTGATGGCGCAGGCAGCTTCGGATGGCCTTGCCGAGGAGGACGTGTGGGACCTTCAGGAATATTTCGAGAAGCAGTTCGCAGGGTTGTCGAACATCGAGACGCTGGGGGCCTACTGGGAGGAAGCGTCCTTCCTTGCCTCCCGACTTTCCATTGCCGACCGCGGCGACCTTTTTTCCGTGCTATGGGGCGGGCTGCAGGAATTTACCGACCTCTACGTTGAACTTGTCACCGCTCTTGAGAGCCTTCAGTTCGCCAAAGATGCATACTGCCCGGTCGAAGCGCTTGTCCCGCGGGAAAGCAGCATCATCGACGTCGAGACGCTGCGGGGGCTGGGGAAGTCCGGCCAAGACAAGCTGCAGATCAGGCCGATGAAAGGATCGGCGGTTTCGCTGCCACGACCCGTGATCGCTGCATTGGTGGCTGAGCTGCGGATTGCGATATCTGAACAACCATGGCCTTTCTTCGAGCATACCGACCTCCTGGACTTCCCGGGCGCTCGCAGCAGACAGAAGGTGGACCTACAGGCCTTCATCGAGGGCAACCCCGACGCGCTCAAGGAACTCTTCGTCCGCGGCAAGGTCGCCTACCTCTTCGACCGCTACGTGGCGGAGCAGGAGCTCTCGAGCATGCTCCTCTGCATCAAGCCCTCGAACCAAGATGTTGCGACTCTTCCTGACATGATCGACGACTGGATCAGGGCTTCGCACGGGGAAAGCCCGCTCGACCGCACAAGGACCGAGACCGCGCTGTTTCTGGTGCTGACGATGTTCGACATGCACTTCAGTGAAAAGGCCGGCGAGGAGGGACAGAGCCTGTCGGATCGCTTCAGCGCCCGCCTGGGGGCCTCACTGACGCGCTTTTTCGGAAAGGCTCACAAGTGGCCGTTTGAATGGATGCCGGATAAGCCTTTCAACAACTCGTACTGGCTGCGCAACCCAAATTTCAAGGCAGAGTCCCTAATCAAGTACAAGGGCAGCGCCGAGATCGGGATTTTGCCCGACAAGGTTGCCAAGGTCGCCGCCCTGCGGGAGGCCTATCTTGAGGTCAGTGAAGTCCAGCAGCATTTCCGGGAGCCGGCCAAGGCCTTTGACGAGGCCCTCAGGCTGAACGATGGCGGCGTAAGCTATCTGGCGGAGAACCTTGCTGCCATCTGCCGTCCCGACATCAAGTATGGACAGATACGAGGGCGCGTCGGGAACATTGCCCACGATATCCGCCGCGTGCTCGCCCCGTATTTCATAGAAAGTGACATCAACAAGCGCATCGCCGAGCGCCGGGAAGTCTCCGACCAGATTCTCGCCAACCTCACCGATGTCTGGGAGCGAGACCAGTTCGGGACGGCCATGAAGATGTTGCAAATATCCCAGAACGGGATCTCCGAGCATCTTCATATCGAGTATGGGAACCGTCTCAAGCGCCAGAGCCATCCTGACGATGGGGCCGAAGGACGGACCGATGTCGGGACGAAGAAGCGCCAGCCGCCTCCGCGTCCCGGTGCTCCTCCTTTGCCCGGCGCCAAGAAGAAGACGGTTGCGGCAGCAGGTGCCGCCGGAGAATCAGTTTCGCAGAAAGCCCTGCCGCGCGAAGCCTATCTCGCCCGCTCAGCCATCCGGCATTGGACTGACAGCCTTTTCGCCCTCGCAAGAAATGACAACGCGCTGCAGGTCATTGGCTTCGGGCAGGAGTCGGCGAGCGAGCTGGTCGCCGAGCTTACCGCCGCGGCGCGGCGGGTGGGGCTCGAAGAACGCATAGCCGGGGATCTCGCCAAGCTCTCGGGAAGTTCAGTCGAAAGATCAGACATCCTTCTCGAGAAGGCTGGTTTTCTAGCGACGAGCCACATCAACCGTTTCGTCAGCACACTCGGCTTCGACGCGATGCCCGAAAACAAGCGGCCACTCGCTCCAGACGGCACCGAGAACGGAGAAGTCAGAGTGTTTTCTCGTCGCCCGAGCGTCTCCGACTGCGACGGGCTAGGCGTGGAGCGCCGGAATTTCTCCTACCTCGCGCTCTCGGAATGGATGTACGCCTTTCACCAGGTGGTTACCGACAATGTCCTTTCAGGGGAAGGCATCACCATCAACGTCGAGGAGAACGAGCGCCTGAAAGCCATCCTTGACACGCTCGATCAGTCGGTGCCGCTGGTTGGTGCGCCCGTTGGGACTGCTCGATGAAAAAGGTGGCGCTCAAAGTCGGTGAGGACGAGTCGCGCCTGTTCGGGCACGCCCTGATCACATTCCCGCAGGAATTGGGCAGTGCTCCGATGCTGCGTCTGTCGATCATGCGCAAGTCCAAGGATGCTCCCTACCTCGGCGACGCCGGATGGCAGGCGCGTCCGGCGACTGTAGATGCAGCGGTCGTCAGCCGTAGAGCGGATTCAGCCACGGTGGTAGTCGGGCCAGAGGTCTGCGACCAAATCCCGGTTGACCTACAAGTGAGGATCGAGGTCGAAGGCCATGACATTGAGGGGAGCGCCTTCTGGCCGCCGATCCCGCCTAGCCCGGGAGCTTGGTCACAGGAGCTGACCCCTTTCAAGACACCCAATCCTCAGGTCATCGAACGCGAACTCACAGAGGCTCTCGAACAGGCCATTGAGCTACCTCGGATTGTGGATACACAGGAGCAGAACCGTCAGCCCGACCAACCTCCAGTGAAGAGGAGGCGCTACCTATACCTTCTCATCCCGTTGGCGCTGCTTATGGCGGGCGCAGGATACTACATCGCCGACAGCAGGGGTTGGTTCATCAAGCCCGAGACTTTGCTCGCGCGTTTCGAGAAGCTGAAGCTGACGGATACCAACGGCGCTGGACTATTCGCCCTAAGCGACGAGGCTTACCGCGCTGGCGACGGCGGAATCGGCTTGCAAGCGATCAATCTTGCAATGGAGCGGGGCAACAAGGACGCAAAACTTGAGATCGCGCGCTGGTATGATCCAAGCTCCTTCGATCCCGCCAAAGCAGATCGTCCGGACGCGAACAGGGCGGCTCGGGCCTATTTCGAGCTGTCGGTGGAAGGTCAGGCAACGGCAAAGGAACTGCTCCGCTCCCTCTGCGCGAAGAGTGCGAGTTCTCCTCAGGACCCCGGGTTCAGCGGCTTCCTGACGGACACTTACTGCGAAGGGACGCTGGAATAATGGTTGAGAATCAAATGGCCCGGCCATGCGCCGCCTGTGGAACGGTCAGAGGGACAATGGCATGTTGAAGCGCAGCTTGAACAGATATCTCCTGCCCTTCGCAGGACTCCTGGCGGCCGTGGCGGCGGCAATATTGCTGGTCACGCCCATGGCGGGAGCGCAGGAAAATTCCGCCGCGAACGAGCTTTTCAACTACCCGGACACGGTACTTAACGGGATAGTCAGCGCACAATTTTCCAAGCCGATGGAAGAATGCCGAAAACTGTGCGAGGCGCGTTCCGGATGTCAGGGATTCGACCATTCTCAAAAGGATGAGTGCCGCCTTTTCGCCAGCGTGGGAGCCGGACGCGTCAGCGTGGGCTCGACCGCCGCGACGCGCAGTCTGCTTTCGAACTACACCGATCCGACCAATCCTCCGCTTGCAGCGAGGCTGGCGAAGCTCAAGGAGACCGACACTGACGGCCATGAACTCTTCGCCCTGAGTACGGAGGCTTTCAAGCGCGGAGACCGAAGCGTCGGGCTGCAGGCGATCAATCTCGCGATGCAGAGGGGCAACCAGGACGCGAAACTTGAAATGGCGAGATGGTACGATCCAAGGACCTTCGCGCCGGACCGCGTCGACGCGATCGACTCCAACAAGGCGGCGCGTTCGTATTTCGAACTCGCGCTGGAGGGCAATGCGCAAGCCAATACCCTGCTGAGCTCGCTGTGCCTCGACGCCAGCGACACGGGTTCCAATCACGCCAACGCGTACGAGAATTTCCTTCGCACTACATACTGCGAAGGATCGATCAGTCCTTGACCCAGCCGCGCCTTCATATCGGTTTCATGCGTTGGGAAACGGGGACAGCAAGAATGCGGCAGAGGGGTCGTTGGTTGCGCTTGGCCTCGGCGGGAATAGCGTGGTCCGCGCTGCTGCTGGCATTTTTGCTTGTGGTGCCTGGAATTGCTCCGCAGGCCTCAGCGCAGGCGTCAGGTGGAGAATTTCTCGACTATCCAGCGACTGCACTGAGCGGAAGCCCCAGCGCCGAGTTTCGGCGGCCATTGGACGACTGCCGAAAAATCTGCCTAGAGCGTTCGGGCTGCGCCGGCTTCGATCACTCATCCGCAACCAACCTCTGCCGCTTGTTTCCAGCGGTCGCCTCAGCACAATCTGACCCGCTCTCAACCAGCGGCACGCGCCAGCGGATTCCAGGTTACCGTGACCCCGCCAATGCCGAGTCCTGGTACTACGCCTCATTCAGCGGCGTTGACCTGTGGGGCGGCGATCTCGTGTGGAAAGGCATAGATGCGCCTAATGCTGAAAGCTGCTCGGCTCTGTGTGACAGTCGATCCTCCTGCCGCGCCTTCACTTACAATCAGGAGGTGAACCGATGCTTTCTGAAATCGGGCTTCGATTTCGTTCAGTCCTACCCTTTGGGACAGTCCGGCCTCTATTTCAAGGCCAAGCCATCAGCCCCTCCTCCGACCTTAACTGCCGATTGGGAGCTATTCACCACGAGTGGCCTCATTGGAAATGGCATGGAGTCGCCTGCGGTCTCGTACCAGGACTGCTTGCAGAAATGTGAATCGGATAGTGGATGCGGCGGGTTCACTTGGGTCGCCGCGAAACCCAACCGATGTTTTCTGGTCCAGGGAACCAACCTGTATCCGGTGCGAAGAAAAGGCATGACGTCGGCGCGAAAAAACAGCCGGACGGTCACCCCCGACTTTGTACATCCCGTCGCCCCGAGGGACTGAAAAATGCCGCCGCAGATCGCATTTTTCATCGCTATGGCGTGCGCCCTCTTTGGCCTTTGCTCGCCGCTGAAGGCTGACCCAATACCTGGCGCCGGTCCCCCAAACCCTAACCTACATCGCATAATCGAGGACGCTAGGCTGCGTCAGATGATCGGGCAGATGGTGCTGGTTGGCTTCGTTGGTAGCGAGCCGGATGCCGAGGGCTACGCGAGGGTCGTCAGGCAAGCAGAGGAAGGAAAGATCACTGGCGTGATCTATCTGGGGCGCAACATCAACAGCCTGAAGCAAGTGCGGCAATTAAACGAGGGCCTGCAGCGCTTCGCGGCGACCCCGCTGCTCATCGCTGTCGACCAGGAGGGCGGCCGGATCCAAAGGCTCACGGGTGCCATCGGGTTCAAGGAGACGCCGAGCGAGGCGACTGTGGCTAAGTCCATGAGTCCAGACGAGGCCGGCGTGGTTTACCAGAACATGGCTTCCGCTCTCTCGGATTTGGGGTTCAACCTCAATCTGGCTCCGGTCGTCGATGTGAACGTCAACCCGGGAAATCCCATCGTTGGCAAGCTTGGCAGGAGCTTTTCGGCCGATCCGAACACGGTCGAGGCCTACGCGAAGGTCTTCGTGGAAGCGCATCGGGCGAAGGGAGTGCTAACGGCCTTGAAACACTTCCCGGGACACGGTTCGAGCACCAAGGACAGCCATAAGGGCATGGCCGACGTTTCCAAAACTTGGAGCGCCAAGGAACTTCTCCCCTACGAGAACCTGATCGCAGCGGGAGATGCCGACATGGTCATGTCGGCGCATGTGATAAATGACAAGCTGTCCTTTTCGAACGAAATCCCCTCCTCGCTTTCCCGCGCGACGTTGACCGGGCTGCTGCGAGACAAAATGCATTTTAAGGGCGTGGTCATCAGCGACGACATGCAGATGCAGGCCATCACCGACAACGTCACCTTCGAGGAATCAGTGCGCCGAGCCGTTCTGGCAGGGAACGACATCCTAATATTCGCCAACGACAAACAACCAGATCCCTTGGTCCCGGAGAAGGTCGCCGCCCTTTTGGCTGAAGAAGCGCGTAAGGATCCTGAAATGCTCGAGCGGATAGAGAAATCCTATGAAAACGTCATGCGCCTAAAAAGGAAGCTGACACCAGCCGTTTCCGAGGAAACGACCATTGTACAAAAACGGTAGCGCGAGGCTGACCAAGCAAGGAGGAAACATGCTGGCGTACCCGCGAACGTTCGTTGATCGCATTCGGCGTCGGCAATTTAGCGGCAGAACCGTTGGACTACTCCTAGGGTGGGTAGTCACAGTTGCGGCTGGTATTGTTCCGCCGGCCGGCAGTCGGCCCGCGAACGCGCAATCGGCCCAGGAGCTCTTCCGCTACCCGCAGACCTTCCTGAACGGGGCCGTCAGCGCCACGGTCAGCGTGCCGCTTGAGGCCTGCAGCAAGCTTTGTTCCGCGCGATCGGGGTGCACGGGCTTTGACCATTCGTCGGATGGCGGCGTGTGCAGGCTGTTCGCGAGTGTAGCAGGCGCGATGCAAAGCCAAGGACATACGGCCGGCACTCGCAGTTTGGTCATTGGCTATGGTCCGCCAGTCAATCCACCTGCCTCTCTACCGGCTGCAGAGCCGCCGTCGCAGCCTGGCGAACTGGAACAGGAGGCGGTGGCCGTCACCCCACCTCCCGCATCTTTCAGGCGGTTCCTCAACAGGGATCTGAAGAGCAGAGCCGCAGAGACCCGTCAAGCTGATACCGTGGAACAGTGTGAATCCATGTGCCGAGCTGCGGAAACCTGGTGCAGGGCTTTCACTTACGACGCATGGAACCGAAAGTGCTTCCTCAAAGAGCGACAAGGCCAACTCTTGATGAACGCCCGCGCTACTAGCGGCGTTATCTCGGGAGACGACATGCCCCCGGAGTCGAGCGCGGCTCCCTATTTCGAGTATTTTAACGGCAAGGCTTTTTCAGGGAACGGGTTCAGGGTGTTGAGCGCCCGCGCTCGCGACGAGTGCGAACGGGACTGCTCGGCACTGGATCAATGTATCGCTTTCGGATTCACCCAATCTCAGCGCCGTTGCGTCCTTTTCGAACAGCCAGGCGAATATTCAAGCAGTCGTGGGACTGACAGCGGCGCAATACGTCAAGACTGATTGAAATGCGAGCCACAGAGTTTTCAGTCTGACCCTTGACGGCAGGACTGACTGACCCAAAAAAACGGGGCGTATCGAATGTGGCTTTGAGCAAATTGCGATCTGACCGATCGCGCACCTACCGCCCAGGTTTCTTTGCGCGGTGGTTTCCGGCGGGAAAATGGAAGCTGGCCCTAGACCCGAAACTGTCGGGACGTTTCCGGCTGACTCAAGATCGCGAAGTCGAGCTTAGTTGCCTTGACACCGTGTCGATTTCGATCAGCAAGGCCCTTTTGTGGCATGCGGTCGAGATCCGTGCTCGCGGCAGAACAGACACGCTGGCGGCACTATCGGGTAACGCGGCCACACAACTCGCCGCAGACCTTCACGCCTTCATCAACACTCATCTCTTTGGTCTGATTGGTACAGAGAAGAAGCACTTGCTCGATGTCGAAGACAGACTTCGGGAGATCACTGAGGGCAATAGGCAGTATGTTGCCCAGGCGGATCTCGGCAGAGCGATCTCCAGCGTTCCTGGC
Source organism: Mesorhizobium sp. BH1-1-4 (assembly GCF_020165665.1). NCBI lineage: Bacteria > Pseudomonadati > Pseudomonadota > Alphaproteobacteria > Hyphomicrobiales > Phyllobacteriaceae > Mesorhizobium > Mesorhizobium sp. BH1-1-4. The sequence goes on from NZ_JAIUIN010000004.1 coordinate 215,507, forward strand.
GCCGTGGCAGCCGCCCTCTCTCACCCGCTTCTCGACCCAAACTTGATGCCTGCGGGGCTTAGGGCATCCCTACCGGCCTCATTCGCCATGATAACCGATCCGGCTGTTCGCCACGCCTACAATGAAGCTTTCGTCAGGTCTGAACTGCAAAAGTTCCAGACATTCTTCGACGACCTCGACGGACGTTCGTTTTCCGACCAACAGCGTGAGGCCTGCATCCGCCTTGAGGACAACAACCTCCTCGTCGCCTCGGCAGGGTCCGGCAAATCCGCGACAATGGTCGGCAAGGTCGCCTACGTCTTGGAGAAGAAGCTCTTTCGGCCTGACGAGATCCTGCTTCTGGCCTACAACAAGAGCGCAGCCGATGAGCTCAAGAGGAGGATCGCCAGCCACCTACAGGTCGCCGAAAACGCGTTGGAGTGCCGCGTCACAACGTTTCATGCGCTTGGGCGCGGAATCATCGAGGAAGTCGAAGGTCGGCCGCCCCAGCTTGCCAACTGGGTGGATCATCCCGGTGGTGAAACGAGGGTCATTGAGGCGATCATCCAGAGCCTTGTAGAGAGTGAACCCGAATTCGCCCGACTGTGGAGCGACCTCCTCGTGGTGCATCCCAAGGCCGACATCCCGGTCGAGGTTTTTGACCTCGAGGCCGACTATCGCCGCTATGTCTCGGATAGCGTCAGGAAGGGCAAGGCCACGATAGGCTCCCTGCCAGGCGTGATCGTGAAATCGTTGCAGGAGCAAAAGATTGCTAACTGGCTTTGGCTGCATTCCGTCAGCTTCGAATATGAACGGCAGATCGCGGTAGAGGAAGATGACGGCGCGGTCCGCCATCTGCATCCCGATTTCTATTATCCCGTGACCGATACTTTGCACGAGCACTTCGCGCTCAACGCAGATGGAACCTCACCTTTCGCCGACTATGCCGAGCACGCCGAGAAAAAACGGCAGGCATATCGCCGTAACAAGATCGATTTCTTCGAGACAACTTCAGCGCAGGCCAGCAACGAGACGCTGATTAGCACGCTCGAATCGGAACTGGAGCAACGCTCCATGCCTTTCGAACGCAAGAGCTACGCCGAAATCACCAAGGCGCTCGATCCTGTGGTGATCAAGCACTATCACCAGCTGATATCTACCTGCCTGAAGCATATACGGGCCAGCCATCTCACCCTCGAAATGCTGCTAGAGCGCGCCAAGACCCTCCGCGACAAGGAGCGTGCAACACTATTCGCCCGCGTGGTTTGGATGATCACGAAGGAATATTCCCGAAAGCTGGACGAATCCCGACGGATCGACTTCGATTCGATGATCGCGGATGCGGGTCGGCTAGTCGAGACCGGCCGATATCAAAGCCCCTACGCCCTGATCCTGGTGGACGAGTTTCAGGACATTTCCGAGCCGCGCGCCAATCTCATCAAGGCTCTCAAACAACAGAAACCGTTCAGCAAGGTGTTCGCGGTTGGAGATGACTGGCAGTCAATCTATCGTTTTGCCGGATCGGACATCACCATCTTCACCCAGTTCGAAGCGAATTTCGGGACTAGCTGGCAGGGTCGCCTCGAACAGACTTATCGCTGCAACCAGCTCATTGCCGAAACGGCGGCAAAGTTCGTTCAGCGGAATCCCGAGCAGATCAAGAAGTCCGTCCACTCGACACGACCGGCCATCTCTCGGTCGATCCGTGTCATTCCCATCGATGGTGAACGCGGCAAGCTGGACTTCGCGGTGGCTTGTCAGCGCCTGCTCGAACGGCTCGACGGTGCTCTGGGCGGCATCGTCACGCTGTGGCGCAGCGAAACGCGCGACAGGCTTAAGGTCCTGGTGCTGTGGCGCTACAACGTCCTGGATCCCTTCGAAGGAAAACCACCTTCCTTTGCCCATATCGAAGTATCTGGGCTGTCGTTTCACCGGGCCAAAGGCCTTGAGGCTGACTACACGGTGCTACTCGATGTGAGCGAGGGCAATTATGGCGTACCAAGCCGTATCGAGGACGATGAACTGCTCAATCTGGTCATTCCTCGCCCCGAGACCTTCGCCTACGCGGAAGAGCGTCGCCTGTTCTACGTGGCGCTGACACGTGCCAGCCGAGGCGTTTATCTGATCACCAATCGCCGTCAGCCATCTCGCTATATCGGTGAGCTTTGCGAGATCGCCAGCGACGAAGTCCGCTTCGAGACGGTCGACGGCGTCGCCCTAAGGCAATGTCCTGCTTGCCTCGTCGGCCAATTGGTAGAACGGCGCAATAAGGACGGATCGATGTTTTGTGGATGCGATCAGTTCCCCGAGTGCAAACACACTGAGCTAGGGGCTGCCGGTGGTTGATAGTCGCGTGCATCGCATGCGCTCCAAATTTATTGGAGTTCCTCGCCCGAGTTACGGTCGAAACTTCGCTAGTTCCCGCACTGCCAACGCAAACAAGTGAAAAGCCCTTAGATCTGTCTTGATCGCAGACTCACAGCTATCCGAGCTCGTGGATCATGACATCGGGCACAACGGACTTGGCGATCTCGCACAGGTGCTGGTGGTGCGTGAGGTAAATCACCTGGCCGGCACTCGCCATCTCCCCGAACAACCGGAAAACTTCCTCGGACCGGAAATGGTCGAAGGTCTCCATGATGTCGTCGGCGATGAACGGAACTGACGGTCGAAACTGTGCGAATTCGTAGTACCCGGCAAGTCTGAGCGCCAGGTAGAGCTGAAAACGCGCGCCCTTTGACAGCGCGTCGGCGACCTTGGATTGCCCGTCCCGCTGCATTGCTATGAGCACTTCCCCACCCTTCACCGGCTGGGTTGTCAGGCCGGAGTACTGGCCGCGTGTCATCAGGGCGAACGCGTCAGACGCCCGCGCCATCATCCCGGAGCGGTGGCGCTCGCGGTAGATGCGCAGAGCGTTCCCGGCCGACATTACTCCCAGTTTTAGCTCGATGTAGCGGACAGCCTTTTCCTCGATCTCCAGAAGGACGGTGCGCCTTTCGGCATCTATGCGGGCCACAGCCGCGTCGCCGCCGATGGCGTCCAGCTTGTCGGTCGCGCGCGTCTGCCGAATGAGCTGCTGTTGTAATGCCTCGTCAAGATCGTGAAGCCGTTGCTCGGCTTCGGCCTTCTCGATCGCAAGGCTGTCGAGATCGACAGCATCCAATGTCGAATGCGCCTGCTCGAACCCATCGACCGCGAGCTCGGACGACACCTGCTCCTCAAGTTCGGCCACGGCTGTGCGCAGGCGGTCCCTGTCGCGCAGCAGTTCGTCGCGTTGCACGACCTCCGCCAACGTGGCCACGCCAAAGACGCTCAGAACCTCGTGTTTTCGCCGCTCATGCGCCGAAACCTCTGCATCGAGGATCTCACGCCCATCCTGTAGGCGCTGCAGGTCATTGACGAGGCTTGCCTTGGCCTCAAGCGTGCGCTCGGCGCGCTCCAGGCGCTCGGCAAGTCGAATCGCCAGCTGTTCAGGTTCGTCGTCGGCCGCCTCACCCGCTTCGGCTGCAACAGCGGCAACCTCGCCCAGGAAATTGTCCCTGTCGGCCTCCATCTTCTCGATACGAAGTTGCATGGCGTCCCGGTCCTGAAGACATTTGGACAGTTCAGCCAATTGATCGAGGACCCCGCCGACGCCGGGCGCCGAGATGCCGCTCTCTAGCCAGGTGCCCTTAAGCGCCTCGGCAACGCCAACTAGCCATTCATCGTCACGCCGCTCTGCGACTTCGATGGCTCGGCGCCTGGCGGCCAAATCCTCTTGCCTTGTGCCGACGGTCTTGAGCGCCTCGGTGCGCTCAGCGTCCACCTTGAATTGCCGTTCAAGGAACAGCTCCGCCACGGCCATGACCGTCTCCAGGCTGTCATCAGGATCCGAGCCGACACCGACGCTCGCCAGCGCACTGCTCAGCTCCACGCGTATTCGGCCTTCCTGATCAACCGCGCGTTCGGTCTTCTTGCGAGAAAGCTCTATCTCCTCCCAGGCCGCTAGCGCATCGCTCCGGGCACCAATGCGATCCTCGATCAGTTCGATCAGCCGTTCGGGGGACGTCTCCGGGATTTCTCCAAGCAGATCTCTTGCGGCTGCAGAAATTTCCGAGAGCAGAGCCTCGCGATCTGAGCTGTTGCGTTCAAGTTGGCTGCGCACATGCGCGATGGTGGCCGAGGTCTCTGCGAGGTTGCGGTTTGTGCTGCGGATATCAACGAGCTCCCGAGCGTTGGCGAGGCGGCCCGCTGTGACGCTGTCGTCTCGATCCAGTGCTGCCGCGAAATCATCCGCCGTTTCCCCAGTCAGGTCATGGCGATGCCTTGCCCACGCCTCGTCCCGGACGCGCCGAATGGCGTTCGCTGCCTCATCGTCGGCGACATCGACCGAGGCTCGAAGGGCTTGCAGCTGCGCCGCAAGCAAGTCGTGATGACCCTGGTGCTCGGCAAGACGTTCGGAAAGAATCCCCCTGCTCTTGCCCTGCTCTGCTGCAAGCGCCTTCCATGCGCGGAGCTGTCCAGCATTCGGAACGGCGACCCTGGCCAACGCCTGAGCATCTCCCGACCAGGGATGCAAGCGTGCAATCGCGGCCTCCCATCGAATTTCACCGGCATCCGCGGCCTCGCGTGCCGCCTTGGTCTCCCCCAGATGCCCGCTGGTCTTTGCCGCCGACAAAGCCGAAACTAGCCTTGCCCTGGCAGGCTCGGGCACCGCCCGTTCCTCGCCGACCCGTTCGCGTGCCGCCTGGAGCGCGTCAGCAGCGGCCGCGGCCTCCTCGCGCGCGACGCGCACGCTGGTAACGATCCCGGATCGCTGCTCGACCATGGCGCGCACCGCGCCGATGGTTGCAGCAGGCAAGAGCAGGTTGGCGGGGTGTGGCTCGGAGGACCTACCAAGCGCGGCAAGGCAGGTCGCTACGGCATTGTCGAGGATTTGCAGCTCCGTCCTGCGACTTGGCAGGTCGAGGCCGGCCGAGACGTGGCGCACCTTGCGGTCGGCCAGGCCGCGAACCCGTTCGGAGATCGCAAGGATCACCGCGTCCACGTCGACGGACGCGATTTTCGTCGTGACCCGCTCGAGCTCGTCAACACTCGCGGATAGCCGCGTTCTCAGACTGGCGTCGGTCTCGATCATGTCGGCAACGCTGCCGGTCCAGGTCCGTGACGGTGAATCGATCTCAGGCAACTCGGCCAGTTGGGCTTCCTTACGTCGGATGTCGGCGAGGATCGGGATCGCGCGAAGATACTTCGCGATTGTATCGAGCCGAGCCGACAGCACCGACCGTTCGGCGATGCTGCGATTGTATTTTTCTGTCGCGTCGAGACGCTCGGCTTCAAGGCTCTCATAAGTCGACGCCAAGGTGTCGATCGCGTCCTTACCGGCCTTCAGTTCCGTAAGCCGCTTCTTGAGCAGCGCAAGCTCGGTTCCGTGTGCCTGCTTGCGATAGAGCCTGTCCGCTTCGGCCTCCAGCACGCTCAATGTATCACTTGCGTGCCCGAGGCCGGCGCTGGCCGTGAACAGCAGCTTGCCCAGGTCGCCGCGCGATTCCAGGATTGATTTTCCACCTGCTTCCAGCGTTTCGTCGTCCAACGAAAACATGGTCTCGTATGAGTCGCGAGAAAGCCCCGCGAGATGGGCTGATATCGCCATTTCGCTGACCGGTTGGCCAGTCGCGTTCAGCAATGAGTTGGCGCGCTGTTTCGTGCGTGTGAACGTGTGCTCCGCGCCGCCGAGTTCGAGCACCCCGCCGATGCGCATAGCGCTGTACTCGTGCAGGAAATTGTAGCGGCTGCGTTCCTCGATACCGAACAGAAGGTCGAGATAGGCCGAAAGCGCGGTCGACTTGCCGGCTTCGTTCAGACCGAAGACGATATGCAGGTCCGGACCGGATTCCGGTTTTGGCCCGAAGTCGATCGTCCTGTCGGTGAACTTGCCATAGCGGACGAGATCAAGTCGCCGGAGCCTCATTGTGATCCACCGGCCTTGAGGCGCGCAGTAACCAGGTCAGCGCCGTTGGCAAGCACCCTGTCGAGGAACAACTCCAGCTCGGCCTCGTCCTTGCCCGCGAAATCACGCCCCTCAGGCGGAAGATCCGCGATCATCTTCTGGACCAACGCCCTCGCCTCGGCACGGAAAGGTTCCGAGCTGGCATCGGCGCGCATGGATTGAGCGAGTTCCAAAATCGGATCAGCGACGCCCTCGGATGCTTCGGCTGCGGCTGGAACAACGCTGAGCTCGAGCTTCTCCACCCATGTGTCCCCCGTCTGTTCCGCGACCTGCTCAGCTTCTGCGAGCAGCAGGTCGCGGTCACGGATCAATGCCCAGGACAAAGGTGACGCCCCAGCCACGCCGAGGCGTATCACGGCATGGCGGGATCTGACGGCCGTCCGGATAGCTTCGAGCGCGGAGCGGACCCGCGCGACGACTTCGGACCATTCCACCGTTTCGGCCAGGTCGACGTTCACCCGCTCGAATTGCGCGATACTGGTCAGCCTCTCCTCGATTTCGACGCTGCGATCGTCTCGTATCGTCACCAGCGTGACGGATTTCTCTCCAGCCTCATTGATGTCCCTGCCCTGCGGAATTCCTGGCATCACCACCGTGCTCGCCCCGGGATGGACTTGGCGGACATGGATGTGCCCAAGTGCCCAGTACTCAAAGCCATGGCTGTGCAGGTCAGCGACGCTGCAGGGGGCATAGACGTCGTGGCCAGGCGATCCAGCCAGGCTCGTATGCATGATGCCGATATTGACCGCGCCTTCACGCGGAGCTGAATACTTGGGGAGCAGACCGTCCGGTGCCTTGGAGCTGGCAAAGCTCAAGCCATGGAACATGACGTCGAGCCCGCCGGCTGTCTGCAGCACTGACTGGGGACGGCCGCCGAAAATCGTGACCGTGTCCGGGAACACGAGCTGTTTCGATATCCGCGACATGGCGTCATGATTGCCACGGATCTTGAAAACCTTGATCCCGGCTTGGTGAAGTCGTGTCATCTGTGACGCCAGAAACCGCGCCGTTTTCATCGACGTCTGGTCGCCATCGTAGAGATCGCCGGCAATGACCAGCGCGTCGGCCCGTTCCGCAAGGCAGAGGTCAACTATGGAGATGAATGCCTGGCGGCTGGCGTCTCCGACAAGTTCGGCAAGGTCGCCGTTTCGCATCGCCAGCGAACGCAGCGGCGAGTCGAGATGAATATCGGCCGTGTGTACGAATCGAAATGCCATTGAGCGGTCTCCGGCTGCGAACATACCGATGTTCGATTGAGGCCCGATAGAAGAATTTCACCGCCCGAGACGGCGAAAAGGCTGCGCGACAAAGCCCCGGTGTATTTAATCGGCTCGGTTCGCTGTGGGGAGCAGGAAACAACGGTCAGGAAAGGCTTCGACTAGTCCTAAGCGTGAAAGACCGAGGAGAGTGGGGTCGTTGTGCCATCGGCATGGCGCAGCGAACGACAGCAGACGATACGGCAAATCCATGCGATGTCGAATTGCCTAGCTGTCACCAATCTGCGCACACTTTTATCTATGCTGAGAATCGGCTCCCAATTACAGCTTAGCGCCTCCGATCTGGTCGGCTACTTGAACTGCGGCCATCTGACCGTTCTTGACCTTCAGGTTGCGGACGGCGCGCTCGAAAAGCCGAAGATCTGGGACCCACTGCTCGAGATTCTGCAGCAGCGCGGGGCCGCGCATGAGGCGGCCTATGTCGATCACCTGCGGGCGTCGGGCCTTGCGGTCGTGGTCATCGAGGGCAAGGGCATAGATAACGGCTCCGTGGCCGCCACGATCGAGGCGATGCGTGCCGGCGCGCAGATCATCGTGCAGGCCGCGCTACGCATGCCGCCGTTCACGGGCCGGGCCGACATCCTCCGGCGCGTCGAGACACCAAGCGATCTTGGCGCCTGGTCCTATGAAGTCATCGACACCAAGCTCGCCCGCGAAACCAGGGGTGGGACGGTGCTGCAGCTCTGCCTCTATTCTGACCTCGTCGGGCACGTGCAGGGGCTCGTGCCAGAATGCGCCTACGTTGTCGCACCGCTCACCGGCTTCGAGCCGGAGGCTTTTCGGGTCAGCGACTATGCCGCCTACTACCGCAATGTACGGGAACGCTTCACTGCGTCCTTGAACGGAGACGTCCGCACCTATCCGGAGCCGGTCGCCCATTGCGACATCTGCCGCTGGCGCGGCCGATGCGACGACCAGCGCCACCAGGACGACCACCTCTCCCTTGTGGCCGGGATCACGGCCGTGCAGCGCGGTGAGCTCGCCGGCCACGACGTGCCCACCATTACAGCACTAGCCGAGCTCCCCCTGCCGCTGCCGTGGAAGCCGGAGCGCGGCGCCGCCTCGTCCTACAATCGCATCCGGGAGCAGGCGCGGATCCAGGTTGCGGGGCGCGCGGCCGGGCGGCTGCTCCATGAAGCCCTGCCGATAGAACCGGGCTTTGGCCTGTGCCGGCTACCGGAGCCGAACGACGGCGATATCTTCTTCGATCTCGAAGGCGACCCCTTCGTCGGCGATGGCGGCCTCGAATATCTCTTCGGCTATGCCTTCAAGGACGCAGAGGGCGCGCTCACCTACGTCGCCGACTGGTGTCTCACGCAGGCCGATGAAAAGGCAGCCTTTGAGCGCTTCGTCGATTTCGTGATCGAGCGGCGAGCGCACCATCCCGGCATGCACATTTATCATTACGCGGCCTATGAGGTGGGCGCGCTCAAACGCCTGATGGGGCGCTACGCCACGCGCGAGGAAGAGATCGACACGCTGCTGCGCAGGCAGGTCCTGGTCGATCTCTACGCGGTGGTCCGCCACGCCATCCGCGCCAGCGTCGAGAGCTATTCCATCAAGAAGCTGGAGCCGCTCTACGAATTCACGCGCGCGGTGTCGCTGGCTGATGCCAATCATGCCTTAAGCAAGGTGCAGGCCCGCCTGGAGCTCGGGGACGCAGACGGCATCAATGCCGACGATAGGGCCGTCGTTGCGGGTTACAATCAAGATGACTGCGTCTCGACGGCGCGGCTTCGTGACTGGCTGGAGCGCCTGCGGACTGACGCGATCGCCTCAGGCGTGGAGGTTCCACGGCCGGCTCCGCCTGGAGAGGATGCTTCCCCGGAGATTACAGCTTGGCAGGCGCGGATCGATACAGTGGTGGCCGTGCTGGCTGAAGGCATTCCGGTGGACCCAGCGGAGCGCAGCACCGAGCAGCAGGCGCTCTACGTGCTGGCGAACGTACTTGACTGGCATCGCCGGGAAGAGAAGGCGATTTGGTGGGAATATTTCCGGCTGGCAGCGCTGTCCGCGGACGAGCTGGAGGACGAGCGGGCAGGCATCGCCGGCCTCGAGTTCGTCGATACCGTGGGCGGAACCGACAAGGCCCCTATCCACCGCTACAGATTTCCCTCGCAGGACGCGGAGTTTCGCGGCGGGGAGGATTTGCGCAGCGTTGGCGGCGAGCGGTTCGGCAAAGTCGAGGCCGTCGACCTGGAACATCGGTTCGTCGACATCAAGAAGCGGGGCGACACTGCCGGTTTTCACCCCGAAGCGATCTTCGCCCATACCTACATCGATACGGCTGTTCTGGCCGAGTCCCTGGTGCGGATCGGCGAGTACGTGGCCGATCATGGCATCGGCGGTCCCGGTGCCTACAAGGCGGCGCGCGATCTGCTGCTGCGGCGGCCGCCCGATGCCGGCGGCGCGGCGCTGCGCCAGCCAAGTGAGAGCCCGGTCGATGCGGCCTGCCGCCTCGTCCCGGCCTTGCAGGGCGTGCTCGCAATCCAGGGACCACCGGGCGCGGGCAAGACCCATACCGGCGCCTACGCGATCCTTGCGCTGGTCAGGGCCGGCCTTCGCGTGGGGGTGACCGCAAACAGCCACAAGGTCATTCGCAACCTGCTCGCAAAGGCCGCCGAGGAAGCAAAGAAGGAAGGCTTCGACCTGCAGTGCCTGCACAAGGTCACGGATGTAGAAGACAATGTCCCGCACCTCACCTTCACGACGAAGAACCCCGAGGCCCTCGGCGCCTTTGCAAGCGGCTACCACGTCCTCGGCGGCACCGGGTTCCTGTGGGCCCGGCCGGATGCGGCCGGACTCGTCGACGTGCTGTTCGTCGATGAGGCCGCGCAGATGTCGCTCGCCAACGTGCTTGCCATATCGCCGGCCTCAGCCAGCCTTGTCCTGCTCGGCGATCCCCAGCAGCTTGAGCAGCCGACGCAGGGGTCGCATCCCGAGGGGACTGAGGTCTCGGCTCTCGATCACCTTCTCGGGGGGCGGCAGACCATTGCCGAGGACCAGGGCCTGTTTCTTGATCAGACCTGGCGCCTCCACCCTGTGACATCTGCCGTTTCACCTCCGAACTGTTCTACGAAAGCCGCCTCCTTCCCCGTCCCGGTCTCGAGAACCAGGCCATCCTGATGGACGGCCCGCTTGGCGGGAGCGGCTTGCGCTATGTCGGGGTGCAGCACAGCGGCAACGCGAATTCCAGCCCGCAGGAGGCCGACCGTATCCGCAGTATTGTGCTGGGGATACTTGCTTCAGGTGCAGGTTGGCGCGACCGCGAGGGCAACGAGGCGTCGCTCACCCCGAAAGACATCCTGGTAATCGCCCCCTATAACGCGCAGGTCTTTGAAATCCAGGCGCGCCTCCCCGGCGCGAAAGTAGGGACGGTTGACAAGTTCCAGGGACAGGAGGCGCCCATCGTGATCTATTCCATCGCGACCTCCAGTCATGGCGACGCCCCGCGTGGCATGGAGTTCCTCTACAGCGCGAACCGCCTCAACGTGGCCATCTCCCGCGCCAAGGCACTGTGCATTCTCGTGGCCAATCCGGACGTGTTCGAGCCGGAATGCCGGACGCCGCGTCAGATGCAGCTTGCTAACGGCTTCTGCCGCTACCTAGAAATGGCCGTTACGGTCGATCCGTAGGTCCTCGCCGGGCGGCATCAATGTCCGGCCAAGCGGTGTCGACGAGGAACATGGGTCGCGATGCGCAGCCTGAATATGAGTTGCGGCTGCAACGAGCCAATTCATGGCCTGGCCGACGCCGATTTGGGCAATTGCGATGCCGTGGCGGCAGAGGGCCAAGACCGGGTCGATGTCCGCTCTCTCTCTCTCTCTCTCTCTCTCTCTCTCTCTCTCTCTCTCTCTCTCTCTCCTCTCTCGTCGCTCCGCATTGGGTTTGAATCGGCCGGACAACACGTGATTACATTCATGCGGGAAGCCGCCCCGTCTTACGAAGTTTCTGGCGCAGCACGGCAAGGGCGGCGTTTGCTGCCGCATCCATGTCATCGTAGCGTCGCGTGGCCCATGTCACCTCAGTATCGCCGGCCAGCTGGTAAAGCCCGCCCCACTTACCGTCGGGGCGGCGAAAAATCTGGACGCGATCGTTGTGCGAGGTCGTGAACTGTTGCCCCTTGGGCGTCTGCCACCAGACCGGATGCTTCAATTCCGAGGCAAGTTGCTCGGCTCGCGCCTGAGCCAGCAAAGTCTTCAGGCGCTCCTTGGCAGTCGTGATTGCCAATTCGACCTCAGCCAGAAAGTCGGACTGCTCAATGTGCTCTAAGATGTAGTCATGATCCTTCGCATCCTTCCCGGCTTCGCGGACGCGACGAGCGACAACTTTGCGCAGCCGTTCCAATGTCGGGATCACTAGCAACGACATCTGGTCGTGACTCCTCGTTCCAACATCGATCTGACCGAGTTGGGTCCGAGCTTTCACCAGTGCTTTATCACGGCGTGCGACACGCTCCGCCGCTCGCTTGCGATCGTCGTCGCGCGCCCTGGCAGCGGCAAGATTGCCTTCCATGTGACCCGCACAGATACAGCCAGCCTCAAGTTCAAGGCCTGCCGGATGCCGCATGATATGGACGAAGCGAATGTGGATCGCCTCGCACATTTCGCAGGTCTTGTGACGGCCTTTGCCCGGACCCAGGTCTCGGACATATGCGCAGGACCAGCCGTTCTTCGGAACGTCCGGGTCCGACCACTTGCCGCAACCACGCGCTACGAGTTCCTGTTCGGGTTCGATCATCTGTTTGCCCCTTCCGATGTATACCACAGGCTGACCAAGCTATGGCGATACCCGAGTTGGCGGGCCTGCGGTGGGCTGACCCACACCATATTGAACGGCCGATAGCATCCTCCAAGGCAGAGTTGCCGACTGGGTAAGTTCGCGTTATGTTCTCGCTTTCCCAGTTGCGGGACGAACCGATTTGACTAAGGTGCGCACGATGGTGGGGTCATCTCCGGAATATTCGCAGAAGCGATCGGGCGCATACTTCACGCCCGATGGCGTGAGTGCGGCATTGGTCGCTTGGGCCTGCCGCAAATCCACCGACCGCCTGATCGATCCCTCGTGCGGGGAGGGTCAATTCTTGGCCCTTCACCGCAACAGTGTCGGCATCGAGCAAAACCCGGTCTCGGCGCACCGTGCGATCGAGCACGCGCCGGGTGCCTTGGTGCACGAGGGCGATTTTTTCACTTGGGCCATCGAAACCCGCGAGCGGTTCGAGTGCGCCGCAGGCAACCCCCCCTTTATTCGGTACCAGACGTTCAAGGGCGATATGCGGCGGCGGGCACTGGATCTGTGTCTTCATCTGGGCGTGCGCTTCAGCGGGCTGTCCTCGTCTTGGGCGCCGTTTATCGTTGCGACCGCCGGCCTGTTGAAGCGCGGAGGCCGCATGGCGTTCGTAGTGCCGGCGGAGATCGGCCACGCGCCCTACGCCGCGCCCCTGCTCGACTATCTCGTAGCGTCATTCTCGATCGTGCAAATCGTCGCAGTGCGCAAGAAGTTGTTCCCGGCGCTCTCGGAGGATTGCTGGCTACTCTATACCGAGGGCTTTGGCGGCAAGGCTGACAAGATCGACCTGACGGTTGTCGACGAGTTCGTGCCGGCAAGGACGCCGCCCAAGCCGACAATGCAGGTCGACGTTGGAGAATGGCGCACCGTCTGGAACCGGCGCCTGCGCCCCTATCTGCTGCCTGCGTCGGTGCGCGGCCTGTATGCTGCTACGCTTGCCGATCCGCACACGCATCGGCTTGCTGATTTCGCGACCGTTGGAATCGGCTATGTCAGCGGCGACAACGACTTCTTTCACCTCAGGCCCTCAGACGCTAAGCGCCTGCGTATCCCGTCCGCATTCCTGCAGCCGTCGCTTCGCAATGGTCGTGCTATGCCGGACAAGCAGATTACCAGGGCCACGGTTGAAGACTGGAAACGCAACGATGATCCGGTGCTGCTGCTGAGACTGACGCGCGATCAGCAGCTTCCGACGGCCGTAAGCAACTATCTCGACAGCAGTGCTGGACGCGAGGCGAGGCAAGGGTACAAGTGCCGCAACCGCGCACCTTGGTATGCGGTGCCTGATGTCCAGATTCCCGACTTCGTGATGAGCTATATGTCGGGGCGCAATGTGAACCTGGTCAGGAACGCCGCTGGCGTATCCTGCACCAACAGCCTCCACGCGATCCGTGTGCGAGACCAGGCACTCGCAAGCAAGCTGTTGCCACAATGGTCGTCGCCCTTCGTAAGGTTGAGCTGCGAACTCGAAGGTCATGCGCTCGGTGGTGGGATGTTGAAACTGGAGCCCCGCGAGGCCGGAAGGATTGTCTTCCCGTCGGCTGCGACAATCCGGAAGACAAATGACGACCAATGGGAAGACGCGATCGGATCGCTCCAGCGCTGGCGGCACTACGCTGATTGACCCTTCCGGTCGGTGGCAAAGGCTTATTGGACAAACAGATCAACTGAATGCGGCAAATGCGAACAAAGTTTGCTATCCGCCGCAACGTGAGAGCTCTTAATGGCCGCCAGACCGTCCGCGAAAACCGAAGCCTGGGTCCTTTTCGATCATATTGTCGCTCACGCGGCGCCTGGGGGCTTGCATAGCAATCCTTGGGTCATCGGCCCAGATGGACAGTTGGGCTTCGAACCGGACTACGAGACACTTGAGCGGTTGCTTGGCGTTCCCCTGCATCTGAAGGCGGCAACCCAATCCGGTGTTCCGGCGCTAGCCCTCGATGTATGGCTGAGCTATGAACTCCGCAGGGCGGGTTTTGAACGAGATCAAGTGTGGCCCAGACCGACAAATCCGCGCATCCTTCCCGCTGCAGTCTCAGCGCTTGTTAACTCGCTACCCAGCAACCTGCGAGCGCAAGTAGCGGATCGCATAGCAAAAAAGACATCGATACCCGGCGTTACCTCATCGTCTGCAGCCATCCTTGGGAAGAATTACCTAAAGCAAGTTGACGTAATTATTACAGATTGGCCAACAGGTCCCGAGTTGCTTGTCTCAACCAAGCGCATGGACTCTTCGTACGGCAAGAACGCCCCAAATCGGATCGAGGAGTCGTACGGCGACGCCAAGAACCTGCGACTGCGGCACCCGCTCGCAGCCCTCGGCTTCGTTTTCGGTGTCCGCTCGGACATCTTGCAGAAGGAGCCCAAGACAGCGGATTGGTTATTCGATCTACTCGTCAAGCTTGGACAAGAGGATGACGCGTACCACGCCACGTGCCTGGTCCTGATGGAATATGCCGACGATGTCTCGCTGCCAGAGGAGCCGATAGAACCACCCCCAGCTGGAATATTGGAACCCGGTCCGGAGCCTGAAGGCGAGGCGGAGGAAGTACCTGCATCAATCCCCGATGCCACGGCCGACCAAATCATCCGGCGTCTTCCGAAGGTGAGAATCCTCAAGGATCGCACTCCGGCGGAACTGGCGCCTGGTCGCTTTCTGGCTGCGATGGTCATGCGGGTCATTGGCACCACACCTGTGAACATGCACGAGGAAGCGCGACGCCGCCGCGCCTCGGTCTTATCCAAGTGATAGCCGGACGCATTCTTAGCACCGATCCTTTCCAGCTGCGACGCCCTGGACCGCTCCTTGTTCTTTCGCCCCTAATCTTGCGTTGGGGCGCGAACGGCGGCGCCCGGCCAACATGATCGGTAGGCTCGACGGGACTTTTGTAGTGCACGACATCCGCCAGTTTCGCATCCGTGTCGACGCGTACGGCATCGAGTGCCTGCGGAACGAACGGATGCCGCGACGCGTGTCATAACAATGATGACGGATCGCCCCCAAATCGACCTCGCCGCCCGGGAAGAGCCGATGCAGCTGGCTTGGCCGACGCCCGGCAATCCCGGTGGGTTTGTTCTGTTCGAAACCCCAGCCGAGTGGCGCACCTTCGTCGAAGGCCTTGGGATCGACGCGCGGACACCCGAAATTGTGCGGGCGAAGTTCGCTCGCGCGCAGACGCTTTACCTGCTGGGCTGGGTGGATTTTGGCTTGGTCAAGGCCGGCGAGCTCGCCGCCCTGATCGCTTTGGAGGTGGCGGTGATGGATCGCTATGGCGCCCAGATATCCAAGGGCAGGCAAAACTTCGCCAGCCTCCTCAAGCACATGGTCGATGCAGACAGCCTGACCGACGCGCAAATCCCGATGGTGACGCGCTGCGGCGGGACGGCGGTGGGCCAACTGACGGGCGTGACGCGTCCGACCCTCGCCGAGCGGAGAAACACTCTAGCCCATGGCGACCCGTTCGAGGGACTGCCGACCGGCGGCCTCCTCGAACTGGTGCGAGACCTCATCAACTTCGCCTATCGCGACTACATAGCTGAGGCGGCGAGACTTGGAGGTTGAGCTGACGCCCTTTCGCTGGAAGAATTGCTATGCCGACGTTTTGACGTCGAAGCACGACCTGACGATCAGTCCTATTTTCGAAGACGTTATCGTGCCGGCGCTCGACACCCCAAAAGAAAGATCGAGGCGCTGAACACCGGTGATTGGCCCTGCGCCGTCTTCGCACGCGCCGACATGAAGGACATGCTGCGCGAGTCAAAGCTTGCCTTCGGCATTGCGATTCAATCGATCTGGGAGCGACAGCTTCGCGCTTAGCCACCGCTATGTCGCTGTTGATAGAGGAGGACCTGGCCATCTCTAGATATAGGTCGCAAAAGCTTGCAAGAATCTAGGAGACGAAAACGGTTCGTATCGCCGAGGATCGGAATGTCGCTCAACACGATTGTCGACGTGCACGTTGGGTAAATACCCTAGGACTACTGGCGATTAATTGTTTTGGGCAACGTAGTTATGTATAAACCTTGTATCTTTCACGCGGTTGAATCGGGTGGAACAATGATTCGATAAGAAAAAAATGCGGGAGGCACGGGGCTTGGTAATCAGCATTCACAATCCAGATCGCTATATGGCGGACTTGCGAACGATCGTCGCGCAAGGTCGAAAGCGTATTGGATTTCTTATTGGCGCGGGTGCAGCAGCCGGCCTGATGGACCCTAGTACCGGCAAGCCCCTTATAGCTGCGGTGCAGGGCCTTACGAAGGATGTACTAACCGCCTTGGAGCCCGACTATGGTGCTGTGATTGCTGCGATACAAGCCGTGCATCCCGGGGCAAATATTGAGACGGTACTGTCTAGGGTTCGATCACTCGCAAACGTGCTGGGAGGCAGTAAAGTAGATGGCCTCGACGGACCGAATTATACAAAATTTAGCCAGCGTATTTGCGACGAGATTGGGTCAGCTGTCAGTGTTAAATTGCCACCTGGGGATACGCCCTACAAAGATCTCGTGAACTGGATTGTCGGAACGGATAGGGATCATCCTGTCGAGGTATTCACAACAAACTATGATTTGCTTCTTGAAGAGGCATTTGAGGCAGCGCACGCTCCTTATTTCGATGGCTTTACGGGAGGGCGAGAGCCTTTTTTCGATCCGGTGAGCGTCGCTACTAATGACCTACCATCTCGCTGGACTCGGCTTTGGAAAGTCCATGGGTCGCTGGGTTGGCAAGCGAACAGCTCTGGCGAGGTCATCCGTACCGGCCTTACGTCTGCCACCCACCTAATTTATCCCGAGCATCTTAAGTACGACCTCACACAGAAAGCACCCTACGCTGCATTGTTTGACCGCCTTCGCGCCTTCTTGACAACCAAAGACACACTCCTGATTTCCGTGGGGTTCTCCTTTGCTGACGCACATGTTGCAGCTCGGGTTGATGAGAGCCTAGCCGCCAATCCATCCGCCAGCTTGTTCGCGTTCCAATACCAGGAACTGGCATCTGAGAAATTTGCCGAAGCACTGGCGGAGAAGCGGCCTAACTTCAGTGTCTATGCGCGGGACAGGGCTATAATCAACGGCGTGGCTGGAGACTGGCGTCCCGGTGACCCGCCGGCCCGTGATTGGGAACCCATACGAAAGACATATTGGGGTTCGGTCGGCGGAGGAAGTCCAAGGTTCCTTCTCGGCGATTTTTCTAGCTTCGCCCGTTTTCTCGTGATGTCACGTTCCGGTCAAGCTCTTGACCCCCCGTCTGCTGTCGCCGTTCCTAGCTCGGTAGTTGGCTCGACTAGTGCAGCAACGCCAGCACCGATTGCGCCATCGGCAGCGTTAGGCTTGACGCCATGACTCCTACAATTCTCGGTTCTGTCGGCGCCGTGACAGGTGCCACGATAAGCGTGAGGCTTGCATCAAGCGTTGCCTCAGGCATCGCCATTATTGGAGGCAGAAGCTATCGCATCGGTCAGGTCGGTAGTTTTGTGCGGATACCGCAAGGCTACCATGATCTGTACGGTATTATTTCTGAAGTTGGTGCCAGCGCTACTCCAGCCGCGCTCATCGACCTGCGCGATCGCGGCGAGAGGTGGATGACCGTACAGCTAGTAGGTGAGATTGTAGAAGCATCTTTTGAACGTGGAATTAGCCAATACCCAAATATCAACGACGACGTGCATCTGGTTACGGAAGACGATTTGGCCATCATCTACGGTGTGGAGACAACCGGACAGGTTGTTGTAGGCCGCCTGGCCAATGCCGAAAGCGTCCCAGTTCGACTGGACCTAGATAAACTACTCACCCGTCACAGTGCCGTCCTAGGCTCAACCGGTTCAGGAAAATCTACTACCGTTGCAAGCTTACTGAGGTCGCTCTCCACACTTGGCAATGAAGGTTTTCCGAATGCCCGAATCCTGCTGCTAGACATACATGGAGAGTACGCTCGCTCCTTTGGTGAGGTGGCAGAAGTTTTTCGGGTCGCGCCACTGCAAGGTGAGAATAGACTAGTCATTCCGTACTGGGCATTACCGCCTTCAGACATCTTAGAGTTTTTGATGGGCAAGTTGGACGATCGGGCGTCGACTGCGATCCTGGACAAGGTTTTCGCGGCCAAGCAAGCACTGGTAGCTGCCGCGCCGGTCGCTGGCGTTGACCCCAGCTCGATGACCGTCGACAGCCCACTCCCCTACAGCCTTCGTCAGCTGTGGTTTGATCTGATCGATCCTGAAGTCAGAACGTGGTCTGACACGGGCAAATCTGTTCGTGCGATATTGGTGGAAGGTGATGCGAGTTCACTGCAGCAGCCCAATTACCAGCCGGCAACCACAAACAACACTGCTCCATACCTGAATAACATAAACGTGCTTGGCATCCGACGTCAGCTGGACAGAATGCGATCTCGGCTTCTGGACAAACGCTTCGAGTTTCTTCTGACTCCAGGTGAGTGGAATCCAGACACAGCTGGTGTCTCAGCTAAAGACCTCGCGGAACTGTTGGAGGGTTGGCTGGGGCACGACAAGCCAATTACCGTGCTAGACCTGTCTGGCATACCCAGCACAGTCCTGGTGCAGCTAATAGGTTCTATCCTGACGATTATCTATGAAGGACTCTTTTGGGGTCGTGAACGCCCCGAGGGGGGTCGTCAGAGACCTCAACTGGTTGTCATGGAAGAGGCGCATCGCTACCTCGGCAAGGATGCTGACAGTCCTGCACGCAATATGGTTCAGAGAATTGTCAAGGAAGGACGCAAGTTCGGCATAGGGGCTATGATCGTCAGCCAACGGCCATCTGAGATCGATGACACCATACTATCGCAATGCGGGACGTTCATTGCCCTGCGTTTGAGCAATAGCGCGGATCGCACTAGGGTACAGGCCGCTCTGCCCGACAACTTGAGCGGCATTGCTGATAGCCTGCCCGTACTCCGAACCGGAGAGGCGATCATAACAGGTGAAGCAGCCAGATTACCTGTACGATGCCGCATCACACTTCCCCCAGCCGACAGCAGACCAAAAAGCGAAGACCCGCAAGTAGCGGCGAGTTGGCGCAAAACGCGCACTCCTGAGGAGTACGAAAGCATGGTGGCATCATGGCGTGCTCAGGACCCGAATTGGACTGCCGACGATGGCCCCGAGGAGAACATAAATGGATAGATCTCCAGTCACATCTGGAAACTTGGCTGAGGTTGGCTATGAGCCTAACTCAGAGACATTGGAGATAATGTTTCGCCACGGAGGAGTGTATCAGTATTATAATTTCCCCAACTTCATGTACGACCGCTTCATTCAATCTGAGTCTCTTGGGACGTTCTTTAACGCCGAAATCAAGGGTCGATTTCCCGAGGCGCGAATTTAGCCTCAGGTGACTAGGCGTTAGCAGCAACTCGTTCCTTTCTCTCGCTTCCCATCCCATCTGCGCTTGCGCCAAGGTGGGGCCATGCCGTCCTACTCTCTGGTACGCCGCCGCCCTCGGCTCTTACGCTCCTCACTGTTTGTGCTCATGAGGCCGTCAAGCGATCAGTCGTTGAGCCATTCGCTCCAGATGCTCGAGGCAAATCTGTGCTGCGCTCTTTTGAAGTACCGCTGTCTGTTCGCCCAACCAGACAAGCGCGTCCTCGCTGATCTCGTAGCGCGTGGAATACCGAGCCTTCACATAAGCTTCGTTCAGCGTGTTGAACCAGGCGCGAACACGCTGTTGGTCGCGTGGCCAGGCCTGGGACAACCGTCGATCCTGGTCCTCAGCCAAGGCCCGCAGAAATGTGAGTTTGTGGGAAGGTGGACTGTAGTTCGTCAGCACGAGCAGTAGCGTTGAATATGTGTGCTCAATCGCCTGATGAAGTTGAAATGCTGCCTCTTTCTGTCGGCCCTGCTTCAGGACGTATTGAAATGTGTCGAGAAACCCTATCGCGCCTGGAAGCCTGCTCTCATAATGTCCTTTGGCATTCTCATAGGCAGCCTTTGGAGTGAGCGGCTTGGGCTCGGCCAGCGGCTCATCGTCGAGTTCGTAGAGGACAATGCCCTCGCGGCGGATGTCGGTGAAGAAGTACTGCCCTTGGCGCAGCGCCGTGTTCACGAAGCGGCGGCTGTGCACGATGAAACTGGTTGGCGTCTTGATGGCGCGATCACGATCGAGCCGATCTTTCGCTTTGTACCAGTAGGCGAAGTCGGCAAGCTTGTTGTTGTTGACGACCACCAGCAGATCGAAATCGCTGCGATAACCCTTCATCGTGAGCGGCTCGTCGACCCAGTCGCCGCGGGCATAGGATCCGAACAGGATGATCTTCAGGATGCGGCCGCTCTTCTTCCAGTCCGCGCTGCTCTCGGCCAGCGCGTCCTCGAATTCGGCATGCAGGATTTCGACCACGCGGGCCAGTTCCTCCTGCTTGTGCTCCGGCAAGTGATCGATGCTGGTTTTCATCCTGGTCGGTTCAAATCTGGTGAACGCAGGAGCGCGTCGAAGGGCTCGTTATAGCAGGCTTGGCTATATGCGAAAGGGTGCCAATGCGGGCTGCGAGCAATTGATTCTGTTGGTTTATGTCACTTTATGCGTCCTGGGATTTTCCAGTGCGTTGGCGACGATCAGGGGCAAGTCCTTGGCGCTGATTCTCTCCACCATTGTGACCAGTGTCATCAGGTCGTTTGTGAGGAAATTGTCGAATTTTGCCAATGCTGGTTGCGCTAGTCGTACGACAAGGTCTTTTCCGTCTGGTGCCGGCGAACCAGCTATATCCTGCAGAGTTTCGATGGCTTTCTGGACCTCGCATTCCTGAAGCTCAATGGCATGGCCGAAATGCGATGCTTTGAACTCGCGCGCCAGCAACGCCAGGGTTAGCGTCTGCAGCTTCCTGGTTCCGACCCAGGGGAATATCAGGACTCCCTCCCCGTGCGCGATGATGGAACGGCGATCCAGCTGCAGGTCCAGGAAAGAACTGCGCGCGTCGTCCAGCAGGCGATTGGCTGCAGGATCGAGATAGGGGTAGGCCTCGTCGGATGCGAGAACCGTGCGCATCGTTGCCACCACGTGATCGTGGATGGCTGCCCCCTTGCCATTGAAATGCGGTGGCTTTCCAGCCCGTGTCGGCTTGACCATGATAACCCGAGCGCGATCGTCGATTTCGATGACTTGCCAGCGGCGTCCGGCAAAAATGATGGTTTCGCCCCGTGCAAGCGGAGAGCTCAGCGGATAGGTGCCGAGCGTGCGTGCATCGTTGATGATCCGGTATTCCCGTTCAGTAGCGAAAACAGCATAGAATTCGTACGATTGCGTGATCTTTTCACCGGTCTCTCCCATCATGAGCAAGCCTTCTGGGGACTGCTCTATCAGCTGGTTTTCAGGCGTGGCCATGCACCGAAGCAATTCGGCAAACAGCGTCCTGTCCACGGCTCGGAACGGGCCGCGCTCACACAACAGTTTCCAGGCGACTGTCGGGCTTACGCCCCCGGTCTGCACGATCAGCGCCATCACTTGATGGAGCAGCGTTGAGAGATGCAGCCCAGCTGGCGATGGCGGTTCGCACCATCCCGCCCGCAGGCACTCAACCATCGCAATCGACTGAACCAGATCGAGGCGAAGCCGGTCAATTGGGTGTCTTCCCTTGCCGACGGCAGGCTCGATGACGAACATGCGCAGCGTTGCGGGCTTTCCGGCCCTGCGGCCGGATCGGCCGAGGCGCTGGCGAAGTGACGAGACCGAAAAACCCGGCCCGATCTGCGCGATTGTCTCAACCTCGCCAATGTCGATTCCGAGTTCCAGCGTGGTGGTCGCGACCGCAGTGGTCGGGCGCGGATCGTCTCGAAGCCGCGCTTCGACCTCCTCGCGCATGGCCCTTGCAAGATTGCCATGATGCGGGAAGAACTCATTTGGAAAGCTCGCTTCGTCGCACATGGAACGCAGCATGTCGGCATAGACCTCGACATTGGCGCGAGATCCGGCAAACAGCAGATTGCTCTGGCCGCGCAGCAGGCGAAACAAATCGACCGCAAGCGTTGCTGGCACCGTCGATTGTTCGAAAAGTTCGGTCGACTTTTCGGGCGGATCGCCATCGTCTGTGGTGACCGTAAGATCGCCCGGGGCGGTGCCGTCCAGCAGATAACCCCGGATCTGCAAACGGACCCCGTTCCCCTCGTCTTCGCCTTCCACGATCGTCACGCTGGCGCCCTTGCCGGGCCGCAGCGCCTCGGCAGCCAGGCTCATGTCGCCGAGTGTTGCTGAAAGCCCTATTCGATCGATGCGGTCTCGCTTGGTCGCGACCTCGATCCTGTTCAGAATCGATTGCAGCTGCATGCCACGCTCAGTGCCGATGAAGGCATGCAACTCATCGATGACCACCGCATCCAAACGCGAAAACATCTGCGCTACCTCACCGCCCCTGCGGACGAGCAACGCCTCCAGCGATTCCGGAGTGATCAGCACGATACCCGAAGGTCGCTTTCGTGCGCGGGTTTTGGCGTCCGCCGACACGTCGCCATGCCATTTGTGCAGGAGAACGCCGCTGCCTTCGCAGAGGCTTTCCAGCCGCCGGTGCTGATCATTGATCAGCGCCTTCAACGGGCTGACATAAAGGATGGCGAACCCATCGGCGCTGCCTGCGTGTTCGGCATACCGGGTCAACAATGGGAGAAAGGCGGCTTCGGTCTTGCCGGCGGCAGTGCGTGCGGAGATCACGACATCGCCGCCCGCGAGGATGACCGGGATAGCTTTTTCCTGCACGTCCCGAAGCGCCGGCCATTTCCGCTGCCATATCCAGCGTCTGACCGGCTCGGAAAGCGCGTCAAATGCGGAGGGTTGCAAGCTCGTCGTCCGCTCCCCCTTCGACGTCGTCGATGGGCAGGTCGCCTCCACCGCCTCGATCTTCCGCGACGTCCAATGCGCCGAGCATGTCTTTCCAATCTGTGCCGGGGTTTTGCTGAAGGATCGCGAGCAGATCGACGAAGGCCTTCACCGTGTTGCGCGGGGTCCGAAAATAGGCCTCGCCGATCCGGTTGGCGCAATGGTCCATGAAGGCGTGGAGTGCCGCGTCCGGAACTAGCCATTTTTCCTGATCGCCCGCCGCGAAGACGTCGCGTAGCCGCTCCAGCAGATGGTAGAGTTCCTCCGGCGTCAGGTTCGGCAGATTGATCACCGGGCCGGAGTAGTCGGCCAGGCCATTGCCCGCAAAACTGTTTCCGGCAAGGCGGGACTGCAAGGCCTCGTAGGAGTAAAGGCCGCGCCGCGTGTCGAGCAGGAATTCCGGCGTCCCGCCCAGAATGAAGCCGATGCCCTGAGTCGTCCCCTGCAGGACATCGTTGAAGATGCGCAGGATCTGTTCGTAATTCTGTTTGCGGGCCTGGGCGCTCTGCAGTTTGTAAAGATTGACGAGTTCGTCGAGACAGACCAACAGGCCGCCAAAACCGGCGAGCCTTGTGAAACGGGCAAGCAATCTCAGGCCATCGTAAAAGGACGCGTCGTCGATGATGGTGCGCACGCCCAGATCGCCTCGCGCCTCTGTCTTAGTCGTGTATTCGCCGCGCAACCACCGCAGCGCGGCGTCCTGCAAATTACTGTTTCCTTCCTCGTAGCCCCGCGCATAGGCAACGATAACATTTGCGAAATCATAGCCACCGACCATCTCGCGAAGATCGCCAAGGCCATCCTTGATGGCGATTTCAATAGTCGTCCCGCCTGAGGAAGCGCGTTCGGAGGCTTTCTGGATGTAGCTTTCCAGAATGTTTCTGAGCGCCCCTCCATCCGGAGCGGTACGGGTCGCAAGGCTGGTGGCGAGCTCGGCATAGAGCGTACGTGCCTGCCCGCCGGTGGCGTGGATGCGGCGATCCGGAGAAAGGTCGGCTTGGCAGACCGCAAGCTTGCGCTGAAGTGCGATCTGCCTGATGAGAAACAGGAAGAAGGTCTTGCCGGCACCATAGGCGCCTATGACGAGACGGATACTCGACCCGCCGTTGCCGATCCGCTCGATGTCCTGGATGAGCGATTCAATCTCGCGCTGGCGCCCCACCTGAATATGCTGGAGACCGATGCGCGGGACCACGCCGGCACGCAAGGCGCTGATGATGGTGTCTCGATCTCTTGGTTTGATAGGTGGAGGTTTTGTCGTCATGCAGACATTCCTTCGACAGAGACGGTAAGCGACGGAGATTGGGGAGTAGCCTCGGAAAACAGGCTGGCGTTGACGATGACAGGAGCCTCGCCATCCAGGACCAGTTCGTCGAAGCGGTCGAGGGACCAATCGTTGATTGCCTGCTTCGCCGCACCGGGCATCAGATCGGCACCGCGCACCAAACGCTCAAAATCCGAAGCCGTCCAGGTTTCCTGCTCAATCAGTTGCGACAGAAGCCACGCATAGCGTCGCTCCAGCCCATCGAAGCGCGCGTCCCCATTGGATGTCTCGATTTCCTCGGTCGCGGGCTGAAGCTCTATTGCCGGCTCTGCCTCGTCCACGAAGATATCGGCAAGGACGCTGGACGTCGTCCGGGTTTCGCGCCGGATCGCTTCGAGACGAGAGATGTCGACAAGCGTCGTAGGCGCCCTGGGAGGCGCCGGCGACACCGGGATGCCCGGCGGTTGGATTCCGGCTGGGATAACAAGGGGAAGATCGTCATTTCCGTCGCGCGGCCTGTTCTGCGGCGCGACACTCCCCTGCAGTCGCGAATATAGCGAGTTTTGGTCCAGATCCATCTGTCTGAACAGCTTCTCGAGCTGCGACACTTCTCGTGGATGGAGGGTCCCGTCTGCCGCAGCGACAGCCACTAATTCATCGGCGAGGTCTTCACGGCGGTCATTTGGCACGTCGCTTATGCGCTTGGTCCAATCCACGACGCGGCTGGCATCGGCGGCGCAGACCTTGATCTCGGCTTTGAGGCGGACGCGTTCGTCCCTTGACAGGCCGGGTGCTCCGTCGACCCTGTCGAAGAGCCTGCGTTCTTCCATGGGGTGGAGCAGACCGTCGGCGAAGGCAATCACCATGCCGAGCATGATTGACAGTTGCATGGGGCGGTAATGCTGGCTCGGTTCGGGATCAGCTTCAGCTTCACGTTCCCGGCCAAAGACCATCGCCATTTCGCTTGGTTTTGCGGACTTGAGGGAAAAGGAAGGGTCGGCGGTATGACCATAGCCAAAGGCTGCCAGAATTGCGGCCAGTTCCTTCTGCTTTGCCCGCGCGGAAATTTTGGTGGGCTCCATCCCTGCCAACTCAGCGAGCTGTTGGATCGATATTAGCCCGTCATCATTCGACAGTTCTCGCAACCGCCTCAACGGCCGGCCAGGAAGCTCTTCAGCATTCTTCACACGCAAACCTAAGGGCAGCTGAGCCACAGCCGCAAGGCTAGGCCTCAGTCCTTCCGTACGGCCCAGCATGCGGCTGTAGTCGTCGAGCCGATCCGTGCAGTCGTCGAAGATCCGGCGGGCACCGCCTATCGGTTCGCTGCGGTTTGTGATGTCCGGCAGGTCTCCGCCAAAGGGGCGAATTGCAAGATCGAACGTCCCGCTGCAGGCACGGTAGTTGACCTTCAGTTTCCGCATTCCGGCGGCCGGAACACGCACGCCTTTTGGATATTGCTTCTCCACCGCTTGCGCGAACAGCTCTCGCAAGAGAGTCTGTGCCCGTCGCGCCGGCGTTCGCACCCGCGTTTCAGGGTCGGCAAGGACGTAGGCCAACAAAAGGTCCGGCTCGATCGCCTCTCCGCTCCGCACCCGCACCCCAAGGGCGACCTTGAGCATTAGCGGGATTTCGTAGCTATTTTCCTCGACCTCCAGATCAAACTTTTCCGGCAACTGAGCCGACTTTAGCTGGTAAGCCGAAAGCAACTCACCAGCATAACGTTTGAACGAGCCATTCCCTCCATATACCTGCAACAGCCGGCGAACCTCGGCAACAACACCATCGGCGTCGGGTGGGCTCTCCTCCAACATGAGGCGGCGTTCGAGACCGTAGAAATAGAGGAACACGTATCCGATATAGGCGTCGGGATCGGATCGCGATCCGGCAAGCCAGTCCAGATACGATTTTCGCGCCGCGGGCGAAATGCTTGAGTAAGACGGCCAGTAGCCCATCGTTTGACCCAGCGGATCGCCGTGAGAGCCCACGGTCAATCTCGGGTTGATCAAGCAGTTCTCTGCGTCGGTTGAACTGCCCTGCCTCGGCAGGTGTTCGCCTACATAGATCATGCCGCCGGGAATGTCGTGGTTTCCCGCTTTTGCTGGTGTATTCGCAGGAATCCAATCTGCCGACTGGCGCGCGGCGGGTGCCGGTCGCACCCGGTCGAACCACCGCGGCTGGTCCGTCCCGGCCGTGTTAGCGCCGCCCTGCCTGGAGACATCCGAGACCTCAGCATTGCGCGATGCGAGCGACACCTCGTTTGTAGTCGGCACCGGGGTGACTTTGGTCTCGATGCTTTGCCAACACGTTTTAGTGGGAAAGGCCGGCAGCCCGGCTGAAGGATTGGCCTCTGATTTGGGTCGTCCGACCGCTTCACCGTGCCGGATGAAATCGTCGACCGCAGCGCTGTGTACCGCAAGAGAAGCGGCAACATCCGCCGGCAGGGCCGGCTTTTGGTCGACTGGTTCCTTCCCAGCACCGTTGGCTGGAACCATGCGATCGGTGGGGCGATTGAGACGATGCCTATCGGTCCTCGCGGGGCGATTGACACTTTGCTCAGGTTCGCTGCGTTTTCTTTCGGATGCCGTTGGAACCGACTCCGCGGCTGAATTTCTTCGGCGTCTCCGAAGGATGAAAAACGCGGCTGCTACCCCTAGCAGGCCCAAATAGATCAAACGCGGCGTTTGGGTCGTTGGCACCTCTCTGATCTTGTTGCGCTCCGATGCCAAACGGTCGGATTTGGCTGAAGCGCCCTCGGCGAGCGCCGGCAAAGGTAGCGCCTGGGCGGCATCGCTACCTGCTTGCCCCCGCTATTTGCCTGTGGAGTTGTCTTCGTTGGAACACCAGGCTGCGTCGGAGGCGGCAGGTGCGCGTCCGTGGCTATTGGCGTCAATGGGCCACGCGTCACCTGGGGTTGCGGAAAAAGTGTGGCTGACGTCGCTGCGTCCAAAGTACCGCTCTGGGGAAGATTGCTCGCCTTCTGAAAGGCCTTCAGCGCACTGATGGACCGGCGTCCCCAAATTCCGTCCGCGGTCCCGAGGTCGTATCCATGTTCAGCAAGGGCCTGTTGAATCTGTCGCGCAGAATATCGGGAATCCTGGGCAGTTGCGGTGTCTGCAACATTTAGAACTGCCGCCAAAGCGACAGCCATTGTCCAATAGAATGGCAACCTCATCCCGTTTGTCCCGCCCTGAGGTTCCGAGCATAGCTGCGATGAGTTCTTTTGAGAACTCTCGCAACTATAATTCCATTTTGAGCGGAAGCGGCAGTTCAACAGAACTTTAGGCCGGCGACTTTTCGTCATCGTGGAATGACCCTTGCGCTGGATCTAACCGTTGCGGACGATTGGTCCAGCGCCAAAGCTATAATGGAGCTCACTGGCATGATCCAGGCTGGCGCTCTTTCGTCTAAAGGAAGGTCACATCAGGATCGGGCTGCCGCGGCTGAAATGGGATCAATCGAACCTGTGGAGATTATCTGCAGTCGATCAGAGCGATGAAGGCGAATCTTTCTATATAATGTCGGAAATAGATGTGGATCGTAGAAAGAAACGCACTATTTGTGCCTTGGCGGTCTGGGGAAATCGAATTCGCTGAAATCAGTCCACACAAAGAGGAAAACTATATGACCACTGCTGCCGAACAAGACGGCCGGCTTGATGCCGTGTCGATAGCCGCCGACATTGTCGCTGCCTATGTGTCGAACAACCCACTGCCGGTTGGAGAGTTGCCGAAACTGATCGGCGATATCCATGCCGCTTTGCAAGGAATCGGCACCGCGCCGGTTGAACCTGTGGTCAAGCAGGAACCGGCAGTATCGATCAGGAAGTCGGTGACGCCCGACTACATTATCTGTCTGGAAGATGGAAAGAAATTCAAATCGCTCAGGCGGCATCTTCAGCAGTTTGATCTGACCCCCGACCAATATCGACAGAAGTGGAATCTGCCGGCCGACTATCCGATGGTCGCGCCGAACTATGCCGCAACCCGCTCGGCCTTGGCCAAAGCAGCAGGGCTCGGCCGAAAGCCGACGATGCCCGCACCCGCCACGGCAGCAAAATCAAAACGAGTTGCTCGTGCGGCAGCAGCGGCGACAATTGCGGCGTCAATCAAATCACCCCCGAAGAAGACGCGCAAGGCACCCGCCAAAACTTGACGCACCGCACCTGACCGAGGGGCTGGCTCTCGCGGGTCGGAACGTGATGAAGCGCTGCCCTCCGGCGTGCTTCGCCGCGGAGATAGATGCCTAGGGGACGGACGGTCGTTGTGGGAATCAATTGCGTTTCGGACTATCGACGCGGTGCGATCATAGGCGTTCTCATGCTGTTGGATCCTGCGAAGGTGCTCCGGCGCCCAGAGAGGCCGGCGCCATACCGGCGTGTGGCGATAGGTGCATATCGCGAGAAGGATGATGCCAAAGGCGCCCGGCTGTACGTATGATGGCTGGCAGAAGTTACGGAGCATGACGCGCTTTCCCCTCGTTGGTAGCTTGTTCCTGGCGGTCGGCTTTCTGTCGGGCAACTTGCCTGCTGTAGCCGAGCCGCTGGTGGGCATTGCATCTGTCGTCGACGGCGACACAATCGAAATTCATGGGCAGCGAATTCGCTTCAATGGCATAGACGCACCGGAGAGTGCTCAGATTTGCTCCGATGCCTCCGGCAGGAAGTATCGTTGCGGCCAGCGGGCATCCCTTGCCTTGGCCGAACTCCTCAAGGCGCATCGCCCAACATCGTGCGTTGAAGTCGACCGCGATCGGTACAGTCGCATAGTCGCCGTCTGCACCGCCGGAGGCATCGATATCGGGGAATGGGTGGTCAAGCAGGGCTATGCGCTTGATTGGCCGAAATATAGCGCTGGCTTCTACGCTCGGGCAGAGAGGGAAGCCAGAACCGCAAAGCGCGGTATGTGGGCCGGCTCATTCGACAAGCCATGGGTTTGGCGCAAGGATCACTAGGAGCTCAGGGATGATCTCCTTCGGCTCGGGGTGGAGCCAATTCAGTTTCGCGGCAGCTTGTGAATCTCCAGTCTTACCGGCCCTCCTCTGTCGCAGCTCGTGCAGAAAAGGGCTCTCTCAACGGAGCTGAACAGTGCACCCTTGCCATATCGCCGGATCAACCCGGCTGGCTTCACCTCGGCATGGTGCGAGCAGTGTTTGCACCAGGCTCGGAGCGTGTGCCATTGGCGCAAATCTCCAAGCGCGACGTCCAACCCTGCGTGAACGCTGCCGTCAATGATGGTCTGCGGCGGCACCCTCACATCCCCCGGCGTGATGATCTTTTCCATGACATGCCGGCTGTTATAGTGGATCAGCAGCATTCCTGGCCGGCGTCGGATGGCGGCCTGCCAGGCCGCCTGGCTCACCATGGCGTCCGGAGACCGGCATATTGTTTCGAGATGGGTTTTCTCCTCCCGGTCCCAAACCTCGATCCGGAAATTGTCCTCCGCCGTCTCTGCCATTTAGAGCCTCGCCTTGTGCCAGGCGCGAGAATAGCCGTTCGAGACCGCGGCCCGCGACAAGGCCAGTTCCCGCTCCAGGTCGATGTTCTTGGCAAGGACATTCAGCAACGCAACCACGGCGTCCCCGCCGGCCGCGGCGATGGCCTGTTGAGCAACCTCTTCCAATTCAGACATAGCTTCGCCGGCGGGCGCGTTCTGCCGCTTTCCCATAGCCCTTTCCTGCTCAGATGGCCCTCAGGAATAAGGAACATATTCCTGTCTCGTCAAGGGCCGCTCCGATAGTTTGTTCCTTTTTCGTTCACCGTAGGCAAAACAGGCGGATCGGGACCATGCAGTCTGCGCACCGCCGTGGCGGAACTATCCGCTTCTCCGTCTGCTGCGCATTCCCACTTTCCCTTTTGACATTCCTGTATGTTTGTGCGACGTACAAACCTTAACTGAGCTCGACTAGAGTCCGGGCGGGCCCGACCTTTGCCAAGGTAAGCAATCGCTCGTCATCGCGGCGAGAACAATGCTTTGGCGGCCCTGAGGCAGAACCGCTGAGCGGTGTGTGTTCACAAGATTAAGGCTTCCATGACCTCTTATGTGATCGGAATAGACGGCGGGGGAACGAGCTGTCGGGCGGCAGTAGCAGGTTCAGACGGTCGTATCCTCGGGCGAGGAAGATCCGGTCCTGCCAACATTCTCTCGGACCCCCAGACGGCTCTGTTGAACATAACCGACGCAGCGCGCGGGGCCTTCAAGCAAGCCGGACTTGATCCCGACGGCATTGCGGCTGCGCGTGCTGTTGTCGGGGCCGCGGGTCACAATGTCGGCGACGCTGTCCATTACGTGAAGCAGCGGCTGCCCTTTATCGCCGCCGAGATCGAGTCCGACGGGCTGATCGCGCTTCAGGGCGCACTTGGTGACAAGGACGGCGCTGTCGCCATTTTGGGGACTGGCACGATCTATATCGCGCGCCAGGGCGAAAAGCTGACTTACACCGGCGGGTGGGGCTTCACTGTCGGCGACCTTGGCAGCGGCGCTCGCCTTGGCCATGCGCTCCTGCAAGAAAGCCTGCTAGCCTATGACGGGGTTCATCGCTCCTCTATGGCAATCGATTCCGTCCTTTCGGACTTCAACAACGACCCGCGAGACATCGTCGAATTTGCCCGACAGGCAAAACCAGGCGAGTTCGGTCGCTATGCGCCGCGAGTATTCGAGTTCGCCGAGCGAGGAGATCGTATTGCGGCACGTCTGCTGAAAGATGCCGCCGGCACAGTCGACGACGTGCTTGACCTGTTGGTCTCACGGGGAACCGATAGGATTTGCCTGCTCGGCGGATTGGCGCCCTCCTATTCTCCCTGGATTGCGTCCCGGCATCGAGCATTGCTGACAGAACCCGAGGGCGATGCACTGTCCGGCGCGGTGGCGCTTGCGGTTGCGCGGTTTTTGCGCTCACCGGGGACGATCGGATGAGCGCCAGGCTCGCTGCGATTCTTCCGCTTGGTGGCTTGGATACCAAAGAAGCCGGGCCGCTGTACCACAGGCTTCGGCTGTCGCTCGAAGAGGCGATCCTGTCGGGCAAACTCCACCATGGCGACGTTCTGTATCCCGAGCGCGCTCTCGCTGATTACGCCAAGGTCAGCCGTGTCACCGTCCGGAAAGCAATCGACCACCTGGTACGCGAAGGTCTGCTTGTGCGCCGTCCTGGTTCAGGGACCTTCGTTGCTCAATTGGCCTCTCAAGCAGATCAGGGCCTGTCGCATATGACCTCTTTGACTGAGGAGATGTTCTGGCGCGGCTCCAACGTTAGGACGGAGTGGATGGAGCGTAGCATCAGCTATCCCTCTCCTGAGGAGATGATGACGCTTGGCCTCTCGGTCGAGGTTCAGGTCGCGCGACTTCACCGGTTGCGCATATGCGATGATCTGCCACTTGCCATCGAGCGCACTTGCATATCTGCAGAATTCCTGCCCGACCCGCTGCGCGTAACCTCATCTATTTATGCTGCGTTCGAAGATGCGCAGGTGCGGCCGGTGCGCGCGATCCAGCGCATTCTCGCGTGCGGCATTCACAACCCCGATGCCTCTGTCCTTGAGGTGGAATGTGGAGCGCCCGGTCTGTTGGCCAAACGGGTCGCCTTTCTTCCTTCAGGCCGACCGATCGAATTTACCTGTTCAGTTTTCCGCGGCGACGCCGGTGGCTTCGTCAGCGAATTCAAGATTTCAGAAACTTGACCAAACGATCTGAGGAAGGCGCCCCCAATGCACCCCAATACGCAAACGAACATGCGGCGAGAAATCGATGAAATTCCCGAGGCTGCTTCCAGGTTGCTAGATCGCTCGGCGAAAGACTTCGCCCGCGTGGGTACGGCCTTGCGCGTCAAAGACCCGGCATTCGTCGTGACGATCGCGCGCGGCTCCTCGGATCATGCCGCGCTGTTCCTGAAGTATGCCATTGAACTCACAGCCAGGCTGCCGGTCGCCTCAGTCGGACCGTCACTGGCGTCGATCTACGGTACCGAGCTGAAGTTAGGCCGGGGCGCTGCCATCGCGATCTCGCAATCCGGCAAAAGCCCCGACATCGTCGCGATGGCTGACGCAGCAACGCGCGCAGGCGCTACTTCGATGGCGCTGACCAATACCCTGCCGTCGCCCATTGCCGATGCCTGCAGCCACGCTTTGGACATTCTGGCCGGCCCAGAAACTGCGGTGGCCGCCACCAAGTCCTACGTCAATTCCATTGTAGCGGGACTTGCGGTGCTGAGTGAATGGACCGCGGATGCTGCTTTGAAACGCGCTGTGGCGGATCTGCCCAAGCACTTCGCGGAGGCGATCAAGCTTGAATGGAACGACTTTGCCGCCGATGTGGGTGATGCCGACTCCATCTTCGTGCTGGGTCGGGGGCCGGCACTGGCGATCGCCGGCGAAGCGGCGCTGAAGTTCAAGGAAACCACGGGCATTCATGCCGAGGCTTATTCTGCTGCGGAAGTGCTGCACGGACCCGTCGCACTGGTCGGCACTCGCTTTCCGGTTCTGGCGCTTGCGGCCCGCGACGCTGCCGAAGCCTCCGTTACCGAGACTGCCGATGCCCTGCATGCGATGGGGGCCATCGTACATACGACTTCGGCACGGGCAACAAATGCAAAGCGCCTCCCCTTCGTCGAGACCGGTCATCCTATCACCGATGCGCTGGTATTGGTCCTGCCGTTTTATGGCTTCGTCGAGGCTTGGTCGCGCGCGCGCGGCAACAACCCCGATGCCCCCGCAAACCTCAAGAAGGTGACAGAGACGAGATGACTGTGAAATCAAGGATCACGGGTGCGCGCATCTTTGACGGCATGCAATGGCATGACGATGCTGCGCTCGTGATCGAGTCAGGCCATGTACGTTCCATCATTCGTGAAGATGCTGGCCTCGACAGCCTGGGGACGATCGACGCGCGCGGGTTGCTATTGGTTGCGGGCTTCATCGACTTGCAGGTCAACGGAGGCGGCGGTGCCCTCTTCAACGAGCAGCCGACGCTTGAGAGCATCCGGCAAATCTGTGCGGCTCATGCGCGCTATGGCACGACGGCATTGCTGCCGACGCTAATCACCGACACACGCGAAACGAAAACCGCAGCGATAAAGGCTGGCCTGGAGGCGAAGGCCGCTGGTATCCCGGGCTTCCTCGGATTGCATCTCGAGGGCCCGCACCTCTCGCTCGCTCGCAAGGGCGCGCACGATCCGGCGCTGATCCGTCCCATGGAAAAGCTGGACCTCGACGAGATGCTCGCTTGTGTGACGCAACTGGGCTGCTTGATGGTGACGGTCGCCCCGGAAAATGCCACCATGGAGCAGGTGAAAGCACTTGCCGATGCCGGCGTGGTCGTCAGCCTTGGTCACACCGATGCCTCCTTCGAGACAAGCAGCACCTTTGCCAAAGCGGGAGCCCGCGCAGTCACGCATTTGTTCAACGCCATGAGCGGCCTTGGTCACCGAGAGCCTGGCGTCGTTGGGGCGGCGCTCGCGACCGGTTCGCTCCATGCTGGAATGATCGCGGATGGCTTCCATATCGACCCGGCGGCGATGGGCATTGCGTTGCGCGCCAAGCAGGGGCCGGCACACATCTTCCTCGTGACCGATGCGATGTCGACGATCGGCACCGATATGGAGCGCTTCTTCCTGAATAGCCGCGAAATCCTGCGCAAGGACGGACGGTTGACCCTGGCCGACGGCACGCTCGCCGGGGCCGACATTGACATGCTTTCCTCCGTCCGCTTCGTGCATGAAAAGCTTGGCCTGCCGATTGAAGAAGCATTTCGGATGGCCTCCGCGTATCCTGCCGACACCATGGGCATCGCCTCGCGGAAGGGTCGACTTATACACGGAGCCGATGCGGACTTTGTGCTTTTGACGCCTGAACTTGAGCTCAACTCGACCTGGATAGGCGGGCGGAAGGTTTTCGACGCGGGCGCTCCCTTCGTCGTTTGAGCCGAGGCCCCTCGACGTTTAAGGCACACGTCCCTCGCCTGGGGAGATCACATGGCTTCTCGCTCAGGTGTCGCCCGTTATGCGGCGCGAGAGGCGCCCTGCCGGTGGGGAGGTGGACCGGCAGGGCGCGCCGCGCAACGTTGCAAGTCGCTGGGAGAGAACCGGCAACGGCGGCGTGATGTTTTCGAACCGTATTAAATTCAGGCCTCTCCGAGGGTGAGATCGTTATTGCTCGCGTACGCAATGCTTGATCCTGCCTAATCCGGCGAGAGACAGCCGCGATTCAAGTGCAAAGCTGCGCTTAGTTTGGCAATAGATGGATCATAAGGCCTCGCAGGCTCTTCTCGCAAAGCCCGGCTATCTCGTCGACGTCGCTTTCGGTGACGATCAGCGGTGGTGAGAAGCCAAGCGTATCACCCATGCAGCGGCAGATCAGGCCGTTCTCGTAAGCGATCTGGTCAAAGGCTGGCCCGGCCTGAAGGGCCGGAGCGAACGGCGCGCGGGTCTCGCGATCGGCAACGATCTCTATGCCGAGCATGAGGCCCGCCCCTCGCACCTGGCCGACAATCGGGAACCTGCCGGAGATGTCGTCGAAATGCCCGCGCAGCCTGGCGCCCAACTTGCGCACATGCTCGACGGCATCCATGTCCTCGTAGATCTTGATCGCTTCCAGCGCGACGGCGACGCCGACCGGGTGCCCCGAATTGGTGAAGCCGTGGCCGAAGGAGCCGCCCCTTTCGTTGAACTGCTTGACCGTTTCATAGATTTTCGGCGCCATGACGACTGCGGAAATCGGGAAATAGGCTGATGACAGGCCTTTTGCCAGGGACATCATGTCCGGCTGCATGCCGACCGTCTCCTTGCCGAACCAGTTGCCGGTGCGTGCGAAGCCGCAGACGATCTCATCATCCAGGCACAGTATGTCGTATTTTTCCAGCACCGCTTGAATTCTGGCGAAATAATCCTTCGGCGGCACGACGATGCCGCCGCCGGCATTGATCGGCTCGGCTATGAAGGCAGCGATCGTGTCGGGGCCTTCGCGCAGGATCAGTTTTTCCAACTCGTCGGCCAGGCGCTGCGAGAATTGCTCCTCGCTCTCGTCCGGCAACATGTTGCGATAGGGATCGGGGCAGAGCGTGTGGACGAAGCCTGCGATCGGCAGGCCGAATTCGCGATGCATGAAGGTTAGGCCGCACATGGAGGCTGCCGCGATTGTCGAGCCATGGAAGGCGCGGTCACGCGCGATCACCTTGCGCTTGGTCGGCTTGCCGCGCACCGTGTGGTAAATCCAGGCGAGCTTCACCATGGTTTCATTGGCTTCGGAGCCGGACGTCGCGAAATAGGCCTTTCCGCCTGCCATGCCCGTCAGTTCCAGCAGCTTCTCGGCCAGATCGACGGCCGGTGCGTGGGTGCGGTTGAAGAAGGTATGGTAGAAGCCAAGCTCGGCATATTGCTTGGTCGCGGCCGCTGCCAGACGCTCGTTGTTGAAGCCCAGCGAAGCGCACCACAGCCCGGCCATGGCGTCGATGTATGGCTTGCCCGCGTCATCAAAAATGCGGATGCCCTCGCCACGCGCAATGATCAGCGGCCCCGTCTCCTCGAAACGCGTGGGGTTCGTTTGTGAATGCAGATGCGCGGCGACATCACGGCCCGCGATCGAATTCGACTTGAGATGCTGGTTCATGGAATCGATCTTTCCTTCAAAGTTCAGGCAAGAAGTTCGCCGCTCTGGCGGTCGAACACGAGAAGATGGTCGGGGTCGATTGCGGCGTGGATGGACGCGCCAGGGCTGAGCCGCACAAAACCGGGAATGCTGGCGACAAGCGTCCCGCCCTGCCAGTCGACAGTGACATGCGTCGTGGGACCCACTGGCTGCACAAGCCGCACGGTTGCAGGCATACCGGCGCCGCCCAACTTGACATGCTCTGGCCTGATGCCGACGTCCACTTGCCGGCCGGGAGCAACGGTGCCGCTCTGAGCGGTGAATGGAAACTCAACCGAGGCGATCCTGCAAGCGACGCCGCCAGCGCCGGAGACGATTTCGCCGGGTGCCAGTTCCATGCGGGGGCTGCCGATGAACGTCGCGACGAAGCGCGTGGCGGGTCGGCTGTAGATCTCTTCCGGCGTTCCGAGCTGCTCGACCCGTCCCTGGTTCATCACCGCGATGCGGTCGGAAATCGACATCGCTTCTTCCTGATCGTGGGTGACGAAGATCGAGGTGACGCCGAGACGCTGGTGGAGCTCCTTGACCTCGGCGCGCATCTTCATCCTCAGGCTGGCGTCGAGGTTGGAGAAAGGCTCGTCGAACAGAAAGATCTTCGGCTCACGCACCAGGGCACGGCCGATCGCGACGCGTTGCTGCTGACCCCCCGAAAGCTGCGACGGCAAGCGGTCGAGCATGCTGGAAAGTTCCAGCGAGCTTGCGACCTTCTCGACGCGCTCGCGGATGCTGTCGGCATCCATGCCGCGCATCTTCAGCGTGAAGCCGATGTTGCGCGCGACATTCATATGCGGATAGAGCGCGTAGTTCTGGAAAACCATGGCGACGTCGCGCTGTACCGGCGACAGGTCGTTGACCCGCCGTCCCGACATCAGGATGTCGCCGGAAGTGACGTCTTCCAGTCCAGCCACCATATTAAGCGTTGTCGTCTTGCCGCAGCCCGAGGCGCCGAGCAGCGTGATGAACTCGCCTTCCGCGATCGCCAGGTTGACATCCCGGCACGCGGTATAGCTGCCGAAGACCTTTGAAATGCTTTTGAGTTCGATGGCGGTCACGTGCGGGATCAACCCTTCATCATGCCATCCGCGAAGCCGCGGATGATCTGGTTGCGGAACAGAATGGCAAGGACAATGACGGGCACGACACAGATGACGGCGGCGGCCATCATCTGCCCGAACACGGTCTGATATTGTCCTGCAAACTGGGCAATCACCAACGGCACCGTTTGTGCGTGCTGGCGCGTCAGGATCAGGGCGAAGAAGAACTCGTTCCAGGCTTCAACGAAAGCGAAGACGGCGGCAGCACTCAGCGGCGGCAACGAGATCGGCAAGATGATGTACCAGAAGGTGGCGACGATTCCCGCCCCATCGACGGCGGCCGCCTTTTCGATACCCGCTGGAATGCCGGCAAAGAAGCCGCGCAGGATCCAGATGACGATCGGGAGATTGAACGACAGATACACCACGCCCAATGACAACACATTGTCGATCAGGCCGAGCTTGCTGATGGCTATGAACAGCGGGATGGCGATGGCGATGCCGGGCAGCATTTGGGTGGCGAGGATCAGGAAGGCGATGCCGTTGGCGCGCGGCACGGGAAGCCTGGCCAGCGCGTAGGCGGCCGGTGCGCCCAGCGACAGGGCGACTGCCGTGGAGAACGTCGACACGATCAAAGAGTTGAGAATGCCGCGGCCAAGGGCTGCCGCCGCGCCGATGACCGTCGCGAAATTGGCAAGCGTGAAATTTTGTGGCGAGAGGTCGGGCGGCTGCTGGATCAACGCGTCCTGCCGCAGCAGGCTCGATATGAGTAGCCAAATGACAGGGCCAGCCGACCAGAAGACGAATACGGCGAGGCCGGCGAAGATACAAGCGCGCCGGAACGGGCCGCCATGCCGCAAGCGGTCAAAGCTCATCGCGTGTCTCCCGCCTTGCGCGGCCACAATATCCACACGTAGAGGGCCGCAAGAATGAACGTCAGTGCGAAGATGACGTTGGCGATCGCCGAGCCATAGCCGAGGTCGAGGAAGTTGAAGGTCACTCGGTATGCGAGGAAGTTGAGCAGCGCGGTGGCGTCGGCCGGCCCGCCGCGAGTCAGCACAAAGACCAGATCGAAGACGCGCAGGGACCAGATGGTCTGCAGCACGATCGCGATGGCCAAGACGCCACGCATCGTTGGCAGCGTTACATGCACGAAGCTCTGCAGCGGCCCCGCGCCGTCCATGTAGGCGGCGCGGTACAGCGATTGCGGCACACGTTGTAGTCCCGCCAGCATGAGCAGGGCAACGAACGGCACCGACTTCCAGACGTCGACGATCAGCAGGAAGTTGAGCGCGTAGAACGGCGTGCCAAGCCAGACCTGGTAGCTGTCGATGATGCCGAGCGATTTCAGTATGCCGTTCAAGACGCCGTAATTGGCGTTGAGGATCCATTTCCACAGGACGGCGTTTGCGACCGGGGCGATCGCCCACGGAATGATCAGCAGGATGCGGAACAATCCCGAGCGGCCCATCGGGTGGTTCAGGAGCAGGGCGACGGCGAGGCTGACCAGGGTGACCAGCACGACCTCCATCGCAGAGAAGTAGGCGGTGTTGAGGGCCGCCTTCCAGAACACGGCGTCCATCAACAGGCGTTGGAAATTGCCTGCTCCAACCCAGCTCTGCTGGATCGCTCCTCCCGTCATCTGCACGCGCTGCAGTGAAAGCAGGATGGAATCGATGATCGGGTAGCCCAGGATCGCCGCGAGCACGATCAGGGCCGGAGCGACGAAGACCATTCCTGTCCTTCGCCGGCGTTGCTCGAATGTGGTTGTCATTGCCCTGCCCGTGGCGCCTGTTCGACTGGCCAGTGATCAGCCGCGACGCTTTACGATTGCCGTCACCGCGTCATGCGCGTCGGCGATGGCCTGGGCCGCAGTCTTCTGGCCCTGAAGCGCCTTTTGCACCTCGGTGCCGACGGCCACTGTCACCTGGTTGTAGTCGGCTGTGACGAAACTGTCGTAGGGGTGCTTTGCCTGCTCTAGAACGACCGCCGCGTTTGGCGCCTTGGCCTGCACTTCCTTGTCGGCCAGGACCGAAAGCCGGATCGGCAGCCAGCCTGAGTCGAGCACCTGACGCTTCTGCACCTCGGGGTCGAGATAAAACTCTATGAGCTGCTGGGCCTTCTCCGGATTCTTGCTTGTCTTGGTGATGGTCCAGGCGTCGGTGCCGTCGATGGATGCACTGCCCGCCGGGCCCGCCGGCAGCACCGCGCTGGCCAACTTGCCAACCACCTTCGACTGGTTGGGATCGTTGCCAGCATTCCACATGAACGGCCAGTTCATCATCATCGAGGCACGACCCGCCAGCAGCACGTTGGTGGCGTCATTGATACTGGCATAGGAGATGGATCCGGGGTCCGTTGACGGCATCAGGTCGACCATGGTCTGCAAGGCTTCGACGCCGGCGTCGCCCTTGAAGATTGGCAAGCCGTCCGCGCCGTACATTTTGCCTCCGGCCTGCTGTAGGAAAACCATCCAGTAGCTGGCAGTGCCGCCGATGCCGGCGGGATCGCCGTAGTTCATGACCAGGCCATGACGCCCGTCGCGGGTGAGCTCTTTGGAATAGGACTTGAACTCGTCCCAGTTCTTTGGCGCTTGCTTGAATCCCGCCTGATCCAGGTGCTCCTTGTTGTAGAACAGGGTCAGCAGCGACAGGGTGAAAACGGTGCCGTACCGTTTGCCGTCCACAGTGACGGTCGAGAAGCTCGATGGCGGCAGGTCATCGACCAGCTGCTTTGGCAAAGTGTCGGCATAAGGCGTCAGGTAAGATTGAAATTCCGGGACCCAGCCGCAATTGTAGACGACATCCCAGGGTGAGGAGCCCGACGCGAAAGCTGTTGCCATGCGGTCATGGAGTTGCGGCCATGCCAGCATTTCGTAGTCGACCGTCACTCCATTAGCAGCCTGCCACTTCGCGAAAGCGTCCTTCGAGAAATTCGCGGCACCGGGCGGTGCCGGGTCCGGTGGCAGCGGCGAAAAGACGTTCAGGGCGGCAGATTGCGCATGGGCTGGCCTGGTCAGGAAACCAGGCATTGTCGCTGCGAGACCCGCTGCTGCTCCTGTGCGCATGAAATTTCGGCGCGTAAAGTTGTCGAACATATCGTGGTTTCCCTTGTTCTCATTTGCTCTACACCTCGGCGAAAGGGAAATTGACGCAGGATCGGCAAGCTGTCAATAATTATTCCGTCATTTTGACTTACTAATGAAAATCATCGGTCAGAAAGGGTTTCATGCTGCTCAGCGCCACCAACATCGTAAAGGCCAAGGTCATCAATCTGTGGGTCGTCTTTGACACCATTCGCACGAGCAGCGGCATTTCGCGTTCGGGCATCGCTGATGCCACCGGCCTGTCGAAGCAGGCCAGCTCAGATCTTGTCGACGAGCTGATTTCGATGAAGTTCGTTCAGGAGACGAAATCCACTCAACGCCGCGTTGGCAAGCCTCCAACGCCGCTTGGCATCAATCCTGACGGTGCCTTTTCGCTGGGCTTCCATGTTGATGTCGGACAGATGTCATCGATCGCCGTGAATCTGGCAGGCGACGTCTTGCACCGCGAAGATCGGCCACTCGATGACCTTGAACCCCAGCGCGCAGTGATCGAACTCGACCTCGCGGCCAAGCGCCTAATGGCAGCGACGAAAATCCCGCACGAACGCTTCCTCGGCATCGGCCTGGCGACGCCCGGACCGTTCGCGGTTGCCGGACTGAGCCCGCCGCGGCTTCCTGGGTGGGACGGCCTTGCCTTGCGCGGACTGCTGCGCGAGGCCACGGGATTTCCCGTGTCGCTGGCCAATGACGGGCAATGCGCCATCATCGCCGAGTGGCGGTTTGGGGAGATTGCGAGGCATATGACGAACTTCGTCTATATCTATTTTGGCATGGGATTGGGCAGCGGGGTGATGATCCATAGTGCGGCATTTGGTGGAGCAAGCGGCAACGCCGGAGAGTTGGGACATCTGACCGTCGTGCCAGGAGGGCACCAATGTATCTGTGGTAAGCGCGGTTGCCTTGAGACCTATGTTTCGGTGGACTCCGCGATGAAACATTTGTCGGCCAAAGGCGCCCATGCGGCAACGATGTCAGACTTTTCTACCCGCTTTGATGCCAGCCACCCTGAAATCCAAAGCTGGATCCAGGAAGGAGTGGAGCCTCTACGCAACGCGATCAACGCTGTCGAGAATCTGTTCGATCCACAAACGATAATGATTGGTGGCAATGCGCCGGACTGGCTGATCAATGCGTTCATGGCGCGCGCCGAGCCGCTGCTGCCATCAGTTGGACGAATTGAAAGAACTTTGCCTCGAATGATGCGGAGTGGCCTTGGCCCCGATGCGGTGGTGCGCGGCGCGGCCGTATTGCCACTTTTAACGACGCTCAATCCGCATTATCGAGAACTCAGTCCATATACCTGACCGGGTATTGTCATGTGCACGGCTGGCAGCGCGCGGGCAAGCCCTGGAGACCCGCTGGACTGACTGTTTCCTGCGGTTTGACGGCACTCGGTTCGTGTTACAAGATGGTGGGCGCCCTCCCCTTCCCGAGATCAGCTTGCAACCGCCACCACGGGTCTGTTACCAATACCGTCGTCGGCTTGCTGTGAACGCTTCCCTGGCGGTTTCGGGCGCTCTCCCGCACGTCCCACCACGATGGCGCGCGAATGCGATCTCTGGCGATCGGCATTCAGTCAGGTAGCGGCTGACCCCGCACGCAAGCGCGCCTGCCGGAGGCGCGCTTGCCTCCGCTGTAGGCAAATACCCTTCAGGCCGCTTCCAGAGACGAATTGGGGTGGCTCGAGCCTTGGACGTTTGCAGCTCGTCTATATGGACGGGCGGCCATTACTTTGATGCGTACACCAACCCCAGCCGGCGAAGCGAGTCCGCCGGCTCTTGAACGGGATGGAACGCCCCCTCCCCCCAAGCCGCTCCGCTGATGGAGCGGTTTTTACTGCCGTAAAAACTGCTCTTTGTGTTAGAAAAAACATGCGTTTAGCCGGAGAATTCCAGTCTCGAACGACAACCTGCTACTATCCGACGAACACAGATCGGCCGCAAGAAAGCCCGCTGGCGCTGTTAACCTTCTGTTAACCTAAAACTTCTTGCCGGGCCTTCCGAATCGGAGCTTAATGGCGCTTGTTGAATAATTTCATCGCAAAAAGCGCCAATTCAGGTTTTCGACGAGAATGAATATCGCCATGCGGCTACCGAGCTTCGAGTTCGATGAGAAGATCCTCGAGCAGGGTGCTGAGATATCACGGCGCCTCAATCAGCTTCGGATGGAGAAGTTCCCCCCCAATGCGGCGAAGACGCTGCGTTCGTTTTCGATGGCAGAAGTAGCTCACTATCTTGGTGTCTCGCAAAACAATCTGAAGCGCCTTCATCTGGAGGGCAAGGGGCCCCTGCCCGAGCAGATCCCATCGGGACGCCGGTCCTACACTGCCCAGCAGATGCTGGAGCTGCGCCATTTCCTGGACCAGCATGGCAGGACCGAGGTCAAGAAGTATGTCCCGCACCGCAAGTCCGGCGACAAGCTCCAGGTCGTTGCCGTCGTCAACTTCAAGGGGGGCAGTGGCAAGACAACGACTGCCGCCCACCTCGCCCAGCATCTGGCCTTGACCGGCCACCGTGTTCTTGCAATCGATCTCGATCCTCAAGCCTCGCTGTCGGCCCTGCATGGGTTCCAGCCGGAACTTGATAACAACCTCTCGCTCTATGAGGCGATCCGTTACGATGACGAGCGCCGCTCGATTGCGGATGTAATCATTCCGACGAATT
Organism: Mesorhizobium sp. BH1-1-4; assembly: GCF_020165665.1. Classification (NCBI taxonomy): domain Bacteria; kingdom Pseudomonadati; phylum Pseudomonadota; class Alphaproteobacteria; order Hyphomicrobiales; family Phyllobacteriaceae; genus Mesorhizobium; species Mesorhizobium sp. BH1-1-4. The sequence goes on from NZ_JAIUIN010000004.1 coordinate 258,059, forward strand.
TTCCCGGTCTCGATATCGTCCCCGCCAATCTCGAGCTGCAGGAATACGAATACGACACGCCGCTCGCCATGCAGGACAAGACGTCCAGTGCCGGGCGCCAGTTCTTCACGCGCATGGCGAAGGCGTTGACGGAGGTCGACGATCGCTATGACGTTGTCGTGGTCGATTGCCCGCCTCAGCTTGGCTATCTGACGTTGACGGCCATGTCGGCGGCGACGTCGGTTCTCATTACAGTTCATCCGCAGATGCTCGACCTGATGTCGATGAGCCAGTTCCTGCTCATGCTCGGCGGCATATTGAAAACCATCAAGGCCGCCGGTGCGGCAATCGAGCTCGATTGGTTTCGATATCTGATTACACGCTACGAGCCGACGGATATCCCGCAGGCGCAGATGGTAGGCTTCATGCAGTCCATGCTTGCCGGCCAGATCCTGGAGAACCCGATGTTGAAGTCGACGGCGATTTCGGACGCGGGTCTCACCAAGCAGACGCTCTACGAGGTGGAGAAGTCGGCCTTTACCCGTTCCACCTACGACCGTGCACTGGAATCCCTCGATGCGGTCAATGCTGAAATCGCGACGCTGATCCATCGTGCGTGGGGGCGGTCATGACGGCAAAGTTTACGGCAGTAAAAAGTGGAGATTTTGCCTGTGAAATCAGATCGCTAACCGCGATTGGAGTCGGTTGAATGGCGCGCAGGGACATTTTCGGCAGTGTGTTGGGCCCTTCGGCGGCAGTGGCTGATGCGAAGGACGTGTCCGGGTATGCCGTTCGCGGGGCGTCGCGCTCCATAATGCAATCTTTCGAGGAGCTCTCCAAGAGCTCGGTCGTGGATCTCGATCCGGCATTTGTGGACACCTCTTTCGTTTCGGATCGCCTGGACGAAGACGATGAGGCGTATCAGGAGTTGCTCGCGGCCATTCGGGAAAGAGGACAGGATTCTCCGATTCTGGTCAGGCCTCATCCCGAGCTCTCCGGTCGCTTTCAAACCGTCTTCGGGCACCGGCGCGTGAAGGTTGCCCGCCAGTTGGGGCGGCCGGTTCGCGCGGTCGTCAAGAAGATGGGCGATGAGGATCATGTCATTGCCCAGGGCCAAGAGAATGCCGCAAGGGCCAATTTGTCCTTCATCGAAAGGACGCTGTTTGCCGACCGCATTCTCAAGCGGGGCCACACGCCCGACACGGTGAAGTCTGCCTTGGCGCTCGATGACACGACCTTCTCGAAGATGCGTTCTGTCACCAGCAACATTCCGGAGCCAGTCATTGTGGCCGTTGGCGCTGCCAAGGCTGTTGGTCGCGACAGATGGTGGCAGCTCGCCAAGCTCATGGAGCATCCAGGTAGCGCGGCCAGGGCGGCCGACTATGTGGCAAGTGCACAGTTCGCGCAGTCAGGCAGCGACGCACGGTTTGCACGTCTTTTCGACTTCATGAGCGCGCCGGCAAAACGCACGCCGGCAGCATCGAAGACACAGGAAAAGGCCTGGGCACCGCACGACAGATCCGTGCGAGCCAAGATCACCGACACAGGAAAAGTGTTCACGCTTGCCCTGAAGGCCAAGGAAGCCTCGCCGTTCGGAGCGTTCATAACCGATAAGCTCGACGAGCTTTTCGAGGCCTTTCGGCAATCGGAAACAGCCAAGAAAACGGGAGACTGAACCGCAAAAGAAAAAGGCCCCCGAACGTCGCCGTCGCGGAAGCCCTTCTCGTCTGTAGCAAGCTGAGAATCGCACTTCCCCGAATCACTGTCAAGAGTCATGGCGCCCTTTCGGCGAGCAGATTTCTTTTGCCTGATTGAAAGGTGAGGGAAATGGAGAGTGGGTTTGCGACGACGCCCTTTGGGCGGCGGCCGATGACGCTTGCCTTGGTGAAAGCCAACACGGCGTCAAGGCAGATACCGGAGGGTTCTGTCGTTGAGAAGTGGCAGGTCTATCGGTGGCTGTGCGAGGGCAAGTCGATTGTTGGCGTGGGCGATCGTGCCCTGGCGGTGCTCAGCGGGCTTTTGACGTTTTATCCAGATGACCAGATCAGCGAGGAAAACGGGTTGATGGTCTTCCCGTCGAACGCACAGCTATCCCTGCGGGCGCACGGCATGGCCGATTCCACACTGCGCAGGAACCTGGCGGAACTGGTGAGTTGCGGTATCATCATCCGCAGGGACAGCCCTAACGGCAAAAGATTTGCCCGCAAAGGGCAGGGCGGAGCCGTGGTGGAGGCCTTCGGCTTCTCCCTAGCCCCGTTGCTCACCAGGGCTGCGGAGTTTCAGCAGGCGGCAGACCAGGTTCGAGCCGACGGCCGGGCGCTCAGACTGATGCGGGAGCGCATCACGCTGCACCGCCGCGACATTCACAAGTTGATCGAGGCCGCTGTCGAGGAGGATGTGCCCGGGGATTGGGGTACGCTCTGGAAGCGCTTCCGCGCCATTGTGGACGCGATTCCTCGCCGGGCTGCCCTCTCGGAGCTGCAGGGGATCGTCTCAGATCTGGTAGAGCTGCACGAGGCGGTCGACAAGATGCTGGAAAGCTTCACGAATGCCAATAATCCTAGCGGCAATGAGTCCCACAATGAGCGGCAGCAATCTGATTCAAACACAGACTCCACTTTTGTATTTGAACCGGCTTTCGAGAAAAGCAGGGCCGAGGCCGAGCCAGCATCTACCCCGGCCGCGCAGCCGAAAGGCTATCCGATTGGACTGGTGTTGCGGGCCTGCCCTGACATTGCGGACTACGCCGTCAGTGGGATAGGCACCTGGCGCGAGTTGATGATCACCGCAGCCCAGGTGCGCGGCTATCTGGGTGTTTCGCCCTCGGCCTATGAGGAGGCCTGCCATGTGATGGGCCAGGAAGTTGCCGCCATGGTGATCGCCTGCATTTTGCAAAGGGCGCAGCATATCAACTCGGCCGGCGGCTATCTGCGCGTGCTGACCGAGAAGGCGAGGGTGGGTGAGTTTTCTGTTGGACCTATGCTCATGGCGGCGCTGAAGGCCAATGGCGCCATCACGAGAATGACCGGATGAGCGTCGGGAGGGCAAGATCGCGGGGTAGCGGCGTAAAGATATGACCGGTGCTGTCGGTGCCTGACGCGTTTCCCACCTGTCGAGGCGTTTGCGGCGCGATCACTGAACGGGTTGGCTTGAAACCGGTCGAGAAATGCCATATCTTTCGCACACGAAATATGACTCCTGATATGGTAGGATGAACACCGTGGGACAGGCACTCAAGATGCCCGAGCAGAATGGGCCTCTCATCTTGTCGTACATGGACCGGAATGGGAAGATTGCGATCGAACAGGTCGCGGACGGCTTTGGCATGTCCAAAGGCCAGTTGGCCCAGACGGCCGGTCTAGCACGCGAGACCCTTTATCGGTCAGAGCGTAGCGCTACGGTAAAGACACAGGGGCGTCTGCGGGAGTTGCTTGAGATTATCAGCCGTGTGACGGATTGGGCGGGCGGCAAGGAGCAGGCGATGGCTTGGTATCGGGCTCAGCCGCTTCCGGCATTTGGGGGCCGCACCGCTGAGGCCCTGGTGAAGGATGGCAAGGCAGCAGCTGTGCGGGATTATCTCGATCACATGGCCGTTGGCGGGTTTGCGTGAGGGTTGGCAAAACCTGCTACCGCGCACACGATCCACGTTGGGCATTCAAACCGACTTCCGGCGAAGGAGCCGCGATCCGAGGCGCCCGCTTCAACCCCAAAGGCGTGCCGGCACTCTATTTGGCACTGTCCATCATGACAGCGATCAAGGAAGCCAACCAAGGCTTCGCACAGCGCATCGATCCGTGCGTGCTTTGTTCCTATGAGATCGATTGTGACGACATCGCAGACCTGACGACGCAAGAGGGGAGGGAGGCATTTTCCGTGACGCTCGAAGAGATGGCCTGTGCCTGGGCGACTGCGCTCAGCAACGGAGAACGTCCAGCGTCCTGGTCCATCTACGACCGGCTGCGGCCTCGAAATATTGCCGGCATCGTGGTCCCAAGTTTCGCGCCAAGCGCCGAGATGGAGGATCGCAACCTCGTCCTCTGGGACTGGGGTCCGGATTTGCCGCACAAGGTAACTGTATTTGACCCGAGCGGCCGGTTGCCGAAGGACCAGCTATCCTGGCGATAACGCACTCTCGGCATCCGAAGGGCAGGGGAGGGGGCTTTCACCTCACAAGCCTGATGCTTTGGTGAGATTGACACGGAAGCGATCGCGTCTGCGTTGATAGCGGCGAGTCATTTCGGCCGACGTATGGCCAAGCTGCTTTTGAACGTAACGCTCGTCGACCTCGGCCGATGAGGCAAGACCGGCGCGCAGGGAATGGCCGGCAAACAGCCTTTCCCGTTCGCCTTCCGACAGGTCACCACGAACCCCGGCTGCGAGCGCGGTGCGTTTGACCAGCCGCGCCACTTCCTGGTCGTTGAGCCGCTCGGACCCGACGGCCTTTCCTTGCCCTGTCACGCGTCGAAACAATGGCCCATGTGCGATGCGCGCGAGTTTCAGCCAAATCTGGAGTGCTACGACCGGGCAGGTCGCGCCCGACGAGCCGCGGCCGATCTCGGCCTCCCGCCAGCCGGTTTTGCCGCGCAGCGTCACCAGCAACCCCTTTTCCAGGATCTCGATCCAGCCCGAAGAATCCTCGGTCTGGTCACGGCCGCAGTCGAGACCGACGATTTCGGAGCGACGCAGGCCGCCGGCGAAACCCAGGAGCAGCATGGCTCGGTCACGCAGACCGCGCAGCGTGCCGCGGTCCAGCGTTTCCAGCATGGCAATCAGGTCTTCAGGCAGAACGGCTTCCTTTTGACGGGGAGGGGAGGCGTGGCTGTTGCGAATGCCGGCCAGCACGGTGGCGATATGCCGGTCCTTTCTGTCCAGCGTCTGGCCGCGCTGAGAAAAATTCCAGGTCAGGGAAGAGAGACGTCGCTCGATTGTGGAGACGGCGTTCGGCTTCTTGTCACCCGTTACCTTACCGGACGCGCAGGCCGTGATGTAAAGGCCGACGACCTGCGGGTTGGGCGGCAACACATCAAGATGCTGTCGGCGTGCCCACCCGCAAAAATGCTTCCAATCGGCGGCGTAGGCGCGGCGAGTGTTGGTTGAATTGGCGGCTTCGACATAGTCGCGGGCGCGATCGGCGAGTTTTTCTAGATGCGCGGGAAGGGGAGGGGCGTTTTGCGACTCGTCGGAAGTCTGCCCCATTTCCATGACGATGCCGACGATGTCGGGCAAATCGTCGGCCGACGCCGTGCTGTGGGACGGCGCTGAGCTCGCCTTAGCGCCATTTTCACGTTTCCGGTCGACGATAGAGGCCATTTTCCATGTATGACAAACAACGAGTGATAATGCAACATTATCATTCGTTCTGCTGACCCGACAGGCTGTGCGTTTGGGTGCGAAAATCATGGTGCAAAGCGCACGAGCGCTTTACCCTCCAAATCATGATTCGCCTCGATCCCGCGACCGCCAGCCCAGCCCCGCCGCCGACCGTGCCCACCTGGGCGCTCGCCACCGGCGCCGCCAGCGACGCCGACGCCGCTTTCCAGGCCGGCGCCGCCTTGGCCGCGCTCGACACCCTTGCCCGGGCGCAAGCCAGCTGGGCCGGGGCCTGGCGGCAGCGGCTGGCGCTTCGTTGTACTGCTGCCAGCATGCGGCTCGCCGGCCGTACAGAGGACGAGGCCGCCTTGCGCGACGCCTGGTACCTGCGCCCGGCCGGCGCCGATCCTGGTCCTGCCGGCGCCATCTATGGCGCCTGGCGGCAGTTGGCCGGGCAGCCGCCCGCCGCTACGCCCGACCGGCTCGAGAAGATACTCGACCAGCTTGGCCTCCATTGGGACGGCGACGCGCTCCCCGACCTTTGCACGCAGATCGAAAAACTCGCGGTACCCCAGCGGTCGGCGCCGTTCGCCGCCGCGGCGATCGCCGCTCACGTCGTCGCCATTCGACCCGACTGCGAGCTTTTTGCCTGGTGGCTCGCCGACCTGGTGCTGGCAAAAAGCCTGCGTTGGCCGCTGCCGCTGCCGCTGCTGATGGCTCAGGCCTTCGGTCCGGCTTCTCGCGATGGGGCCGGCGGCAAGCGCATCCGACCCGCGGACGAGAGTTTTGAGCGGGCGGTGTGCCTGGCGCTGGCGCAGGCGGCGGCGGACGCCTGCCGGCTGGCCGCCGAGCTGGCGCGGCGCGCGGAGCGGCTCATTGCCGTCGCACCGAAGCTCAGGGCAAAGGGGGCAGGCGATGTGATCCAAAGACTGCTCGACGACGACGCCGTCTCCGGCTCGCTGACCACCAAAAACCTGTCGCGTTTTGCGGTGCGGCGCCTGTTCGAGCGGCTGCAAAAACTCGATGCCGTGCGCGAGCTGTCCGGCCGCACCACTTTTCGGCTGTTTGGGTTGTAGCGATGAGCGAAGCGTCCGTCCGCCGCAAGCCGAACGAACAGCCTGTGTTGCTCGACACGGAATTGGACCACCTGCCGCCGGAGCTGCGCTGGCGCGAATGGATGGGCCGCGTCGAAGCGGTGATCTTTGCCGCCAGCGAACCGGTAACACGTAATGTCCTCGCGCGGGTGGTGGGGAAGAACTGCAATCTCGAGCTGATCATCGACGACATCCGCGCCGAGCTCGCCGGGCGCCCCTACGAGCTGGTCGCCGTCGCCGGCGGCTGGCAGCACCGGACCAAGAAAATTTTTGGCGACGCCATCCGCGCCGCCTTCGGCACGGCAGCGGGCGAGGGGGCAAAAGAACTGTCGCAGGCGGAGGCGCTTATCTTGATGTGCATTGCCTATTTCCAGCCGATAACGCGCGCAGAGCTGTCGAGCTTCTTCGGCAAGGAGGTGTCGCGCGATCTGATCGGCGTGCTGCGCGCGCAGGATCTCATTGCCTCGGGGCCGCGCTCGCCGCAGCCGGGCGCGCCCTACACCTATGTGACGACCAAAAATTTTCTGTCGCAGTTCGGGCTCGACACGTTGCGGCAGCTGCCGGATTTCGAGGCGCTTGAGGACGCCGGGTTGCTGTCGAAGGAGAAGCTCCTCGCCGGAAACATCATCCCAGGATTTGCAGATGTCGAAGAAGATGGCGCCAACGGCTTCCTCGACGAATAAATGATCCCGTCACGGCGGGACAACCCAGGTGATCTCGCCGCTTGTCAGATAGACGATTGCGCCACGCACGGCACCGGTCGCAGACAGGTAGTCACGCAGCTGCCGCACATGTGCTTCGCGCACAGCAGGTGCGGGATGGACGTCGGATTTCCAATCGATGGCAGCGTCGACACGGTCTTCGATGATCGCCAAAGCGTCGGCCCGCCCGGCAATAAGGCTCGCCTCGTCGCGCCCCCAGATTGCGATTTCGGGCACAAGGTGAGGCCGCAGTTCGGCAATCTGCGGCAAAGCGAGCCCGCGGAGCGCCGCTGCTCCCATCTCATAAGGATCGGGCTGAGGTTCATCGTCATTTACGTCGGTCACCAATTGATTGAGCAGTTCGCGAGCGCGGTCAAGGCTTGCACCGAGTTCTCCCGCGAGCTCACCGGTAAGAAGCTCTTCCATCAGCTTGTGAAGGATGACGCCGCGGCGGGCGCCGGCACCGACCACCTCGAAATGCTCAATGTGGCTCTCCGAAGTTACGACGCCCTCGAGAGGGTCGCCGAGTCGATCGGCATCATGTTCGCTGGGCCGGCGCCACACTATCGGCGGCGCGCTTTCCTCGACGCACCGTTGCTCGGCGGCAAAAATATCAGAAGACTGCTCGTTGGTCAGAGACGCCGGTGCCGGCATTTCGCGCCGCGCAAAGGACGTAAGGTCCAGCTCAGGAATGTCCAGCTGACGCAGGTCTATCGAGCTGAACCAGGAATCTTTGGACGCCTGGGGGATGTGGGGAAGGATCAGGAGATCCCGTGCTCGCGTGCAAGCCACGTACCAGATACGCTCACGTTGATTGGCATCCTCCAGGCTTTCCGCGGCGCGCGCTGCAGCCAGCTCCGGCGGCGCGACGCCCCCCAGCATCCAGTGCAACGTGTTGTCGGACTGCCGATGCACGAACTGATCCGGCCGGTAGAGTTCGGTCGTCGAATTGACCGGAATGACAATTGGCCACTCCAATCCCTTAGCGCTATGAATGGTGACGATCTCGACGGCATCCTTGGCAGCATCGATGCGTCCTTCCTGCGCCCGGGCCTTGCGCTCCCAATCTTCCTGCAGATCGCGAATGAAAGCGCGCAGGCCAGCGATCGAGTAGCCGCGCGCCCTCTCGATCAATGCGTCGAGGTTGACGAGCGCGCGGGCATTCCTGTTGCGATGTCGCGCTGCCATGATCACGCGAACATTCAGGCGTTCGATGGCCTCCGCCAAAATCAGGCTTGGGGTCACGATTGAGGCGCGCCGACGAAGCCGCTGCAACTCAACGAGAATATCTCTGGCGACAGCATGCTGCACGAGCTCGGGATCCGTCCGCACAGTGAAAAAGCGTTGGCCGTCGGCTTGCTCGACAAGGGCTGAGGTGATGTCCAGCAGTTCCTGTTCGCTCAGGCCCACCAGCGGCCCTCGCATCAGCGCGCCAAAGGCCAGCGTGTCGGAGGAATCCGCCAGGACCCGTAGCAACGCCAGAATGTCCTGCGTTTCCTGCCGCCGCATCAGAGTCTGGCCGGCTTGCGAGGATACCGCGAGGCCGCGCTGCTCAAGCGCGCGCTCGTAACGCCACAGCTCCGTGTGTCCCGGAGAGAGCAGCGCGATGTCGCCGGCCTGCAGCGGAGTGGATGTCTTGTCCGCACGTTTTATCGACACATTGCCGATCAAGGCAGCGCAAATGTCGGCAACGCGCTCGGCTTCGGTCTCGCGAAACATTTCCGCGTAGATGCGACCCTCGGTAGCCACCTCGACGGTGAAGCGGGCGACGCAGGGAAGCGGGTGCGACGCTTCGAAGAGGGTCGGTGCGAGCGCGACATATCGGGGCTGCGAGGGCTTGGCGAAGACCGGCTCGAAGCAGGCGTTGACATGCTCGATGATCGGTTTCAGCGATCGGAAATTAGCGGTGATCTCAAGCACCGCACCCTGATCCTGGCCGTCGATCAGCTGGCGGCAGAGTTCGTAGGCTTCGATGTCGGCGCCGCGAAAGCGATAGATCGCCTGTTTCGGATCGCCGACGAGGAAGAGCGCTCCGGACCGTAGCTCCGACTTCTCCCATTGTCCTGGCCGCGCTTGGGTCGCGGCGATCGAGAACAGGATCTCGTTCTGGATGCCGTCGGTGTCCTGGAACTCATCGACCAGGATGTAGCGATAGCGCTGGCCGATGGCCTGGCGCACCTCGTCATGGTCGCGGACCAGCGAGCGGACGTGAATCAACAGATCGTCGAAATCCAGGACGGCGGCAGCGCGCTTGCGCGCCTGATAGCTTTCCAGCAACTGGTCGAGGGAGGTCGACAGCGAGCACACCAACGTGCTGGCGATATGACCGACGAGCTCGCTCCAGGCGGTGACGACGGTTTCATAAAGCTCCCGGCCATCATTTGAACCGACATCATTGCGGTGAGCGCCGAAGCCCCGCGCAGCCTCATCGTAGGTTTTTAGCTGCAGGCCTTTGCGCTCGAAGAGAAGGCCGGTTCCCGGATCGCAGAGGCGCCACAGGGCTCGGAAACTCTCTTTGCTTGCGAGGCAGTCATGATATCGCTGCGCAAGCCCGCGCAATTCGTGCGCGATGTCGGAAAGCCATTTGTCGGGTTCGGCGCTCGTCTGCCACCGGTCGAAATCGTCGACCGCCTGGACGAAATCAATGTCGGGCCGCGCGCCGGCGGACGGACGGATCGGTTGGGCGTCGGGATGCTTGCGCCGAAGGTTCGCGAGTTCACGGATGAGATCCACCACCTGAAGCGGAATCTCTTCAGCCAATACGACAATCGGGTCGCCTTCCGCGGCATCGGCCGCGAGCCGGTGCGAAAACCACGCCGACAGCTCCGCCATGAATAGATTGTCGGCGACGGTGGCATCGACCACACGGGCGCCGGGGTCGAGCCCGGCCTGGACGCCATGGCTGCGGATGACCGACTGGCAAAATCCGTGAATTGTCGTCGCCGTGAGCTCGTCGAGCCGGGGAAAGGCGACGACAAGCGCCTCGCGCTGCTGCTCCGAAAGGCCCTGCGGAAGAACCGCCTCAATGAACGCGGGAACATCGCCCGCCAGCAGCTTATCGACCGTTTCCCTGATCCGGCGCGCGAGCTGGCTCGCGGCGAGCTCGGTAAAGGTGATGGCAGCGATCTCGCCAGGGTGGCGGCCGGCCGCCAGCATCATCGCCACACGACCGGCCATCAGCGAGGTCTTGCCCGTTCCCGCGGCCGCTTCGACCAACAGGATCGAGGAAAAATCGGTCATGGCCTGGCGCCGGGCCTCCTGATCGGCGAGCGTCATGTCGAGGCACTCCAGAGCTTGTTGAGCGGCTGGTTGGCTGCCCGGAACTCTGAAGCCTTGCGGCGCAGATAAGTCTCGCGATCGGCAGGAAGCGCGAGGCGCATATCGTCGTAATCGGCGTCCTGCTCCCAACGCGGCGCGATCCGGCCGCTGCGCAGGATGGTCATGGCCGCCGACAGAAAACCCGCCGCCTCGCCGACCACCGCATCGAGCTCGTCGCCCTTGAGCTCGAAGATTGCCGGATCGTCGGCGAGATAGACCAGGCGCGCCACCACGGTCCTGACTTCAGGCAGCAGCGCGCGGGCCGCGATCGCATAAAGAACGCGCTGCAGCTCTCGCCCCTGGCCCAACGCAATGCGTTGATGTCTCGGAGGCGGCTTCGCGCTCTTGTAGTCGGTGATCCGAGCGCCATCGCCGGTGGCGCGAATATCGAGCCGATCCATGCGGCCGCCGAACACCAGGCCAGTCTGCTCGATCGGGACCGTGATCGTCGTGTCCCACGGCGCGCCTTCCCCGGCGCCGCCGCCTTGCCCGAACGGCACCTCCGTCCAACTGCGCGTATCGGATCTGACCTGATCATCGGCGGCGAGGCCTCTGGCAGTGCGACGCGCGGCCTCGCTCACCGTATGCCGCCACAGGATGGGTGGCGGAACGGAACGCTGTAGTGGCCATGCGTGCAGGATCGCCGTCGACGCTTCGGCGATCGCGGCTTCGATCTCATCGGCGCTGGCGCGCGCAAATCCCGGCGTCGGCTCGAGCGCTATGATTGCGCCGCTGATCAGCTCATGAACCAGTTCGCCAAAGGAGGCCGCACCGAGCTGCAGCGGGTCGGATAGGAACCGGACAGAGCGCCAGCCCAGAGCGTAACGCCAGACGAACCCGAGCGGATCTCGCAACAGCCTCTGGAGCGATGTCGTCGACTGAACCCGCGTCAAGGCCCTCTCAATCGCCGGATGATTGGCTCCTGAAAGGCCGTCATGCAGCGTCAATATCGAAGGCCGTTGCCAGTTGCGCCAGCAAAGCTGGCTTTGGCGAACATGGGCGAGTTGGCCGGCCTCGCGGGGTCTCGCCAAAAGCCGGTCCGCTTCGCTGAAAGCATGTTCCGGAATGCGATCGCGCTTGTACACGATCTCTGCCGAAGGCCAGAGCGAGCTGGGTGACAGAACGCCGCCCTTGGGGTTGCGCAGCGAGCGGGACAAGACGAGTTGTTCATGGGTGTGCGCCTGGATGACCTCGAAATGGCGCCGGTCGCGCTCGGCGACCCCCACGGGATGAAGCCTGCGGCGGTCGACCAAATGGTGCGGCAGCAGCGGGTCGTCGTTTTCCGAACGCGGCCAGGATCGGCTGGTGAGGCCGAGCAGCCGCGTGTACGGGCGCGGACATGCGGCCAGTTGCGATGCGGGGCACCAGACGACGCTGTTGGCCGGATCACGCTGGTCGGCGACGCGCAGCGCTTGCAACGAGAGCGCGATGGCTTGTGCCGGGGCGCTTCGCAGAGCCTCCTCCCACATCGCCAGGCTGGCGCCGCTTAGCAACCGCGCTCCGGCCTCTGCCGCTATGTCGGCGCTGCGCGCGAGGAGTTCGAGAACGGGAAGCAGGATTTGCTCGGCCAATTCGCCGTCGTCTCGCCGCGGCCTCGCCGCGGCCAGAACTTCTCGCCACTGATCGAGGCTGCGCAAGCCGGCGCTTCGCGGGATTGCGGCGAACCAGTCCGGCGGCAGCCGGCTGGCGAACGGGTGCGCGGGGAGGCGCCGGATCAAGCGCCAGACCCGTTCCTGGTTGAGCCCGTTTGCGAGAATGTCGGCCAGGGCGGCACAGGCCTGGCCCTCCGGCGTGCTCAAAGCGGGCACCCCATGAGAGAAATGCAACGGCAATCCGGCACTTCTCGCATAGGCCAGAAAGTGAACGTCCCAGTCCTGTGTCGAAGTCGCGGCGATCGCGATGTCTCGCGCTTGCACCTTTCCGGTCGCCAGCAACTGCCGAGTCCAGCGCAGCGCCTCGATAACCTCCGACTTCGGGTCCGCGCTCGCCTCGGCGGATTTACGGACCGGAGTAGTCGCAGCCCTTCTTTGGATCGACCCTCTAAACCATGCGTGCTCGGCAGGCGCCGGCAGTTCCCAAGTGATGTCGGTGACGCGAGCGAGGTCATTGAGAAGAGACATCCAAAGCGGATCGACGTCCACCACTCCCGAAAGCGTGACCGGACCCAGCAGGCTACGCGCACGATCGATCCGCCTGGCGGCTGCATCACGAAGATCGCGCGGCAGCATATGCGCGGGTGGGATGTGATCGCGAACGTAGGTCTCGACGCGATGAAGATCGTCAAACCTCGGCACCTCGCCTGCCAATGACGACAGATCGAGATCCGCCCGCCAGGCGCAATCGAGCGCGTGCAGGACCGCACGCGGCATCCCCGGCAACGCCGCCACCATTCCGATATCGCCAAAGCTTTCGGAAGCCAGCGCGGCCTGGATTGCCGGATAGAGAACATCGGTGCCGGCAGGTGTGGCAAAACCACCAACCAGCCGCGCCGCAAGCAGAGGCAGAGTTACGATCTCGCGACCGATCGCTCCGTCCCGCGCCGCAGCGGCGCGGGCGCTGCGAAGCGCCAACATACCATCGACGACATAAGTGGAGCGACTCGGCATCGTGTTTTCGTGTTGTTGTTCCAACAGGGCACTGTGATCGCCCAAGATCACCGGCTATTGAAGCTTAGGCAAAGAAAAACTTCGGGCATTGGGGACGGAAATGCGGCTGAGCAAGCTGAGCATCAGGAATTTTAGGAACTTCCATTCGATCGACGTCGCGCTGGCCGGCAATGTCGTACTGCTCGGCGAGAACCGTGTTGGCAAGAGCAATCTGCTCTTCGCCATTCAGCTCATCCTCGATCCGACCCTGCCCGATTCGGCACGGCAACTGAAGCTCACCGATTTCTGGGATGGCGGGCCGGCCGACTATACCGCGCCCATCGAGGTGCATCTGGAAATCTCCGATTTCGCCACGGACATGGCGCTGACCGCGCTGTTGACCGATTTCCGGGCGCCCCATGATCCGACGATCGCACAGCTTAGTTATGTCTTTCGCAAGAGGTCGGACGTTACGGGCCCGCCGCAATCCAGCGCCGACTGCGAGTTCCTGGTCTTCGGTGGTGGCGATGAAACGCGATCGCTGCCGAGCAAAGTGCGCCGCCGCATTACGATCGATCTGCTCGACGCCTTGCGCGACGCCGAAGGCCAGCTCGGTAGCTGGCGAGCCTCTCCGCTGCGCCATCTCCTCGAAGAGGCCGTCTCGGGCATTAGCCGCCCCGAACTCGACGCCGTGGCGGCCGAGCTCGACAAAGCGAGCAAGGCGCTTGAAACCTTTCCGACCATCAAGACGCTTGAAGATGAACTGCGCGCCGGTATCGCCTACCTGTCCGGAAAGGCGCATGACATCGACGCCCGTTTGAGATTCGCGCCCGCCGACCCGCTTCGCCTTTTCCGGGCTATCGCGATGTACATCGACGGCGGCAAGCGCGGCATCGCGGAGGCCAGCCTCGGATCGGCGAACGTTGCTCTGCTGGCACTGAAGCTTGCGGAATTCGCGTGGCGCCGGAAGAAGAACGAACGCAATTTCTCGCTGCTGTGCATCGAGGAGCCGGAAGCCCATCTTCACCCGCACCTGCAGCGATCGGTTTTTTCCAAGCTGCTTGGTAATGCCGAGGCCGCTCAGGCCATGATAGTCACTAGCCACTCGCCCACCCTGGCTGCGGTCGCCCCGTTGCGGTCACTCGTCCAGCTGAAGAGGAGAGGGGGCGCGACGCAGGCATTCTCATTGGCGCATCTTCCGGTGACACCCGACGAGCTTGACGATCTCGAGAACTATCTCGACGCGACACGCGCCGAGTTGCTGTTCGCGCGTGGCGCCATCTTAGTCGAGGGCGATGCGGAAGAGGCGCTCATGCCCGTCTTCGCGTCGTCCCTCGGCCATTCGCTTGACGATCTCGGTATCACCGTCTGCAACGTCGCCGGCACGAACTTCCGCCCCTATGTCAAGCTCGCCGAGGCGCTGGCGCTGCCCTATTGCGTCATCACTGACTGGGATCCTCTGGACGGCACCAAACCGCCTCTCGGCAAGAAACGCACTATGGATCTCTGGGCAGACATGCTCACCATCCGCGGCAAGCCCCCACTGACGCCGGCGCAACTGGCGGAGTGGGAGGGAAAGGACTATGCGGCATTCAGTGCCGGTGCGATGACGACCAGCGTCTTTCTCAACGATCGGACCTTCGAAGTCTCCGTCGCCAACACGCCCGCCCTGTTGGGCCCGCTCCTCGACATCCTCAGCGACCAGGATTTCGGGTCCGTGCGGACCAAGCGAATTGCCGACTGGCGTGCAGGCACGCCAGTCGGTGCCGAGCAGCTGCTCGCGATGGTTGGAAGCGTCGGCAAGGGACGACTCGGTGCCCGGCTGGCGAAAAAAGCCGCTGGTCTCCCACCGCCCCCCTACATCGCCGCCGCGCTCGCCGCGCTCGTCACGCTGGTCTCCAATGCTTAGCGACCGGGCCCTTGTTCAGGCGTTGGCTGACCTAAAGGGCAACCCGGAGCAGGCGGCCGCGGTCGTGGAGAAGCGTCATTGCGTAGTGCTGGCCGGTCCGGGGAGCGGGAAGACCAAGACGCTGACGACGGCGATGGCGCGCGGGCTGATCCAAGATATTCCCGAACCGCGTGGTGTTGCCTGTATTACCTACAACAACGACTGCGCGATCGAACTGGAAACGCGGCTCGCCCGCCTCGGGATCACGCCGGGCGACCGCGCTTTCATCGGCACCGTGCACAGTTTCGCGCTGAGCCAGGTTATCAGCCCCTACGCGCGTTGCGTACCCATTGGGCTTCCGGCAGACTTCAAGGTCGCAAGCAAGTCGCAGATGAAAGCGACGGTCGAAACGGCCTACAGGAACTCGATCGGCGGGTACGGCAACCCGGACGACCGATGGAAGTTCGCTTCGGAAAAGCGCCTTCGCGATGTCGACCGCACGCGGCCTGAATGGCGAGGACACAATCCGGAGCTGGCCGATTTCATCGAAGCGTACGAGGCGGAACTGCACCGGCAAGGCTTGATCGACTTCGACGACATGCCCCTGATCGCCTATCGCATGATCAAGGAAAATGGCTGGATTCGCGACGCGCTTCGCGCTCGCTTTCCTATATTGTTTGTGGACGAATACCAGGACCTGGGCCACGCGCTGCATGAACTCGTCCTGGTGCTCTGCTTCGAAGGCGGAATTCGGCTCTTCGCGGTCGGCGACACCGACCAATCGATCTACGCCTTCGCCGGCGCCAATCCCGAATTGCTCGAAAGCCTGACGCGCCGGCCCGATGTGCGTACGATCAGGCTTCGCTTCAACTATCGATCCGGTGCAAAGATCATCCGCGCGTCGCTCGGCGCGCTTGGCGAGGAGCGCGACTATCATGGCATCGACGGCGCGCCCGACGGCGATCTGAACTTCTGGCCGGTTCCCTACGGACACGACAATCAGGCTGAAGCGGTCGCCAACACGATCATTCCCAAGCTTGTGGAGCAAGGGTTCGAGCTCGGAACAATCGCGGTTCTTTATCGGGCCGCCTGGCTCGGGGACAAGGTGGCGGCCGCCTTGAAAGAGGCGGGGATCCCTTTTGTCCGGACCGACATGAATGCGCTGGTCAAGCGAAGTTCCCGGCTGGCGCGCTTCATCGAGGAGTGCGCTCGCTGGATCACCGGCGGCTGGCGCGATGCCGAACCGCCATACGCGCGGTTGCTGTCGCAAGCGCTGACGCTGGTCTATGGGCGCCACGCCAGCGAACGCGAGGAGCAGGAGTTGTCCGTGCAACTCATGGAGTTTCTCAACGCCTCGCTCGCAAGCGTCGAGACGACCCACGTCTGGCTCCAGCGCTTTTCTCGTGAACTTGTTACGCCGTGGCGCAACATTGCGCGCAACTCCGAACAGGAATGGGACGTCTGTGGGGAAATGATCGCCAACACCGATCCGGCCCGAGACCTCGATCTTCCCCTCGCGCACTTCGCCGGGCGGGTCGAGGGATCAGGTCGCGTCAACCTGAGCACCCTGCATAGCGCCAAAGGCAGGGAGTTCGATGCGGTCATCGTGTATGGAGTAAACGCTTCCGACATTCCGAGCCCGCGCGACGAGCAGACTCCCGCGAGCCTTCGTGAGGCCAGGCGCTTGTTTTACGTCGGAGTGACGCGCCCGAAAAAACACCTCAGCCTGGTCTATCAGGAACACCACCACTCACCATGGGTCTTCGAGCTTTACCAGCGAAGTCAGCAGGATTGAATCCCGAGTAAATCGGCGTAGTCAACCAGCTCCTCATCCGAGCTGTGCCCCTATCCTGGCGGCCGATCTTCAGCCTGACGTTCAACATGCTCGACCTTGTCTAAATCACTCGGGTATATGTCTGTCCGTCGATAACCCGTTGCACTTGCTCACGGTTCCGTGCGCCTATCCGTTCGGCGATGGTCTCAGCTGTATGGACCTTCGCAAGCTCCCGAATAGCCCGGACCTGCTCAACAGAGAGGCGGTCGTCTCGGCCGCAAATCTGGGCGACGGCCCAGGCGTCGTCCTTCCATTTTTCCGAGACCCAAGGGGCAGGAAGTCCCTTGCGGGGATGGTCACGTAACCAGTTTTCGAGAATACTGTCGCGCTCATCGGGCAGCGGCACGACTCGATCACCCAGCATGCCATTTTCACGAAGATATCGCAGACCCGACTTGCCTCCCGGGATCATATTGAGGCGCCGTTGGTCGTGCCAATGTCCATCCACCAGCCATTCTTCCGTGGCATAGAGCCGTTCGATATCATCGGTGATCGCCATGACCTTGTGGTGGATGTAGGTCACACGGCCAGCGTCTGTCTCTTCGCGAAGCTTTCGGTGAAACAGCAAGGGGCTACCGGTCTCCATCGCTCGTCGATGTTCCGCCCAGCGCTTCTGCCAGCTACGGGTCGTGACGCCGACATAGAAGAACCCATCGTCGGGATAAGACGATCCTGAACCGAAGATGTGCTGATAGAGAACGAAGCTCTTTCTTGGAAACGATTCCGGAGCCAGAAGGAGATGCGCTGGCCCCGAGAAGACCTGACTTGGATTCTTCACGCCGGGGATATGGGCGGAGAAATCCCGGCGCGCCGCAGCTGCCAGCAGTGCCTGATCCTCAACGACATCAAGACGAATTGTCGGGCTAAGGGCAAGTTCGTTCTCCGCAAGAGCGTGACCCGAAAGAAACTGATCGGAACCCACCATCCGGTGTCCGAGCCTGACCTTCATCGGGGGTGCGATGAATATCGGCATGTCGCCGAGCGCAACAAAGTGGACGACCGGAATGAGCTGACCCGGTTTCACCCGTATCACCCCGCCTTTGCGCTTGGCCATTCCCAGCCAGAGTGCGCCATACTCCGATCGACACCATTGGCGCAGCAAGGTCTCAACCTCGTGAAACCGGCGATGCATCGGTTTTGGCGCGAGATGCTCCCACCAGGCGCGATTGATCGAGACCACAAAACCTCCATTTCAATTGGTTTATGACGTCTGCTGAAACCGGACTTCTCCGATAAGGACCGCCATTCGCGCTAAGTTCATGACGATCACCATGACGACTGTTTCGACGGTCGGTCGCCGCACGCCGGCCCGCCATGGGCTTGCTCGACGCTCAGGTCAGAAGGACAGACGAGCGATGATCTTCGCTGGCCTCACTGCTCGGATCGAAGGTATTACGGCTTCTGGTACTTGGAAGGTCCTCAGGTTCTGAGCTTTGGATGTGGAGCCCGGTATCGCTGCCTCTGCGGAAGCAATGTCTTTTGCACTCACCTGCAGCGACTTGCAGGCTCCCTTCCCGTCCCAAAGATTCTTGGCAACCGCGCTTCCCACCGCCGCCGTGATGGCAGTGGGTGCGACATCGTTCGGCGCGACTTGGCGCGTCGCGATCAACGCCTTGATTGCCTCACCGAGGATCGCAGCGGAGTCGTCGAAGCCAACCCCGCGAACTTGATCGAACCTCTTCTCCGTGCTCCCGTCAACGATGCAGTGATGCGCAATGAAGATCCAGTCGTGGATCATGTAGGCTGGGGCGTAGCCCCAAGGCGACAGCCCTTTGAAGACCTGCGCGATCTTCGGGATTGAGCCGCCGTCCGTGTACATGAGGCCCGGCTTGATCGTGCTTCCTGGTGCTGCCGGATCTGCCCTGTGGAAGATCAAGGGATCCTGAGGGTCGGGCACGAACAGGAAACTCCCGTCACCGGAACTGTTGCCCTCACCGACCCACATCACGAACAAGCTGCCGGATATCTCACCGGTGGTAAGCTTCTGGTAGTCTATGGAGCTGCAGCCAGCTGCCGTTGCAACTGCGAGCGCGATCACGCTCGTAAAGAAGCGACCTGCAAATCGCCGAGACAGGCGGATCTGATCGCTGAACGCATTGTGCCGCATCGTTCCACCTCGGTCGAATAGGGTGCTGATGGTATGAGACGCTGCCAAAGGAACGGACGAAGTCAGAGAAAACCGACCCAGTGGCTCTCGGCGACAATCGAGATTGGCAACCCCTCGTCGCGCCAGGCGGTCGCTTTGAAAATCTTGTCGCCAAACGATGAGTGCTTCCAAGACTCCGTGGCGTAGGCACCGATCACGAGCACGTCGGTCTTTTGCGTCAAACTGCCGGCGCGGCCGCCACGATCCGCTATGGCCTGCTCGCAGTATTTTCGCTGGCCATAATTGAACGTCCCGGTGAAACAGTATGACCGACCTTCAAAGGTCAAATTCGGAGGCGGATTGCAAAGGGGCAGGGTGGTCGGCTTCAACACTTCCCCGAGTTCGAAATCTCGGTTCGAGAAGCTGTTCAACGTATCGAGAAGTTCGGTGTGTTCATCGGCATCGAGCACCCCGTCCGCAAGGATTTCATTGACCCGTCGGTACAAGGTCCGGACGATCGGCTGATCGCTAATCTCGACATTGGCGGCCAGCCACTTTTGAAGGAACTCGACTTCTGCCTTGTTGATACTTCCGTCTGCAGCGAGGCCGCGCGCTAACCCAATCAACTCATCGATCTGCCGCGAAGAAATACGATCGCCGCCGACGCGGTTGTAAAACTTGTCATCCATGGACCCCTCCCTAGCAAAGCGTCTCGCACGCTACCCCGTCACCATCCCTATCTAGTTTGCGGCCCCACGCACAGTTGTGCAGGTACCATTGGGCGTCTTCGCAGGAGCTGATTTGCGAGCAGTATCGCCGGGGCTCGCACGAAAGGCCGCCGCTTTGCGCGACCAGCTTGCGACTGATGATGCCGAGCGGCTGGCTCGACGGCGCAGCCCCGTCGCCATGCGATGCGCGCCAGTCCCAAGGCGCGTCGAACTTGCCAACCCATAGACCAAGTCTCGCCGCCTTGGCCTTGGCCTGCTGCGGCGCGTAGGCGCCGTTGCTGTAGTGCGGCCAATCGAGCGCCTGGCCATGCTCTACCATCCACGCCGCCACGCTGGCGCCGTCGGCGCGCCGGCAGTCGCCGACGAAGCGGTGATAGCGATCCCAAGTCACAAAGATGCATGCCAACGGCCTAGAGGCCGCGAGGAAGCTATCCAGCGCTTCGGCGGATCGCAGACCGCATGGATACTCGAAGCCCTTGGCGTCGTCGCAATATTGCTTTCTCTCTGGCGCATCGATCCCGTTGAACCGAATGCGCTGGCCGCGGATCTCAATCGTGTCACCGTCAATGACGGACGCCACGCCGGTCATGGGGGCGGGCTTTGGCTCGATCCAGCTCGAAGGGGTCAAGTCGGGCAAGCGGTCACTGTGCATCATGACCGTCTGAGCAGCTAAGGCACCGACTGCAGCAGCGGTGACGAAAATCAACCGTCGCGGGACACTTGCCCGCCGCAGTGCACGAGAGCGTTTTGCTCCAGTGCGCTTGCGCCAGCGATCAGAACGATTGTCGTAACGAGACCTATCCACACACTATCTCCCCAAGCGGGAGAATGCTCCTAAATGTAGCAGAGGTCTAGTGAAGCCTATTTGCTGAGGATTCCCTTAGGAGATCACGGTTTCACTTGCCCTAGCGCAACAAGTGTCAGGCCGAGCCGAGGCTCGTTCCGAAGCCAATATGCTCTAGCTTAGGAACTGCCGCAGCATTGTGTGGAGTCGTGGGCTATTAGTTATTGTCTTCGACCGGCGCACTTGGGCCATTTTATGTGCCATGGGTGTGCCCTCCGTTGACCGTGAGAAGCTCGCAGGAATCGAGATGGCCTTCAAGATCGCTTGGCCCCTGCCAACAGGTGTTTTGCGTCTCGTTGGGCTACGTAATCGGCGTCAGCATTCCTGAGGATGCGAGCGAGCTGCGATCGTGGCGACCCGTTTGATCAGCCACAATGTTTAGTCTGGATAACCCCTCCGGACAATGGATCGCGGCGTACGCGGGTCCGATTTCGACGGCAGCTTTGCGCCTCGAAGCCGGGCCTAGAGGCCAGCTTTGCCTATTCCGAAAGCCGACGTTGCAGGCGACCGCTCGGGGAGGTCGCCGTCGCGCCGCACGCGGTCATTTTCAACCTTGCGATTGAATGGCTACTTTGGCCGGTTTAACAGATGTGGGTAGCCGTCCGCCTGCTGGCTTCGATGGGCGTTGTACGCTAAATGCAATGCAATGGCGGTTGTACAAAAGGTGACACCGGCGCTGATAAAGAAGACAACGCTCAAACCTGCTCGATCGGCAGCCCATCCCAACGCCGGGCTTCCTAGAGCCATCGCGACATCCAGAAAGGCCGTGTAGATGCCCATCGCCAAGCCGCGGTTTTCCGGAGATGTGCCACCAACCGCCTCCACGCCAAGCCCGGGGTAGACCAGGGAGTAGCCTAGGCCCGCCAGCGCGGCTCCGAAGGAAGCAAGCACACTGCTTCGTGCCAACCCGATGAGCAGAAGCCCGGCTGACTGCACCAGCACGAACAGCAGGGCGATCTTTGCACCGCCGTATCTGTCAGGCAAATGACCGCAGACCACACGCGCTGCGATCAGCGCCGCTCCACACGCCGTAAATCCAACCCAGACCGGTCGCCAATGATTGTCGGTATACAGAAGGGAGCTGAAGGCAAGGATTGAGCAGTAGCCGACACTGGCGAGTGCCGCACCAACGCCTGGCAGCCATACCGCGCCAAAAACTGCTCTAAAATCGGATTTTCTCTGCCGCAGTTGTGTCCGAGGGTTTGGCGCTCGCATCAGCAATCCCAATACAAGCAACGGCAATAATGTGGTCAGCAGTCCTATCGCCGCAAAACCGTAGGCGGTGAACAGCATGGTTCCGAAAGGTCCGCTGAAGGCCAATGCCGCGAACATCGCAGTGCCAACCCATGCAATGACTTTCCCGGAATGCCCGGCATCCACGAGTGCCAGGCCCCAGGCCACGCCGCCTGTGATGATGAAGCTCTCGGCACCGCCGAGCACTGCGCGTCCGACGACGAGGATCGAGACGGAGAGAACGGGCGAATTCGCGACGGCAAGGACACAAGATAGAACAACCCGGCAGCCGCTGCGGTAACCAGCCCCAGCAGAACGGCTCGTTTTCCTCCGTTCTCGTCGGCAAAGGAACCCGACCACACGCGTGAAACCAGTGACGCCGCGAACTGCGTTCCTGCCACCATGCCGACAATGACGCTACCGAATCCCAGATTGTGGCTGACGTGCAGCGGAAGCACAGGCAATGCTGCGCCGATGACAACAAACCCGGCCAACACCGCTGCCATGGGGGCCAGCAGGCTAACAGCGACCGAACGCACTGGTGTTGACGATGTCGGCAGGTGTGTCATTTTCGGAAGCAATCTGATGACCTTGTTTGCGGGGCTTCGGTTCGGATCACCAAGGTTGGTTGGCGGGCCCGACCGTGAACTCGTTGATCGTGGTGTCTTCCGGTGCGTCAATGGCGAACGCAACCACGTCAGCGATCCGATCGGGCGAGATTCCGTATTTGTCATAGGTATTCTGCATCGCGGTGGCCGTTCCTTCGTCGCTGATCGTTTCAAGCAGTTCCGTGTTGATCGCCGCCGGATAGATGGTCGCGGTGCGGATGTTAGTCCCTTCCATGGCGGACTCCATGCGCAGCACTTCCATGAAGTCGCGCACGAACCATTTCGTGCCTCCGTAGACCGCGCCGTTCGGGTAGGCCTTGAGCCCGGCGACTGAAGAGGTGGCGATGATGTGTCCGGATTTGCGTGCTAGGAACTCCGGCAGCACCGCGGCGACGCCGTTCAGGACGCCCTTGACGTTCACGTCGACCATCTGGTGCCAGTCGTCGGTCTTCAGTGCCGATAGTGGCGAGATCGGCATGAGGCCGGCGTTCAGGAACATGACATCGACGCGGCCGAACGCGTTCCTGGCCAACTCGACGATAGCGTCATTGTCGGACTGCTTCGTCACGTCCAGTTCCTTGTAGGCCGCCTGACCGCCGTTGTTCGCGATCTCGTCGGCGATCTGCTTCAGCCTATCGGCGCGCCGCGCGCCAAGGACGACCTTGGCGCCTTTGCTCGCTAGCAGCTTCGCGGTTGCTTCGCCGATGCCTGACGATGCTCCGGTGATGATTACGACCTTGTCCTTGATCATGGCAGTTCTCCAAAGTTGATGGTTTGATTTCTCAAGCGCCGTATTGTGCGTCAGTCACATGCTCCATCCAGTCGACGACCTTGCCGTCCTTAACCTCCTGGAGGGCGATATGAGCCATGGCGGTTTCCGCTGACGCGCCGTGCCAGTGCTTTTCGCCCGGGCCGAACCAGACAACGTCGCCGGGACGGATTTCTTCGATCGGGCCGCCTTCGCGCTGGACGCGGCCGAGCCCGGAGACGACGATCAACGTCTGACCAAGCGGATGAGTATGCCAGGCTGTGCGCGCGCTCGGCTCAAAGGTCACCTGAGCGCCTTGGACTCGCGCGGCGTCGAAGGGGTTGAAGAGCGGATCGATCCGCACCGTGCCGGTGAACCAGTCCGCCGGGCCTTTGCCGGAAGGCCTCGTGCCTGCGCGAAGAATGTCCATAACTGATCTCCCTTGTGTCCTCAGATGCGTTCGATGCGGAGCGAGAACTCGCCGCGCACATGCAGGGCCTGCTCGCCCCCGTCGAAGCGGCCGAGCCTGATCAGCCCGGGGTGGCGGTAGTCCTCGTAGAACATCGCCAGGTTGCCCCACGGCATGAAATAGCAGAGGTCATAGGGCTGCTCGTTGGCGAACGGACCGCTTCCCTCCTCGGTTAGCTTGCGCGGCAGATAGGCGATCTTCTCGTTATGCGCGTAGTCCTCGATCTTGAGGTCCAGCGGCAGCATGGAGAATAAGTCGCGCGCCGACGGATTGTCGTAGAGCGTGGCGGTCATGGTGCGGCCGTTAAAAGTCATCCTTATCGTCATGTCGGTGGGCTCCTGGCTGGCTGAGGCCTTGCCCTCTTGGCTGGCGGCTGCGCGCGGCAAGGCCGTCACCGCGAGCGCGGCGCCGAGCAGTGTCCGGCGGCTGAGCGTCGCATGCTCGATGATCATTGCGAGGATCTCCGGGCCATATGCCATGCGGCGAAGGCGGCAAGCCCCGATCCGCAGAGCAACACCGAGCCAAAAGTGAACGCTCCCCACCAGCCGACCGTATCGAAGAGCGTGCCGCCGATGGCGGCGCCCCCGGTGATTGCGAGCTGGATGACGGCGACCTGCAGCCCGCCGCCAGCCTCCGCGTCGTCCGGCAACGTGCGGCTGAGCCACGTGCCCCAACCAACGGGCGCGGCCGTGCCGAAGAAACCCCAGGCAACGAGCAGCAGCGCTGTGGGAACTGGCGAGGCACCGAGGGCGACGAGCGCAACTGCTAGCGCGGCCATGACCAGCGGGATGACTATGAGAATGCCGAACAGGCGCGTCCGCAAAAGCCGGCCGACGCACCAGGTACCGAGGACCCCCGCCAGCCCCATCGCCAGCAGGATCGCCGAAAGCGCGGCGATATCAAGCCGGGTGACGCTCTCGAGGAAGGGGCGCAGATAGGTGAAAAGCGCGAACTGGCCCATGAACAGCATCATGATCGAGGCCATGCCGATGGCGACTGCAAGACGGCCCAGCAGCGCCAGCGGATTGCCTGGACGTTTCCTTTGGCGCGGGGGCAGCGCTGGGAGGCTGATCCACTGCCAGACCAGCGCCAGCAGACCGAGCGGCACGACGAGAAAGAAAACGCCGCGCCAGCCGATATAGGCGCCAAGAAAGCTACCCACCGGTGCGGCAATCGTGGCGGCAATGGCATTGCCAGCGTTCAGCATGGCGAGGCCTTTTGGAACCATGTCTTGCGGCATCAGGCGCATGACGATCGCGGTCGACATCGACCAGAAGCCGCCGATCGCGATTCCGAGCAGCGCGCGGCCAACCATGAGAAACGCGTAATTCGGCGCAAAGGTGACAGCGAGCCCGGAGACGATGAGGAGAAGGGTAAAGCCGGTCACGACCAGCCGGCGGTCTATCCGGTGCGTGAGGCCGGCGACCAGCAGGCTGGTCACGACGGCGAAAGCACCCGAAATCGAGATCGCCTGTCCGGTGCGGCCCGCGGTGATACCGAGATCGGCCGCGATCGGGGAGAGCAGGCTGACCGGGATGAATTCCGAAGCAATAAGCACGAAGACGCACAACGACATCGAGAGCACCGCTCCCCATGCGGCGCGGTCTTCGAGGGACCTTGTGTCGTAGGTCGTTTCCATAATTGGCATCCTTGCAAGGCGACCGGGAGCGGATCAGCCGCCATCCCCGTCGCCATGCCCGGAATATATCGACGCGGAACCCATTCTATTAGACTGAGGAATTCGCATGGACTTATCTGCTTGTGATATAAATGCCGTTGGAGGTGACCTATGCAGCGCGATGGCATGAAGGATCTTCTGTGGTTCGTGGCGGTCGCCCAGGAACGCAGCTTTACCAGGGCGGCGGCCAAGCTCGGAACCTCGCAGTCGACTCTGAGCTCGACGATCAAGGAGTTGGAAGCTCGTCTTGGCGTCCGCCTGCTGACGCGCACGACGCGGAGCGTTGCCCCGACCGAGGCCGGCGAGCGACTTTTCCAATCTCTTGGCCCGCGCTTCGACGAAATCGAGGCCGACCTTGCAGCCTGGTGGCCTTTCGCGACAAACCCTCCGGAACGGTCCGCATCACGCTGTCCGACCATGCGCTCCAGACGACTGTCTGGCCGAAGCTGCAGCCCGTGCTTGGCGACTATCCCGACGTGCGCGTCGAGCTCTACAGCGACAACGGCATGAAGAACATTGTGGAGGAGCGCTTTGACGCAGGCGTGCGGCTCGGCGAGAGCATCGACAGGGATATGATCGCGGTGCGGATCGGTCCGGATTGGAGGCTCGTGGCCGTGGCTTCGCCGGAGTACTTTGCCCACCATCCGGTGCCAACCACACCCCAGGATCTGGTCGATCATGACTGCATAAACATGCGACAGGCGACTTTCGGCGGATTGTATGCCTGGGAATTCGCCAGGGATGGGCGCGACCTTCGCGTGCGGGTGGAAGGCCAACTCACCTTCAATTCGTCCATACCCATGATCGAGGCTGCGATACGCGGTTGCGGGATCGCCTATGTCCCGGAAAATCTCGTAAGCCACCACATCGCCAGCGGACGCCTCAGGCTCGTGCTTGACGATTGGAGTCCGCCATTTGCGGGCTATCACCTTTATTACCCGAGCAGGCGGCAGCTCTCGCCTGCGATGGCGGTGATCGTCGAGGCACTCCGCCATCGCATCTGACCCCAACCAAGCCACTCCTCGCTGGTTTGCTGAGGGGACGATGCGGGTGGCGACGTTCCACCGCAGATCGCGGAGGCCTTCACCGTTCAGATCTTGCGACAGCAACGATCATCACCCAGCCAACTTTGAGCTTGTTTGCGATGGCTGCTCCAGGCAGTTTCGCCCTGACACCGGACAGTTCGTTCAACGGCCGAGGAGCGGCCGGTGTCGAATCAAGAAAGCTGGCGCAGATCCAGCTTGATCGGCCTCTCGGCCTTCTGAGAAAAGCGCAGACCTTGTTGCATTGGCCGCTGGATCGCCGATCGCGCTATCGACCAAGCCCTCGCGAACTAAGGTAAGGCCCGTTCGGCTCCTGCAAAATGGGGACTTCTCGCCGACATCGACGCCAAGGGCACTTGCGCCTTCGTAAAGCGTTCTCCTGGCAGAGATGCGGTGAGGTGCGGCGCCATGATCATGAAGAGAACGGATGGGTCGAGTTCCAATGACGATGTCCCAACGGGCGCATCGGCTTTGTTCCCCTATGACAGGATCACCGTCGAACGCTTCCGGAAGAGTTTTCCCCGGGCCCGTTGGAGCGATGAACTCAAGGCCTGGTTTGTCCCGGGGAAGACCGCCGCTCGGCGCTTCAATCGTTGGCTGGAGCAAGAATTAGCCGGATCGAACGTGCATGCTGACAGCATGGGACGCGACGCCTACGCCTTCGATCCTATCGTTTCCAAGTATCTGCTCGTGCACCAGGATCGGCTGGAGGTGCAAACACCATATTCTCGCTCGGTGGTAAACACGATGCGCGACGTGCCGTTTGCGTCTTGGGATCCCGACAGGCGCGCTTGGACAGTGCCTTTTCGCTCCTACGAACAACTGCATCGACGCTGGGCGGAAATCGAGGCGGCCGCCATTCGCAACGAGCCCGAAGCGCGAAAGCAGCGCGCGGCGCAGAGGCGGGGGTCTCCGCAAGACCTGGCGTCACGCGCACGTGCTATAGAACGCCGCCGCAGGCGCTATCCGCTCGACCCCGCCGATCTTCCACCTTTTGGCCGGCCCGTAATGACACGAAGCTTTGGTGTCGTCGTCTTCGACGGATGCGATGGTGAGTCCGTCGACGGCGAGATACTTCGTTCCCACTACTCCGACCTTCCAGACCACCATAATTATGTCTGGGGGCAATGGCGTCCCGCCGACCTCGATGAGCTCATCAAGACCTGGCCCTCGCGATCCAAGACGAAGATCGATGGAACAGTTTGGTGGCAGCCGACTCTCGACGATTTGAGGGCCGCAAGAAAGATGGCTCGCGCATTGGAGAGAAGGCGGACGCGGCTGCGAACAATTACCCGCCGTTGATGCTCTGCTCGATCTGCCGGGCCGAGGCTAGGATGCCGTCAAAGCTTGGCGGGGTGCCGAAGATCATCGCAGTCGTGTTGGCGTAGTCGCGCGCAAGCGCATCGACCATCTTGGTCGCGGGCTCGATCGCAAAGGTCCCCGGCACTGCCGAGGCAAGATCATAGTCCGGCCGATCGAAAAACATGCGCGCATGACGCACGCAGTCGGCGCCGAGATCGAGGTCGGCCAGCGCGGTCTTGCCGGTTTCCGACTGCATGAGACAGTGCAGGTCGTAGTAGTGGCGCGAAACCCGCTGCCCCGCCTGCCGCAATTCACCGCGCCGCTCATACCAGCGACGCAGTCCATGAGCGATCACTACCTTGTCCCAGAAGGTGCGCGTCGCTTCGATCGTGGTGACGTCCGGGACGGCGAGCTCAATGCCGGCCGCGTCACCGGCCACATAGGGCGTTATCGTCAGCGGCCCGTGGGGATCGAGCGCTGATTTTGCGCCGGATTCGAGACGTATCGCCGGTCGGACATAAGCCCCATCGCCCGGTTCCACCTCGGGATACCAAAGCAGCAGGGTCTGCCCATCAGGATCGGCATCGTCAATTTCCACGCGACCCGCCCCGTCGGTCACGTCCGCCAACTGGGCGGCGAGGAACGCATTGAGCGGGCCGGTAATATAGGCGCGACAGGCATCTCGGATCGCGTCCAGTTTGGCGCGGCGCTTCTTGTTTGACAGCGCTTCGAGCTCTTCGACCGACGCCGGCTCCTCGAGGTCATCACGGAACACCGTGACGTCGATATCCTCGGAATAGCGCTTGATGAGGTCATAACCCTTCGACAGCGACGTGCCGCCCTTGAACAGCAGCCGCGGCTCTCCTGCCGGCCGTTCGTGATAAAGCGCGTTGAGCGTCCAGCAGACCCAGAAGTCCTTTTCGACGTTTCCGACCGGGGCGCCAATACGGTTTGCCGTGGCGAGGAATAGATCGAGCCGGTCCCGTGGCGGTGCGGCAATAATCTGACGGTAGGCGGCGGTCGTCATGGCTTGCCCTCCGGCCCAGCGGTTGAGCTGAGGAGTTGGCGCAGGAACTCCTGCATCCAGATCGGCACGGCGGAAAGACCGGCGCGCAGATCTTCGCGGATCGCCTCGCCGTGCTTGGGATCGGAAAGCAGGCGGCGCAATATGGTCGCGATCCGCTTGCGCTCGCTGTCCTGGGTCAGCATGTCCTGCATCCAATGTAGCGCTTGGACGACCCGCATCCCCGGCCGATCCGCCCAATAGAGACGACTCGGCGCGGCGTATTTGAAGTGGATTTCCTGGCTGCCGAGTTTGATCGGCTTCAATCTCGCATCGACCAGCACCTCGATCCGCGCTGGTACGGCCGTCGTAAGCCCAAGATCGTTGGCGGCCGTCATGCCATCGATGACGGCGCGCGCGTTGTCGCGGCGTGTCACCGCCCGGATCACGGCGCGATAGTCCGGCACGGTGGCGCGACCGGTCAGAGTATTGGTCCGCGGGCGGTCATAGAGACCGCGGTCGATCCGGCGAAGCTCTTGAGCCGCAGCCAATCGCTGCAGGGTCTTGTCCACCGCGGCGCGCGCGCCGAGATCGGCAAAGTCGCCCGGGGTCCAGACCTCCTCCGGCTTGGACTCGATGCGCGCGAGCACGCGGGAGCGAATATCGGTGTCGTGTTCGACCGGCGTCATGTCCGAAATATGCGACAATTTTCGGACATAGGCAAGAGGATGACGTCCGAAGAATGCTACAAACTTCGGACACGGGCGCGAAGTCTGGAGCCACAGTCGCTCAAACTCGGGCTACTCAAGCTCGATCCATGCCGGCGCATGATCGCTCGGCTTCTCCCACCCACGCGTATCAACATCCACCCCCGCACCGCGAAGCTTGGGCGACAACGAGGGACTGACCAGCAGATGGTCCATTCGCAAGCCAGAACTCTTGTCGTAGCCGCCGCCGTATGAGTGATTCCAATACGTGTAGACTCCTTTTTCAGGATGGATGCGCCTGACCGCATCGATCCAGCCATCCTCGAGCATCTCGGCATAGGCTTGGCGACTCTCGGGAAAGTAAACCGCATCGCCGATCCATCGTCGCGGGACGACGGCATCAATCGGAGTTGGGACGACATTATAGTCGCCGCACAGCACTGTCAGGGCGCCCTCCTGGAGAAGAGTTTGGCCGTAGCCGATCAGACGGTCGAACCAGCGCAACTTGTAGTCAAACTTGGGACCCGGGGCGGGATTTCCGTTTGGCAGGTAAAGACAGCCGACAACGAGCCCGCTGACCTCCGCCTCGATATAGCGGCTATGGCTGTCGTCAGGGTCGCCAGGGAGCCCGCGTCGGCGCTCGATCGGGTCAGCTCCGCGAGCCAGGATAGCGACGCCGTTGTAGGATTTCTGGCCGTGCCAGATTGCACCATAGCCAGCGTCGCCGATCGCCTCGGCCGGAAATTTCTCGTCCGAGGTTTTGAGTTCTTGAAGACAGACGACGTCATAGCGCGTGGCCTTTAGCCAAGCGATGAGGACCGGCAGGCGACCATTGACGCCGTTTACATTGAACGTGGCAACCCGGAACATCTAGCCCGATGCCGTGGTTCAGTTCTTAACTAGCTTATCCTCGACCTTCTTGCGGCTGTTCCCGACCGATTTCACGGCTGACTTCACCTCGGCCTTGCTCGCTCCGGTCTTACCCGCCTCGTATTTCACTTCATGATCCTGTCCACCAGCGACCTTCGCGCGGTCCTGGTTGCGTCCACGTGTTGTTGTATTGGGCATTTCATCCTCCAAAAGATTGCCATTCCAGACCCAACAACGCAGCCAGACTCTTCCGGTTCAATGTCTCGAAATGCCGATTTGGAACCGAATCCCATTCAGGGTATTGAATCGAGCCATGTATTCGAGTTCCGCATGCCGGCCGTAGAGGCCGCCCTCAGCAAAAAGCGCCCTCGGCGCCGGGACTCAGAATCTACCCCGAAGTACCCCCCGCCTCGGTTTCGCCCTTTCCAACTCTGCACGCTGACAGACGCCATACCCGTGGGCAGCAATTGGCTGTTCGAAATGAAGTTCGACGGCTACCGCGCCCAGGTCGCCATCGCCGGCCCGGAGGTCGTGGTCTACACGCGCAACGGCCACGACTGGACCCGCCAGTTCAAGGTGATCCTGCCGCCGCTTCAAGCACTGGCCAAGGGCTCGGCGCTCGTCGACGGCGAGATCGTCGCCATCGACAGCCAGGGCCGCACCAACTTCTCGATGCTGAAGACCGGCATTGCCGCGGGCATGCCGCTCAAGTTCTACGCCTTTGACCTGCTGGAAATGAACGGCGAGGATCTGTCCGGCCGGCCCCTGCTCGAGCGCAAGGAACGGCTTGCGGAACTGCTGGGCGAGAGGGACCCGGACGACAGCCTGCAGTTTTCCGGCCACATCGCCGACAACGGCAAAAAGGTCTTCGACACCATGTGCGCCGGCGGCCACGAGGGCATCATCGCCAAGCGCGCGGACAGTCGCTATGTCGGCGACCGCACCGACAGCTGGCTCAAGATCAAGTGCACGAAACGACAGGAGTTTGTCGTTGGCGGTTACCGGCCAAGCGACACCGGCCGCGGCATGGCCTCGCTGATCCTGGGCACCTATGAGAACGGCAAGCTGATCTACCGCGGCCGCGTCGGCACTGGCTTCACCGAGGCAATGCGCAAGTCTATTCTGGCGCAGTTGGAAAAGCGGCTTCTGGACAGGCCTGCCTTCGCATCCGTGCCGCGCGATATCGCGCGTCGCGCCAGGTGGGTGAAGCCCGAACTCGTAGCCGAGGTTGCCTATTCCGAAGTGACACCAGATGGCAGTCTGCGCCATCCAAGCTTTCAAGGCATGCGCGAAGACAAGCGCGCCGACCAGGTGGTGATGGAAATGCCCATCGCGACCACCGCTACGGCCAATCTCGATCCCGCCATGGGCAAGGAGATCGCACGCGCGGTTGGCGTGACCCTGACCCATCCCGACAAGGTCATGTATCCAGGCACAGAGGTGACCAAGGCGACGCTCGCCGCCTATTACGCTGCGGTCGCCGAGAAGATGTTGCCGCATATCCAGGATCGGCCCTTGTCGCTCGTCCGCGACACCGATGGCGACCTGCAGCAGACCTTTTTTCAGAAGCACAAGCTACCTGGCATGCCCAAGGCCATCCATGATGGTGGGTTAGAGAAGATGTCGGGCAAGGAAAGCCGCATCCTCTGGGTCGATGACCTGGCCGGGTTGATCGGCGGCGTTCAGATGAACGTGCTCGAGTTCCACGTCTGGGGTAGCCTGCGCCAGCAGCCTGACCTGCCGCACCGCATGATCTTCGACATCGACCCCGACGAGGGCCTGGGCTTTGGCGACGTCCAGCAGGCCGCGCTCGACATCCGCGGGGTTCTGGAGGCCCTCGGCCTCCAATCCTGGCCGCTGGTGTCCGGCGGCAAGGGCGTGCATGTCGTCGTTCCGCTCGTCCCCGAAGCTGACTGGGAGGAGGTCAAAGGC
Organism: Mesorhizobium sp. BH1-1-4; assembly: GCF_020165665.1. Classification (NCBI taxonomy): domain Bacteria; kingdom Pseudomonadati; phylum Pseudomonadota; class Alphaproteobacteria; order Hyphomicrobiales; family Phyllobacteriaceae; genus Mesorhizobium; species Mesorhizobium sp. BH1-1-4. The sequence continues at coordinate 290,019 of NZ_JAIUIN010000004.1, forward strand.
TTCTGCCAAGATTTCGCCGAACTGCTGGCCCGTACCGATCCGTCCCGCTTCGTCGCGAACATGAGCAAGGCCAGGCGCAAGGGCCGTATGTTCATCGACTATCTGCGCAACGGGCAGGGCTCCACGGCAATCTGCCCCTGGTCGACCCGAGCGCGGGCCGGCGCCTCCTGCGCGGTCCCCGTAACCTGGGAAGAGTTGCCAACGCTCACAAGTGCCAATGCGTTTGACGTTTTTGCCGCTGCGGCGAGGGCTCAAGGGCCGGATGCCTGGGATGGGTATTTCGAGGTCGAGCAGACGCTTACGGACCGTATGCGCAAAGCGGTTCAGTAGCCGACCAGCTCGGTCTGGATCGCATCAAAACAGTCCTAGCTGATCCGCAATCGGGACGCTGTCCCTGCCTTCCAAAGATGACAGTGTCACACCCAGCAAGCGGATGCCCTTCGCGGTCGGGAACAGGTCGGCGAGCTGGCTCTGTGCCACCTCAAGCATTTCATTGGCCCCCAGCACGAGCCTTGGAAGGGTACGGCTGCGTGTTACCTGCTGGAAATCGGTGAACTTCACCTTCAGCGTCACCGTCCTGCCGGAAAGGTGCTTGGCTTCGCAATGGCGCCAAACCTTTTCGGCCAGCGGTGCCAGCTCGGCGCGCGCCGCATCAAGGGCAAAGATATCGACCGCAAAGGTATCTTCGGCGCCGACGGATTTCCGCGGACGGTCGGGCTGAACCGACCGCTCATCAATCCCCCGGGCGATCTGATAATACCAGATTCCCGACTTGCCGAAATGTTGCTGCAGGAAAGCTAGTGGCTTCTCGCGCAGATCGGCACCCGTCTCTATGCCCAACCTCTCCATCTTCGCGGCAGTCGCCGGCCCCACGCCGTGGAACTTCTTTACCGGCAGCCTAGCCACGAAGTCAGGCCCCATCGTCGGCGTGATGAGCGCCTGGCCGTTGGGCTTATTGAGGTCGCTCGCAATCTTGGCCAGGAATTTGCAATAGGAGATCCCCGCCGAGGCGTTGAGCCCGGTCACCTCCTTGATCCGGGCGCGGATCAGCGTTGCCATCTCGGTTGCAAAGGGGATGTGCTGCTTGTTTTGCGTTACGTCGAGATAAGCCTCGTCCAACGACAGTGGCTCAATCAGGTCCGTATGCTCGGCGAAGATCTGGTGAATCTGTCCCGAGACCGCCCGATAGACGTCGAAGCGCGGTGTGACAAAGATCAGCTCGGGGCAGCGACGCTTGGCAGTGACAGATGGCAGTGCCGACCGTACCCCAAAGGCGCGCGCTTCGTAGCTTGCTGCCGCCACGACGCCACGAGCGGCTGAACCACCGACCGCCACGGGCTTGCCTCTGAGCTCAGGATTGTCGCGCTGCTCGACCGAAGCGTAAAACGCATCCATATCCACGTGGATGATCTTGCGCAAAACGGCAGGCTCCGTCGGCGCCTCCACCTCCCGATCATCGTCCCCTATCGCACTCACTGCGCCCACTCTCCGAACACCGCCATGTCGTCAGACCGCAACTCGATCGAGCGCAGTCTGCAATCAACTCTCGAAGCGGCGCAACGAGTCGGATTGACTCAGGAGGGCCAAAGAGAACAAATAAGGAACATACCAGCCCCGAAATCCATTGGGAAGACTGTTTGAGAGTGATTTGTCCATGGGTCAGCCGGCCGAAAGCCCTGCTATCGCTGCGCTTCGCGAGCAAGTCGCGCGCCTCGAAGGCGAGCCGACGCGCAACCGCGCAACGCTTCCTTTCGGCGTGCCGGCGATCGACAAAGCGCTGCCGGAGGAGGGCTGGCGCTCGGGGCGCTGCATGAGGTTGCTGGTGGCCGCAACGGGGCGATCGATGGTGCGGCGGCTGCGCTCTTTGCCGCCGGCATAGCAGCGCGCGCCAAGGGCAAGGTGCTCTGGTGTGTCACCCGGTAGGATCTCTTTGCGCCCGCGCTCGCCCAAGCCGGGTTACTGCCCGGTCGCGTCGTCTATGTCGAGGCCGGCGACGAGGCCGCTGTGCTCGCCTGCTTCGAGGAGGGGCTTCGTCATGGCGGCCTAGGGGCCGTCGTCGCCGAACTGGCCCGTCTCTCCATGACCGCCTCCCGCCGCCTGCAGCTTGCCGCCGAAACCTCGGGCGCCATCGGCATCGCCATCCGCCGCTGGCGACGGCAAACCGAAGCGACCGATTTTGGACAACCAACGGCCGCGGTCACCCGCTGGCGGGTCACCGCGCTTCCCTCCCGCCCCTTGCCGGCCCCCGGCGTCGGCCGTGCTCGCTGGCAGCTGGAGCTGATCCGGGTCCGGGCTGGTGAAAGCGCCGATTTTGAAGTGGAAGCCTGCGATGCCAAGGGTCGTCTCGCTCTTTTTTCCGGCTTGGCCGACCGATCGTCTGCGGCGCGCACTGGGCCAGTCCGCGCCATCGGCTGAAACCCCGATCGTCATGCTGGGCCGGCAGGGAAACCGGCGGCTCGTGCTGGCCGCCGATGCAGCGGCCCGCGCCGCCGGTCTGCGCGTCGGCATGCCGCCGAGTAAGGCCCAGGTCCTGGTGCCGGGGCTGCAGAGCTTCGATCTTGATCCGGCGGGCGACGCCGAGGCTCTCGATAGAATGGCGCTCTGGTCGCTGCGCTACGCGCCGATCGTCGCCGCCGATCCACCCGATGGCCTCATCATCGACACCACCGGCGCCGACCACCTCCATGGCGGCGAGGACGCGATGCTTTCGGGGCTGGTATCGCGCATCGCGACGTCGGGCATCGAGGCTCGTGCGGCCGTTGCCGATACCTGGGGCGCTGCCCATGCCTGCGCGCGGTTTCTCGCTCGCCCCACCTTCGTCGCGCCGGCCGGCCAAGCCGGAGCGATCGTGCGTGACCTCCCCATCAGCGCGCTGCGTCTTCCACCCGACATCGTCGAAGGCCTCCATACGCTGGGTTTCGAACGGATCAGCGAAGTTGAAGCCGCTCCCCGGGCTTCCCTCACGCTGCGTTTCGGCCCCGAACTCGGCCGCCGCCACGACCAGGCCGTGGGCGGTCGCAGCGAACCCTTCGAGCCCATCCGCTCGCCCGAACTGGTTGCGGTTCGTCGCGCCTTTGGCGAGCCGATCAGCGCCGCCGAGACGATCGCCCGCTATGCCGGCAAACTCGTCGTGATGCTCTGCGAAGGACTCGAGGCCAAGGGGCTCGGCGCGCGCCGGCTCGACCTGCTGTTTCATCGCGTCGACAATCGCATTGAGGCCGTTCGCGTTGGCACCGCGGTGCCGGTGCGCGATGTCAAACGGCTGACCCGTCTCCTGACCGACCGGATCGAAACTGTGGATCCCGGCTTCGGCATCGAACTGATGACGCTGACCGCCACACTCGCCGAGCCTTTCGGCGCCAAGCAGATCATCTCTTCGCTGGTCGAGGAGCCGGAGCCGGACATCAGCGATCTCATCGACGTGCTTGCCAACCGGATCGGCGAGCAAGGCCTCTATCGCTTCGCGCCGGTCGAAAGCGATGTGCCCGAACGCTCCGTCCGACGCATTGCCCCGACCGCCGCCGATGACGGCACGAGTTGGTCCAGCGACTGGCCTCGACCGCCGCGTCTGTTGACCCATCCCGAACCCATCGAGACGATGGCGTTGCTGCCCGACCATCCGCCGGTCTGGTTCAGTTGGCGCGGCATCCGCCGCCGCGTCACGCGCGCTGACGGTCCCGAGCGCGTGTTCGGTGAATGGTGGCGGCGCGATGCCGAAGTGATCGCGGTCCGGGACTATTTCCAGGTCGAGGACGAGGCCGGTGACCGCTTCTGGATTTACCGCGCCGGCGATGGCGAGGATCCCGAGACCGGCTCGCACAAATGGTTCCTGCATGGGGTCTTCGCATGACCAACCCGCGCTATGCCGAATTGCAGGTAACCAGCCACTTCTCGTTCCTGCGCGGCGCCAGCTCGTGCGACGACCTCTTCGCCCAGGCGGCGGCGCTCCGCATCGACGCTCTGGCGGTTGGCGATCGCAATTCGCTGGCCGGTATCGTGCGGGCACATCAGGCCGCCAAGGATACTGGCGTCAGGCTCATCGTCGGCTGTCGCCTCGATCTGATCGACGGCATGTCCCTGCTCGTCTTTCCCACCGATCGTCCCGCCTATTCCCGGCTGTGCCGGCTGCTGACCCTTGGCAAGAAGCGCGGTGGCAAGGCGAAATGCCACCTCGAATGGAGCGATCTGGCTGATTATGCCGATGGCTTGATCGCCGTCCTGGTCCCCGATCATGCGGACGATACCTGTGCCCTGCAGCTGCGGCGCCTGCGGGAAACCTTCAGCACCCGCGCTTACCTGGCGCTGACCCTGCGCCGCCGACCCAATGACCAGATCCGGCTGCATGAGCTTTCCAACCTCGCCACCCAAATGCGTGTGCCGACGGTCGTGACGAACGACGTTCTGTTCCACGAACCCGGCCGGCGCATCCTCCAGGACGTGGTGACCGCCATTCGCCACAACATCACCATCGATGAGTTGGGGTTTCGGCGCGAGCGCCATGCCGACCGCTACCTCAAGCCCCCCGAGGAAATGGCGCGACTGTTTTCGCGCTACCCGGAAGCCGTCGCGCGCACCGTCGAGATCATGCGGCTATGCCGGTTCTCCCTCGACGAACTCGCCTACCAATACCCCGAGGAGAAGATGCTGCCCGGGCTAACGGCACAGCAGGCGCTTGAACAACTCACCTGGGAAGGCGCGGAGCGGCGCTATCCGGAGGGCGTGCCGGACAAGGTGGTGGCGCTCATCAAGCACGAGCTGCGCCTGATCGAGATCTTGCAATACGCGCCGTACTTTCTGACGGTGAACGCCATCGTGCACTTCGCGCGCACCAAGGACATCCTGTGCCAAGGTCGAGGCTCGGCCGCCAATTCAGCCGTCTGCTATGTGCTGGGCATCACCAGCATCGATCCCGAGCGTAACAATCTCGTCTTCGAGCGCTTCGTCTCGCAGGAGCGCAAGGAACCCCCCGATATCGATGTCGACTTTGAGCATGAACGGCGCGAGATCGTCATGCAGTGGGTCTACGAGACCTATGGCCGCGACCACAGCGCGCTGTGCTCGACCGTAGTGCGCTATCACACCAAAGGCGCCGTCCGGGACATCGGCAAGGCCCTCGGACTGCCCGAGGACGTGACCAAGATGCTGTCGTCGCAGGTCTGGGGCCATGGCGAGGGCATCGACGAGACCCGCGCCCGAGAACTCAACTTCAACCTCGCCGATCGGCGGCTGCGGCTGACCCTCGAACTCGCACAGCAGCTCGAGGGCACGCCCAGGCACCTGTCGCAGCATCCCGGTGGTTTCGTTCTGACCAATGACCGGCTCGATGACCTCGTCCCCATCGAGCCGGCCCGCATGGTCGACCGCCAGGTCATCGAATGGGACAAGGACGATATCGACATCCTCAAATTCATGAAGGTCGACGTCCTCGCGCTCGGCATGCTCACCTGCATGAAGCGCAGCTTCGACCTCTTGGCCGAGCACAAGGGCATGACCCTCGACCTGGCCACCATCCCGGCCGAAGACCCGGCGACCTACGCCATGATCCGCAAGGCGGACACGATCGGGGTCTTTCAGATCGAAAGCCGTGCCCAGATGTCAATGCTGCCCCGCATCAAGCCGCGCACCTTCTATGACCTCGTCGTCGAGGTGGCCATCGTGCGACCAGGTCCAATCCAAGGCGACATGGTCCACCCCTATCTGCGCCGCCGGGAGGGCAAGGAGCCGGTCGAGTTCCCGACACCCGAGCTCGAGCGCGTGCTCGGCAAGACCCTTGGCGTCCCTCTGTTCCAGGAACAGGCAATGCAGGTCGCCATGGTCTGCGCCGGTTTTTCCGCCGGCGAGGCCGACCAGTTGCGGCGCGCCATGGCGACCTTCAAGCATACGGGTGGGGTCAGCAAGTTCCACGACAAGCTGATCGGCGGCATGATCGCCAATGGCTATACGCCTGAATTTGCCGCCACCACCTTCAAGCAGCTTGAGGGCTTTGGCAGCTATGGTTTCCCCGAGAGCCACGCCGCCAGTTTCGCGCTCATCGCCTATGCCTCGAGCTGGATGAAATGCCATCATCCGGATGTCTTCTGCTGCGCGCTGCTCAATTCGCAACCGATGGGCTTTTACCTGCCGGCCCAGATCGTGCGCGACGCCCAAGCCCATGGCGTCGAGATCCGACCCGTCTGTATCAATGCCAGCCGCTGGGGCTGCGCGCTTGAACCGATTTGCGAGGAAGGACGCTTCGCCGTCCGCCTTGGTTTGCGTCTGGTCAAGGGACTGGCCAATGTCGACGCGGCCGCCATCGTAACGGCCAGGACCGACGAGCCATTCGCCTCGATCGACGATCTTTGGCAGCGCGCCGGCGTGCCGGCGGCCTCACTCGTGCAACTGGCCGAGGCCGATGCCTTCCGTCCTGGCCTGGGCTTGGCGCGGCGCGAAGCCCTATGGGCGCTCAAGGGACTACGCGATGAGCCCCTGCCGCTCTTTGCCGCCGCTTCGGCGCGTGAACGGCAGACCGTCTCGGAAATTCACGAGCCTGCCGTGGCGCTACGGCCGATGACGACTGGAAGGGAGGTTGTTGAGGACTATGGCCACGTTGGTCTCACCCTGCGCAATCATCCGCTCTCGTTCTTGCGGACCGACCTTACCCGGCGTCGCATCGTCACCTGCACCGAGGCGATGCAGGCCCGCGACGGTCGCTGGCTGGAGGCGGCGGGCCTGGTTCTCGTCCGCCAGCGACCCGGCTCGGCCAAAGGCGTGATGTTTCTGACCATGGAGGATGAGACCGGCGCGGCCAATGTCGTGGTCTGGGTCACGGTGTTCGAGAAATTCCGCCGGGTGCTGCTTTCCTCCTCGATGCTCGCCGTCCGCGGCAAGATTCAGCGTGAGGGTGACGTGGTCCACCTCGTCGCCCACCAACTGACCGACCTCTCTGGGGAACTCGCCAGTGTGGGCAATCGCGAGACGCCGTTTCCGATTCCCCATGGCCGGGGCGACGAAGCCCATCATGGTGGGCCCGGAATCGATCCTCGCAGCTTGCCGAAGGGTCTGCGGCCACGGGACCTCGTCGATCCAACGCTGCAGGTCGAGCCAATCAAGGTGAAGACACGGGACTTCCGATAGTGCTCGCATCGTCCGCTCAGCGGTAAACGCAAAAGCGCCGTCTGAGATGGGGTGGAAAGCGGTCGCCAATGGTCAGTGACCATCGACCGCTTCGCGCCCCAACTCGGCCATTCGAGATGGCGATGCTTTCTGCGAAAGCGGTCGATCGGCTTTAGTCTTGTTTGGTGTCGACGACACAATTGTCCGAGAGACCCGACGACCGCTCGGAAACACTACGCCCTGCGTCGCCTGCAGACCGATCGCATTGACCTGTATCAGGTTCACCGCCCGGGGCCGGACACCGACGTCGAGAAAACCTTTTCCATGGGCCAGTTGCCCGGCATTTCGTTTGAACACTGTTTAAGGCGCTCGATCATCCAACGGCCTGCGGGTCCCGGAGGTGCGGCGATTGGGTAGATGGCCGATATCGGCAGCTTGAGTCCCCCCCGTGGTATATCTTGGATCGAAAGTTCAACAAGCCGCCCCTCGGCGATGTCCTTCCCGACGACGTGGAGCGGCATGCCACCCCAACCGAGGCCGCTGATGAGAAAGGCGTGCTTGGCAAACAGGTCAGCCAAACGCCAGGTTGAAGGCGATATGACTGCGATCTCCCGCCCGGCCGAGAGATCGGATCGATCAGTGAGCACCAGTTGAACGTGTTGCGCCAGTTCATCCCGCGGAATGAGGCCACCATACCCCGCGAGCGGATGGCTTGCAGCCGCGACCATGACAAAGTCAACGCTGGTGACGCGCTCGGCCACAAGGCCAGAGGGCAGTACTGGCAAAGATCCAACGATGCCGAAGCTCGCGCGACCATCCAAGACGGGTTGCACCGCGCCGCCGAGGGCCTCGACCAGTAGCCGCAAAGGCGTGGCCGGGAATTGTCCGCGAAACTCGTGAGCGACCTCGGCAATCGCGGAGATCGGAAAGAAGACGTCGATCACCGCAGCCAGCTCCGCCTCCAGCCCGCCTGATATTCCCTTCGCGCGTGCCTTCATACCATCAACGCCGGAAACGACAGCCCGCGCGTCGGCAAGAAGGACACCACCTTCGGTCGTCAGGCGCGGATATCGAGCGCTGCGGTCGAAAAGCGTGACACCAAGCTGCGTTTCCAAGTTGGCCATGGTTTCGCTGACGGCGGACTGGGTTCGCCTGAGGCGCCGGGCTGCAGCAGAGAAGCTTCCTTCGTCAGCTGCGGCAACAAAAGTCCGCAACTGGTCAAGAGAAACACCATCAAGCACGTTGTGTCTTTCTATCGAATTAACCGATGGATTCCATGAAGATATGCAGGCTGCCCCTATTTATGCAGGCTGCGACCGGCACGTCAACGCTCGCCGATACAATCGTTGGCGGCAAAGCGAGCCGGCAAAACTGAAAATGCCCACGGGACGCTTCTACGTCTAAAACCATCGGCTATGCCGATGGATAGTATCGTAACATACCGGCTTTCCCGGCACGTACGCACATGGCATTTACGATCCTTAGACGCGATCAAGAACGAACCCTGAGCCTAACCGATTGGTGGTGCAACACATTCCGCCTCTGAAAGCCATGCAGGATGTCATCACGGGACCTCAACGTCCTTCTTGAGATGAAAATTGCGCTGTTGGAGCGAGATCACTGCGCGACAGCTCCGAGTTGAAACTCTGCAATGGAGGCCGGCAATGACTGTTACGAGTGCCCTGCCAGACCTGGCGGTGGAACATTTGATCGTTCCGCCTGTTCGCGATCTGGGTGATGGGTTCAAGGTTCGCCGTGCGCTCCCATCCCCACAGCGCCGCACGGTTGGTCCCTTCATTTTCCTCGATCATTTCGGACCAGTGGTGTTTCGAGAAGGGGCTGGCCTGAATGTTCGTCCCCATCCCCATATCGGCCTGTCGACCCTCACCTACCTGCTCGAAGGCGAAATGGTTCATCGAGACAGCATCGGGAGCGTTGAGACGGTCCGCCCCGGTGACGTGAACTGGATGACGGCGGGCAGCGGCATCGTCCACTCCGAGCGCTCACCCGCGAAGTTGCAGGCTCAAGGTGGAACGATGTTCGGCCAGCAAATCTGGGTCGCCTTGCCCAAGGCGCTCGAAGAAATGCAGCCGGGTTTCTCCAATCACGCCAACGGCACTCTGCCTAGGCTCCAGGCCGAGGGAGCCTCGCTCACCGTCGTTGCGGGCAGTGCGTTCGGAGAACGCTCGCCGGTGCCGGTCTATTCGGACCTGATGTATGTCGACGCTGTGCTCAAGCCTGGCGCGCGGTTGCAAGTGCCCACGGAGCATATTGAGCGGGCGGTGTTTGTCGTCTCTGGCGAGATTGAAATCGCCGGCCAGACAGGAAGATTCGGCGAAGCGCAGTTTGTCGTCTTCAAGCCTGGCGCGGAGATCATCGTGAGCACACGCGGCGGAGCGCATCTGATGCTGGTCGGCGGCGAACCTTTTCCCGAGCAGCGTCACATCTACTGGAACTTCGTTTCGAGCTCCAAGGACCGGATCGAGCAGGCCAAGGACGACTGGCGGCAGGGCCGCTTCCCCGAAGTCGCTGGCGAAACGGAGTTCATTCCGTTGCCGCCGGAGCCGCCGCGGGTCGAGTCTGCCGGCTCATGACCTCGCAAGGTGGCACGATGGAAATCGGTATCGACAAGTTTCGCCGCAATTTTTCTGGCATGCCTCGGGTAGAGCGCCGCAGCGCGGTGGACATCCAGAATGCATTCCGGGCGGCCAAGGTGGTCATGGCGGTGTCTGATACTGGATCAGTCCACAGTCATTGGCGAGAAACGGCTTGAGTTGGCAGTCGTGGTCGAGCGCGCGCCTCTTCAGTACTCATCTTAAAAATATCAATCGATCGGAGAAGTAAATGAAGCGCAGAGAGATACTTATTGCCGGCGCTGCAGCCGGCGCAGCGACATTGCTGACGACGCCGACGACAGCGGTAGCTGCCGCCGCCGCAGGCAGCACATCCAGTTCCAAAACCAAAGGAAATGACATGACATCAAACAAGTGGATGATTGACCCGAACGATGCTGTATTGCTGCTGATAGATCATCAGAGCGGCTTGTTCCAGTTGGTCCGTGATATGGAGTACAGGGAACTCCGCAACAACGTAACTGCTCTTGCGAAGGTAGCGAAGATCGCGAAGATCCCGACCGTTGTAACGGCATCGGTTCCCGAAGGTGCCAATGGTCCGACCATTCCCGAGATCCTTCAGAGCAACCCCGATGCGGTGTACGTTCCACGCAGCGGCCCCATCAACGCGTGGGATCACCGCCCCTTTGTCGAAGCCATCGAGAAGACCAAGCGGAAGACACTGCTGATCGCGGGCACTCTCACCAGCATTTGCATGGTGTTTCCTGCACTGAAAGCCCTCGAGGCTGGGTACAAAGTGTTCTGCATTGTGGATGCATCGGGCAATTGGTCGAAGATGGCGACCGACATATCCATTGCCCGGGTCACGCAGGCGGGCGCGATGCCGATTGACACATTCGCGGCGATTACAGAGGTGATGCACACTTGGGACCGCCCAGACGCGATGGATTTCGCCAAGGTCTTTGTCGACCACGTCGAACCGGCATATGGCGCGTTGTTTGAAAGCTATTACGCGGCACAGAAGGCCGCGAAATAGGTCTAGGCAAAAACTGGACCTGGGCCACCTGGCGACAGGTGGCTCCCCAGTCTTCACTTGGGGGAAGCTGCGGAAAAGCTAGATGCGAAACGGCAGCTATTCAGGGTTGCTCACCGCAAGCGGACGGTTCGCTTTCGGCCAGTTGCCGCCATTTCTGAACTCCCACACTTTGGCTTTTCCAGCGCTAAACTGGCCTTGGGCGATGAATGGAAACGGTCAGATGTTCCGGGTGTGTGCTCAAAAAGTCGCATAAATGGCAGACTGGAACGGCAACACCGACGTCGCTGTCTTGTAGTTTTGTCGGGCAGCATGGTAATTCGAAAGCTTGCACACTGTCTATCAAGGCGACGGTTTCGCGTCCCCGCCGAGTGCAGATCGCGAATACATTTGGCTTGACATCCACCTTTGCTTTATCCGGCATCTCCTCGCAGTAGCCTCAATGGACATTCGCTGCGTAACCCACCAGCTCGGCGTAGGCACGGGTGATTGCGTCGTCTACGCGTGCTTCAACCATCGGTCGAAACGGTGACCGATTTCCATAGCTCGATTTCTTGCTTCAGGCGCTCAATCCGATCCGACACGAATCCGAGGGCGTCGCTACCTAGCAGCAGTTGCGGCGGAGGGCTGTCCGATTCGACCAGACGCAGAACCGCCGCCGCGAGCTTGTTGGGATCGCCCAGTTGCCTGCCGCTCTTGGCCTGCCGGGCCTGCCGTATGGGATCGAACAGCGCGTCGTAGTCCGCAATCGACCGTCCGGTCCTGACCATCGATCGCCCGGCCCAGTCCGTCCGAAACGAGCCGGGGCACAAGGCCGTCACATGAACGCCGAACGGCGCCATCTCCGCACGCATGACCTCAGAAATCCCCTGAAGGGCGAATTTGCTTCCGCAATAATAGGCGATGCCGGGCATGGTGATCATGCCCCCCATCGATGTCACGTTGACGATGAAGCCGCCACGTCTTTCACGGAAGCGCGGCAGGAAAGCCTTGGCGACCGCGACCGCGCCGAAGACGTTCACGTCGAACTGGCGCCGCATCTCCTCGACAGGCGACTCCTCTAATATGCCCTCATGGCCGTAGCCGGCATTGTTGATGAGGACGTCGACGGGGCCATGATCGTCTTCGGCCTGCCGGACGATACCGGCGATGCGGTCGAATTCGGTCACGTCGCAGAGGACGGCGCGCATCCCCGGCAAGCGTTGGGCCATGTCTGCGCGCGCCTGCTCCGAGCGGACCGTGCCCAGGACCTTGTGGCCCTCGCAGCTGGCGGCGGCCGCGATTGCGAAACCGAAACCGGAATTTGCACCGGTGATGAAGAAAGTTTTGCGCTGCATGCTGGCCTGTCCTGTTGATCGATCGATGTCCTTGACCGATAATATTCAAGCAGGCGGGCATCCATCGCTGAAGCTCTGAATCTCTTGCCAAATCCTATGAGAGGGGAGAAATGCCGTCGAAACGTCGCGACCTCGTGGAACTGGCCGGTCATCATGCTCCCCGTCAGGGATACAACGCGACGCCGCTTCATGGCGTCCGCATTCTCAGGAGCGAGGCGGTCCTTCAAGACGTTCCCGTGCTCTACAAGCCGGGCGCGGCATTCGTTCTGCAGGGCCGCAAGCAGGGCGTGCTCGACGGCGAGATCTATCTCTACGACGAAGAGCACTACCTGGCGGTGTCGGTGCCGGTGCCGTTCCGGATGGAATCGGTGGCAAGTCCCGAGCGGCCGCTGCTCGCGGTGTATGTCGAGTTCGACATGCACATGGCCGCCGAGATCGCCTCGGACGTCGAGACGAGGCGCTCGGACACGCCCGCCAGCAGGATGAGAGGCCTGGTATCGAGCCGGATGGCCCCTGACATCGAGGATGTCGTGCTGCGCATGCTGCGGGCTCTATGCGATCCCGTCGAGCTTGCGGTTCTGGGAGCCGGCATCCTGCGCGAGCTGCATTATCGGGTGCTCGTCGGCCCGCAGGGCGGTGCGATGATCTCGGCCCTGCAGCAGCGGGGCAGGTCCGGCAGGATCGTGCAAAGCCTCGTCCGCCTGCGCGAGAGCTACGGCTCCGGTATCTCGGTCGGCGCGCTGGCAACCGAAGCGGGCATGAGCGTTCCTTCCTACCACGTCCATTTCAAAACCCTGACCGGAAGCACGCCGATACAATATCTGAAGGCGATGCGGCTCCACGAGGCGCGGCTGATGATCGCGCGCCAGGACAGGACGATTGCGGAAGTCGCGGCATCGGTCGGCTACGCCAGCCCTGCCCAGTTCAGCCGCGATTTCCGCCGGCACTTCCGGCGCACGGCTTCCGAGGAGGCCGAGTGGGTTCGCCGGCATCTCGGCGAGCTTGCCTGATCGTCTTGGCCGGCGGTGGCGGCGCGTCCGGCTTGCGGGCGCGCTGCCGGTCGTTCGTTTCCGCGCCGGCGAGATGGATCAGCCACTTTCGCCGACAATCCTGCCGAGATTCGCGAAGAACCGGCCGGCCAGTTTCTTCCGTAGCGTCTTTCGTTCTTTGAGAAGCGCACGTCGGACCCACTTTCCATTCCACTCTAGAACGGTGTGGTCAAGCCTCTGTCCAAGGCTGCCTAGTGGTATAGGAGGCAAATCAAGTATCTACAGCGAACATCCGGGCGTTCACTTGTTTCGACAGCTTTTGTTCTGTCCCCAACATGTTATCTATCGGAAACTAGAGAAGTCAGGCCATCTCTGGGCTACGCTCCAGAGCGAGCTTCCTTGCAGTTGATGCGACAAGGCCAGCACCATGTCCTCTCGGCCGAAACGACCGATGAGTTGTACTCCGACGGGAAGACCTTCATGCCTCCAAAGTGGCAGACTTGCGGCTGGCTGCCCTGAGGCGTTCACTACTGCCAAAAACGGAGTAAGCTCGCCAGCCTTGCGCCGGAAACCGCGAAAATCAGCCTCTTCGGTTGAAATGATCCCTAGCGTCGGTGGAAGGGTCGTAAGACTGGGGGAAAGAACAAGATCGTATCCGTCGATCATCGCGGCCATCATCCGGCCGGTAGCGTGCAGCCTATCGACGGCCGCGATATAGTCAGCTGCAGTAGTGCGTCTACCGATGAAGTAGCCGTCCAGAATAGCTGGCTCAAGCTCATCCGGTCTTGGATCGCGGCCTAACGCCGAAAGCTTTACACCGACGGAAAGTGCGACGTTAGAAGCCATGACGGTAATGATGGCATTGACGAAGGCATGATAGTCGAACTCCGGTGGGTCGATGGCGATGATCTCATGGCCAAACGACGCACAAAGCTCGGCCGATTTTCGTACGGCCTCCCGGCAAGGCTCGTCCACCGGCAGACCCCATGGATCCTCCCAGACGGCGATCCGTAGGGGGCGCTCTAAAGATAGGTCTAGACCCGCTTCGAAGCTGTTGCCGGGTGGAGCTGCGTAGGGCGCGCCGGTCTCCATTCCCGCGATGAGGTCGAGAGTGCGCGCCGTGTCGCGTACTGTACGAGTCAAGACGCCATCGCAGGCAAGTCCGCCCCAACCTTCGCCACGAAAAGGGCCAAGCGGAACGCGGCCGCGGGACGGCTTGAGGCCGAAAACGCCGCAGGACGATGCGGGAACGCGAATAGACCCACCGCCGTCGCTGCCATGCGCCACCGGGACAACGCCGGCCGCCACGGCGACGGCAGCTCCGCCGGACGATCCGCCGGACGAACGCGTCGGGTCGAAAGGATTGCGGGTGGGGCCGCCATTTCGGCGCGCCTCCGTCGTCGGCGCCATGCAAAGTTCAGGCACCGTAGAGCGCGCAAACGAGATGAAGCCCGCATCGCGGAACCGCTTTACGAGGGTCGCGTCGCTTTGGGCCTTCGTCGCCTCGAAGAGCGAAGACCCGATGCTGGTCGGCAAGTCCGTCGAGGGGAGGCCGGAATCCTTCAGGAGGAACGGCAGGCCACTGAATGTGCCGGCAATCACCTCATGGCGGAAAGCCTTCGCCAAAGCCCCCTCGTAATCCTTGTAGGAGAGCATGTTGGTGACGGCATCGACGCGTTCGGCCGCCTCTATCGCGATCCGCATCAGGTCCGGCGCGCTGACATCGCCATTGGCCAGAAGTGCGGCAAGAGCGATGCCGTCCCTGGACCGGTACTCTTCGAAATTCATGACATCTCCGTTTCAGGGGAAGCCGTCTTCCTTCGGGCAGCCTTCTAAGGGTGAAAAAAGATTACTTTTCGGACTTGCTCCAGGCCTCCGCGACCTGATGTCCCTGTGCGAACCACACACCGGGGAAGGTTTTTACCCACTGGATGAATTCTCTGAGCAGCGCGATGCGGGACGGCCGGCCGATGACCTGCGGGTGCATCGTCAGATTGAAGAGCCCGCCCCAGCGGTAGATTTCGTGGAACTCATCCTGCCATACCTTCAGAATATGGTCGTTAGTGACGATTGTGCGCGGCGCGCGCACGGAAAATAGCGCGAACGGCGCGTCATCCAGGCTCCAGTGAACCGGAAGCTCGATCGGACCTTCTGTCCCGTCATCGAGCCTATGCCGATAGGGGTTGATGGTGTCCATGAAGGAGCTGTCGTAGAAAAAGCCGTAACGCTTCAGGAGGCCGATCATATGCGGCGAGGTCTCCCAGGCCGGCGATCGATAACCGGTTGGAACGATCCCCACCGTCTTTTTTAGGGCCTCCAGGCCCTTGATGAGGATTTCCTCCTCCCGTTCCGGCTGGTCGGGGTCGACCCATTCATGCAGGTAACCGTGATGGCCGACTTCGTGGCCTCTGGCGACGATCATTTCCAGGCGGGCGGTGTGTCTTTCGGCAGTCCATCCGGGCACAAAGAAGCTTCCCCGCACACCGGCATCTTCCAGGGTTTCGAGGATCATCGGAACGCCGACCTTGGCGCCATAGACGCCTTGCGACAGCGTCCCCGGCCGGCGCGCATTATCGGCATCCCGCGATAGCCAGAGGGTTTCGGCATCGAAATCGAAGGAGAGCATGACTGCAACGCGATGGCCGTCGGGCCATTTGACAGGACCGAAATGTTCCATCTCTCTACTCCTCAGAATGTGCCTCGCGACGAGAGCCAGCCGCCGTCGACGGCAATGATCTGACCATTGACGAAGGACGCCTGATCGGAACCAAGGAAAGCGATCACTTCGGCCACCTCCGTAGGATCGCCGATCCGTCGCAACGGCGTTCCGGCGATCATCGCGCTGCGGTACTCGGCATCCTTGTCGATCTTGTCGCGGGTCATCGCGGTGAGGATGCAGCCGGGTGCGACGGCATTTACCCGGATCCCTTCCGGACCGAGTTCCGCGCTCAATTGCCGTGTCAACTGCGAGATGCCGCCCTTGCTGGCGGCGTAGGCGGTGGTGCCCACGCGCCCGACCTCGCCAAAAACGGATGCGAGGTTGACAATCGCGCCGCCGGGCCGGCGCAGCAACGGCAGCAGTTCCCGCGTCAGCCGGATGACGGAGCGTAGATTGGTGCTCAGGATCCGGTCCAGCAGGGCGTCATCGGTTTCGGCGATGCGTTTCGAGCCGCCGACGCCGGCGCAATTGACCAGGAGATCCAGTCCGCCGAGCACGCTGGCCGCATCGGCGATCCGCTTTGGTGCCGCCTCGTGGGCGAGATCGGCGGCGACAACGGTTACGGCAACGCCGCCGAGCTCGGATACGTCTCGGTCGACCGCCACGACGGAGGTGCCGCGCGCGATGAGCAGATCGAGTGTCGCGCGGCCGATGCCGCTGTTGGCGCCGGTAACGACAGCTGTCTTGCCCTCAAAGCTATGCAAGGCGACCTCCATCGACCGGCAGCGAAACGCCGGTCGTATAGGATGCGGCGTCGCTGGCTAGATAGAGCACGGCCTGAGTCACCTCGTTCGCCTCCCCGAAACGTTTCATCGGATGAAGATCCTGATACATCTGCCGGCGCATTTCCGCTTCTGCTCCGGCCGCCGCGAAGTTCTGCTCCAGCATCGGCGACGAGATCGAGCCGGGGCAGACGGAATTGACGCGTATGCCTTCCTCGGCGAGCGATAACGCAAGGCTGCGGGTAAGCAGCGCCACGGCTCCCTTGGTCGTCGAATAGGCACCGAGCGCACGCGAACCGGTCAGGCCGGCTGTCGAGCCATAGGTCACAATACATCCCTTGCGATGCCGCAGCGCGGCCAGGGTGAGCTGCACGGCAAGCAATGTGCCGCGCACATTGAGCGACAGCATCTGGTCGAACTCTTCCGGATCGACTTCCAGGAGCGGCTTGCCGCTGCCAAGGGTCCCGCCGGCGGTCACCAGTACGTCTATACCCGACGCCAGATCCATGCCGTCCCAGGCTTGCCGCATGTCGGAAACGGACGTGAGGTCGCAGCGGACCGCAATGGCCGATCTGCCGATCGCGGTGCTGAGTTCGCCAAGCCTCGCCTCGTCGCGATCGACAAGGTAGAGGCGCCCTGCGCCTTCGCGGGCAAATGCCTGCGACAGATCGGCGCCGAGACTGCCGGCCGCGCCGGTGATCAGCACCGTTTTCCCGGCAAACCGCCTCACGATTGTCCTTTCCCGAGATAAAATTCGCGCAGTTCCTCGACCTTGAGATCGGGACCATTCTTGCGCGAATAGGCGAAACGGCCTTCACGTAGGATATGCACCTCGTCGGCGAGTTCGAGCGCCATCGAGACATTCTGTTCGACGAGAAGCATGGTCAGGCCGCGCGCTCTCAGCTTGCGGATGATGTCGGAAATCTCGCCTACCACCTTCGGTGCGAGCGCTGCCGAAGGTTCGTCGAGCAGCAGCATGCTCGGCCGTGCCATCAATGCGCGACCCAGCGACAGCATCTGCCGCTCGCCACCGGACAGAAGTCCGGCCGGTGCCTTGTAACGGGCCTTGAGGCGGGGAAATTCGGCATAGACCATCTCGACGTCTTCGGCGATGCCGGGCTTATCCTTGCGCCGGTGATAGGCGCCGACGGTGATATTCTCATGCACGCTCAGGCCGCCGAGGACTTCCTTGCCCTGGGGCACGAGACATAAGCCCGCCGCTGCCATGGCATGGGCGCCCTTGCCGTCGATCCGCTTGCCGTCGAGCAGGATTTCTCCGCTCGTCGGCTTCACGAGGCCGGTGAGCGTTTTGAGCGCCGTCGACTTGCCTGTCCCGTTGCTGCCAAGAATCGCACTCAGCCCGCCCTTGGGTACGGTGAAGTCGAGACCGTAAAGGATTTGAACTTTGCCGTATCCGGCATCGATACTTTTGCACTCAAGCATGGGAAGACCGCCCCAATCCGATATAAGCTTCGATGACCTTGGGGTCCTGAACGACGACGTCCGGCTTGCCGTCTGCAACTTTTTGTCCGTAATCGAGGACGACAACCCTGTCGCAAACTGATTGAACGACGCGCATGACGTGCTCGACAAGCAGGATCGTGACGCCGAATTCGTCGCGCATGCGGCCGATCATCTCGATGAGCCGATCGACGTTGATCGGCGAAAGGCCGGCTGCCGGTTCATCCAGAATGAAGATACGCGGGTTCGTGGCGAGGCCGCGCGCCAGTTCGACCATGCGCTGCTGACCGATCGAAAGATCGGTGGCGAGCTTCTGGGCGTACTTCTCCATCTCGAACAAGGCCAGCATGTCGCGCGCCTTGCAAGCCGCCTTTTCGTGCCAGGCCATAGCATTGCGACGGTTCAGGAAGGATGACATATATCCGGGGCCAGATTGCTCCTGCAGCGCCAACACGATGTTCCGCTCAACCGTCAGGCTCTGGAACAGCCTGATCATCTGGAAGGTGCGGACCACCCCGTGTCTTGCAACGACATGCGGTGCGGCGCCGGTAAAATCCTTGCCGTCGATCAGCACGCGACCGCTGGTCGGCGCAAGAACGCCGGTCAAAAGATTGACCACGGTCGATTTGCCCGAGCCGTTTGGACCGATCAGACCGACGATCTCGCCTTCGTTGACGGAAAAGTCGAACGCATTCAGCGCCACTATCCCCTGGAAGTTCTTGGTGAGTGCTTCAGCCGTGATCATCGGAGACATGTTTTTCTGTTCGCCCGTCATTTTGCTCTCCAACGAGAGAACTTGCCCGCGAGCCCCTGCGGAGCAAACATCGTGACCAGGATCAGCACGCCGCCGTAAAAGATGTGCTTGTAGTCGGCAAGGATCGAAAGCAGCTCCGGCAGTGCGGTCAGCAGCACTGCACCGAGAATTGGACCCCAGAAACCTCCGCGGCCGCCAAGAACGACCATGGCCACGATCGATGCCGAAGCGAGAACGGTATAATCGTCAGGCGTCACGCCGCGTATGTGATAAGCCAGAAGGACGCCCGCGCCGCCCGCGAACGCCGACGATATTGCCAATGCGACAAGTTTGACGACCTTTGTATTGATGCCGATCGTCCGCGCCAGGGTCTCGTCGTCGCGGATCGCCTGCAAGGCATTTCCTAAGCGCGATAGCGTGAGAAAGCGGATCGCGATCAGGCAGATCACGGCAATCGCCAGGACCAGGTAGAAATATGACGATAGCGTGGTGAAGCCTGCGACTGGTTCGACTTCGATCCCATATTGTCCGCCGGTGAAATCGGTCCACTGCGACAGGACGAGATAGACGATGGTCTGGAATGCGATTGTCATGATCGCCAGGAAATGTCCTTGTGCCCGCAGGAGCGGCAGGCCGAGCAGGAAGCCGAACAGGCCTGCGACGATCATTCCGAGCGGCAGATTGACCCAGAACGTGGTTCCGAAGTCCCGGCCGAGGATGGCAGCGGTATAGGCCCCAATTCCAAGGAAGGCGGCATGGGCGAAGGAAAAGAGGCCCGTCCAGCCCATGACAATGTCGAGGCTGCTGGCCAGGATGACGTAGATGCACACGACGATGGCGATATTAATCGCGTATCCGCCGCCGAACACCGACGATACGATGGCAAGCGTCGCCGCAGCGGCGAGAATGGGAAAAATCGTACGCACGTCAGGACCGATCCATCTTCACGCCGAAGAGGCCTTGCGGACGTATGGTCAGGACGCCCATCACGAAGATGAAGCCGACGATGTCGCGCAGTCCATTGCCGAGATAGCCGGTGACGAGGGATTCGACGATGCCCAAAGCGAGGCCCGCGATGATCGCACCCTCGATGCTCCCCATGCCGGCCAGAACCACGATCACGAAGGCTTTCATGACGATCAGGCTGCCGGCATTTGGCTGAACCGTGAAGACAGTCGCCATAAGCGCGCCGGCCAGTCCGGCAAGAGCCGTGCCGATGGCAAAGGTCACCACGCCGACACGACGGACATCGATGCCGCAAATCCGTGCCACGGTCGCATTCTCCGACATGGCCCGAAGCGACAGGCCGACCCATGTGTATTTCAGCACCACAAGCAGGGCGATTACCGTGACGGCTGCGAATGCCACGATCGCAAGACGCTCGCTGGTCAGGAAGATGTCGCCGATCTGAATGGCGCCACGTGGCAGGCCGCTCCTGGCAAGCATCGGTTCCGGTCCGGCAATCTTGAGAACGACGTTCTGCAGCAGGATCGACAGCCCGAAAGACGCGATAATGACGTTTGTCGGATCCTTCTTGGCGATCGGCATGAAGATAGCGCGCTCGACGAACCAGCCCAACATCCCCATCGCAACGATAACGAGCATGATCGAGGGCAGGGGGCCGATGCCCAGGACCTGGGTACCGACCACGGCCACGTAGCCGCCGAGCATATAGAATTCGCCATGGGCGAAGTTGACGATTTTAAGGATACCAAAGATGAGCGTCAGGCCGAGCGCGACGAGTACATAGCTCGATCCCACGACAACTCCGTTGGCCAGGAATTGCTGGAAAAGTATCAAAGGTGGAAATCCCTGTCCGGGCGTGAATGAAAGAAGCGGCTCCAGGGGGCGGAATCTCGCCTCGCGAAGCCGTCACTGCTGCTCAGTCGAAGGGAAGCCATTCGCGCTTGCCATTCTTGACAATTGCAAGGCCCACCTTGAACTCGACGCTGCCCTTGTCGTCGAACTTTGCCGTCGTCCCGTCCGGTCCCTGGGTCAGCGGGAAGTCCGTCATTTTGAGCAATTGCTTTTGCATCGCGGCACCGTCCGGCTTGCCTGCGCGGCGCGCCGCCTCGATAAGAAGGCCCATGGAATCGAAGCCGATGGCGCTGTAGACGTCAGGCTCTTTGTTGTAGGCGGCCCGGAATTCCTTGGCGAATTCTGCGCCATGCCTGTTCGGCGTGCTGGGTTCGAACATCGAAGATACGGCGAAGCCTTCCGACGCCGGACCGGCAAGTTCGATCAACTTGTCGCTCATCATCGAACCCGATCCGACGATTTGCGTCTGAACGCCGAGCTCGTCGGCCTGCTTGATGATCTGGGCGCCTGAATCCATCAGGCCGGCGATATAAACGGCCGAGGGCGACTGGGCGCGAACGTTGGTCAACGATGAATAGAAATCCTTGTCGCCCGGATTGTATGCCTCCAAGGCAACGATCTTGCCGCCGATAGCCTCAAAGTTCGACTTGAATTCGTCGGCCAGCGATTTGCCGTAAATGGAGTTTTCGTAGAGCACCGCCACCGTCTTCGCATTCAGCTTGTTGAGCGTGTCGGAGGCGGTCTGCTTGGCCTGGGTCCTGCTGCCGGGAAAGGCGCGGAAGAACCATGGGTCTTGGGCTGTATTGGCATCGGTTACGGCCGAAGAGGTCGAACCGGCCGAGATCATCGGTACCTTGTATTCCTTGGCGACCTTGCTTTCAGCCGCAGCGACGGCACTAACATAGGTGCCGCTGATGCCGACGACGCCGTCCTGCTCGATGAGCTTGCGGACCGCGGTTACACCCTTGGTCGGGTTGCCTTCGTCGTCCTCGATGAACACCTTGACGTCCTGATCGAAGACGCCGCCTTTCTGATTTGCCTGCTTGACGGCAAACTCGATGCCTTCGCGGATCGATGTGCCGGCAAGCGAAGCCGGGCCGGACAGCGGTAGTGAAACGCCCAGATTCAGCTGTTCTGCAAACGCTGCGGATATCGCGACGGACGAGATCATTACGGAAAGTCCAGCGGCAGCAGCCGCCTTTGCACAGATAGCCATGTTCACCTCTTTTGTCGGTTGCCGCAATTTTTTATATTGTAATGCGATATGATTTATCTTATTATGGTATTGTTGGACCGTCAAGCGGCGATCCTGTGGAGGGGTACACTCGGTGAGCGACGACGATTCATTGTTCGTGAAATCGCTGGGCAAAGCATTTCAGCTGCTCGAGGTGTTCGAGAAGAGTGGCGACGGCGGACGCCTGACACACAAGGAAATGAAACGGCTAACCGGGCTGGATGCCAGCACGATCCAGCGCATGTCCCATACGCTGGTCAAACTCGGATATCTCGAGCGCGGGCAGAACCGCACCTACGCCCTGGGCAAAAAGTTTCTGCATTTCACCTTCGAGTATCTGCGCCATTCGCAGACAATCCAGCGCGCCAGCCCGATCCTCATGGATCTTCAGAACGAAACGGGGGAGCGTGTCGACCTCAGTCTCTTCGAGAATGTTGAAATCGTTTATGCGCTTCGCCGGCAATCGAAGCGTGAGACCTTCTTCGCTACACTGACTGGTCGACGCGTTCCGTCGTTTGCCGCGTCCGGCGGGCGGGCGGTGATGTCCCATCTGCCGCGCGATGTCGTAGAAGACATTATCGACAGATCGGCTCTCGTCCCGCAGTCGCCGAAGACGGTCACGTCGCGAAGCGAGATCCTTGCGGAGATCGATAAAGCCCGCGAACTTGGTTATGCATTATGCGTAGAGCAGATGCTGATCGGCGAAATCGTGCTTGCATCGGCGATTTTCGACGAACGCAACGCGCCGATTGGCGCGGTGCATATCGCCGGTTCGCTGTCGGACTGGAATGCCGACTCTTTCTGTCGCAAACATGCGCCGTTGGCTATTTCGGCCGCGCGGATGATTTCGAACCGGTCCTGATCCCGGTGGTGTGTGCGGGCGGCGGCGTCAGAACGTCGCCGGCGTATTGATCCAGATCAGGGTTGTCTGACCGTCGGAGAGATTGCGCCAGGAATGCGGTCTCTTGCTCTCGAAATAGAAACTGTCTCCGGTGCGCAGTTCAAAGAACTG
Source organism: Mesorhizobium sp. BH1-1-4 (assembly GCF_020165665.1). Classification (NCBI taxonomy): domain Bacteria; kingdom Pseudomonadati; phylum Pseudomonadota; class Alphaproteobacteria; order Hyphomicrobiales; family Phyllobacteriaceae; genus Mesorhizobium; species Mesorhizobium sp. BH1-1-4. The sequence continues at coordinate 312,763 of NZ_JAIUIN010000004.1, forward strand.
GTCGCCGTCGAGCACGACCTGCAGCTTTCCCGCCAGCACGAAGATGAATTCTTCTCCCTCGTGACGATAGGAGCCTTCGCTGGAGGCGCCAGGCGCAAGGTCGAAACGATGACATTCCATCTGCCGCCGACCCGGGACGAGCGCATGGATGGTGACGCCTGACGAGGTCGTCGGCCACGTCGCCCATTCGCCGCTCCGCACCAACGATGCGCTTTCTTCCTGCCCCTGCTGCCCGCTGAGATCGGCGACCGTCGTCCCGAGGTGTTTTGCGACATCGTGCAGCGCCGTGATAGAGATTCCCTGCGACGTCCGCTCGAAAGTCGACAGCTGCGACAAGGAGGTCCCCGTCGCACGCGCTACTGTTTCCAAGGTCTGCCGGGCCTGCCGTCGCAGGCTCCTGACCTTCATCCCGATCGGCATGTCGTCGCCAGCTGCATTGCCCTGCAAGGCGAGGCGTGATTCCGGCTCGTCCTTCAGCCCTTCTTTGATGGCTGCCGGATTGAGACCTTTTTCGCTTCGCATCCAGGCAATCGTCTGCAGCCGCTCGATGAGCTCGGCATCATAGAGTCGCTGCCCCGAGGGCGTGCGGATCGGTTCGACCAGCCCCTGCTGTTCCCACAGCCTGAGTGTCGAGGGGGAAACGCCGGCGCTGCGCGCCGCTTCGGCAATTTTCAGAGGATTCTTTTGCATATCCCGTGGGCAGGTTCGGCCAAGTGAAATTTTTCTAGCGGGCATAAGACGCATCTTGCAAGCCTACAGAAAAAATGTAGATATTTTTTTGACTCGGACGTTTTCGTCTCCTCAACAACCAGTCTTCCGCTTTTAAGGGATTGCTTCATGCACAATGTCGAACTTGCAGACCGCCGCTGCGACGCCATTTCGCGCGGCGTCGGTGTCACCACGCAGGTCTATGCGAAGCGCGCCGAAAATGCGGAGATCTGGGATGTCGAAGGCCGCCGCTATATTGATTTCGCCGCCGGCATCGCTGTGGTCAACACGGGACATCGGCACCCCAAGGTCATCGCTGCGGTCAAGGACCAGCTCGACCATTTCACTCATACCTGCCATCAAGTGGTTCCCTACGAGAATTATGTGCGCCTGGCAGAGCGGCTGAACAAAGCCGTTCCGGGCAACTTCAAGAAGAAGACCGTGTTCGTCACGACAGGTGCGGAAGCTGTGGAAAATGCGATCAAGATCGCCCGCGCCGCGACCAACCGATCGGCGATCGTCGCCTTCACTGGCGCCTTCCACGGCCGCACGTTCATGGGCATGGCGCTGACCGGCAAAGTGGTCCCCTACAAAGTCGGTTTCGGCGCTATGCTGCCGGATGTCTATCATGTGCCTTTCCCGGTCGAACTGCATGGCTACACGGCCGATGTTTCGCTCACCGCGCTCGACAAGCTGTTCAAGGCGGATGTCGATCCCAATCGTGTGGCGGCATTTATCGTCGAACCCGTTCAGGGCGAGGGCGGCTTTTACGAGGTGCCGAAGGCGTTCATGCAGAAGCTGCGCGAGATTGCCGACAAGCACGGCATCCTGCTGATCGCCGATGAGGTGCAGACCGGCTTCTCGCGCACGGGCAAACTGTTTGCCATGGAACATCATGGCGTGGTGGCAGACATCACCACCATGGCCAAGGGGCTTGGCGGCGGCTTCCCCATCGCAGCCGTGACCGGCCGCGCCGAGCTGATGGACGCTCCGGGGCCGGGCGGGCTGGGCGGCACCTATGGCGGCAATCCGATCGGCGTCGCCGCCGCCAATGCCGTTCTCGACGTGATCGAGGAAGAGGGCCTCAACGACCGGGCGACGTTGCTTGGCAACCGGCTGAAGCAGCGCCTGCAGTCGCTTGCCGACGCCGTGCCGCAGATCGCAGACATTCGCGGGCCGGGTTTCATGAACGCCGTCGAATTCAACGTGCCAGGCGGCAAAATGCCAAATGCCGAGTTCACCAACAAGGTGCGCGAAAAGGCGCTAGCCCAGGGGCTTATCCTGCTCACCTGCGGCGTTTATGGCAACGTCATCCGTTTCCTCGCGCCGCTGACCATCCGGGATGGGGTGTTTTCCGAAGCGCTCGACATCCTGGAGCAAACCTTGCGTGAATGCGCCAAGGAGGCGTGACAGTGAGCATTTCCAACACTTTGCTTGCACGTTTGAAGGACCCCTCGCTGGTTACTGACAAGGCCCTGATCGCCGGTGAATGGTTGTCGGGTGCCGATTGCGGCAAGTCCTTTGACGTCATCAATCCCTCGACCGGTGAAGTTATCGCGACCCTGCCGGACATGGGTCGCGCGGAGGCGGCCCGCGCGGTGGATGCTGCCTACAAGGCGCAGAAGGACTGGGCAAAAAAGACGGCCAAGGACAGAGCCGCGATCCTTCGCAGGCTCTACGATCTGATGCTCGCCAATGCCGACGATCTTGCCGCCATCCTGACCATGGAAATGGGCAAGCCGCTGGCCGAGGCGCGCGGAGAAATCCTCTACGGGGCCTCTTATGTCGAATGGTTCGGCGAAGAGGCCAAGCGCGTCTATGGCGATACGGTCCCTGGCCACCAGCAGGACAAGCGGATCATCGTCCTCAAGCAGCCGGTTGGCGTCGTCGCGGCGATCACGCCGTGGAATTTCCCGAATGCGATGCTGGCGCGTAAGTTCGCGCCGGCTGTCGCTGCCGGTTGCGCCATGGTGTCGAAGCCTGCGGCCGAGACGCCGCTTTCGGCGCTGTCGCTGGCGCTGCTGGCGCAACGCGCCGGTGTGCCGTCCGGCGTCTTCAGCGTCGTCACCTCGACCGATTCCTCGTCCATCGGAAAGGAATTCACCGAGAACGCCAAGGTGCGCAAACTGACTTTCACCGGCTCGACCGGCGTCGGCAAGATCCTGATGCGTCAGGGTGCAGAGCAGATCATGAAACTTGGTCTCGAGCTCGGCGGCAATGCGCCGTTCATCGTTTTCGACGATGCCGATCTCGATGCGGCGGTCGAAGGTGCGATGGTGTCGAAATACCGCAACAACGGCCAGACCTGCGTCTGCGCCAACCGGCTCTACGTGCAGGCTGGCGTCTACGACGTGTTTGCCGAAAAGCTGGCGGCTAAGGTTGCTGCGCTCAAGGTCGGAGACGGTTTCGAGGACGGCGTCAACGCCGGCCCACTCATCACCCGGAAGGCCGTGGAGAAGGTGGAAGAGCATATCGCCGATGCCCTTTCCAAGGGCGCCAGCATCACTCTGGGCGGCAAGCCCGCCGACCGGGCGGGTTTGTTCTTCCAGCCGACCATCCTGACCGGCGTGACGTCAGACATGAAGGTTGCGCGCGAGGAAACCTTTGGACCGGTTGCGCCGCTGTTCAAGTTCGAGACCGAGGACGAGGTGATCGAAATGGCCAACAACACCGAATTCGGGCTTGCCTCCTATTTTTATGCCAAGGACCTGTCGAAGGTGTTCCGCGTCGCCGAGGCGCTTGAATACGGAATGGTCGGCATCAACACCGGCCTGATCTCCAACGAGACGGCGCCTTTCGGCGGCATCAAGCAATCCGGCCAAGGCCGCGAAGGCTCGAAATATGGTCTCGAGGACTATCTGGAGATCAAATATCTTTGCCTCTCGATCGAAGGATAAGGGCTGACCCGCTCATTGCTCACCTCCTGAACACGGCAACGGCCGACACCGAAATGTTGGCATGAAAACCTCGTCGTCCGGTCGATGGCAGCCAGCGATGGACAGGAAGGACGACGGCTGTAGACCGCCTATCTCGACTCCAACAAAACCAGCGTGATGGAGCTGATCAGACCACCTTCCGCCACTGGTTTGGAGCGCGAATTTGAGCCCGACGGCTTTGTCGCCATGGTGGATGAAGAGCCGGTCGGCTTGTGCGGTAAATCCAGCGTCGAAAGGCGTGGTCGACCAAGAACGATTGTTATCTGCAGGAGCTCGATGTCGATCTCGAGGGCCGAAGCACGGTCTCGAGAGGACCCTCATGGAACCGGTCTATGCAAAAGGTCGACGAACCTAGCATACGCCAGCGTATTTGCGCGCGATCGGTCATGGAGGCTGCACGCCGTGGCACTGTGCCTCTTGGTCAGCCAATAAACGTCGGGCCAGCTTACGAGCACGCGCACCACGCGCCATGCCCATAACCAATCGCGATCCACGCGTTTGGAGGTCGTCGAACTCGCGATCAGCGCAAAGTTCGCCAGCAGGTGTTTCGCTGGCCTAGGCGCCACGGCTTGCGATCCATGAGCGTGCTTATGTTAGATTTTCAACTATCGTGTTGACAGAAGTTATCAATATCACATAAACGTCTGCCTCATGCCGAAAGGCACAAGAGAAGATTTCGGGAGGAGAACAAGATGGATTTCTTCAGCGGAGCCCGCACGCGGGCTGCGGGCGCGGTGTTGCACGGGGCTGTCTTCGTCGCGATGGGCTTGTGTTGGGCCGGTCCGGCCCTCGCCGACGATGTCATCCGCGTCGTTTCGCCTTACCAGACTACAACGCTCGATCCGATGCGCTCCGCGGCGGCCGGCAACATCGAAACCTACGGCCAGCTTTATTCGCGACTGCTGCGCCGCAACTTCGAAACCGGCGCGCTGGAGCCAGGGCTGGCCGAGAAATGGGAGATCTCGCCGGACGGCAAGACATACACTTTTCATCTGCGCGATGCCCAGTTCTCGGACGGTTCGCCGATCACGGCTGCCGACGTCGCCTTCAGCCTAGACCGTATCCGCAGCGACAAGAAATCGGCTTATCCTGCGCCGCTGGGCGCCGTGGAATCGGTGACCGTGGCGGATGCGAAAACCGTGGTGATCACCCTCAAGTCGGCCTTTGCGCCGTTCCTCGGCAATGCTGAAATCTGGAACATGGGCGTCGTCTCGAAAGCCGATGTGGAGAAGCGCGGCGAGGAGGCGGCTTTCGCCACGGTCCCAGTTACCTCCGGCCCCTATGAGGTCAAGCAGTGGAAGCCGAACGAGAAGCTCATTCTCGAACCCAATCCGCACTACTGGCGCAAGGGCTATCCGAAGTCGGATGCCACGGTTGAACTGATCGAGATCGCATCGCCCGAAACCCGTATCGCCATGCTGAAGGCCGGCGAGATCGACGTGGTGCGCGCGGTGCCGTGGACGCAGATCGACGAGCTAAAGGCGACCGAGACTGTGGATATGCGGCTCGAGCCTTCGACCACCATCTACATGATCCTGCTCGACCACAAGCGCGAGCCCTTCTCCAATCTGAAGGCGCGCCAGGCGGCCGGCATGGCGATCGACAACAAGGCCATGACCGCGGCGATCACGCGTGGCTATGCCGAACCGGCCAACACCACGCTGCCGGGCAGTATCGATTTCCATGACAAGGATTATCCGGGCATTCCGCACGACCCCGCCAAGGCAAAGGCACTACTGGCCGAATCCGGCATGGTGGGCCGCGAGGTAAAGATCCTGGCGACCGCCGATGCGCCGTCGCAGCAGACGGCACTGCTGATCCAGGCTCAATGGCAGGCGATCGGGTTGAAGCCGGTGATCGTCAATGTCGATAGCGGCGCCTGGTGGGATGCCACCGGCAAGGGCGATTACGACGCTGCTGCCAATTGGTGGTACAACGAGACTACCGATCCTGACCTTGCCGTGCGCTGGGCCGTGTGCGGATCCTGCGGCTCGAACTCCTACAGCACCTTCTATGCCAACCCGAAGGTGGACACGCTCGTGGAGCAGGGCACCAAGGAGGCCGACCAGGCCAAGCGCGCGGAAATATACAAGGAGATCCAGAAGATCACCACCGAAGAGGTCGCGCAGATCCCCCTCTATTACGCGCCGAATGCGGTTGCCTATTCCAAGCGTCTCCAGGGTCTCAAGCTGACGCCCGCGCTGCAATGGACGCTGGAAGAAACCTCCCTCGGCCATTGAGCCGCCTCAAGCGCGCCCCGCGACAGCGGTGCGCCCTTGACGCTCGAACCGGAGAACCGGATTGTCCCTTCTGCAACTCATCGCGCGGCGCCTGCTGCAATTGATCGGTGTGCTTGCCGGTATCAGCCTGGTGACGTTCCTGCTCGTGCACATGGCCCCCGGCGATCCTGCGCGGCTTCTTGCCGGGGAGCGGGCAAGTGCTGAAACCATAGCGGCGATCCGCTCGCAATATGGGCTGGACCTGCCGCTCTGGCGGCAGTTCCTGACCTATCTCGCAAACTTGCTTTCGGGTGATATCGGCCTGTCGCTGCGCTTTCAGCGGCCGGTCAGCCAGCTTATCGAACAATTCATGTGGCCGACATTGTTCCTGACCGTCTATGTCATTTCCCTCGCCGTCCCGCCGACGGTCGCGCTAGCCATCCTCGGTGCGCGCCGGCCCGGCGGCGTCGCCGACCAGATCATTCGTCTGGTGGGTATTGCGGGCCTCACCATTCCGGTGTTCTGGCTGGGCATAATGATGTCGCGCTTCTTCGGCGTTAGCCTCGGCTGGTTCCCGGTGTCGGGCTATGGCACGGGTTTCACCGGGCATCTACACCACCTCTTCCTGCCTGCGGTGTCGACGGCCATCTGGCTGGTCCCGGTTCTAACGCAGAGCCTGCGCGCCGCCCTCATCGAGAAGACGACGGCCGATTTCGTCACGGCCGCGCGGGCGCAGGGCGCCACGGAACGGCAGATCTTCTGGCAGACGATGCTGCCGAACGCCGTGCTGCCGACGCTTAACCTGCTCGGCGTCATGGTGGCCTTCATGATCGGTGGCGCGATTATCGTCGAAACCGTCTATGCGGTGCCGGGCCTCGGCACGTTGATGGTCAACGCGCTGCTTGGACGCGACTACTACGTCGTGCAGGGGCTGACTCTGGTCTTCGCAGTCTCGACCGTCCTGATCACGTTGCTGGTGGATTTGCTGAGCGCCTTCATCGATCCGCGCGTCCGGTTCTGAGGAGATCGCACATGGCTGAAAGCCCCGTTCTGGCACAGACCGCGCCCTCCATCCGCATCACGCCCACCATGCTGGTGGCGCTCGTCGTCCTGTTCGGCTGGCTGGCGCTGGCGCTGGCGGCCCAGGTGATCGCGCCCTATGACCCCGATGCCATCGACATCATGAACATGCTCTCGCCGCCGAGTGCCGCCCATTTATTCGGCACGGATCAGGTCGGCCGCGACGTCCTCTCGCGGGTTCTCTTCGCAAGCCGCGTCGATCTGCTGCTGTGCGTGGCCGGCGTGCTTCCACCGCTGCTGATCGGCACGACCATCGGGCTGCTGAGCGGCTATTTCGGTGGTGTGGTCGATAACGTGTTCATGCGCATCTACGACCTCACTGTCGCGTTCCCCTTCTTCGTCCTGGTGCTGGCCATCGTCGGCGTGCTGGGGCCGGGACTTCTCAACTTCATCCTGGCGCTGACGCTTGTGGGCTGGGTCAGCTACGCGCGCCTGGTGCGGGCGCAGGTGCTGACGATCCGGGAGAGCGAGTATATCCAGGCAGCCAAGTGCCTCGGCTATTCGCCGGCGGCCATCCTCGCCCGTCATGTGCTTCCTAACGCAATAGGGCCCGTCATCGCCTACGCGGTCAGTGATGCGGTGCTCGTCATGCTGGCCGGCGCGAGCTTTGGCTTCCTTGGCCTGGGTGCGCAGCCGCCAGTTGCCGAGTGGGGCGTCATGATCGCCGACGGACAGGCATTCGTGCAGCAAGCCTGGTGGATATGCCTGTTCCCCGGTCTGGCCGCGATTTCGCTCGGCCTCGGCTTTGCCTTGCTGGGTGACGGGCTGGGGCAGATACATCGCGGGGGAGCGACGGCATGAGCCGGCTGGACACCGGCAAGCCGCCGCTGCTCGACGTCAAGGACCTCTCCGTCAACTTCGGCGGCTTTGCGGCGGTCAAGAACGTTTCGTTCGCGCTCCAGGCGGGAGAGATTCTCGGCATCGTCGGTGAAAGTGGTTCAGGCAAGTCCGTCACGTGCCGTGCGGTGATGCGGCTGCTGACAGGAGCGGCGCGCGCCGTTGGTACGGTGGCACTCGAAGGGCAGGATCTTCTGGCGCTTGGGGAGGAAGAACTGTGCGCCATTCGCGGCCGCGACATCGGCATGATTTTCCAGAACCCGGCATCGCATCTCAACCCGCTGCGCAGCATTGGCCAGCAGGTCGCGGCGCCTATGATCCGACATCTCGGCATCGGCAAACGCGAAGGTCTGCTGCGCGCGGTCAAGCTGCTGGAGGACGTCGGTATCCACGAACCAGAAAAGCGTGCGCGTTCCTACCCACATGAATTTTCGGGCGGTATGAAACAGCGGGCGATGATCGCCGCCGCCATCGGCTGCCAACCAAAGCTGCTTATCGCCGACGAGCCGACGACTGCGCTCGACGTCACCGTGCAGGCCCGCATTCTTGAGCTGCTCAAGGAGCTAAACCGCAAGACCGGGTTGGCGATGATCCTCATTTCGCACGATCTCGGCGTCGTTGCGGATATCTGCTCGCGCGTCGTGGTCATGCGCAATGGCGAGGTGGTGGAGCAGGGGCCGATGGACGACGTCATCAACCGGCCGCGCCATGCCTATACAAGACTGCTGATCGAATCCCAGCCCGGCCGCAAGAGCTATGGCACGGCAGGCAGCCCGGATCGGAAAACATCGCTGCTTCGCGTCGAAAATCTTTCGGTGACATTCCCCGCCGGGCAGGGCTTGCTCGGCGGCTTGGGAAGCAGCAATTCCTTCCGCGCCCTCGACGGCGTCGATCTGGAGATCAACACGGGCGAAACGGTCGGCATTGTCGGCGAAAGCGGTTCGGGCAAGAGCACGCTCGCCCGATCGATCATTCGCCTGAACACGCCAAGCAGCGGTGCGATCCGTCTGGACGGGCAGGATGTCAGGGCGCTCCGCGGCGAAGCGCTGACCGCCTTCCGCCGCCGCGTGCAGATGGTGTTCCAGAGCCCGTACGATTCGCTAAATCCACGTCTGACGATCGCCGAGGCCGTCGCGGAGCCGATCTGGCGGCACGGCATTGCGGACCGACAAACGGCGCGGAAAGAAGCCGATGCGTTGCTGGAGATGGTGGAATTGCCGAGCAGCCTGCGCGATCGCAAGCCGCAGCAGCTTTCCGGCGGCCAATGCCAGCGCGTTGGCCTTGCACGGGCTCTGGCGCTGAAGCCGCAGCTTCTCATCGCGGACGAAATCACCTCGGCCCTCGATGTCACGACGCAGGCGCAGATCCTGGAACTGCTCGTGCGGCTCCAGCGCCAGCGCTCGCTGACGCTGCTCTACATCTCGCACGATCTTGCCGTGGTGAGCAGCCTTTGCCAGCGCGTCTATGTCTTCAAGGCCGGTCGCGTCGTTGAGCAAGGCGGGGCGCAACAGGTTCTGTCGAAACCGCAGGATCCCTATACGCAGGCGCTGGTCGGTTCGCTGGCCAGACTGCCAACGACCCGGACGATCCCCCTTTCACAAGGGGCAGCGACACATGCGACTTGATGAATATGCAGCCCACGACGGAACTAGCCTCGCCCGCCTGCTGGCAGAAGGAAAGGTCACGCCGAGGGAACTTGGCCGATGCGTCGAACAGGCCGTCGCGGCGGTGAACCCTGCGCTGAACGCCGTCATCGAACTCTATCCGGACGCGCTGGAAAGCCTGCCGGAGGGCGCGTCCGCCACCCCCTTCGGCGGCATTCCCACCCTCACCAAGGATTTTCCGGTCGAGGCGGGCCGGCCCGCCGAGTTCGGCAGCCGCCTTGCACAGGGTTTCAGCGCCGGTCACGATGCCGTCTACTGGACGCGTTTGCGCAAGGGCGGACTGGTCAATGCCGGGCGCACGGCCAGTTCCGAATTCGGCGTGCCGGCGGCGACGGAATCGCCGCTCTATGGCGCCACCCGAAATCCGTGGAACCCGCAACGCGGCGTTGCCGGCTCCAGCGGCGGGGCGGCGGCCGCGGTTGCTGCGGGTATCGTGCCTTTCGCCCAGGGCAGCGACGGCGGCGGATCGATCCGCAACCCGGCCGCGTTCTGCGGCTTGATCGGTTTGAAACCTTCACGCGGGCGCATTACCGGCGCGCCGACCGCGAATGCCCCGCTTCTGGGATTGGCGACGGCCTTCATGCTGACGCGCTCTGTGCGCGATACGGCCGTGCTGCTCGACTTGTGCCATGGTCCCGACGCCGGCGACGGCTATGAAATCGCACCGCCAGCGGGCACCTATCGTGATGCCATGCAGCGCCCGCCGCTAGGGCTGCGGATTGCGCTGTGTACAAAGTCATGGTCGGGCATTCAGCTCGATGCGGAGGTTGCGGCAGCAACAAGGTCTGCCGCGGAACGGTTCGTATTGCTTGGTCACCACGTCGAGGAAGCATCACCGGACTTCGACTATGCCGCCTTCCTCCATGCGCAGAAGGTCATCTGGGCGGCGGATGCGGCCGCGCATATGCCGGCCATGGCGCGGCTTATGAACCGCTCGCTGGAGGAAGCGCTTGGCACAAGCGTATATGCTCTTTATCGCTGGGGGCTCTGCATCAGCGGCGCACAGCTTATCGATGCGCTTGCCGCCTATGATCGCGTGACCCGGCAAGTCGGGCGCTTCCTTGCCGGATATGATCTCTTGCTGACGCCGACCAGCGCCATGCTGCCGGAACCGATCGGCACCTTCGATCCCAATCGCGCCGGCATCGACGCAGATGGCGTGTTCGACGACCTGGCGCCGAAGGAGGCCTTCACGGCGCTGTTCAATGCCACAGGACAGCCCGCGATATCCCTGCCGCTCGGGCGCAGTTGCGATGGCCTGCCCATAGGCATCCAGATCGTGGCCCGCTTTGGGCGGGAGGACCTGCTGCTTGCGGCTGCGCGGCAAATCGAAGAAGAGGTAGAAAGCGCCCCCGGCATCTGGGGACAGGGGCGTCCGGCCATTCACGCCGGCAACTTCTAGGAGTCTGTCACTGTGGCGAAGGCACAAGGCGGCAAGGATACCGCGGGATCGAACGGCGTCGAGGAGAAGATCGACATCGAAGCGATCCTGCGCGACCGCATGTCCGGGTTTTCGCCCTCGGAGCAAAGCCTTGCGGGCTATATCTTGGACAACATACAGATATTGCCCTTCGAGACCGGCAGCAGCATTGCGCAGGCGGTCGGCGTCAGCGAGATGACCGTCACGCGGTTCGTTCGCGGTCTTGGCTTCGAGAACCTGCGCGCCCTCAAGAAACGATTGCGCGTGGCGGTTACGGAGAAGGACAGCGAAATCGACGACTACATGGCCCGCTTTCAGATGCGCGAAGGGCGGCATCAAATGCTGCAGGAAAGCCTGCGGCTGGAGCTGGATGCCATCGTGAAGGCCTATGCCTTGACCACGTCCGAAGTGTGGGATGAGGCGGCGAGCCTGCTTGTGAAGGCGCGCACCATCTATGTCGTCGGTTTCCAAGCCTCGAAGGGCCTGGCGCTTGATTTCGCCAGCCGCCTGCTCTGGGCGCGTTCCAACGTTATTTTCATCGACAACGCCTCGGGCACGTTCGGCGAGATCATCAATGCAGATCCCAAGCACAGCGCCGTCGTCCTCGTTGACACTGCCTCCTACGCCACGCGCGGCATCAAGCTGTTGGAGAAGCTGAAATCGATGGACATGCCGCTGGTCATCGTCACCGACAAGTTCAGCCACTGGGCCTTTGCCTATACACGCTTGGTCTTCGAGGCGCATACGCATGTGAAAACCTTCTGGGATTCCACGGCAAGCCTCAGTGTCGTGCTCAATCTGCTCATCGATGCCGTTGCCACCAAACTCGGGCCGAAGGCCAAGCGCAACTTCGCCATGATGAGCGACATGGGTACCCTTTTTGGAGAATTCGTCGGCGGCAGCTATCTGCGCCGTAGCGACTGATCCATTCCAAACCGCACACGAGAGCATGCATGAGCAGTATCCCGCCATTCCGTGACCCGACTGCACCCAGCAATTCTGTCGTTCCAAGGCAAGAATGGGACCGCGCGCCTTGGAACCGCTGGACCTTCCAGCATGTCCGGGACCTGCTGCCGACCACGCAGGTCTGGCGCGGAGCAGGGCCGGCAAGCCTGCTGCAGGCCGATCTGCGGGAAATCGATGCCATTCCCTTCATGGCGGAGGGGCAGGCCTACACCGTTGGCAGCTTCCTCGACACGAGCTATGCCGATGGCCTCCTGGTGCTCCATGGCGGCAAGATCGTCGCCGAGCGCTACCTGAACGGTATGACACCGCATTCCCAGCACCTGTCGCAATCGGTCGCCAAGTCGGTTGTAGGCACCGTGGCAGGCATCCTGATCGACCGCGGAGTGGTCGATCCGGCCGCGTCCCTGACACACTATCTGCCGGAGCTGGAGGCGACGGCCTATCGCGGCGCGACCGTCCAGCACGTGCTCGACATGACCAGCGGCGTGTTCTTCGACGAGAGCTATACCGCGCTCGATTCCCACATGGCGCAGCTGGACGCCGCCAGCGGCTGGAAGGATCGTAGGAGCCCGAAATGGCCCGCCAGCGTCTGGGACCTGATCCTGTCCTTGAAGAATCTGGAGTGCCCGCACGGTTCCGCCTTCCGCTACCGCTCGATCGAGACGGATGTCCTGTCCTTCGTTCTACAGCGCGCCGCCGCCACCCCGCTTGGAGAACTCGTCAGCCGTGAATTGTGGGCGCCGATGGGGGCGGAAGAAGACGCCTATTTCACCGTGGACGCTGCCGGCTATGCTCTAGGTGACGGCGGGTTCAATGCGACTCTTCGCGACTATGCTCGTTTCGCCTTGCTGCATCTTCGCGCGGGCGAGGTCGACGGCCGGCGTATCGTGTCGAGCGAGTGGATTGCCGGGACACGGTTCGGTGCTGATCCGACGCGCTTCGGCGGCATATATCAGGAGGTTCTTCCCGGCGGGGCCTATCACAACCAGTTCTGGATCGAGGATACCGCACGCGGCGTCTATATGGCCCGCGGCGTCTTCGGACAACTCATCTACATCGACCCGGTGGCGGATTTCGCGGCGGTTGTCCTGTCGAGCTGGCCGGAATTCGTCAGCACGGCGAGGATGCGGACAGCGCTGGCGGCGGTCAGGGCTATCCGAGGGGCGCTGGCGTCGTAGCGAGCTGGCGCTCCCCGCAGCCGCGCTGGCGCTCGCCCTGGTCGGGTAGCGGGGTGCGGTTGGACGTGCCGGCCCGCTTGGGGACATGGTGGTTCGACGCCAGTCGAGCGTGAAATCTTGTCCCGACGCGCGAATTCATAGAATTGGAGCAGATCAACAAGTATAGTGTTGTAGGATTCGGGGGGAAGAAATGGCCGAACTTGGGCTTTTGGAATGGGCTGATAAGCAGCATGACTGGATCAGGGATGCCTTGAGAAGACACGCGGCGCGGCCAGGCTTCAACCTCGAGCAGGAGGATAAGGCCGATGTAGCGGCTGGGGTTCGTCACGTTGGTGGATTTACCGTCGATCTGCCAGACTGCTCTCCGATCTCGGCGGAGCATTTGAGGGCCAACCGTTCGAACGAGCCACGCGCGGTGCTTTGCTCGCTAGGCCCCGTCAAGCATTTGAACCGCCTCGCCGAAGAGCAGCAACTGCGTTTCGCCACGGATGGCATCACCATTGTCTACGGCGACAATGGAAGCGGAAAGAGCGGCTATTGCCGGATCGCGAAGAAGCTTTGCCGTAGCCTGACGGCGGATGATCTTCTTGGCAACGTGTTCGAGATCGGCGCCAAACCGCCAGCCGAGGTGCTTGTGCGGTTTCTCGAAGAGGGTGCTACGGAACCGACCCCCATCACCTGGAAGGACGGAACGCTGCCGCCCGCGTCAATTGCGCGGATTTCGGTTTTCGATTCCGCGAACGCTCGCCTCTACGTCGACAAGCAAAACCGTATCGGTTTTTTGCCTGCAGCCATCGCGCTTCTCGAAAGCCATGGACGTCACCGCGGCGAGCTTGAGGCCGACTTCCGGGAAGAAATCAAAGCGATCGAAAAGAGCCTAAAGACACCACTACCAGGTGGGTACACGGCTGGCGGCGCAATCGCAAAGCTGCTTGCTCGTCTGGAAATCAAGTCAAAGGACATGATGCCGTCCGCCGCTGAAATCAAAAATCTCGCGGCGCTCTCACCGCAGGAGATCGTTGATCTTGCTGGTCTCGAACAGGCTCTGGCAAGCGATCCTTCAACGATGGCCACAAAGCGTCGCCGCGCCAAGGTGGCCTTGGGGAAACTGCTAACAGCATCTGAACAGATCGACGCGGCGCTTTCAGTGGCAGCCGTCGACAACTATCGCAATCTTTGTGCAGCCGCCGATTCTACAGCGCAGGCGGCGCAACTTGCAGCTTCGGGCGCCTTCGTGACCATGCCGTTGAGCGGCGTTGGGCTTTCTCCCTGGCGGCTTATGTTCGATCATGCGCGCGTCTATGCAGCGAGCGTCAGCGGCATCGATCATCAGCACCTGCCAGATCAGGAAGGCGATCGTTGTATGCTGTGCCAGGAGCCGATGACGGCCGACGCCGCGGCGCGCGTGCGGTCCTTCAATGACTTCGTAACGGGCGCCGCAAACAAGGCGGCGCGAGTCGCAGCAGTTGCCCATGAAGAAGCCCTGGGCCAACTCAAGGGACTTGCCATTGCGACCGGAGAGACGATTGAGGCAGCTCTCGGAGAGTTTGGCGATCTGTCCGCCGCACGCAAGGCGATGGTGGCGCTGATCGCGGCATATTATGTCGCCGCAGGCAAAAGGCGTGATGGCATTGTCGCTGCGGCTGCGGCTGCGGTGTCCGAGTTCGCGCTGTTTCCGCAACTTGCAGCGCCAGTTGCATCGAAAATCCGAACAGAGGCGGAGGCTCTAGAGGCCGAAGCGCAGACGGACGACAAGGCAGCGGCCGACGACGGGAATCGCGCTGCCGATCGAGCTCGTCGCGATACACTCAAGGACCGGAAAAAGCTGGGCGAGGACCTCACCATCGTTCTCGCGCGCCTGGCGGACCTTGAAGAGCGACGCAAGCTACTCTCATGCTGCGACGCTGTCGAAACAGGCTCGGTGTCTCGGCAGATGACGTCGCTTCGACGAAGCCTTGTCATGGAGAATCTCGAAAAGCGGGTCGTAGCCGAGATTGAGGCCCTGGCGTTAACGCACATCCCGTTCGCAGTTAATGATCGTAGTCAAGATGGGCAGAGCTATTTCGAGGTTGGGCTCAACGCGGCGAGAGCTATCCCAAACAGCAAGGTCTTAAGTGAAGGAGAGCAGCGCGCGCTTGCGCTGGCCTGCTTTCTAGCCGAGGTCGGAGGAGACACATCGCGTCAAGGCATGATCATCGACGACCCTGTATCGTCTCTCGACCATGTTCGGATCAGGCGGGTCGCGGCAAGGCTGGTGAAAGAAGCGGCCACAGGACGTCAAGTCATCATTTTCACGCATAATCTTTTGTTCTTCAATGAGGTGATTGACGCCGCTGCGCAGGCCAATCCGCCGGTTCCGCTTATTCGAAACTACATCAATAAGTCCGAATCTGCCGGCTTTGGCTTGATCAGCGAAACTGACGAGCCGTGGATCGCACAATCCGTCACGAAGCGCATCGATACTCTCAAGACGCGCCTGAAGAGCTTCGACGGCGCCACTGATTTCACCACTGATGCTTGGCGAAGGTCAGCGAAGGACTTCTACACCGATCTTCGGGAAACCTGGGAGAGGCTCGTTGAAGAAATACTGCTCGGTAAGGTCGTCGAGCGATTTAACAGCGATGTCAAAACGCAGAGCCTGAAGGGTGTCGTGGTTGAGGATGAAGACCACAAGCGAATCTATTGGGCCATGAAGCGAGTTTCGGAACGTTCCGGACATGACATGGCGGCCGCCAAGGCCATCCCAATTCCAACACCAGCCGATATGAAGGGCGATCTTGATGGGATCGACCAATATCGTGTCGACACTATCAAGCGGAAGAAGGATGCCGAAAAGCGGCGAATTGAGCTTGAGCAGCCTCCCAAGGCGACCATGCTCTAGCTTGACCTGTTGACGCGGCGATCCGTGAGCCTTGTCGCCTGGTCTAGATGACCACCTTCAGGTGACTCGATAGCACCAAACCTGCTGCCCCTCGCAATGCCGTATGGCCCTCGCCAATACCGTTCACCGTGATGGAAATTTCCTGGTTTGGTCTCATCATCACCAGTTGTTCGACATGCTGCCTGACGCGTTCTGCAGCCGCTTGGCCGCCGCCCGCGACGTCGCCATGCAGGACATAGGAGTTAAGAGATAGCGTCTGCTGCAGGTTGACGATTCCGAAAGCTACATTTCGCGTGTAGCGGTCGAGGAGGGCATCTGCCGCCTTCGATCCGTCTGCCGCCTCGTTCACAAGACGCGCGCATGTGATGTTGCCCGGGTCCCGCAACCCTAGCCGGCCAGCCTCTCGTCGTAGCCAAGGCAAGGCAGCCACCGTTTCCCAGCAGCCGCGTTTACCGCAATTGCAGGCCTCGCCATCGATTTGAACGACGGAATGGCCAAGTTCGCCGCCAGAGCCGGCAAGCCCGCGATAAACCTTCCCCTCGATATAGAAGGCTCCTCCCAGAACCTCCCCGGTGTAGATCGCCGCGAAGGTCTGCAGTCCGCGCCCAGGTCCAAACCATCGGTCGCCTACAAGCAAGGCCCGGGGGTGGTGATCAATGACGACCGGTAGCGAGAAATGTTCCTGCAAAAGGTCTACCAGGGGCACTCCCGTCAAAACAGGCGCGAGATTTACGGCAAGGATTACGCCATTGTCGCTGTCGATCATCCCCGCGGACGCAACACCAATCCCAAACGGTGCTTGAGGCGCTTGTGAAAGCGTGGACGAAAGCGTTTCCTTGATGACCGACAGGAAGGTATCCCGGTGGCCAAAAGGATCGAAATCGGCTTTCCTGTGCGCTTGGATTTCCCCAGTCAGTGTTACAAGGCACGTCTGGATCTTACCGGGCAGAAGGAGCACCGCTCCGAGCATGGGTGCATCAGGATTGAAGAAGAGCGGCCGGGCGGGCTTGCCTCCTTTGACGTCCGAAGGGGCTGCGTCCCCTTCTACCAGGAGTTTCTCCTCAATCATCGGCTGAACGATGCCGGTTATCGTCGTACGGTTCACCCCTGCAAGACGTGCCAAGTCTACACGGCTTTTAGGCCCATTGTCATACAAAGCCTGCAACACGCGCCCGCGATTGATGGCACCGAGAGTCAATTGGGAGATAAGGGTCACGTTGGTGCCTGTCTCCCCGGCCCCGATGTCTTTGGAAGGCGTGCGGCGGCCCAATGAGTAGGAGGGCTGGTTCTCGAATTTCAACTGACAACTCCAATTTAGCCCGTTGTACGCTGCCGCGTTTTGCCCGACCAGATAGCTTGGCCTTTCGGAAGCCGCGTTTTCAAATTTTGGCGCCAAAATACGCCTTGCTAATTTTCATTATGTCGGCCTATTGACCGTATCATAGGTTTGTGCGAAGTACAAACTAACTGCTGAAAAGGGCAGACGAGGGACGACGATCGCGAGCATGGCACAAACATGGCCGGATCGGACGAGAGCAACTGGAGGAGTGTCTAATGCCGATTGATATCGCAAACATATCGCGCCGCAACATGCTGAAAACCGTTTCCGCCGCAGCTCTCCTGGCCGGCGTCGGGACCCTGTCTGCGCCCCGGCGCGCCGCCGCACAAGACGCCAACTCGGTGCGCGTCCTGTCGGTTGAAGACCCGTTCTTCTTTGCAATGAAAGCGATGGTTCCCGAATACGAAAAGGAAACCGGCATCAAGGTCGAATTGGAAAGCCTTTCCTATGATGCGCTGCAGTCGCGGCTTGTGTCCTCCTTTGTTGCCAAAACGTCCGATGCCGACGTCATTGTTGTCGACCAGATGTGGCTTGGGCAGTATCTCGACAACGGTTGGATCGTGTCGCTCAGCGATTTCATCGCCAAGGATGGCGATATCGATCTTTCGGACTTCATCCCCGAGGTACTCTATTCGTGCAACATGTGGCGCGGACAGATCGGGACTTTGCCGATCGCGGCCTATGCGCAGGGCGTCATGTATCGCAAGGACATGTTCGACGAGTTTGGTCTTGCCGCACCGCCGACGCAGACGTCGGAAGACTGGACCTGGACGAAGTACGTCGACACCTTGCAGTCGCTGGAAGGCAAGTCCTTCGGCGGGCAACCGGTCTTTCCGACGGTGGTTTGCGGATCGCAGCCTTCGCCGATTGTCCACATGTTTACCCAGCTCTCTGTGAGCCACGGCGCGAACTGGTTCAAATCGTTCCCGGCCGCTCCCTGGGACTTTGCCCCGCAACTGACAGACCAAGCCTGGATCAAATCCGTCGATATCTATCGTCAGCTCTACAAGCTCTCGCCGCCTGAGGCGATCAATTACGTGTGGTTCGACGCCGGAACGCGCTTCGCCAAGGGCGATGTCGGCATGTTCTACTGGTGGACGCCATATTTCTACCTGATCAAGAACTCCGGCTACATGACCGGCAAGAAGTCCGACGTCATGGACAAGTATGCGACGGCGGCTCTGCCGAAGGCGGAGGGTGTGCCTCAGACTGTCAGCGTAGGCGGTTACAGCCTGGGTATTCCTTCCAGCTCTGAGCGGCAGGACGCAGGCTACGCCTTCATCAAGTGGGCAACGTCGAAGGCGACCCAGAAGAAAATGGCTCTTTGGCCGGATCTCAACTACCAGTTCTCCGACTTCGCCCGTGCTTCACTTTATGAGGATGAGGAGGTGAAGGCTGTTTATCCCTACCTCGATGTTCAGTATTCAATGATGAAGCAAGGCAACGGCAAGATCACGCGACCGCCCGTCCCTGGTTATACGGCGATTGAAAGCGTGCTGGGCCTCACATTGAACCAGCTCCTCACCGGGACGGAGGATCCAAAGACTGCCCTTGAGCGGACCAACAGCCTGTTTGAGAGCATCCTGAAGGGCAATCTCATGATCCCATATCAAAAGGAAAGCTTTGCCGACACCTTGGATGGTGCCAAGGCCCTGATCGGCAAGCTTGGCAAGAAGTAATACAGTTCTCCTCGTGCCGGCGCGGCAGTGCTCGCGCCGGCGAAACGGGTGAAAAAGAACTGGATCCTGGCAATGCCCTCTACGACCATTCGTTCGCCGCTTGCCCTCGGACCTGGCAAGAAGAGCTTTGTCCGCAAAAATCTGCCCTACCTGCTCATTGCGCCTTCAGTCGTAATGCTGCTTGCGCTGATTGCTTACCCCTTGCTGTTCGCACTGAGGTCGAGCTTCTACTTCTGGAACCTGCAGATCGGACCGCAGCCGCTCGCCTTCGTCGGCTTCGAAAACTATGTTCAGGCCTTCAATGCCTTCGATTTCCGCGCCTCGCTTGGCAACACGCTGATCTTGTCAACAATGGGCACGGCAATTGAGTTTGGACTGGGACTGACGATCGCTTTGGTCCTGCTCAAGGCCCTGCCTGGCATGAACGTCGTGCGTGCCCTGTTGATCTTGCCGACGACGATTGCCCCAATAGTTGTCGGCTTTCTGTTCCGCTATCTCTACGATCCCGGCGGCGGCCTGCTGGTCTGGGTGCTCCAGGCTTTGTGGCTGCCCGTCCCTGCGCAGGGAATACTCGGGTCACCGTCCACGGCGCTCGCCGCCATTCTGTTCGTCGACATCTGGCAGTGGACACCCTTCTTTGCCATCGTGCTCTACGCCAGCCTGCTGGCTGTCCCCGACGAGATCATCGAGGCCGCGCGGCTGGATCGCGCTTCGCCCTGGACGATTCTGTTTCGGATCAAGCTGCCGCTCATCAAGCGCACCGCGATTATCATCGTCATGCTGCGCTTCATGCAAATATTCAACACGTTCGATACAGTGCTCGTATTGACACGCGGCGGACCGGGCACGTCCACGCGCACCCTGGGCTACTCGCTTTACGAGCAGGGTCTCGTGAATTTCAACATCGGTCTCGTCAGTGCAATGACGTGGATCACGGTGCTGATCGTCAACATCATTGTCGCCCTGTACGTCTTCGTCGCCTTTCGCAATGAGGAGTGGTGACATGACGCGTCGCCGAACCAGTTTCTACACAGCGGCAACCTACGCTGCCGGCCTTCTCTTCCTGGCCATTTTTGTCGGGCCGATTTTGTGGTTCATCGCTCTTGCGATCCGCCCGGCCGAGACGGCCTTCACAATGCCGCCTTCATTATCCTTCGAGCCCAATCTCGACGCGTTCCGGCATATTCTCGTCGATCCAGGCACCAACGCGCCTCAACTGGCGAATAGCCTGATCGTTGCCATTGGCGCGGTGTTGCTCAATCTGCCTTTCTCGGTGCCAGCCGCCTATGCACTGTCTCGCTTCAAGCTGCGCGGCAAGAAGAACATCATGTTGTGGTACCTCGGCCTTCTCATGGCCCCGCCGATCGCGTTCCTGATTCCGTATTTCATTTTGATCACGCGTATAGGACTCCAAGGCTCTTACTTTTCCATGGTCTTGGTCCTGCAGACGCTGACGATCCCGTTTTCCGTGTGGCTGATGAAAAGCTTCATCGATGAGGTGCCGGCGGAATTGGAAGAAGCCGCCCGCGTCGACGGCGCCCGCTGGTACACGATCATGTGGCGCATCACGCTCCCCATCGTTCGTCCCGGGATCATCGTGACGTCCATGTTTGCATTCGTGTTTGCATGGAACAATGCCGCCTTTCCGCTGGTCTTGAGTTCGCGCTCGACCGCCACCCTTCCGATCGGAACACTTGGCTACTTCGCTACCAGCGGGGTGACATGGAATTACATCGCCGCCGCTGCCGTCCTGGCAATGATCCCGCCGATGATAATCTTCCTTGTTTTCGATCGATACGTCGTACGAGGCCTCACCTTCGGCTCGGTGAAAGGCTGACCTTCCCTTGTTTGAATTGGAGTAAATGGAAATGAGCAAATTGCGCATGGGCGTCATCGGCGCGGGCCTTTGGGGCAACAATCACGCCCACACTTTCAAGGTGTTGCCGGAAACCGAGCTGATCGGCGTCTGCGACCTCGACGAGGGCAGGGCTCTCAAAATGAAGGACACCTTCGGGGCGGCTCGGGCGTTCACCGATTACATGAAGCTGATTTCCAGTGACGATATCGATGCGATATCGGTAGCAACACCGGATTTTACTCATGCGCCGATCGTTCTCGCGGCACTCAAGGCCGGCAAGCATGTTCTCAGCGAAAAGCCACTGGCCACGACGGTGAAGGAAGCCGAGGAGATCGCCGAGGCTGCCGCCAGGTCTTCGGGCAAGCTGATGGTGGACTTTCACAACCGTGTAAATCCCATTCTCACCCAAGTTCGCGACATGATCCAGGACGGCCAGATTGGTCTTGCCAAGCATGGGAACGCGCGTCTTTCCAACACCACGTTTGTGCCTTTTGAAATGCTGAGCTGGGCCGCGAAGTCTTCTGCGCTGTGGTTCCTGGGCAGCCATCTCGTCGATGTCTTGCGCTTCATTCTCGCTGACGAAGTCGTGCGCGTCTATTCGGTCGCTCGCTCGGGCACACTGTCTGGCCGCGGCGTGGACACGAAGGATTTCCACGTATCGATCCTCGAATTCTGCAAGGGAACGGTTGTGACCATGGAAAACAGCTGGATTCTGTCGCGAGACAATCCTTCCCTGGTTGACTTCAAGATCGAGTTCGTCGGCGAAAAGGGCCAGATCCAGGCCGATCCCACCCACAATGGCGGCCTGCGTCGCATTGGGGAGGGAGGTTTGAAGTACAACGACTATATCGGCATAACCCCGACCGGCGAGACCCGCATCGGTGGCTTTGTGCTCGAATCCATTGCCCGCTTCGTGGACAGCGTGATGCGCGGTGCTCCATTGCTGGCCGATGCACAGGATGGTCTGGCAAACACCCGGATCTTGGCGGCGATCGAGGAGTCTGTCGCCAGCGGCAAGGCTGTAAACCTCGCCAGCGCCGGAGCCTGAACACACATAGGGTTTTCTGTCTCACGGGACGGCTGGCCTCGCCCACTGATGCTGCGGAGTAGTTTTATGGCGTCCATGACCTTTGACGGAGTTGGCAAGACGTACCCGGACGGGACCGTTGCCGTCGCCAACGTAAGCTTTGCGATCGCCGACGGAGAATTCGTGGTCTTGGTCGGCCCGTCGGGTTGCGGCAAGTCAACCTTGCTGAGAATGGCGGCGGGCCTCGAAACCCTCAATAGCGGCCGACTCCTGATGGGTGACAACGATGTCACCGAAGACGACCCGCAGGATCGGGATATAGCCATGGTGTTCCAAAACTATGCGCTTTATCCGCATATGACCGTTTATGAAAACATGGCGTTCGGCTTGCAACAGCGCAAAATGCCGAAGCAAGAGATCGACAAGCTGGTGCGGGTTGCCGCCGAAATGCTCGATCTAACTCGCCACCTGGGGCGCAAGCCAGGTGCCTTGTCCGGCGGCCAGCGCCAACGTGTCGCCATGGGCCGTGCCATTGTTCGCCATCCCATGGCTTTCCTGATGGATGAGCCTTTGTCCAATCTTGATGCGAAGCTTCGCGTGCAAATGCGAGGTGAGCTCAAGCTGCTCAATCAGCGCCTGGGTGTTACGACGCTCTATGTAACGCATGATCAGGTCGAGGCCATGACCATGGGAGACCGCGTTGCGGTGCTCAAGCCGGTTCGCGATGGCCTGGAAAGCAATCTTCAGCAGCTCGACACACCGCAAATGCTGTACGACAAACCAGTCAATCTGTTTGTCGCCGGCTTTATTGGCTCCCCGGCCATGAATTTCGTGCGCATCGAGCTCGAGGGAGAGGCCGGAGCCCCGATCGCCACAATAGTAGGCACAAGCATATCCTTTCCTGTGTCCGCCGGGCCGGCACTGTCCAGCTTTATCGGCCGACAGGTCATTGCTGGAATTCGCCCCGAAATGTTCCAGGTTTGTGCCCAACATGAGGCGTTGTTCAACGAGAAGATCCCGGTTGCAGAAGCACTTGGGGCCGATACGTTCATTTTTTTCGACATCACGTCCCCTCCTGTGAACGTCAACGATGCGGAAGACACCGAAGACTTCCCGCACAAGGGTAAGAACCGACTTGTGGCGCGGATCCCTCCGGCCTTGACGCCCGCTCCCAATCAGCGCCTGGCTCTGACTGTCGACAAGGAGAAGCTGCATTGGTTCGACCCGGTGACGGGCGCCGCAATCCGTGACTGATCGACCACACAAAACATCCCCCAGCTAGGGATCTACCCTTTCTCTTGCCCTCCCAGGCACCCTGGCTGTCGTCGAACACGAGTTCGGCGGCAGCCATTTTTAAAAAACTCGGACATGAACGATCCCACCCTGAACATCTATTCCCGGGAGCGACACTGGCTTGGAGCAGTGGCTTGCGAAACTAGTTTGTGGGCAAGTGATTGCCGTCATGGCCGCCTTTGGCGCCTCGACTTTGTTGAGGATGCCAAGCGGTTTTGTGAGGTCGCGTGCATTGGCCGGTTGGCCCCCACGGGATCCGGTTTTTAGTGAAATAGGATGAGTACATGGGGAGGCACGAATGAACGTTGAGGTTTTCAGCAGCCCCATCTTCGTGAAGCGAGCGGCCTATCTCGTGCAAGAGATTGCCAGTCTTGCAGACGCTATCGACTTCCTCGAAGAGTGGCCTGAAGATCGCAGGGACCAGGCCCATGAAACCGCCCTTCAGGCATGTCATGAGGCCTATGGTGGAAATGCATCGGTAAGCGCTGCCTGCAATGCCCTTATCGGCTTTGCCAAGCGTGCCGCCGTATTGGAGGATCCAACCGCTGCTATGCAATTGATCGCTGCGTGCAAGACGGGCAGTGGAAAAATGTAGGCGTAGGCTCTTACGAAGTATGCGATACCACCACAGGCGCGAGGCAGCGCAGATCGTGATCGCCTGGGCAGCGATCACGTTTGGGGCCGGAACCCGACCGAAATTTCGGCTGCAGATACCAGTGCGGGCAAAGGCCTGTCGCCAGCGCTGGAGGGGGAGTGATGATGGGCTTGAACAGATTTGAGAGGCCTGTCGTTGTCCAGGTCGGCCGTCATGGCGCGGAGCGTATTGTGGTCGACGTCAATGATGCGGCCACTATCCTGCTGCGGGATCTCCATCGTCAGACCGCGAAGCGCAAGGTGGCAATGGACGCCTGTCTGCAGGTGTTGCGAGGGGAGGCCCATCCACCGGCCGCTCGGCGAGCTTTCGTCGCAGCCGCGATTGAAGCAAAGATTCTACGCAGCGATTGAAGGCCAGAGCGGGCGCCGAAGGGCAGATTTCAGCACAGTTGATTTTTGATCACCCATCGATAGCTGCTTTTTGCGCCATACACCCGGCGAGAATGGTGGTGGATATTCTTTGGAGAGCGGATCCTTGAAGTAGCTTGTGCAATCCGCCCCCCCGGAGTGGAAAAATCCCTCAGGCCGACAGAATCGGCGTGAGCATTCATGCGGCAGTCCAGCTCGCGGCGCGGATCGGGGCACTACCAAACAGATATGTCCCGAAATGAATGCGACGTTGCCCGGTGCGCTGGAGCAAACCCGCTTCCGTCGTCGATCACTCCTTCTATGGAGTCAAACGCGGCAGAGACCTTGCGCATGCGTCAGGACAGATCACGCCGCAGACTAGGGTGATGAGGAAACGGAAGGGCGAATCGATAAACCCCTGGGGCATCTCGATGCGGGCATCCATCTGCTTTTCGAATTGACGGTAGCACTGCAGAAAATGGTTCCGTCGGGACGGTCGCGTTCCCGATGCGGCATCCACACCGGTCGCGCCCGTGATTGACAGCGAAAAACCCGCCACTCTTGGGGGCAAGAGTGGCGGGCTTTTCAGAGCTACTCGAACTGGATACGCGTTCACCCTGACATTAGTTGTGGTTAATTAAGGCACCATTAACATGCGAGATCTGGCCATCTAATTGATCCGAATGCAACACGCGGTCGGCTCCGAGATGCCGGCCCAAATCGCTGTCCTCGTCCCCACGGTTTCGATGTCCAGCTGACGACTTCCAGTCTCGGTCCAGGACGATGAAATGAGGGGCAGCGACGGCGGCTGGGAACGACGTGCGCGTCAAACGCGCCGGTGGGGATGGGTCGTTCATTTGTCGAGGGGGCAAACTAACAGTTCTGCGGTTCAAGGCACCGTCTGCCGCCGTAGAATCGCCGATGGCCAAGAGCCATGCTCAGCCTGCTGGCAAGCCACGGAGCCGCGCTTGAGGCGCGGTTTATTCCGATCGCAGCGTGTATTTCCATCCTGTTCCTTGGCCATGGCGACACGGGCACCTTTGGACTGGCCGATACTCTCGAGAGAAGCTTGGTAGGCAGGGTCAGCCTCGGACAATCAAGGCTCACGGTAGTCGAGGCCGATATCGAGGACCGGCGCGCTATGGGTCAACCAGCCCACGGAGATCAGATCGACACCTGTCGCGGCGACGGCCGGCGCCGTCGTCGGGGTTATGCTACCAGACGCCTCGGTTATCGCCCGGCCGGCAACCATAGCCACCGCCAGACGAAGCTCGTCCAGCGACATATTGTCGAGCAGCACGGCGTCGGGGGCGAGCGCCAGGACCTCTTCCAACTGGGCCAGCGTGTCGACCTCGACTTCGATCTTGACGAGATGGCCGACGCTGCTTCGAGCCCGCTCGATAGCTGGACGAATCCCGCCGGCAATCGCGATGTGGTTGTCCTTGATCATGATCGCGTCGTCGAGGCCGAAACGGTGATTGGAGCCGCCACCGGCACGCACCGCGTATTTTTCGACGGCTCGTAGACCGGGCGTCGTCTTGCGGGTGCACACGACCTTTGCGCCGTAGCCGCGGACCGACGCGACTAGCGATGCCGTCGCCGTGGCGAGGCCACTCGACGACGGTCAGGTTCGTCGATCTTGCATCCGGTCAGCGCGATGGTGAGCCGCTAAAGAAGGTGGATGGTTTTCGTTACGCTGCCGGATCATTGCCTTGAAGGCACGAACCATTGGCGAGCGGGTTTTGCGGAAGCCGTCAAGCGTGGCTACCTCACCGACAGCCCTGGGATTGTGAGTAGAGATCCCTTGCCGATCATTCCTACAAGCATGTCACAAGGCCCTCCGGCCCTTGGAGCAATGAGGTGGCGAACTAGTGAACAGGGGTTACATATGCCACCGGCTGGTGTGTGGATAATCAGCGCTGGCGTCTTGCCGATCACTCCACCCGGCGCGCACTCTCACAGCCATGGCGGCGGAGCATGTTGAATTGGTCTTGTTTGAGCAGTCACTCGGCAACATCGAGGGCCTCAATCGGCCGTTCGGGGATCGCGTGGCAGACGCCGCGGAAAAGACCGCAGGGTCGGTTCTGTTCGATGTTCGTGTCGACGGCGATATCTGCGTTCAGCGGATGGCTGCGATTGGATATGGCGTGACCGGCACAGCGATAATCGTGATGGAGAAGAACGGACACCTAAAATGCGCATCGATAGGCGGAGACACCGCTCATTTGGTGGCGGAACTGGCTACCTGGAACGCGTCTCCGCTCAATGAGCAAGCGAGGGTCGACTGCCGCGGAACGGCCAGCATGCTTTTGGCGAAGCTCCGTAGCTCAGGTCACTTCGGCCGTCGCTAGTGCAAGTTCACGGAGAGTATCTGGAAATCCGACCAGCAGTGACGTGCTCGCCCAAGGCTGGGTCTCAGCCGGGGTTCATGCCTCTGGCGCAGCACCTATGGCAGGCGCCGCTTCCGGGTGACCTACGGCATCCCCATTGTCGCGGGACTGATGTACCGAGACTCCGTCGAGTTCTATGAACTCAAGCATTCCCTGCAAGTTCGCCGTTTAGCGCTCATTCCAGGAACGGGTGGAGCAGGGCGCTTTCGTGGCGCACCCAGTGCGGAGATCGAGATCGGCATCAAATCCGACGCCATGACTGTAATGTATCCAGGTGATGGCCAGGAAGAGCTGCCCAAGGGTGTTCAGGGCGGCCTCGATGGCGCGCGCTCAGCGCTACGTCGTCAGGGCAAATGGTGAAAGCACACTTTTGCCAAACGCGGCGCGCGTTGAGCTCGCGCCCGGCGATGTTGTTCGCGGCATAGATTGCTCGGGCGGTGGCTACGGTTCACCTCTGATCACGAGCGCGTACTCAATGACGTCCTCGAACTCTACGGGACGGCAGAACGCGCCGCTGACATCTATGGCGTGATGTTTGAGCTACCCTGTCCGCGATGGCATTACGAAAGAGAAACGGAAGGCGCTCGCGCGTTCAGTCTCATCCGTGCGGGGTTTCTCTCCTCGGTCAGTTCGCTTGCAAAATGCCTCGGAAAGTTCGGTTCTCGCCATCGCCATGTTGTCGGTTTTTGGCCTCATCTGACGCTTGCTGCTTAGTCCTGGATGGAAAGGAGAAGCTTGCCTGCACCCGGCCCATTACAACCATGGTTTTAAGTCCTTGCTCGTAATGTCGAGATTGGAATTGCAGCCCCGCAGGCCGGTAAAAAGCATGGCGGCGAATGAGCGGACGAGCGCGACAAGGTCGCTTGGCCGACCTGCGGTCGACCTCAGACCCAGGGCGGGTTTGGTCTGTTTTGGTTGTAGCCCACCTCCGCAGATCGATTGCTGCCCCATGCTTGCACTTGTCTGCACTGAAGGTGACGAACGCGCCGCCCTTGTAGTGGCCCTTTCCAGCTGAGCACCTGGGCAGCTTTGCCACGCTCCCGCTGCGCTCCGATGATGTCCATTTCCATTTCCTCGAAGCATTTAACCTTGCGCCAGGCGGTCGTTGGGCTGCTGCAATAGGCACTTTCCCTAAGCTTCGAAACCATCCCTCAAGACCGGCCTTGTCGACCAGGTGGTAAACGGCGTCGCCAGTGCCAGGCATCGCTTCGCTGAGTTGAATGTGACCGCCCGAGAGGATCATCTCTTATAGGATCTCGCGGCGGTCTTCCGTCGGCATCGCGCGCAATCATGGCCATTCAGGAACAAGAGATCGACCCGACGAGGCACACACCCGGTGATGGCCGCCGCCGATGGATCACCGCTAGAAAATTCATGACCAACCAAAGGTTTTCCAACATGGCAACGTCATAGCTCTGGGAGCATACGGCTGCGAGGGCAGATCAATGACATTTGCCGATTTTTCTTTCTACCTATTCACCGGTCTCAACGGAATACGCATAACGTCATACCTACCTCAGATGATAGCGGTCGCGCGGGACAGGAATGGCGCGTCGGCGATCTCTTACGCCACTTGGGCGATGTGGGTGACCGCAAATGGTTCGACAGGTCTGTACGCGCTGGTCAATCTGCATGACCCAGTGATGGCCGCGATCAATGTCATGAATGCCGGCTGCTGCCTGGTGGTCATCGCACTGACAGCATCCAAGCGCCGACGAAGTCGGTTCGACGCACATCCATTTGGAGTGATGAGGCCAATAGCAAGGAACTCGGGCCACTCTGAGTTGACGTTCACGCCTCAAAAGTCGCATAAGTTTGCTGACATCAACGGCGCCAATCTGCCGATAGTTTTGCCCATGCCGAATTTAGACGCAACTTGCCGTACAGCTCCTGAGACGGCTCTGCCTCAGAATCGAATGGCGACAGCCGTGGCTTAATAAGAGCTTGGGCATCGGGGTGTTCGCATGAGGGCCTCTATACAGATTCTTGTCCTTATGGCCGTGGCTTTCATGGTTCTCGTGGACAGTGTGTCGGCCCAGAATCATGGGAATCCGGCACGCCTCGGAGATGGGCATTGGCGCGAATTGGCCGCACAGCGCATTGCAGATGAATCCGTCGATTTTGCTGTCGCGGGCGATGAAGCATTTAGGTACCTCCAGCAGGAGTTTGCCGACAAAGCGGGTACGGCGTTGACCGCAGCGATCAAGCGCGCTCGTACCGAGCGTGCGGGCCTGTCCACAATCAAGGATGCTGCCGGACGGACCCTCGCCATCCGCTTCGATGACGGCAAGGCGGGAAAGCTCGACACAGGACCGATCCCGATTAATCGGGTCAGGCAACTTCTTGAGTACGATGAGTCACTGGCGTTTATCGTGCCGGACAAGAATGGTGGGTTTCTCTATGTCATCCGCCCCGACGGAGCCGTGTTCTTCTCCTTGCCGCCTGAGCCCGATCCGGGGCGGTTGGCCGCGACCCTGCGGTGCATGGCGGCGGCAAGAGTGGATCCTGCCTGCGGCTCTGCAGCGAAGCTGAAGGTGCAGGCCACGATGAGCGATGTGTCAAGAGGCGCCACTTCCCTTACTCCTGCCGATACCACGGCCTTTGATCTCGACGCCTCCTACGAGATATTCGCTCGTCTCTTCCCTGCCGATGCACTCGCCTATCTCAAATCCCGCGATGGAGTTGAGACGCAGAACAACAAGCTGATCATCGTCTCCTCAAAAGAGTTGCTGGGCCTTCCTTGGCACCTTCTGGTCACCGAGCGGCCGGATGACTGGATGCGCGATCCGCAATATCAGGTGGAGGCCAACAAGAAAGCGGCATGGCTGTTCAAGAGCTTCAGCTCGGTTTCCGTGCTACCCGACCTGGCCTCGCTGGAAGCTCTGCGCGGCGAGCGATGGGTTCATTCCGGCCTGGACACGCCGTTCCTGGGCATTGCCGACCCCCTTATCGGTCGCTCGGCCGCTGAGAGAAACGCACCGCCGGCCAAATGCACCAACGACCAAACCCTGGCTTTGGCTTCCGGTGTTGAACGGGAACGTCGCGCGGTTGTCGATCCCGGCGTTCGTGTGATGGAAACGTCTTCGGGAGGGCAGGCCTATGCCGATGTTGAGGCCATCCGCAACCTGCCGCGCCTCGTCGACACACGATGTGAAGTTGAAAGCGCTCAATGGGGATCGGGAGGGGGATCCTTCGAGCCATCATCGCGAACCCTGCTTTTCGGTGCGGACGCGACGGAGACCCGCCTCAAGCAAATGAATATCAGCGGTGAACTGGCTCTCTACCGGGCCATACATTTTGCCACGCACGGGCTGGTGGGCGGTCAACTCGGTGTTGGTGAATCGGGGCTGATCTTGTCTCCTCCCGACAATGCCTCGGAATTGGACGATGGAGTGCTGACCGCGCCGGAAATAGCGTCCTTGCGGCTGAACGCCGATCTGGTGATCCTGTCGGCTTGCGATACAGCAGCAGGCGGGAGAGGAGCAACCGAACCGCTGTCGGGCCTTGCCAGCGCGTTTTTTGCGGCCGGCGCGCATACCCTGATCGTCTCATCCTGGCCCGTTTATTCGAAGGCGGCGACGGACCTGATGACCAGTGTGTCCACAATCAGCATGAGCGATCCGTTGGCGCGCTCGCCCGGAGAGGCACTGTCAAAGGCGATGTCGCGGATGCTGGCGTCCGCCAACAACGAGTTCACTGCGAGCCCAGCGTATTGGGCGCCGTTCTTTGTCGTCGGCGATCCGCGTCTTGTAGACGATATGATATTCAAGGACGCAGGCCCGGAAGGGGCGCCTGATACCGTTACGGCCACACGTAACGGGATGGCCAATGGCGATGGAAAAGAGGCCAGATAGCTTCAACGGACCAAGACCTTTGTTCGCTTCCTTTCAGTGATCGGCGGCCGGGCGGATTACATCCTGAATTATTGCCGCAAAAGTGTTGAAGCGGTCATCGTCCGGCCCGTCATACCTCGGATCAGTGGCGACTGTTTACAACCAGCGAGGTGCCGCAGAAACCGATAGCCCACATGCCGCGAGCTGGCAGCTGACGGCTTCTCACGTTCGTTTGAATAGACCCCTTTACGGGTTGAATACTTCACCACTTACGATTATTAATACCATTTTAAGGGTCTGTAACCGTATTCGATTTCGCTCCAATGCAGCTTGCTACCGAGGGCATCGTGAAGTCCACTCGTTGGGCTGAGGGATACTCATCGCGACACCTCTCCCGATTGGGCCGAAGTTTGCAGGGGAATTTTCCCGAATAATCAAGAAAACGCAAAACGTCTGCTGGGCGACATCTGCGGTTTCGCGGAGCGCCTGCCGCAGTGGCGCAACCGTGCGGCCGAGTTCAAAATTCCGCAAGAGGTGATCGATTTAGCAATGATCCGATGCGATGAGGTCGCCAGCAATGTCCTGGCTGGTTCTTCCGACGAGATCACAGCGCCAGCTACATAAGGGCGGACGACGATGCCAAGATGGAAGAAGCCAAGTAAGGCAGAGATCAGCACGCTACGCGCCCTCCTTCGTCAAAAAGCCGAAGCAGGCGAGTTGCGATTTCCTGATGCCGTGGCGGAAATCCGGAGGTCACTTGGCCTGACGCAGGAGCAATTCGCCGAGATCACAGGGACTACGAAACGTCAGATAGCCGAGATTGAGACAGGCAAGGCCAATCCGACGGTGGAGACGCTACAGAGGATTGCCGGGTTGTTTGGATTCAGCCTTGGCTTTGTTCCGCGCAAGTCTTCGGAAATGCAGGTGCCCAAGATGTGACCTTGGGCGTTGTGACGTTGTTGAATGTGGCCGCGTGAGGCTGACACCGCGCTTTTCAGCCATGGCCGTGAACTCACGGCTTTCCACACGGCCATGCGAAGTGTCTGATCGGCCCCCACCTTCGGCAGCGTCGGGATGGTCGTGGTTCAGCCTTGCAAGGGCAGCGTGCGGTCTTCGCCGTTTGAGTGTTGCGTAAGCATTGCTGACGACAGCTTTTGACCGACTGCCAAGGCCTTGAACGGACGAGGACCACTTCGCAGTCGAGCGCTCGTGCGAGCTCAACCAGACTCGAAAGCCTGAGGCCGGTGCCTCCCTATCGATCTTCGAGACATGGCTTTGCGGCACGCCCCTGCGAAATGCTGAGGTCGCGTTGGCTCAACCACTCTGCTGGCGGGCGTTGCGCAGGGCAATTCTCCGCTAGCAAAAGGACCGCAAAGACGCCATCATGCAACAAAAATTGCGAGGATGCTAATTGTGAAAGAGAAGCTTGGAGCTCCCAGGGATTACGAGGAACTCATCCGTGTGATCCACGACCGGTACGACGAAATGAGCAAGTCATACCAGAAGATAGCGGTCTATCTGACGCAAAACCCCAATGATGTTGCAGTCCGATCCGTAAACGCGATCGGTGAGACCTCAGGCGTACACGCCTCAAGTTTTGTGCGTTTTGCCCAAGCCCTTGGCTATGAGGGGTTCAAGGATCTTCAAACCCTGTTCCAGAAGCGCTTGTCGACCGCTGCGCCGGGCTTCGAAGCACGCATCAAGGCGCTCGAGACGGAACTGGGGGGACGCAAGGATTGCAGCGAAGCCGGATTTTTGCATGACCTTGTCGTGCGGGACATCGCCTCTCTAAGAGAGATGCTCACGGATATTCCGGCCGAAAAATTGGCCGAAGCGGTGAAGCTGCTTGAGAAAGCCGACGTCATCTACCTGCTGGGACAGTTGCGCTCCGCGCCAGTCGTTGAGCTGCTTCGCTATATATTGACCATGTTGGGGAAGCGCTGCGTTCTGCTCGATCCCGGCGGCGGGCTTGCGACGCATATGGCGCGTGCAATTCGAAAAAGCGATGTGCTGTTCGCCGTGTCGTTCCGCTTCTATGCAAATGAGGTGGTGAACATAGTGGAAGACGCGGCGGGGCGCGGCATACCCATCGTGGCCATCTCTGACAGCACTTTGTCGCCGCTAGCCAAAAGTGCAAGTGTTCTCTTCGCCGTGCCTGAGCACGAATACACCTTCTCCAGGTCGCTGGCTGCTCCAATGTGCCTTGCTCAGGCTCTCACAGTGGCATTAGCCGCCAGACTTCAGAACAATGCAGTCAGTCCCCGTATCCCAACGGTTACCGCGGAGTAGGGCGGTAGGACGCAGTGCCGCCTTTCGTCAGCGGATGATGCGAGCCGTTTAATCCGTCTCGGCCATCATCAGTGATGTTGCTGCCGATCATTTGCAGGGCCTCATTTTTCTCCTTAAAGCCGAACGGTACCACCGCCCACTCCGGTCGAACCGGAGGTGATGGTCGTCAGCATCAACCTGAGTTCCTCGACATGGGCAGCCATAGCCACTTCTGCGTGAATGTGCTGCGCGCCGACCAGATCGAGATTGCCGACCGCTTCGCCGGACGCGGGGGCGTCAAGGGATCGGCGCGTTACGAGGGCGCTCGCTGGTCCAGCCATGCAACCGGCGCGCTGGCGCTCGAAGGTGCGCTTACCGAGGTCGACTGCACGGTCGAAGATACGATTGTTCGCCACAGCCACGCGCTGATCCTCGGCAGCTTCCGGCATGTGGTGAGTCGAGAGCCTGGCCCGGCATTGATCTATCACCACGGCGCATACGGATCGTCGTAGACGCCTGTTTGCTATACTAGGGGCGCAGTGATCCCAAGCGTTCGACACCACAAGGGCGTTGGTGCCTCGAAGAGAAAGAGAAAAGGCCAGGCAGGTTTCGGCCAACACCAAAGTCCCGCACACGAGAGCTCAATCGGCCGCCAATCGTTACAAATGTCGCCGTTAAACTCTATTATCAAGTCGAAAGTTCAGTCCTCTACTGAGTAGCTGGAGGCTGCCATGACACGCCGCAACTCCTGATGGCCGACCTTGGCCATCCTCAGGGGCGGGCTCTTCACGGGATCCTGTTCGGCCTCAACCACGAACCAGCCTTCATAGCCGTGGAAAGCCAGGCGCTTCACGATTGCCTCGAAATCCAGAGATCCGTCACCCGGCACGGTGAAGGCGCCCTTGACCACAGCATCGAGAAAGCTTTCGCGCGTGCGATCGAGGCTTTCGATGACATGCTGGCGCACATCCTTGGTGTGGACGTGCGAAATCCGGCCGTGGTGCTTGTCGATGACGCGCAGCACATCGCCGCCGGCGAATGCCATATGCCCGGCATCGTAAAGCAGCGGCAAAGCCTCCCCGGAATGGTTCATCAACTGATCCACCTCGGCCTCGGTCTCGATCGCCGCCCCCATGTGATGGTGATAGGCAATCGGCATGCCTTCGCCGGCGCACCACTCGGCGAATGCGGTCAGCTTCCGGCCGTAGGTGTTGGTCTCCTCCTGCGACAGCCGGCGCTTGGTGGCGAGTGGCGCTGTGCGGTCGCCCTGTATTGAGCCTGCGGTTTCGCCATACACGATGCAGGGAGCGTTGACGGCCTTGAAAAGTGCCATCTGCTTGGCGATACGATCCTTCTCGGTCGCGATGTCGCCATCGAGAAGCAGGCCCGAAAACCAGCCGCCGCAAACGCTCATGCCCTGCTGCTTCAGGATCGGCTCCAGCACCTTTGCCTCCATGGGGAACCGGCGGCCGGTCTCCATGCCGGTGAAGCCGGCTTCGCGCGCTTGCCGCAGGCACTCCTCCAACGACACGTCATCGCTCAGTTCGGGAAGGTCGTCGTTCCACCATGCGATCGGCGCGATGCCGAGTTTGGCTTTCATTCTTCATCTCCAAGGGAAGCTTCGCCGGGGAAAAAGGCCGGAACAATTCGAAGGGAGGTTCGAATCGTTCCGGCTGGGGGCGCAATGGGGGCGCCGAACGTGATCAGATGCCAACGCGTTGCCTTTTGCGGCCTTCCGTTTGGGACGTGCGCGCCTCTTCGACCTCCGGCCGCTCGCTGATTTCAGGCACACCGACATCCCACCACGCGTCGCCTGGCGTCCAGGTGAAGGCGTCCGTGACAATGCTGATGACGGTGGTGCGGTCGGCTGTCTTGGCCCAATCCAGCGCCTGGCCGAGATCGGCTAGGCTCTCGACATGGCGCGTCAAGGCGCCCATCGCTTCAGCGTGCTTGGCAAAGTCGACGCCGAAGGGCTCCTTCACCCGGCAATCCCTGATCAGATTGTTGAATGAGGCGCCGCCCTTGCCGTTCTGCAGCCGGTTGATGACGGCATAGCCGCCATTATCGCACACGATGATGATCATCTTGTGCCCGGCAAGAACCGAAGAGTAGATGTCGGAGTTCATCATCATATACGTACCGTCGCCGATCATGACGATCGGGGTCCGGGTCGGATCAGCCATCGCCGCACCCCACCCGGCTGCGATCTCGTAGCCCATGCAGGAGAAGCCGAATTCGCAATCGAAGGTGTTGGGCTCCTTGACGCGCCAGTTCTTCATCACTTCGCCGGGCAGCCCGCCGGCGGCCGTGATGAGCAGGTCGCGCTCGCCAGCCTTGGCATTCACCACCCCGACGACTTGCGCGTAGGTCGGCACAGGGTCGTTGGTTGGCTTCTGGAAGGTATCAAGCATGGTGTTCCACTTGGCGAATTCGGTGCGCCCCTTCCTGGTCCATTCGGGATTGGCCTGCCAGGCGCCAAGCGTGTCATCGAGTTCGCGCAGCGTTTCCAGCGCATCGCCGACCACCGGCAAGGCCCGATGCTTGGTCGCGTCCCAGCGCGCGGCATTGATCGACACGAACTTGGCATCCGGGGCGAATGCGCTCCATGAGCCGGTGGTGAAATCCATCAGCCTGGTTCCGACCGCCAGCACGACATCTGCTTGAGCAGCCAATGCATTTGCCGAGGTCGAGCCCACAATCCCGATCGGGCCGACATGTGCGGGATGGTCGTGCGAGACGGTGCCCTTGCCAGCGATGGTCTCGGCCAGCGGTATCCCGCGTTTTTCGGCCATATGGGCGAGCACTTTGCCGGCGTCGGAATAGCGCACGCCGCCACCCGAAATGATGAGTGGCCGCTTCGCATTGCGCAAAACGCGAATGGCCTCCGCCAACCGGTCCCGGTCTGGGCGTGCGCGGGGAATTGAATGGACGGTCCGCTCGAAAAAGGCCGCGGGATACTCCCAGGCGATTTCCTGGACATCCTGAGGCAAGGCGATGAACGCCGGACCGCAATCGGCCGGATCGAGCAGCACGGCGAGGGCCTGTGGCAGCGACGACAGGATCTGCTCGGGATGGACGATACGGTCCCAGTAGCGGGTTACCGCCTTAAAGGCATCGTTGACGTTGATGGTGGGGTCCCCGAAATGCTCGACCTGCTGCATGACCGGGTCGGGTCTGCGATTGACGAAGGTGTCGCCCGACAGGAGAAGCACGGGCAGCCGGTTCGAGTGGGCCACGCCAGCAGCCGTCACCATGTTCAGCGCCCCTGGGCCGATCGAGGTCGCCGCCACCATGATTTGTCTGCGTTGCCTTGCCTTGGCAAAGCCAATCGCGGCGAGCGCCATCGATTGCTCGTTTTGCCCCCGCCAGGTCGGAAGCACATCCTTCACCGCTTCGAGTGCTTCTGAAAGACAGGTGACGTTGCCGTGACCGAAGATGGCGAATACGCCCGGAAAGAGCGGCAGCTGCTCGCCGTCGATGACGATGAACTGGTTGCACAGATAGCGCACCAGCGCCTGTGCCACGGTCAGACGGACTGTTGCCATCATCTCACTCCTCCCTCGTATGATTTTTTCATTTCTACAGAATGAATATTGACAAATCAACCGTTCTGCAATGGTTATTGCGGGACTGAGGGAGGGTGGCAGTTTTGCTGTCTTTGATGTGCCCGATGACGAGCGCCGCTGCTGATGATGGTGGAGGCGTGAAGGTAGACGGAAGGTGCTCCCGCCAATGCAAGCAAGGTAGATCCATGTACCAAGACTTTGGATTGTTCATCAACGGCCAGTGGCGCGCCGCCGAGGGCAGGGGAACGACATCGGTCGTGAGCCCGGTGACCGAAGAGCCAGTAGGCGACGCCCCGGTCGCGACGCGTGCCGATACCGAGGAGGCGCTTGAAAGTGCCGCTCGCGGTCTATTGGCCTGGAGAGGCCGCACCGGCTTCGAGCGGGCTGAGGTCCTGCATGCCGTCGCCGACGAAATGAGCCGCCGCAAGGCGGAAGGCGCACGCATGATCTCGACCGAGACCGGCAAGCCGATCGCGCAGTCGGAGCGCGAATGGAGCCTCGCTGTCGACCAGTTCCGCTGGTACGCCGAAGAGGCTCGGCGCATCTATGGGCGCGTCGTCGAAAGCCGCGTTCCCGGAGGTCGTTTCGAGGTCCTGCACGAGCCGATAGGGACCGTCGCGGCCTTCACGGCCTGGAACTTTCCCGCCGCCCTCGTTGCCCGCAAGGTCGCCCCTGCGCTCGCTGCCGGATGCTCGATCATCGTGCGCCCATCAAGCCAGACGCCCGGCACAGCCATGGTTATTGTCGACTGCATTCGCGCCGGCAACCTTCCCGCCGGCACGGTCAGTCTCGTGGTTGGCCCAACCGGCACGACCTATGCGCCGATCATGGCCTCGCCGCAGGTCCGCAAGGTGTCTCTCACCGGGTCGACCCGTGTCGGCCAGCAAATGATCCGCGATGCCGCCGACACGGTGAAGAAAGTGTCGATGGAGCTTGGCGGCAACGCGCCGCTGATCGTGTTCGACGATGCCGACCTGGAGGCCGCCCTCAACGTTTCGGTGCCGACCAAATACGCCAATGCGGGCCAGGTCTGCGTCACACCCGACCGCTTCTTCGTGCACGACAGCATTCACGACGCCTTCGTCGACGGCTTCGTGCAGCGCACCAAGGCGTTGAAGCTGGGAAATGGACTGGACCCTTCCGTCCAGATGGGGCCGCTCATAAATGCCAATCGTCTGGCCGTTATCGAGAGCATCATCGCCGAGGCCGAGAATGCGGGCGCCAGGATCGTTGCTGGCGGGCGGCGTGCGAGCGCCTTCAACGACGGTTATTTCCATGAACCCACGGTGCTGGTCGATGTCAGCGACGAGATGCCGGTGTTCTCACAAGAGAATTTCGGGCCGATCGCTGCCGTCACCCGGTTCACCTCCGATGACGAGGTGCTTGAGCGCGCCAACGCTTCCGACATGGGACTGTCCGCCTATGCCTTCACGCGCAACCCCAAACGCGCCCGTCGCGCGGTCGCCGAGCTCAAATCGGGCATGGTCGGCATCAACAGCTTTGCGCTGGCGGCATCCGAAGCGCCCTTCGGCGGCACGAGATATTCGGGCATGGGCCGCGAAGGCGGCCTCGAAGGTATCGGCGACTACCTCGATACCAAGCTCGCCCAAATCGTATTTTAACGGAGGCTGGATTGATCAAGAACAAGCTCAAACAGATCTGGGCCGCTGGCCAGCCTACCGTCAACGGCTGGCTGTCGATCGGCAACCCCTTCACGGCCGAGATCATGGCCGCGCAGGGCTATGACAGCCTCAGCATCGACCTCCAGCATGGCGCGCTCGACTATTCGATGCTTCTGCCGATGTTCCAGGCCATGCGCGCCTCTGGCGTCGTGCCAATGGCGCGCGTGCCCTGGCTGGAGCCGGGCATCGTCATGAAGGTGCTGGATGCCGGCGCCTATGGCGTGATCTGCCCGATGGTCAACACACCGCAACAGGCGGCGCAATTCGTCAGCTATCTGCGCTATCCGCCGGCCGGTCAGCGCAGTTTCGGGCCCACCCGCGCCAACTTTTCGGCCGGCGCGAACTACGCCGCGGAAGCCAATGACGAAATCCTGGCCCTCGCTATGGTCGAGACCGCCGAGGCGATGCGCAATCTCGAGGCGATTGTTGCAACGCCTGGGCTGGACGGGGTCTATGTCGGCCCCGCGGATCTGACATTCAGCTTGCACCAGGGCCGGCTTGCCCCCGCCTTCGACCGCGAGGAGCCGGAGATGATCGAGGCTTTGCAGACCATAGTGGCGGCCTGCAAGAAGTTCGGCAAGCGTTCGGCACTGCATTGCGGCACGCCCGATTATGCCGCGCGGGCCGTCGCATGGGGCTACGACATGACAACCGTGTCCGGGGATTCGCGTCTGCTTGCCGCGGCGGCCTTGCACAGTGTGTCACGCTTTCGCGACCTGACCGGCCAGAACGTGGCCGCGACCCCGTCGGGCAAAGGAACCTATTGATGCCACATGTCCTGGTCGCCGGCAGGCTCCATCCAAGTGGCATTGCCCTTCTCGATGCCGCCCCAGACGTCACCTACGACTACGTTGAGGACGTGTCAGAGCCGAGCTACGCGCCCCTGGTCGATCGGGCCGAGGGGCTTGTCCTTCGCACACAGCCCTTGTCTGGTGCGACAGTCGCCCGTGCGAGGAAACTCAGGATCGTCTCACGCCATGGCGTTGGTTATGACGCCGTCGACCTGCCGTCGCTCAACAGCCGTGGCATCGCGCTGGCGATCGTCGGTGACGTCAATTCGGTGTCGGTGGCCGAGCACGCGATGATGCTCCTGCTGGCGGCAAGCAAGCGGCTTGTCCGTGCTGACAGGGCCCTGCGCGACGGCAACTGGGGCTGGCGCAACAGCCTTGAGGCACAGGAACTCTTCGGCAAGCGGCTGCTGATCATCGGCTATGGCCGCATCGGTCGGCATCTGGCGCGCATGGCCGCCGCATTTGGTATGGAGGTGCGGGCGCACGATCCTTTGCTGTACCAAAAGGGCTGGCCAGCCGGGTCTGTTATTTCGCAGGGCGACCTTGCGCAGGGACTGGCATGGGCCGACGCCGTTTCGGTCAACGTGCCCAAAGCCGACGAGCCGGTCATCGGCGCTGACGAGATCGCTGTGATGAAACGCGGGGCGATCCTGATCAACACCGCTCGCGGCGGTGTGGTGGATGAAGCGGCACTGGGCGTGGCCTTGCGCGACGGCCGCATCGGCGCGGCCGGTCTTGATGTGTTCGACGATGAACCGCCCGCGCTCGAGCACGCGCTCTTTGGTCTGGACCAGGTGATACTGACGCCCCACATCGCCGGCCTGACTGCGGAGTGTGGAGAGAGGATGGCCATCTCGTCGGTACAGAATGTACTGGATTTCTTCGCCGGCAAGATCGACCGGTCGCTTGTGGTCAACAATGCCCGGCTCAACGGCAGGTGAGCGGCTCGACAAGGGTGACCGCGCCAGTCCGGCGAGCAGCTCGCTCTCAGGCAGTCTGTGGCGGTACGACCAATTCATTTCGGTAAATGCCGGACACGCTGAAATTTCAGGCAGCACGACACACAAGTCCCTTGCAGGAACATCCCTCCAGCCATCCACGAGGTGCATCCTTGGCTCATAAAAATACCCGCCCAACTGTCGCTGACATTCGCGCCATGAAGGCGCGAGGGCACAAGATCTCAATGCTTTACGTCACAACGCTGGATGAGGCTGCAGCTGCCGCCGAGGCCGGAATCCATTTGCTGTCGATCGAGGGCCGCTTCTTTTCTCCCGCAATGCGCGAGGCCGCTGGGCACTGCTTCGTGCAGGTCGGACTGCCATTTGGTTCCTCCGGAACAGTCGAGGGCAACAGACTCGTCACTGCGGAGGATTATCTTCGCGCCGCCTTTCACTTTGCCGCGATGGGAGGCGACTGCTTCTATTGTGCGGCCTCCTACGACATTCAAAAGGTGCTTTGCGACAACCGGGTGCCGATCGTTGCCCATGTCGGTCTTGTCCCAACCCACATCACCTGGACGGGCTTTCGTGCCGTCGGCAAGACGGCCTCGGAAGCCTTGATGATATGGCGGCAGGTAAAGCAACTTGAAAGCGTGGGTTGCTTCGGGGCTGAGCTCGAGGTCGTGCCGGATCGGCTTGGCGAATTCATTTCAAGAAACACTTCGATGATCATGCTCGGCATGGGAGCCGGACCGGGCGCTGACGCCCAGTATCTGTTCGCCGAAGATGTTTTAGGCCATACGGAAGGCCACAAGCCGCGTCATGCGAAAACCTACCGCAACTTTGCAGCCGAATATGCTCGGCTTCAGCAAGAGCGGATCGCGGCTTTCAAGGAGTTCGTCACTGACGTTGACGCCGGTGCTTACCCGGCCCCGAACCACAATGTCGCGATGCAGGAGAGCGAATATGTCCAGTTCGTGGAGCAGGTCAACCTTTGAGCGCGGGGTTTGAAGGTTCACGCCGCCGCCATGCTGGTTCGCTTGCCTGCCGCCCATGCGGTGCGGAAACTTGTGCGCCTCAGGTGTGATATTGGATGAGTGCTTTTCTCAATACGAAATCGCGATCTCGCATAAGCTCCGCCGCCGGAAAGGTGGGGTGCGAGCTGCCGAAGCAGGTCAGGTCCATTGCGATCAATGTCCACCCTGACCACGTCGCCGCCTTCGACACGGGCCCCCGATATCAAGCTGCCAAGGAATATCATGTCCAACTTTGCTCTTCGTGTGAAATGCCGCTCAACCAGGGGGATCGTTGCCGCCATTTCCACTTTCCTGGCAGATCAGACCTGTAACATCACCGACAGTGCCCAGTTCGACGATGTCGACACCGGAAATTTCTTCATGCGGGTCAGCTTTCGCTCCGAAGGCGATCGCGGCCTTGAAGACCTCAGGACAGGGTTCGAAGCGATTGCGTCCGCTTTTGGCATGGAGGCACAGTTCTTCGACGAGGCCATCAAGCGCAAGGTCATCATCATGGTCTCGCGCTTCGGGCACTGCCTTAACGATCTGCTTTATCGCTGGCGTATCGGTGCTCTTCCAATCGATATCGTGGCGGTGATTTCCAACCATATGGAGTACCAAAAGGTCGTTGTGAATCACGATATTCCATTCCATTGCATCGCGAT
Organism: Mesorhizobium sp. BH1-1-4; assembly: GCF_020165665.1. NCBI lineage: Bacteria > Pseudomonadati > Pseudomonadota > Alphaproteobacteria > Hyphomicrobiales > Phyllobacteriaceae > Mesorhizobium > Mesorhizobium sp. BH1-1-4. The sequence continues at coordinate 353,999 of NZ_JAIUIN010000004.1, forward strand.
GAGGAAGGACAACAAGCTCCAGGCCGAGGCGCAGCAGATGCGCATTGTGGAGGAAACGGGCGCCGAGCTGGTCGTGCTGGCCCGATATATGCAGGTCCTGTCAGACGACATGTGCCGGACCATGTCGGGCCGGATCATCAACATCCACCACTCGTTCCTGCCTTCGTTCAAGGGCGCGAACCCTTACAAACAGGCTTACGAGCGGGGGGTGAAACTGATCGGCGCCACATCGCACTACGTGACCGGTGACTTGGACGAAGGCCCAATCATCGAGCAAGATACGGTGCGCGTGACCCATGCTCAATCCAACGAGGACTATGTCAGCCTCGGCCGCGACGTCGAGGCTCAAGTCCTCGCCCGCGCCATCCATGCCCACATTCACGGACGCGTTTTTCTCAATGGCAACAAGACGGTCGTCTTTCCGCCGTCGCCGGGTTCTTATGCTTCGGAGCGAATGGGATGACCGCACGCAAGGTTGGTTTATGGGGGACTGAATGAGTCTCGGAATCGGCATTATCGGTGCCGGCGTCATGGGCGCCGACCATGCCCGCATTCTCGCCACTCAGGTCGGCGGCGCCAAACTCGTAGCCATTTCAGACCCCGACGAGGCGCGCGCTTGCGAGGTCGCGCGTACCCACGAAGCGCACCGTTATTTCACTGACGGCTTTGCCCTTGTCGAGGATCCGGCGGTTGAGGCCGTGATTGTCGCTTCCCCCGATCATACCCATGCCGGAATGGTGCTGGCCTGCCTGCGAGCCGGCAAACCCGTGCTGTGCGAGAAGCCGCTTGCGCCCACGGTGGCCGAATGCCGCGAATTGATCGAAGCCGAGCACCGTGCAGGTCGCCGCATGATCCAGGTCGGGTTCATGCGGCGGTTCGATCCCGCTTATGCAGCAATGAGCGCAACACTTTCCTCGGGGCGGCTGGGACGCCCGCTGCTCATGCATTGCGCCCACCGCAACGTCGCGGCACCAGGTTTTTTTACGCCTGAGATGTCTATTGCAAATGCCGCGGTGCACGAATTCGACATCGTGCGGTGGCTGCTGGGTGTCGAGGCCGTTGCGGTCACTGCCCTCCAATCAGCCAGCAAGGCCAGCGCAACGCTGCGCGATCCTATCCTGCTGCTTCTCGAAATGCTTAATGGCGTGATGGTCGACATCGAGCTCTTCATGAACGCCGGCTATGGCTATGACATCCGCGCTGAACTGGTCTGCGAAAACGGCACCGTCGAGCTTGGCCGGCCCGCGCCGAACCTCGTGCGCAATGAAGGCGGGGAGGCGCGCATGTTCCCCGGTGACTGGCGTGGCCGCTTCAGCGATGCCTATCGCCTCCAACTCCAGGCCTGGATAGGGAACCTTGGCGGCAAGACGCAAAGCGGCGCAGGCGCGCTCGATGGCTATGTCGCGACCCTGATCGCGCAAGCAGCCCTTCGTTCGCTTGCCAGCGGCGCGCGCGAGGAGATCGCGCCGGACGCATCCCTCTCGGGATAGGAGGCGGCGCCCTTATCTTGATCCGTGCAAACAGGGCGCATGCCGCCGACGGGAAAGATTTTCAATGTATGTTGCAAAGGTTTTGTATTAGAAATTTCTGTTGCAAGAAGATGTCGTTTGTGATTTCCTCATAGCTGGCTCTGAGCCGACAAATGCCTCGACGGAGGTCCGCCATAACGAGCGGGATTCGGGGCGTCTCTGGGAGGAACTTGAATGCAAATCAGCAAAGCAATTGGCGCGACCATCGCGCTGTCGATGATGCTTGGCCTGGCGCCGGCGGCCCGTGCGGCCGATGCCGATCACAAGGACGAATGGTCGAAGATCAACATCCTGTTCGTGCCCTGGTCGCAGTCCTCCAACCCATTCTTCGAGGCGGTCATCAGCGGCGCCAAGGATGCTGCCGCCCAGCAGGGCGTCAACCTCGACGTCCAGTTCGGCGAGGAAGACCAGCAGCACCAGCTTGGCATCCTGGAGACCGGCATTGCCAACAAGGTCACGGGCATCGCCGTCAACATCTCCGATGACAATGCCTATATCGACGTCCTGTGCAACGCCATGAAGCAGAACATTCCGGTCGTTACCTTCAACATCGATGACTCCCGCCACGGCGCGGCGGGCTCCACGTGCCGGCTGGCCTTCATGGGCCAGAACTTCGCCGATGCCGGCTACGTGCTGGGCAAGCGCATGATCGAGGAGCATCATCTGAAGAAGGGCGACGTCGTGTTCACGCCCGTCGAGGCACCTCAAGCGACCTACGCCGTGCAGCGCCATGCCGGCGTGCAGAAGGCCCTGGAAGAGATCGGTGCGACATCCGAGATCCTCGGGACTGGCAACGACCACGCCCAGGCACTCAATCTGATGACCCAGTACCTGCTGGGTCATCCCAACACCGCCGCCGTGGTCGGCCTTGGCCAAACGCCCACCAGCCAAGCCGTTCAGGCAATCAAGGACGCGGGCCTCAAGATCCCGGCCGCGGGCTTCGACGTTTCCAAGGAAATTCTCGACAACATCGCCAACGGCGAACTTACCGCAGCGGTTGATCAGCAGCCCTACAGCCAGGGCTACTACGCCGTGACCGAGCTTGCCCTCTATCTGAAATACGGTCTCTACCCCTCGGAGATGGATACGGGCGGCAAGGGCCTCATAGACAAGACCAACTATAAGCTTGCCGAGAAATGGGCCGGTCCCGTCCGCTAGACCAAGGTTGACGCTTCCGGCGGCCCTCGCGGCTGCCGGCGGCAGGACCCATTCAACGTGAGGGCAAGATGACACTGACCCAGTCCGACCATATCCGAAAGGCCATCGCGGCGCGGGCCAAGCGCCCGCTGACCATCAAGCTCGGCGACTGGATCCGCGATCGCCCCGAAGGCGGCATTGCGGTCATGTTCATCCTGGTGCAGATCGTCTGTATCATCGCTGCCCTGCTGTTCCCGGATTCCTTTCGCTACCTGGTGCCGGCCAACATCTCTGTCACGCTGAAGTCGATCGCCGTGCCCGGCATCATGGCCCTGGGTGTCGGCATCCTGATGATCGCGGGCGAGTACGACCTTTCGGTGGGCGCGCAATATTCGCTGCTGTCGATCATTTGCGCGGAGGTCTCGAACCATTTCATGGGTGACATCGCCGCCGATCCCAGCAGCGCGCTAGCGCCGTTCATGGGCTTGGCGTTCGCTTTGGCTCTGGGCGTGCTGATCGGTATCGTGCACGCCTTCATCACGTTGAAGTTCAACATACCTTCGTTCATCACCACGCTGGGTGGCATGCTGTTTTGGAAGGGAACGACGCTGTTTGTCCATGGCTCATCGGCGTTGCGCTTCAAGCCGACCGAACCGTTCGCTACCCTGTTTGGCGGCGAGGTCGGCGTCGTTCATGCCTCGATGATCTGGTTTCTCGTCTTTGCCGTGATCTTTTATTTTCTCCTCCACCATCATCGGCTGGGCAACCACTTCTATGCCGTCGGCGGCAACCGCAACGCCGCCGTCGCCATCGGCATCAATCCGGTGCGCACCAAGACTGTCGCGTTCGCGTTGGCTGGGTTCATGGCCGCTTTCTCGGGTGTCGTGGCGGCGTCGCGCGTCGGCTCCATTCAGCCGGGCGGCGGCCTGGGCATGGAATTGCAGACAATCGCGGCTTGCGTGATCGGCGGCTTTGCCCTGACCGGCGGCCGCGGGTCCATCCTGGGAATTGTGCTGGGGACTGCGCTGGTTTTCACCATTCAGGATGTTTTGCTGCTGCTGCGGGCACCGGCCTTCTATTTCGACATGTTCGTGGGGGCCCTGATTGTGCTGGCGGTTGTCATGAACACCGCGGTCCGCCGGGTGCGAGGCTGAGGAAGGGAAGATGAGTATGCTGAGCAAGGCAGACGCCGACACCGGCACACCGCTCTATGAAGCGCGCAACATCGTCAAGAAATATGGTTCGTTCCTCGCCCTCGACAACATGAATTTCCACATCGGCAGCAACGAGGTCGTGGGACTTCTGGGCGACAATGGCGCTGGCAAATCGACCCTGGTCAAGATGATTTCCGGCATCAATCCTCCGACCTCGGGTGAGATCTACGTCGGCGGCAGGAAGACGGAAATACGCAACCGCGCGGCCTCCGAGGCGGCGGGCATCGAGACGATCTACCAGGACATTGCCCTGGTCGATTCCATGTCGATCAGCCGCAACATCTTCATGGGGCGTGAATTGACCAGGCGCTTCGGCCTCATGGACCATAAGGCAATGCGCGACAAAGCGATCGACATCCTCGGCAGCGCGGTGCAGATCTCTGGCATTGACGACCCCGACAAAGAGGTCGGCTTCCTCTCGGGCGGCCAGAAGCAGGCGGTGGCAATTGCCCGCGCTGTCCACTTCAAACGCAACATCCTTCTGCTCGACGAGCCGACCTCAGCGCTGTCGGTCCGCGAGACCGAGCATCTTCTAGCCTATGTACGCGACCTGAAGCGCGACGGCACGTCCAGCGTCCTTGTCACCCACAACCTCTACCACGCCTATATGGTCTGCGACCGTTTCGTCGTGATGAGCCACGGGACCAAGGTCTTCGAAGCCGCCAAGAAGGACACAACCATCGAAGAACTCACCGATCACGTGATTCGCACATAAGGTGCGGATCTCCAGGTCAAGCCGGCAAGGGACGGCCTCTTCCGTCGTTTGAAGCGTGCGACCGAGCGCCCCCTCGATAGCCGAATGGGGGCGGGCCCGGAGCAGGTTCGAATTCGGACTTTGTCCTGGCAGGGGAAGTCGCCGGTTTCAGACAGTAACCAACAGGCCACCTCCTTGCGACGTGGCTCGCACCAACCGGGAGGGGACCGACACATGAGTCTTGTTGCATCCGATGAAACGCGATTTCCACCGATCACGCGCCGGCTCAGGCTGGGCTTTGTCGGGGGCGGGCGCGGCGCCCTGATTGGCCAGGTTCACGCGATGGGCGCGCGCCTCTCCAATCGATGGCAAGCGGTGGCCGGCGCCCTTTCGTCCGACCCGGAAATAGCCCTGGCTTCCGGTCGCGACTGGCTGCTGGAGCGCGTATACACTGACTATAACGAGATGGCACAGCGCGAGGCTGCGCTTGCGGACGGCATCGAGGCGGTCGTCATCTCGACGCCGAACTGGACCCACAAGAACATCGCCGAGGCCTTTTTGAAGAAGGGCATCGACGTGATCTGTGACAAGCCACTCACCACGACGGTCGAGGACGCTCTTGAACTCGTCAGGCTGCAAAAAGACACAGGCCTTGTCGTTGGCGTAACCTATCCCTACACCTCGCACGCCATGGTCAGACAGGCGCGCGAGCTGGTGCTGGCGGGCGAGCTTGGCCGTGTGCGGCAAATCCATGTCGAGTACATGCAGGACTGGGCAACCGAACCGGATGATCCGAACTTCAAGGGAGCCCGATGGCGCCGGGACCCCCAGCGCATGGGTCGTGCCTCGGCGACCAACGACATAGGCACGCATGCTTTCCATCTCGCCCACTTCGTTACAGGCTTGGAAATGGTCGAGTGCCGGGCCGAGTTTCATGTGTGCGGTGCGCCCAAGGCGATGGAGGATACCGCCTTCGTGCAAACTCGCTATGAAGGAGGTGTGCCGGGGACGCTCTGGGTCACGCAGGCCGCCCCAGGCAACTATTGCGGGCTCAGGATCAGGGTCTACGGCGACAAGGCCGGACTTGAATGGGATCAAGAAAAGCCGGAATTCCTCCGGTTCAACAGACTGAACCAGCCAGAGACTGTGTTCGTACGCGGACACGGCGCGGGCATGGTCACGCAAGCCGAGCGTCTCATCACCATGCCACGCGGTCATCCCGAGGCGCTTTCGGATGCCTGGGCCAACCTGTACACCGAGTTTGCCATCGCCATCGAAGCCCGCCGCAACGGACAGTCCGTATCTGCGGGCCTGCTGAACTACCCCAGCGTCGCGGACGGCGCGCGCGGGGTCAAGTTCGTCGATGCCTGTGCCGACAGCCACGAGGCGGGCAGTATCTGGCGCGACTGCAAGCTCGTGATCTGACCACGCTGTGGGAACACACGGCTAGCCGCCGCGACAAAGCTTGAACGAAGGACACTGCAATGCGACTGGGATTGGGCCTGATTGGTTCAGGTTTCATGGGCAGGACCCATGCGTTCGGTTTTACTGCCGTCAATCACGTCTTCGACCTTCCCATCAAGGTCGATCGGGTGGTGCTGGCCGACGTCGACGGTGACCGCGCCAGGCACGCGGCGGCCGCACTCGGTTTTCTCGACTCCACCGATAACTGGAGGGAACTTGTAGCGCGGGACGATGTCCAGATCGTTGACATCACCGCGCCCAACGTTCTTCACAAGGAAATGGCATTGGCCGCGATCGCGGCGGGCAAGCACGTTTACTGCGAGAAGCCGCTTGCTCCGAGCGCTTCCGAGGCATTGGAAATGACGCTTGCCGCAGAGGCGGCCGGCGTCGTCACGGCAGTCGGCTTCAACTACTTGAAAAATCCGATGCTGAAGCTCGCCAAGGAGATCATCGAGAGTGGCGAAATCGGCGAGGTGCGATCTTTCAACGGCATCCACGCGGAAGACTATATGGCGGATGCGCAGGCGCCGTGGACATGGCGGCTCGACCCGGCCGGCGGAGGCGGCGCGCTGGCTGATCTCGGCAGCCACGTGGTGGCGACAGCGCGCTATCTGGTCGGCCCGATCGCCGAGGTGCTGGGCGACGTCAGGACGGTCATAACCGAGCGTCCCGAAGCGTCAGGATCGAAGACAAGCCGCAAGGTTGAGGTGGAAGACATTGGCCGCGCTTTTGTTCGTTTCGAGAACGGAGCTACCGGCTGCATCCAGGCCAATTGGATCGAGACCGGACGCAAGATGCAACACGACTTCGCTGTCTCGGGCTCGCGGGGTGGAATTGGCTTCAGTCAGGAGCGCTTCAATGAGCTCGATCTTTATCTCACGTCAGACGCGAAAGGCCGCAGCGGCTTCCGGAAGATATTCGCCGGACCCGCGCACGAGCCATATGGTGCGTTTTGCGTCGCGCCCGGCCATCAGATAGGCTTCAATGATCTCAAGACCATCGAAGTGCGCGATTTCCTGCGAGCCGTTGCTGGCGAAACGGTCGGGCATGCGGGTTTCCGGGAGGGGCTGGAAGTGCAGCGCACCGTTGAAGCGATCTACCGCTCGGCTAGGGCTGGGACTTGGCGCGATGTTGAATGAGTGTTGGTCGCGCGTGGATTTTGTTGCAACGTCGTTCGCGACCCTACGCGAAGCGGGTATCCATCAAAGCGTGGGATCAAACATCTAGCGGGTGAGTAGCTATCACGCCGCCGCCGATCGCCGTGGAAGGCAATGCCATTCCGCAATACGGGCCAGCCGCCGCCGGCGCGCAAAGACCGATATCCCAAATGGGACATTGACGGACAAGGCCCCAAAAACGTCTGATCCGGGCAAGTCGTCACTCTATTTTCCGGCGGTCCTCCAGATGCCCCGTACCCTCTCGACAAAGCCAAGACAGGACGGGTTTCGCGCGCCTGGCGAATTCGAACCCAAGTCAGGCTGCTGGCTGATCTGGCCGGAGCGACCGGACACATGGCGGCTCGGCGCCAAGCCCGTGCAAAAACTGTTCGTCGATGTCGCCGCGGCGATCGCGCAAAGCGAGCCGGTGACCGTGGCGGCATCCGTTCGCCAGTGGCAGAATGCCAGGGCGCGATTGCCCGGCTATGTGCGCGTCGTGGAAATGTCCACCAACGATTCCTGGCTGCGCGACAGCGGTCCCAATTTCGTCGTCAACGATCATGGCGACGTGCGTGGTGTCGATTGGACCTTCAACGCCTATGGCGGTTTCGACGGCGGCCTCTATGCACCATGGGACCTGGATGATCTGGCGGCGCAAAAGGTGCTCGAAATCGAGAATATGGATCGCTACCGCGCGCCGCTGATCGCCGAGGGCGGTGGGTTGCAGTGCGACGGCCAGGGCACCCTCATCACCACGGAGCAATGCCTGCTCAACCGAAATCGCAACGCCCATCTCGGCAAGGCCGAGGTGGAGCGCCAGCTCGGCGACTATCTCGGTATCGATACGGTCATCTGGCTGCCACGCGGCCTTGCCTTCGACGAGACCGACGGTCATGTCGACGACGTCTGCTGTTTCGTGCGCCCCGGCGCGGTCGTGCTGAGCTGGACCGACAATCGGGATGACCCGCAATATGAGATCGTGCGGGAAGCCGAGGAGGTGCTGCGTTCGGCGCGTGATGCGAAGGGCCGCGCCCTGGAAGTCCATCGACTGCCGCATCCCTTGCCAATCGAGATGACGCTTGAAGAAAGCGACAGCGTGGACCGGCTTGATTCGACCTGGGCACGACCGGCCGGAAACCGCATCGCGGCGAGCTACATCAACTACTATCCGGGCAACAGCGTCGTGGTCGTGCCGCAGTTCGGCTCCGATCTCGATGTGAAGGCCAAGCAAAAGCTGGCCGCGCTGTTTCCAGACCACCGAATAGTCGGCATCGAAAACTCGCGCGAGATCCTGCTCGGCGGCGGCAATGTCGCCTGCATAACCTTGCCGGTCTATGCGCCGCATCGACGTTGACGGATGCCGAAAACCAGAAGCGAAAAGGAGAACACATGCGTGCGCTGATCGTCTCAACCCTGCTTGCCGGGCTCGCTTGCAGCATCTGCGCAAGCGCTGCTTTGGCGGACGCGGAAAAAATCGTCAACGTCTACAACTGGTCCGACTACATCGCGCCGGACACGGCCGAGAAATTCGAGAAGGAGACGGGCATCAAGGTTCGCTACGATGTCTATGATGGCAACGAGGTCCTTGAAACCAAGCTGCTCGCCGGTGGCTCGGGATATGATGTGGTCTACCCTTCAGCCTATCCGTTCCTGAAGAACCAGGTGAAGGCGGGGGCCTTCCGGGAACTCGACATATCGAAGCTTGCAAACCACTCGAAAATCGATCCGCCAGCCCTGGCGCTGATCGCCGGCGCCGACCCGCAGAACCTGCATGCCGTGCCCTATATGGCCGTCACCGACGGCATTGGTTACAACGTCGCCGCAGTCAAGCAACGGCTGCCGGACGCGCCGACAGATTCCTTCGCCATGATCTTCGACGTCGAAATGGTCAAGAAGCTGTCCGATTGCGGGGTGGCCATGATCGATGCGCCTGCTGAAGTCATCCCGATGGCGATGAACTACCTTCACATCAACCCCAAATCGACCAGTCCCGACGACCTCGCCAAGGTCGAAGATCTGATGGGCAAGGTGCGGCCCTACATCCGTTATTTCCATTCGTCGAAATACATCAACGACCTCGCCAACGGCGACATCTGTGTGGTGTTGGGCTGGTCGGGCGACATACTCCAGGCAAGGACCCGTGCGGCGGAATCCGTGAAGAAGCTGGAAATCGCCTATTCCATCCCGAAAGAGGGCACGCTCATCAACTTCGATACGATGGCGGTGCCGAAGGATGCACCGCATCCCTACAACGCACAGGCTTGGATCAATTTCAATCTGCGGCCCGATATCGCCGCGGCCAACTCCAACTATGTCTCCTACGCCAATGCGATACCGGAGTCCCTGCCTCTGATGGACAAGGCAATAGCCAGCGATCCCGGCGTCTTTCCGCCCGATGCCGTCAAGGCCAGGCTGTTCGTGGTCGACAACAGCGACGCAAAGCTGCTGCGGTCGCAAAACCGCATGTGGACGCGCATCGTGACCGGACAATAGAGCAATTCCACCAACACAGTGCGCAGCGGTTTTCCCCGGAAAAAGCCCGCAGCGCTTTCCTCTGGGAATTGCGTCAAAGCAAAAAGACAGAGCCGCGCGGAAGCCGTCAGTCCTGAGCGGCTTCGCGGATGGTCGCCAGCAACTCGACCTGCGAGTGTACGTCGAGCTTGCGATAGATCTGCTTGATGTGGTTGCGGACGGTGCCGGGTGAAATGGCGAGGCTTCGCGCAATGGTCTTGGCGTTGCCGCCATCGATCAGATGCCGTGCAATCTCAGTCTCGCGTCTGCTTAGCCGCGAGTGGGCGTCACCGATTGCGATGCCCTTGTCTCGAGAACCACACAAGTGAAGCAATCTTTGCAGAATGAGCCTTGTCGCGCCACTTGTTGCCAAGGCGATCGCCAGGTCTTGCTCGCCAAAAGGTGCTGCCCCGTTTCGCCGCAGGAAGGTGACGTAGCCAGCGGTCAGCCCGTCGAGATTGAACACGCCGGTAATCTCGTCGAAACTGTCGGAAGGTCCGAAGAATTCGCGATAGTAGGGGGTGCGCTGGAAGTCGCCATTGCGGAGGGCCGATAACGGCAACAGGAAGTCTTGCCTTGTACTGGCGAACCTCTGGAAGAAGGGGTCCTGGCGATACAGTCGTGCATCGTAGTCGCGGTTCCAGCGATCGGGGCCGGCATCGTCGATGGTCAGGGATGTTATGTCGCGACGGTAAAACCCGACATAGGCTCGGTCGGAGCCAAGCAGCCCGCTCGCCGCCGCCGTGAAGCGAGCCGACAATTCTTCGGGCGTCGCGGCCATGGCTGCAGCAGCGACACCGCCGCTCCAGCGCCCAAACTTATCGAGAAAAACGTTCGACTGCATTCCGGGTCACACTAAGGATGATGCCGAAAAGTGTGAAGCGGTTTTCGGACGACATCATGCTCTATCTCCTTGATTTAGAGCCGGATTCAGATTTCAGGTCGATTCGACCTGAAATCATCCGGCTCTAGCTAGGTACTCGGAGGATTGGTTTTGAGTGATGAGCTGCAAGCCAGCGGCAGAGTCCCGGCACCTGTCTGAACAGCTTAAATTCTGGCTCTTATTGTTCAGAATCACATGGAACGGCTAATATTCAAGCTATTTTGTGCTGCCTCTCGTCTGGAACCTTCATCAGGTGGATCGTCTTTCCCCCGCAAAGCGACCCCACTCCGGCTTGCCATTCCCTGAGCATCCTTTCGCCGACCTGAGGGAAACGGGATTCTTCAAAATAAGCTCTCGCCCGTCTCGAAACGTCTGAAAGCGTGTCGCAGGTCTGCTCTATGATCTCCGCTACGCGTCCCGGTCGGAGGTTCGCGCGGGTAACGCCTAGCCGATCGAGCTTCTTTCGGTCGGGCCAAGCAGTGGAGCCATCGAGGGTAAGCGCCATGGCATCGTTCCTGATGTAGGCCCTCGTCGTGATGAGGTCATAAACGGGAGCCAATCCTACCGGACTTTCCGCGTCTTTGTAGACGACGCCGAAATTCTTCAGGTGTGCATCGCCATTGCGGATGGCGCAGTTAATCACGAACAGGCGGAAAGCGGCTTCCAATGACCCGACTGCCTTCTCGGGAGAGGCGAACTCCTTGATCCGCTTGAAGAGCTTTGTTTCGTATCCGCCGTTGTACTTGTCCTTGCTGGTGACGCCGTTCAGCACGCAGAAGTCCTCATATCCGAGGTACAAGCCATCGGTTAGGTCGAATCTCTCGACCACGAGAGCGAAGCCATCCTCGGACAGCCGGAAGTCCGGCACGTCGAGACCGACTTCCCGAGCTGCCATGAGGCAGAAGAACTCGTTTGCCGCCAATTCGGGATATTCGTCGGGGTCCCACATTTTGACGATGTGGGTAGCTCCGCGAATGCTGAGCGACGTCCGTCCGTCCGACTGCTCATCCTCCTCCCTGGCTCGCACCAGCACCTTCGGCTGCACTCCGGCGACCCCTGAATGGATTGCGTATGTTTCCAGGAGTTCATTATAGAGATCGCCCTCCCGGCGGGCGCGCAAAAGATCGTCAATGCTCCGGAAAGGGACATCCTCCACCAGTTCCTCTTCCATGCCGGTGAAGCGGATGCGGCCGATCTGCGACCGACCGACGACGGCCAGCAGGTCGATGTCGTCGAAGCGGCCCAATGCCTTGGCAAAAGCCGTCCGGATCTTCCCTTCAAGGGCTCCCTCGGGCAGGTTCATGTCGAAAATGGGAAGGAGGCCGAACTCCGAATTCCACGATTGGGTTCGCTTCGGCATCGTGAGCGACACGGCGTCACGGTCGTCGGCCTTCACATCGTACACGAAAGTCGAACCGCGCTTGCCGGACCTGTCCAACACGCCGACTGGCTTGCTACCTACCCATACGCGGAGCATCGTCTTCCTCCATGATGTCTTCGAGCGTGGGTCGCTTGTTGTTGAATGTCGTCAGCCGGAAATCCAGTCCTACAATGTTCATAAGCGCGAGCACGCCTTTGAACCCCATGTCGGACACTCTGCCGTTCTCGAGCGCCTCGATCCTTGCCCGACTGACTCCGGAAAGCTCGGCGAGCTTCTCGCGTGTCAGCTTACGCTTTCTCCTGGCGTTCTTGATCTCATTGCCAAGATCGATCAGGTCGATCATATTCGCCTCAGATACTAGCTGTTTAAAGACATTATGAGGATAATAGCTTAAATATTGGCTGGTTTCAACCGCCACGCAAAATCTTGCTGATTATGATCAGCATGCCGAACATTGCTCTTCCTGATCACCACCATCGCGATCATGCCGACGACGAACGCCGAGTCCGGGGCAGGCCGGGTTGTACCAATTATCTCGGGATGTACGTGGTTGAACACGCGTCCGACATCGGCCGCGCGGTGGTTTGGGCCGCTTGCTCGCCATGATCAGCAAGTCGGATCGGGACAGGCACGCCGGTTTGAAGTTGCAATCTGGGTTCGATAACCTGCCGCTTGCTCAATTGGGCGCGATCGCGCGCCGATAGCCAATGGTGCTGGAGCGCCCCATGGCAGTTTGGTCAGATCGCCGCGAGTGGGTTGAGGTCCACGGCTCTTTTGGTTCAGTGAGCCGGCAGGAGGATCCCGTTTTCGGCTGGCCAGGAGACCCAGACCGGGACTGCTTCCGATGCAGCGGCGGCCCCGTTTCGGTGCGCGTTCTGAGACGAGAGGGCGACGGGTTTTTCGACGCCATGGACACTAACGAAGAGATGATTCCTGTCGCCAAGATAGGATTTCGCCACAAGCGAGCCAGACAGGCGGTTCACCGCCTCGGGCGCATTGCGACCGAATTCGATTTTCTCCGGTCTGACCGCAACCACGACGCGCTCACCGGCATTGCTCTTTCTTCCTTTGTTTGGGTCATGTTGAACAAGGATGCGGCCGACGCGTCCGGCATCCACCACCGCATTTGCGCCCTCGAAGCCGAGCAAGGTGCCCGGGAAGAAATTCATCGAGCCGATGAAGGCGGCGACTTCGCGGTTGGCCGGCTGCTCGTAGATGAGAGACGGAGTATCGATCTGTATCACTTCGCCTTTGGAGAGAATGGCGATCCGGTCCGACAACGCCAGGGCTTCCTCCTGATCATGCGTCACGAACACAAATGTGATGCCGACTTTGCGTTGCAGTTCGCGCAGTTCCAACTGCATGTCCTCGCGCAACTGCTTGTCGAGAGCCGAGAGCGGCTCATCGAGCAGCAGCACCCTGGGCTTGCGCGCAAGAGCCCGAGCCAGTGCCACGCGTTGGCGTTGCCCGCCCGACAGTTCATGCGGTTTGCGATGGCCGAGCGAGCCCAGCTGGATCATGGCCAGGGAATCCTTGACAACCTGCGCCTTCTCCTCGCGCGACAACGCCATGGTGCGAAGCCCATAGGCGATATTCTCGGCCACCGTGAGGTGCGGGAAAATCGCGTAGCTCTGGAACACCATGTTGGTTGGGCGGCGGTTTGGTGCAAGCTGCGCGCATGGCTTGCCGTCGATGAAAATCTCGCCTGAGGTCGGCATGTCGAAGCCACCAAGCATGCGCAAAAGCGTGGTCTTGCCGCAGCCGGACGGGCCAAGCAGCGAGAAGAATTCACCAGCCTCGATGTCGAAGGTGATGTTCTTCGTGGCATGGAAATTTCCAAAGACTTTGGAAACGTTGCGGATCGAAACGAGAGGTGTGGTCATGATGGCAAAATCCCTATTGCGGATTCGCGGGCGTTCCGCGACGGCGAACCCATTCCGCCAGCGTCACGAGAACGAAAGAAAAACAAAGGATGCAGGTGCTGAGTGCCAGAACGCCGGGCAGCTTTCCTGGAAAACGCAACTGAGACCAGATGTAGAGCGGCAGCGTGGTTTCGTTGCCGGCAAGGAAGAAGGTCAGCACGAATTCGTCGAGCGACACCGTGAAGGTGAGCAGCAGGCTTGAAACGATGCCGGGCGCAGCAAGTGGCAACACGACGCGAACGAATGTGAAGAACAGGCCTTCGCCGAGGTCCAGGGACACCTCCTCGAGATTGCGGTCGAAGCCCTCGAAGCGAGGCAACATGATCAGGATCGCGAACGGGGTCGTGTAGACGACGTGCGCGATGCCGATGGTCACCAGCGAAAGCTGCAGCCCAACGGTCCCGGACACGATCAAAAGTGCAATACCCATGACGATACCGGGAATGAGCAGGGGCAGCGTCAGTATGCCCGTCAGCGCCGGGCGGCCGGGCAGCGCCGTGCGGCTCAGAGCCTTGGCGGCGAGCGTGCCGAGCACCGTGGAGATCACCGCCGCCGAACTGGAAACCTTCAAACTGTTGCCGAGCGCCTCGACCAGACCGGGTGAACCGGCCATCGCGGAAAACCAGCGCGTGGTGAAGCCGCTGAGCGGAAACGCGATTGCGGTGCTGTCATTGAAGGCGAAGATGATCAAGAACGCCACCGGGGCATAAAGTGCGGCGATGTAGAGCGCGGTATAACCGCCCCAAAGATACGTTTTCCGGCTCATCGGCGTGCCTGCCCGGTCTTGCTGCCCGTTCCCCACAGAATCGCGCAAGCGATGATGGTAACGACGACCATGGTGACGATGGAGATTGCCGCGCCAAGCGGCCAGTTGTTGGCGCGTCCGAACATCGATTGAACGACGTTGCCGATCATCATTCCAGAGGTGCCCCCGACCAGTTGCGGGGTGACGTAGTCGCCAACCGTGGGAATGAAGACCAGCATGCCGGCCGCGATCAGGCCTGGACGCGATAGTGGCAAAAGTACACGCCAGAACGTATACCATGCGCCGTCGCCAAGGTCGTGGGCGGCCTCGATCAGCGAGCGGTCGATCTTTTCAATGCTGATGTAAATGGGCAGCAAAGCGAACGGTGCCCACGCATGGGCCAGCGTGATGATCACCGCATAGGGGTTGTAAAGAAGGATCTCGAGTGGCTGGTGGATGACGCCGAGCCAGATCAGACCCGAATTGATGACGCCGTTATAGCCCAGGATGATCTTCCAGGCGAAGACGCGCAGCAGGTAGCTTGTCCAAAATGGAATGGTGATGACCAGCAGCAGCGTCGTCTTGTGCCTGCCGCCCTTCAGGGCGATGAAGGCAGCCACCGGATAGGACAGCACCAGCACCAGCACCGTCGCCGCCAGCGACACTGCGACCGATTTGGCAAGGATGCCGAGATAGGTCACATTGGCAAAGAATCCAAGGTAGTTCTGCAGCACCCAGCTTCGCTCGACCTCCAAGTCTTTTTGCGTCCAGAAGCTGTAGGCGAAAAGGATGCACAGCGGCACCACAAGTGTGCCGGCGGCGACCAGCAGCGCCGGGCCCAGCAGCAGATATCCACGCGTCGCGTCGCTTCGATGAACCAGGGAATGCAAAAATCCGGATTTGGGGTTCATATCGCTCATCGCTACGTGCTCCGCCAATGCGGGCCGACCGGATGACCCTGTGGCTCGGTTTGAGAGCCCCAGTTCAGCCGTGGGTTCTGCATCGGACAGGCGAGCGCGGCCGGCATGTGGATTTGCCAGCCGCGATCTGCCGGACCCGTTTCGAACAGGACCGAAATCGACGGATCGCTGGACAGCCGGTTGGGGGGCAAGCAACCGGCCGCACCCGCACCGACGATGATGTGGTCCAAATGATCCATCAGTTCGAACCGGGCGCGTGCCTCACATGCCCTGCTTGACTTGCTCAAACATCTGCTGAATGGCGTTCTGGTTCTTCATTGGGACCTGCACGATGCTTTTGGCCAGCAGGTCCGCCGGGTCGCGTGGCAGGTCGAGGCGCTGCAATGTGGCATCATCAACGGCTGCGAAACCGCCAGCCGTCGCGCTGCCGTAGCCGTATTGTGACATGCCGAACGCCCGCGCCTTGCGGTCGAGGTAGGCGTCGATCACCTCATGGGCCAGTTCCTTGTGCGGGGTACCCTTGACGATGGAAAGACCGCCAACCCAGGCCATGATGCCTTGCTTGGGGCGCATATAGCGTACTGGCAGGCCCTGCGCCTTCATCGAAACGTAAGAATCGTTCCAGGTGTTGGCGGCAACTATCTCGCCGGAGGTCAGTGCCTGTTGCAGGGTCGTTGGATCGTTGGAGTAGAAACGCAGCAGCGGCCGCTGCTCGACCAGCGCTGCACGAACCTTGGCGACGTCATCTTCCGACATGTTGTAGGCGTTGACGCCGGCATGCAGTGCAGCAGCACCAACCGCGTCGGCCATGCTGTCCAACGCCGCCAATCGGCCGGAGTATTTCTTGTCCCACAGAATATCCCAGGTGTCGGCCTTTGCGTAGTCCGGCGCCAGATCGGTGCGGACCAGCACGGAGCTGAGTCCCCAGTCGGTTGGCACCCACACCGTTTCGCCATCGATCTGCACGCCGTCGAGACCGCGCAGGCTTGGGAAAATGTCGTCCCAGTTGCTGAGTTTCGAGGTGTCGATCGGTTCCACCAGCCCGGCCTCGTGCCAGCGGCGGATTGTGTAGGATTGCGGATAGACGACATCCGGCTTGAAGCCGCCGCGAACCTTCAGGATTGCCTCGTCCTGATCGCCGAACACGGCAAATTTTGGCGGCACGCCATGCTTGGCAACATAGGTTGGGAAGAAATCTGGCACATCCATCGTCGCCCAGGTGAAGAAGGTCGGCTGTTCCTCATCGGCGGCCGCTGGTCCTCCATAGGCGGTCGATGTGACGACGACTCCCAAGCCGGCCAGGAGGTGGCCGAACTGACGTCTGTTCAGACGGCCGGTGCGTATTGCGTCGAGCATGCGATCATTGTTGTTCACGGCAAGCTTCCTCCAATCCCATGTACCATCTTATGGTATTCCATCTTACGATTTTCATATCGAGCGTGCTTTGTCAATCGACGAGCGCAAGGCAAACGGGTCCCAAAGGAGCGGCCCTAACAAAAATGAGGGGAGGAGGCGGGCACGCGCGCCCAGCGGGCCGCATGTGCGGTTGGGGTCAGCTTTGCTGATTCAAAAGAGTGGCAGCGTCAGGAGAAAATCAGCTGGGACGCAAGGATAGCCGCGCGATGTTCCATGCCTGCTCGACATGGTGTCGGGCGGCGGCTTGGGCCTTGTCGGCGTCACGTGCCCTTATCGCGTTCATGATATCTTCCATCTCGGCGATCGCGGGCCCGCGCCGGTTGGGTGAGGCGATCGTCATCGATCGCAATTGATTGATGCGCACGTTCAATCCTTGCACGATTTCCCAGGCGATAAGCTTTCCTGCGGCAACAAACAAGTTCTCGTAAAAGCGCGATGTTGCCCGCATCACCTCGACGGGAATGCTTGACGCCCAAGCCTTGAGCAGATCCTCATAGGCGCGTTCGAGACCCTCAATCTGTTCGCTGGTGGCCGTGAGCGCGCAGGCGCGCGCCGCTATCCCCTCAAGCAAGGCACGCAATTCGTAGATCTCCTCCGTACGGCTGAGGTCTGGTCGCGCTACCGCGGGCCCGTGCCCTGGAATCATCTGGACCAGGCCCTCGGCCTCCAACTGCCGCAGCACTTCGCGAACCACGGAACGACTGACGCCGAGTTGCTCGCAAAGCGGCCGTTCGACAAGCCGTTCCCCTGGCTGGAACCGAAAATCCATGATCGCTTCACGCATGCGTTCCAGCGCCAGGGTCCGCAGCGTTTTCGTCGAGCGCTCGATGCGAAGTGTGTCGTTCATGAGATGGTCCTTTCGGGAATGAAGAAACCAGATTCGAATAGCTGTTGACAAGGCGCTTTGGCAGATAATAGTATGGTATACCATAAGACGGAATGCGATAAGTTCAGCCTTTACGATTTTCCTGAGGACCTCTATGAGCCCTGCCATTCGAAAGATCGTGACCCACGTCGAGACCACCCTGATCGAGGGGGGCAAGGCGGCTGCAAGGCCGCTGCGGCTGATAGGCGTCGCAGCTGTTTTGGACAACCCATGGGCAGGCAAGGACTTTACCGAGGACTTGTCGCCCGCGATACGGGCCTATGCGCCGGTGCTCGGCGAGTTGCTGACCCGTGAGATTCTTGCCGTCGCCGGTTCCGGCGAGGCGATCGAGGGCTATGGCAAGGCAGCTATTTGCGGCACGGCGGGCGAAATCGAGCACGCCTCGGCGCTCATCCATACCCTGCATTTTGGAAATCACTACCGGCGCGCCGTCGGCGCCAAGACCTACCTTGCCTTCACCAATCTGCGTGGAGGCCCGAACACCTCGATCATGATTCCGCTGATGGACAAGAACGATGAAGGTAGACGCTCTCACTACCTGACCGTGCACTTCCAGATTGCCGATGCGCCGGCGCCCGACGAACTCGTGATCGCGCTCGGCGCTTCGATCGGCGGGCGCCCCCATCACCGTATCGGCGACCGCTACCAGGATCTCAAGGAAGTCGGCGATCTCCATGGCTGAAGGTTTCGTCATGCCGGATCGGGTCCGCGAGAAGTCGCCCGATGGCACGGCTTATATTCGCTCAGGCACTGGCGAGCCGATCCTGTTGATCCATGGGGTCGGCATGAATGCGGCGATCTGGCAGCCTCAGATCGCTTTGCTTGAAAGTCGCTACGACGTAATCGCCATTGACATGCTGGGACATGGTTCCTCGCCACAGCCGCCGGAAGAGGCCAATCTCTCGGACTACGCGAACCAGGTCATCGGCCTTCTCGACCATCTCGGTCTCGAACGCTTGTCGATCGTCGGCCATTCGATGGGTGCCCTTGTCGGCCAGGAAGTGGCGCTTCGTGCCCCTGAACGGGTTCGCAAACTTGTTTCGCTCAATGCCGTATTTCGTCGCCCCCCGGCCTTGGCAGAAGCGGTACGCGCTCGTGCCGCCGACCTTAACGGCCATGCCGATCCTTCCGGCATCGCGGCGACCGTCGCCCGCTGGTTCGGCGATACCGTGTCTGGCGATCAAGCCGAGGCCGCGGCCATGGCCCGTGCCGCGCTTGAGAAGGTCAGCCAGCAAGGCTACGCTCGTACCTATCGCCTTTTTGCGCGGGCAGATGCCGAACATGCCGACAGCCTCCCGCGCCTGGCCATGCCAGCTCTGTTCATGACCGGGTCCGAGGATCGCAACTCATCGCCTACAATGTCAGCCGCGATGGCGCATCTGGCGCCGCGAGGCCAATGCATCGTGCTGGCCGGCGAAAGACACATGATGGCGCTCGCGTCGCCCCAAAAAGTGACGAGCCAGATTGTAGCGTTTCTTGAGACAGACGACGGCGATGGAAAGCCAGGGAGATCAGAAATGGATACCGCCTTCGACGCTACGGAGTTCAGGCGGGCGCTGGGTTCTTTCCTGACCGGCGTCACCATCGTCGCCACAATCGGCCCCGATGGCCAGCCAAGGGGATTCACCGCCAATTCCTTCACCTCAGTCTCGCTCGATCCCCCGCTGGTGCTGGTCTGCATCGCGAAGAAGGCTTACGGGCACCCGGTTTTTTCGGCTTCGAAGAGCTTTTCGATCAACGTCCTGTGCGAGGGCCAGAAGACAGCTTCGGGCATCTTCGCCTCAAAGGCGGCGGACAAGTTCGCGACCGTCGCGTGGCGCTCCGGATCGACCGGCAGCCCGTTGATCGACGGTTCGGCCGCGATCTTCGATTGCGATCTTGATCAACTGATCGATGCCGGCGACCATTCCATCCTGATCGGTCGCGTTCGCGATTTCAGCCATAACGGAGCGCAACCGCTGGGCTATTGCCGCGGTGCCTATGTGAATCTCGGCCTCAGCCAGGAAGCGCTGGCGACGGTGCCGCCCGACATGGAAGTCGGCGCCATCCTGGAGAATGAAGGCCGTGTGCTGTTCTTCGAAACAGCGGATGGGAGCCATGAGCTGCCCCTTGGCCATGGCCTCGGCACCCCGGGCATCGCCAAGAGCCTGAAGGGAAGGCTCGCCGCCCGCGCCATCGACGCCCAGCTCGGGTTTTTGTTCGCGGTCTGGGACGATGCCGGCCAGCCCGCGCGCGCCCATGTCTACTATCTCGGCACGCTCGACAAGGCCTCGTCCAGAGATCCTCAGGCTCGCTTCATCGACATCGACCGGATCTGCGACCTGAAGATCGCTGACCCCGCGGTAAGTTCAATGCTCGCCCGCTATGTTCGCGAGCGGAGGGAGGACGCTTTTGGGGTCTATGTCGGAAATGAAATCGAAGGGGAGGTGCGGCCGCTCGCGCGGCCCGCCCCGGTCGTGCGCCCATCTCCAGACGCAGGTGAATAAAATGAAGTTTTCTCTTTTTGTACACATGGAACGCTCGGATGCGTCAAAGCCTCATGCCGAGCTTATCGACGAGCTCGAGGAACTGGTGCTGATGGCCGAGGGCGCCAGCTTTGAAACCGCCTGGATCGGCGAACATCACGGCATGGAATTCACCATTTCACCTAACCCGTTCATCAACATCGCCTATCTCGGCGCCAAGACGACGCGCATCCGCCTCGGTACCGGAACGGTCATCGCGCCGTTCTGGCATCCGATCAAGCTGGCCGGCGAAGCGGCCATGACCGACGTCATCACTGGCGGTCGGCTCGATATCGGCATCGCGCGCGGCGCCTATTCCTACGAATACCAACGTCTTTTCCCGGGGCTCGACGCCTGGGGTGCCGGTCAGCGGATGCGCGAGATCATCCCCGCCATCAAGGGCCTGTGGGATGGTGACTTCGAGTTGTCCAATGAGTTCTGGTCGTTTCCTCCCACCACCTCGTCGCCCAAGCCGGTGCAAAAGCCGCACCCGCCGATCTGGGTGGCGGCGCGCGATCCCAACTCGCACGACTTTGCCATTTCCAACGGCTGCAACGTCCAGGTGACCCCGCTGGCCTCGGGCGATGGCGAAGTAACGAGCCTGATGGAGCGTTTTAACGCAGCATGTGCCGCGCACCCGGACATGGCGCGGCCGGACATCATGCTGCTGATGCACACATTCGTTGCCGAGGACGCCGCCGATGCCGAGCAGCTGACGAAGGATCTGTCGCACTTCTACTGCCAGTTCGGCGCCTGGTTCCAAAACAAGAAACCGGTGCGCCAGGGCATTCTGGAGCCGCTCACGGAAGATGAGATTGCCGCCATGCCACAGTATGCGCCAGCAAAGATTCGCGAAAACCTGGTCATCGGCGAGCCCGGCGAGGTGATTGGTCGGCTGAAGGCTTATGAGGCACTTGGCTATGATCAGTACTCGATCTGGATCGACAGCGGCCTTGCGCACGAGCGCAAGAAGAAATCACTGCAGCTGTTTATCGACCGGGTAATGCCGGCCTTCACCTGAACCAGAACCGAGCCGGGCCATGACCGCAACCACGTTCAGAAATTTCATCGACGGCCGCTTCGATGCGCCATCGGCGACCTTCGAAAGTCTCGATCCGTCGACCGCAACCGCCTGGGCGACGATGCCGGCGGCGACCGAGGCCGATGTCGATCGCGCCGTTGAAGCCGCTGACCGGGCGTTGCGCTCCGGCGCGTGGGCGGCGATGACGGCAACGGCGCGGGGCAAGCTTTTGGTGCGGCTCGGTGATCTCGTCGTTGCCAACGCCGACCGGCTGGCCGAGCTCGAGACCCGCGATACTGGCAAGATCATTCGCGAGACCCGCGCCCAGATCGCCTATGTCGGCGACTACTATCGTTACTATGGCGGGTTGGCCGACAAGCATGAAGGCACGTTTGTCCCCATCGACAAGGCCGACATGGAGGTGACGATCCGGCCCGAGCCGATCGGCGTCGTCGCCGCCATCGTGCCGTGGAATTCGCAGCTCTTCCTGTCGGCCGTCAAGCTCGGTCCGGCGCTTGCCGCCGGCTGCACCGTCGTTCTCAAAGCGTCAGAAGACGGCCCCGCCCCGCTGCTCGCCTTCGCTGAACTTGTCCATGAGGCAGGCTTCCCTGCTGGGACCGTTAACATCCTGACCGGGTTCGGACACGATTGCGGCCACCGCATGACCAGCCACCCGCTGGTCTCGCGCGTCGCCTTTACCGGAGGCCCATCAACAGCGCGCGCCATCGTCAGGAACACGGTCGCAAATCTTGCCTACACGACGCTCGAACTGGGCGGCAAAAGTCCCGTCGTCGTGTTTGCCGATGCCGATCTCGACAGCGCCGCCAACGCCGTCGTCGCCGGCATCTTCGCCGCCACCGGCCAGAGCTGCGTCGCCGGCTCGCGCCTGCTGATCGAGCGTTCGGTTAAGGACGAATTCCTCGTCCGGCTCAAGCACAAAGCCGAAGCAATCAGGATCGGCGATCCGCAGGATCCCGCAACCGAAATGGGGCCGCTGGCCACGTCGCGACAGCGCGAATGGATCGAAAATGTCGTTACCCAAAGCCTGGCTACGGGTGGGCGACTGATCACCGGCGGCACGCGCGTCGAGGGCAAGCCGGACGGCTTCTATTATGCACCGACGATCATCGAAGCACCCGATCAGAACCTCGCCTGCGTGCGCGAAGAACTGTTCGGTCCGGTGCTGAGCGTGATCGCCTTCGATACCGAAGTCGAGGCGCTCGCGCTTGCCAACGACACGCCGTTCGGCCTGGCGTCCGGCGTCTTCACCACCAATCTTGCCAAGGCCCACCGTATGGCGCGTGGCATCCATGCCGGCGTGGTCTGGATCAACACCTACCGGGCCGTCTCGCCGCTGGTTCCATTTGGCGGCTATGGCCTGTCCGGCCTCGGCCGCGAAGGCGGCATGGACGCGATCCGTGACTACACGCGTTCGAAGTCGGTGTGGATACGCACCTCGGACGACCCGATTCCCGATCCTTTCGTCATGCGGTAGCCGCCGCGGGCCGGGGAAACGCGATCAAGGCGAAAACGCCGGTCGCGAACAGCCAACAACGAAAACAAACAGAGGAGAACGACATGAAACTGATCACCACCGGCATCCTTGCCGGATTTTTCGCAACCACACTTCTGGCAACGACGGCCGCAAGGGCCGAGGACATGGTGTTCACCTCCTGGGGCGGGACGACCCAGGAAGCGCAGACCAAATCCTGGGCCGAACCGTTCACGGCCGCATCCGGCATCAAGGTCATGCAGGACGGTCCGACCGACTATGGCAAGCTGAAGGCGATGGTCGACGCCGGCAGCGTCAACTGGGATGTCGTCGACGTCGAGATGGATTTCGCCATCAAGGCGGCCAAGGATGGCCTGCTGGAGCCGATCGATTTCACTGTGGTGCCGAAGGCCGATCTCGATCCGCGCTTCACCACCGACCATGCCGTCGGCAGCTTCTACTATTCCTTCGTGCTCGCCTGGAACAAGGGCGCGGTGTCGGGCGAACCTGCCGGCTGGGCCGACATGTTCGACACGAAGAAGTTTCCGGGCAAGCGGACTTTCTACAAATGGTCGGCGCCCGGCGTCATCGAGATCGCGCTGCTGGCGGACGGCGTTCCCGCCGACAAGCTCTACCCGCTCGATCTCGACCGCGCCTTCAAGAAGCTCGACACCATCAAGTCCGATATCGTCTGGTGGAGCGGCGGCGCGGAATCGCAGCAGTTGATCGCTTCCGGTGAAGCCGCATTCGGCCAGCTGTGGAACGGTCGCGTCTTCGCGCTTCAGCATGACGAAGCCGATGTCGGCGTGTCCTGGAACCAGAACCTGACGGCGGCCGACGTTCTGGTGGTGCCGAAGGGCGCCAAGAACAAGGATGCGGCGATGAAGTTCCTGGCTGCGGCAAGCAGCCCGGCCGGCCAGGCGAAATTCGCCGCAGCCAGCGGCTATGCGCCCATCAACACCAAGGCCAAGGCCGAAATGGCGGCGGACGTCGTGAAGTCGCTGCCGGACGCCCATGTCGACGGACAGATCAACCTCGACATGAACTACTGGGCCGAGCACCGCGACGAGATCGCCACGCGCTGGTACGCTTGGCAGGCAAAGTAACCGCAACAGAACGGGACGAGGCGGCTCCAGCTGTCTCGCTCCCACAAACAGGTTCCCGCCATGTCGGTCGAAACGCGTCAGAGCTTTGGATCATTCAGGCTGCCGGCAGGCTTAGGTGGCCTGCTGCCGGCGCTGATCCTGATCACGCTCTTCTTCGTCGTCCCGGTGCTGGCCCTTTTGTTGCGCAGCATCACCGAACCCGCTCCCGGCCTGCAGAACTACGCGACGCTGCTGGGTGACGGCACCTATGCTAGGGTGTTCTTCAACACCTTCCTGGTCGCTTCGGTGGTCACTATCGTCACCGTCCTCGTCGCCTTTCCAGTCGCCTGGATGCTGGCGATCATGCCCTCGGCGCTGGCCTCGCTGGTCTTCGGCGTCATCATCCTGTCGATGTGGACCAATCTGCTCACCCGCACCTATGCCTGGATGGTGCTGCTGCAGCGCACCGGTGTCATCAACCGCACGCTGATCGCCACCGGAATCATTGACCAGCCGCTGCCGCTCATCAACAATCTAACCGGCGTCACCATCGGCATGGTCTACATCATGCTGCCCTTCATGATCCTGCCGCTGGTCGGCACGCTGCGGGCGATCGACCCGATGACGCTGCGCGCGGCCGCACTGTGCGGCGCCAGCCCCTTCCAGGCCTTCCGCCGCATCCTCTTGCCGCTCTCGCTGCCCGGCATCGCCGCCGGCGGCCTGATGGTCTTCGTCATGTCGCTCGGATACTTCGTCACGCCGGCACTGCTCGGCGGCACGTCGAACATGATGCTGGCCGAAATGATCGCGCAGATGATCCAGTCGCTGCTCAACTGGGGGCTCGGCAGCGCCGCCGCCTTCATCCTGCTTGTCGTCACCATGGCGCTCTACGCGCTGCAGCTGCGCCTCGTCGGCGCCAGGCGCATGGACGGAGGCGCCTGAGATGCTGCTCGACTATGACCGCATGGGTTGGCTGAAAGTTGCGCTACTCGGCTTCACCGCGCTGGTCGCCGGCTTTCTTCTGTTGCCTGTCGTCTTCATCGTTCTGCTGTCGTTCGGCTCGTCGCGCTGGCTGGCCTTTCCGCCGCCCGGCTGGACGCTCAAATGGTACCAGGAACTGTTTGCCGACCCGGCCTGGCTCGAGGCGGCGCTGACCAGCGCCCGCATCGCCACCATGACGGCGATCCTGTCCGTGGTGATCGGCCTGCTCGCTTCCTTCGCCCTGGTTCGCGGCCGGTTTGCCGGGCGTGAGATCCTGCGCGGCCTGCTGCTGACGCCGATGGTGCTGCCTGTCGTCGTCTTTGCCATCGCCATCTATGCCTTCTTCCTGCGCCTAGGCCTCGGCGGCACCACGATCGGCTTCGTCATCGCCCATACCGTGCTTGCCTTGCCCTTCGCGATCATTCCGATCGCCACGGCGCTCGAAGGCTTTGACAAGTCGATCGAGGATGCCGCGATTGTCTGCGGCGCCAGCCCACTCGAGGCAAAGCTCAGGATCACCTTGCCGTCGATAAGGATCGGCATCTTTTCCGCCGCGATCTTTTCCTTCCTCGCCTCCTGGGACGAGGTCGTGGTGGCGATCTTCATGGCGAGCCCGAGCCTGCAGACCTTGCCGGTCAAGATCTGGGGCAGTCTGCGCTCGGATCTGAGCCCGGTCATCGCCGCCGCCTCCAGCCTGCTGGTCGGTCTGACGCTGGCCCTTATGGTGGTGACGGCGCTGCTGCAACGAAAGGTCAAGACATGACCCAGCCCTTCCTCTCCATCCGCAATCTGCGCAAGGCGTTCGGGGCGATCACTGCCGTGCACGACGTCACCCTCGACATACCCAAAGGCGAGTTCCTGACCTTCCTCGGTCCTTCCGGTTCTGGAAAATCGACGACGCTCTATGCCATCGCCGGCTTCCAGGATCCGAGTTCCGGCGATGTCGAGCTGGAAGGAAAGTCGCTGCTTGCCGTGCCGTCGCACAAGCGCAACATCGGCATGGTTTTCCAGCGCTACACGCTGTTTCCGCATTTGACGGTGGCCGAGAACGTCGCCTTCCCGCTGAGGGTTCGCCGCCGGCCGGAGGCCGAGGTGAAGAAGAAGGTTGCCGACATGCTGGCCCTGGTGCGGCTCGAAAGCTTCGCCGCGCGCTTGCCCGGAGCCCTTTCTGGCGGCCAGCAGCAGCGCGTCGCGCTGGCCCGTGCTCTGGCCTACGATCCGCCGATCCTGTTGATGGACGAGCCTCTGTCGGCGCTCGACAAGAAATTGCGTGAGGAGATCCAGGGCGAGATCCGCCGCATCCATCGCGAGACCGGCGTCACCATCCTTTACGTCACCCACGACCAGGAAGAGGCGCTGCATCTGTCGGACCGGATCGCTTTGTTCCGGGACGGCCGCATCGAGCAGACCGGCACCGGCGAAGACCTTTATCTGCGGCCAGCCACCGATTTCGTCGCCGGTTTTATCGGCAATTCGAATTTCCTCGCCGCCGAACATCTCGACACCAACGATGGCGCGGCAACGATCCGGCTGGCTGATGGCTCTGTGGTATCCGGGGTCAGGGCCAACGGTACATTTGGGAAAGGTCAAAAGACCAGGCTGATGATCCGGCCGGAAGCGTTTGGGATGGAGCGGAGCTCGGCGAGCGCGGAACTCAATGTCGAGATCGTCGACGTCGCCTTCTACGGCGAGCGTCGGCGCATCGTCGCGCGCACCGTCGGCGGCGAGGGGCTCGACATCAGGCCGACCTCGGCCGCCATGCAGGCGCAGGATGTGTCGCCCTGCAGCCGGCAGGTGTTTTTCGATCCGACGGCGGCATTCCTGTTTCCCGCATGACTGCCCTATCGAGAAAGCTCCTGCCGATGACCCTCCCGCCGCTGGCCGACGCGAGCCTCCTTCAACTCCGCTGCCTTGTCGACGGCGAATTTGTCGGGACGCCGCGCGATCCAGTCGAAAATCCGGCCGACGGCACGCTGATCGCGCATGTTCCCCGCTTTGGGATCAAGGAAGTGACCCAGGCAGTGGATGCCGCAAAGCGGGCGTTCACAGGCTGGGCCGACCGCACGGCCAAGGATCGGAGCCGGATTCTGCGGCGCTGGTTCGATCTCATTGTCGAGCACCGCAACGATCTTGCCAGCATCCTGACCGCCGAGCAGGGCAAGCCGCACGCGGAGGCGCTGGGTGAGATCGACTATGCCGCCGCCTATGTTGAATACTATGCCGAGGAAGCCACGCGGATTGCCGGCGAAATCCTCCCCAGTCATCGCACCGACGCCAGGATCCTTGTCTTGCGCCAACCGGTCGGTGTTGTCGCCGCAATTACGCCCTGGAATTTTCCGGCGGCCATGATCACGCGCAAGGTGGCACCCGCGCTGGCCGCAGGTTGCACCGTTGTGGTGAAGCCGGCCCCCGAGACGCCGTTGACCGCATTGTCGCTGGCTGAACTGATGCAGCGTGCCGGCTTTCCAGCCGGCGTGGTCAACGTGATCACTGGGGATGCCGAAGCGATTGGATCGGTGTTGACCTCCCATCCGGCGGTGCGGCTGGTCAGCTTCACCGGCTCAACCAATGTCGGCAAGCTTTTGATGCGCCAGTGCGCCGGCACTGTGAAGAAAGTGGCACTGGAACTCGGCGGCAATGCCCCGTTCATTGTCTTTGCCGATGCCGACCTCGACGCTGCTGTCGAAGGCGCGATGGTGTCGAAATTCCGCAATATGGGCCAGACCTGCGTGTGCACCAACCGGTTCTACGTGCATTGCGACGTCTATGAGGCGTTCGTGGAAAAGCTGACGGCCGCGGTTCAAGCCTTGCGGATAGGGGTGGGAACCGGGAAAGACGTAACACAAGGCCCGTTGATCAACGAAGCGGCGGTGAAAAAGGTCGAGCGCCATGTTGCCGATGCCGTGGCCAAAGGCGGCCGTGTTGTCGTTGGCGGACACCGGCATGCGCTTGGGCGCACTTTCTTCGAACCGACAATCCTGACCGAGGTCAACGACAGCATGGATCTGGCGCAGGAGGAAACCTTTGGCCCGCTTGCACCGGTTTTCCGCTTTGAGAGTGACGAGGAGGTGATTGCCAAGGCCAACGATACCGCGTTCGGTCTCGCCGCGTATTTCTATACCCGGGACGTAGCTCGGGTCTTCCGCGTGGCCGAACGCCTTGAATACGGCATGGTCGGCATCAATTCGGGTGCGATTTCGACAGAACTGGCGCCGTTCGGCGGCATCAAGGAAAGCGGCAATTCGCGTGAGGGGTCGCATCATGGCATCGACGAATATGTCGAGAAAAAATACGCCTTGGTCGGTGTAATGAGCTGAGGCGGGCAGATGGTCGATGTCAATCTTCGCTCGCTGAAGGACTTGAGAGACCTCATCGTTTCGCGGGACATCACTCCCTTGGAAGCGGTTGAAGCCAGTCTTCACCAAATCGAAGTGCAAAACCCGCGCCTGCACGCCTTTCTCACCGTTTGTGAGGCCGAGGCCATGCAGGCTGCTCGACAAGCAGAACGGCTATTGGACAAAGGTGGCCCTTTGCCGCCGCTTCTCGGTGTCCCGATCGCCATAAAGGATGCGGAGGCGACCAAGGGAACCCGCACGACGTTTGGTTCCAAATTCTACGGCAATCATGTTCCCGACAGGGATACAATCCATGTCGAGCGTCTCAGGGCTGCCGGCGCGATTATCGTGGGCAAGACCAACACGCCGGAATTCACGCTGCTCGGCGAAACGACAAACCTGCTTGGACCGGACTGCTCCAACCCGTGCGACCCAAGCAGGACCTCGGGAGGGTCGAGTGGCGGATCGGCCGCAGCCATTGCCGCCGGCATCGTGCCGCTGGCAACCGGAACAGACACCGCCGGCTCGATTACCATTCCGAGTGCATTTTGCGGAACGTTCGGTATCAAGCCCTCGCACCGAGCGATCCCGGTCTGGCCGAACTGGGACGACTGGCCGAGCCTCTACGATGTCGGGCCGATCACCAATTCAGCCCGGGATGCTGCCTTGGCGCTCGACGTGACGGTGGGCTTTGACAGCCGCGATCCATACGCATGTCGCCTCCAGCGCTCGACAGCGTTCACCGACGGTCTCGACAGGCCATTGCCGCGGTTGCGCATCGGCTGGCTGGTTGCGCATCCCGACCTGCCGGTCGAACCGGCATGCCGCGCCGCCGTGCATAAGATCGCAGCGCTGCTCTCGCGTTTGGGACACCATGTCGACGAGGTGTCTCTCCCGATCGAGCCGCCGGGTGAGATCATCGATACCATCGGTTGCGCGTACGAATACGCTAAGCGCGGTTTCCTGCTCGACGAGGACGGCGCCGAGCTTCATCGCGAGACGCGCCACGTGCTGGAACGTGGACGTCACATCACCGCCACTCAACTGCTCAATGCCGGCTATCGGCGGCAAAGGATCAAAAGCGCATTTGAAACCTATTTCGAATCCTTCGACATTCTGCTGGCGCCAGCAACCGCTTGCAGGGCGTTTCCGTTAAGGACGCCGCCAGCGGTCATCGACGGATGTTCGGTTCCCGAGGACTGGACCGGCTTTTCACCTTTCAACATGTACGCCAATCTCACCGGCGGCCCTGTCGCAACCCTCCCGGTATGGTCACCCGAGGACGGTGGCTTGCCCGTCGGGGTTCTGTTTTTTGGCGCTTTCGGAAGGGACGATGTTGTCTTGCAGCTCTGTCACAGCGTTGAGGGCGGCCCTGGTTACTGAAGGTAAGCTCTGCGATCTTCATGCCCTGTCGATCAGGCCTAGACTGGACCAAGGTGGCACGATTCGGATGTTGCCAGCGTCCCGACCATTCGGAGATCGGTTAGGCCTTGACGCTCGCCAGTACCTGACCTGCTTTCTATAAGCAATTTGCGTATGGATCGCCGTGTGCAGCCTGATGACATCGAAATCATTCTTGAGGCTGACATATCGGAGGACCCATGCCTCCTCTTTGATGTTGTCACGCCCGACGGCGTGCTTCAGCTCTTGGGGGGACGTCGAGATGGGCAGCAACCATTTGGTCGTCCGTGACCTCCTATTGGGGGCGATGCTCAGGTCCAGTGGGGTTGGCCCAAATTGCGCAAGCTCGGTCGAGTGATCGCGGAGAAGCTTAATGTCGACTACATTGAAGTTCATGGAGCGGTTCGGACAACGGGTGCGAACCCGGGACGTCGTCCAAGTGTCGTCAGGCTCTCCCGTCCGGCTGAGTCTCAGCTTTCTACACGGCGCGAATACTCCTGAGGCTGCTCGGGTTCTCGTCAAGAGACGGCTGCCGCTGAGGACGGCCCACGCGGTCCTCACAGAGATGGTTGATCAAGGCAAGGCATTCGTGACGGTTCCCTGCGTCGACGACCTTCGGGCACTGAAGGATGAACTCTCGTCCGCAGGAGTGATCGCGAAGGTTCATGCGCCGCGGCCGCTAAGCGTTCGCGAAGTCCGGGATGGCACGAAGCTGTCCCAGGAGGCGTTCTCCGTGAGGTATGGCCTCGATCTGGCAACGCTTCGAAACTGGGAGCAAGGTCGCTCGGAACCGGATGCAGCGGCGAATACTCTCCTTTGGACCATCGCCCGGAATCCGCAGGCAGTCGAAAAATCGCTCGATATGGAGGACGAAGTGGCTGCGCCCTCTACCTAGTCTAAGACTAGGGGGCCATCGGAACGGCCGACACCATCGCGCGGCCCCTCGGTCGCCCACGCGATGGCCGCGGCGGGAATCCACCACGCGGACCTGACGCAGTTGCCGGAATGGTGGGCGTCGTCAACTATTTCGTTTCGACCTTGATATCCAGCGTAGTGCCAGTCTCGTCACCGTTGGCGAAAAACACGTCGGCGACCATGGCCTGACTGGCCTCTTGCTCCACCATCTCGGGGGTCAGTGATCCGCCCTGGGCCTCGAGTTGAGGCAAGTTGTCCGCCATGGTCTTCGCGAATTTGGCTGTTCCGTATTGCGGGCCGCGGACCGCGATCAATCCGCCGTTCTCATCCCCCGAGAGCCCGGTCCCCGGCAACTGCAGGCTGGCACCGACCTGGTTGATGCAGCCCAGTCCAACCCCGCATGGCTTGCCCTTTACGAGCTTGATCCATTTCGGGCCGCCGACCAGGATGGCAAAATACATGATGCCGGCCTTATCGGAACCCACCGCGCTTGCACGCAAGGCGTCGTAGAAGACCCGGTGGGTCAGGCGCCAAGAGCGGACATGCCGGTCGCAATAGTGATCGTGGATGATCGCCGCCTTGACAAAGCTCTCGTCGAAGGGCTTCCCGACAATCGGCTGCGCCCATGGAGGAATGCTGGCGCCATCGGTGATCAGCCCCTTGGCGGCCTGCCAGCCGACACCCTTAGGGTCGATGAAGCCGAAGTCAGCGCCGAGCTCGCAGTGACCGGTGCTTTCGCACCCTGTGGGCGACAATACGAGACTCCCGACGAAATCGGCATGCGCGACCCGCACGCCGGCTAACAGCACCAAGACAATAGACAGTGCCGCATAAGACTTCGCGAGAACGAGCAGGTGTGATAACTGACGCAGGCCGAACATGGGGGCTGTTTTCCTCTGTTATCTACTTACCACGGCGGTGGCGGGAATGGACATGCCATACTGTCTAATTTTTTAATAGGGGGAAATGAATGAGCTGTCTGATTGGTTATGACCTGAACCGCGAGGGTGAAAACTACTCTGCTAAAAACACGGCGCTACGCAACCACATCAAGGCGAAGTATCCGAGGTACTGGGCGCACTTGGATTCTACGTTCATCGTTGTAACAGATCTCACTGCCGAGTTGATCAGGGATGACCTGGTTCCATTCCTCGACGACAACGACGAACTTCTTGTCGTGGAACTCACACACGAAGGCGCGTGGCATGGATTTAGCGAAAGGGCTCGTAGCTGGCTGCTGAAAAACTTGTGACGTGACCCTAATCCAGGCCGTCAAATGGCGCCCTTCGCCGGGCTGTCTTGAGGTTGGTGACACGCAGCAGGCCGAGGCAAATTCCGGATGCTCCCTGAAACAGGGGTCAGTTTCTCGGCGTCAAATTTAATGGCGTCGGTGTCATCGACTGCGAAGGCGTACGAGAAACGAGGCAAGGCGTCGAACGCGGCGCCTTCGCCGACGATTGCGTGTTGCCCATGAACTCGAGCAACATTACGGCGTTGGCGCTTGATGAACGCAAGAGTGGCTCTCCGGTCCCGCGCTATGGCGAGCATCGGAAGTGCATTGCAGACGATAGGTGTTTTCTGGACGTGAAGGCCGAATGGGAGAAGGCGGGCCGACCGGCAATTCAGCGAGGACAACCCGCTCTTTAAAAAACAATGGCGGCTGCAAAACTTGGCCTTGAACAAGCCAGACATCTGAATCGGGGAGCCAACACAACCTGTGTTGCCGCCTGGCAACGGGCAGGCTGTGGTCGGGGAGTTCCCCTATAAACACGGAGGATTTTGGGAAGCTCAACAAATACCTGCTTGGCCGCCTCTTCGACGGAGCCGTGACGGGCATGGGATCAAAAGTGCTCACCGGACGCGAGCTAATTGAACGGATGAAGGGCTGTGTTTCTGGATCAATTGGCTGCCCGAGGAGCGCGCCGCCCTCAACAGCACCCTTGACGGTTCCTTGTGTTGACCCATCAAAGTTGACGCTGCTGCGGCGAAGCGCGGCTATTTCAGTGGGAAGTCTGAAGCAAATTCCCCCATCCCATGTTCACTGGTCTGTGCTTCGGAGGTCGCATAGACAGGCAGACTGGAATTGGTGCAATCGCGAAGTCAGCCCGCACGCTGATCAGCCGTGTTCGCCTCATTCCTCAGCTTTTCAAGCCGTGATCGGCAGATCATTTCGACACGGTCGATCAGGTCGCAGACCCGCTCAGCAAGCCACTGAAGCGCTTCGCGAGTGATCTCGAAGTGCCTTGAATAGCGCGCCTTAACATAAGCCTCGTTGATGATGTTGAACCATGCAACGAAACGCTGCTGGTCGCGGGGCCAAATTTCGGCAAGCTCTTGGGCCTGGTCTTCGGCGAGGCTGCGAAGAAATTTGACGTTATGAGAAGCAGGGCTGTAATTCGTTAGAACCAGCAACACAACAGCATAAGCCTGTTCGATTGATTGGTGGAGGAGAAAAGCTGCTTCTTTGAAGTCGCCCTCTTGTAGATAGAACATCGCACCTTTCGCGAACTTCTTGGAATGAGGCAGCCTGTCTTCGAGGTGTTCGGCTGCTAGTCGGAAGGCATCGGCCGGCTTTGTCGGTGCCGGATTGGCCAGCGGTTCCTCGTCGAGCTCATAGAGGACGATTCCCTCACGACGGATGTCGACAAAGAAGTACTGACCGTCCCTGAGTGCAATGTTCACCTCCCGGCGGGAATGCACAATGAAGCTGACGGGCGTGTTGATTTCGCGCATCAGACGGTCTGCGGCCGTCTGCCAATAGCCGGCGAAATCGGTCAGTTTGCGATTGTTCACCACCACCAGCAGATCGAAATCCGAACGATAGCCCTTCCTGGTATGCGGCTCGTCGACCCAGCCACCACGTGCATAGGATCCGAAAAGTATGATCTTAAGGATGCGCCCACGCTTTTTGAAGTCGGCCGTCCCTCCCTTGAGGGCATCCTCAAACTCCTCGAGGAGCAGCTCAACCGTCTTTCTCAGCTCGCGCTGTTTTGGTGGCGGGAGATTGTCGATGCTGGATTTCATAAACAAGGATCTGTCGTCCATCGGGTATGCTTAGCCGAGACCACGCCTCGAATCCACAGACTGCCTCGTTCGGCTGGATTGAGCAACGCACACGGATCCCCCGATTGCGCTGAACCGCAAGAACGTTACTCTCAGCCGGCGGCGCCCGAGCAATGGGCACGATCGCTTCGCTGATCGACGCATGCAAGCTCAAAGGCGTCGAGTCTCATTCCTACCTCGCTGACATGGCTTTTGGCCAGTTACGATCCGGGTGATCGTAGGATCGACGATCTGCTGCCTTGGCCGACGGCCCTAGGCCGCTGAAAACGTGGCCTGAAAACAGTCAGTCACGATAGCCTGGCCGATCCTGCGGTGCGCCAACACTGCGCGGCAGTTCTCCAAGACCGGTCAATGCGCCTGCGTGTATCGGTGGCATTGTGATTTCGTCGCATTCCGGCAGCAAAAATGACCTTCTGAACCCCCAAAAAAGGGCTACTTGCAGACAAGACGCATGATGGTATCGATGTTGAACTGAAGTCTGGTGTCGAGAGCTTCCCGTGACATCAGATCTCGCTCGTAGATGATGGCGCCCGTAAAGCGGTTGGTGAAGTAGTAGTAGCCGATGGCAGCGATCGTGATGTTTAACTGAACCGGATCAATGCCGGCCCGGAACATGCCTTCCTTGACGCCGCGTACCAGAAGCGTGTCGACCATCGCAACAAGACGTCGGCTGATGTCCTGAACCACCTTGGACTTCTTGAGATGGCGCGCCTTATGCAGATTCTCGCTGTTCACCATGGTGAGGAATTCAGGGTTATCGAGATAATATTTAAAGGTGAATCGAACGAGCTTTTCCAATGCCTCCTTGGGAGCGAGGTGGTCTAGTTCCAGCTTCTGCTCAGCCGTTCGAATATCGACATAGGCGTCTTCGAGAACGCGCTGAAACAGGCTCTCCTTGCTGTCGAAATAATGGTAGATCATGCGTTTGTTGGCTTTCGCGCGAGCAGATATATCGTCCACTCTGGCGCCGCCCAAACCCTTCTTGGCGAATTCCTGCTTGGCGGCCGCGAGTATCCTCTTCTGGGTTGCCTCCGCATCGCGAATTCTTGGCTTCCTTGTCTTCGCCGCCAACATTTTCTTTCCTAACTGGTCCATTTCGAATCCGACATTTGATCATCCCTATCATGCACCAACTGCATTGCGACCAGAGCGGTTGGCGAATTGCCAAATGGCACTCCATACCGGCCAGGAGCCATTCGTCGCGATCGGTTGGGTTCATGGCGAACATCGGCAATCAGCTGCATTTGCGGGGCTTCCTGTGCGCGCTTGCCTCCGAAGTTAAAGGCCAGTTCCAACTAACTCAATAGTTACATAGAGGCATCCCGCAGCGCAACCGGCCGGGTTGCCGATGTTCAGAGGAGCGCCGTCACCTCGCCCGGCGTCCTGTTGACAAGGCGCCACTAAGAAAGTAACTAGATAGTGCGTAATTGTCAGCTGGGTGTGCGTCTTTGCGAGGATGCTCGCTCGAATTTCGAATCCGCTGGGAGAGAGAAAATGTCGTTCATCAAGAAATTTATCGAGCAGGAAACCATCAATCGTCGCAATCTGCTTCTTGCATCGGCCTTCGGGCTTGGCGGTGCTGCGGCACTTCGAACCCTGGGTGCGACCCCGGCGCGGGCGGCCACGGACCCGGCGATCGCCTGGAGCTACCGCGATCGTACCAATCCATACTGGAACTCAATCGTGTCGGGCGGCGAGGCCTTTGTCGAAAGCATAGGCAAGCCAAAGAGCGCACTCGTCAACCTCATCAATGAAGGGTCGAGCGAGAAGTCGCTCGCGGACGTGAAGGCGCTTCTTGGCAAGGAGGGCAGCAACCTCGCGCTTGCCATCGATGCGAACGATGCGCCCAACTGCCGCCCCGTCGTCGAGGCGGTCGCCGCCGCCGGTGCCTATGTATCCACAATCTGGAACAAGACGGACGACCTGCATCCCTGGGATTTTGGCGACAATTACGTGTCGCACATGACCTGGTCGGACGAGGGACCGGCCGAAAAGACCGCCCGCATCCTGTTTGACGCCATGGGCGGCAAGGGTGGCGTCGTTCATCTCGGGGGCATCGCGTCCAACAACCCGGCGATCGAGCGCCTGAACGGTTTGAAGAATGCGCTCAAGGACTATCCTGACATACAGCTGCTCGACGCACAGCCCGCCGACTGGGACACGCAGAAAGCCAACCAGATCATGGCGAGTTTCCTGACCCGATACGGCGATTCTATCAAGGGCGTGCATTGCGCCAACGACACCATCGCCTATGGTGTCATCGAGGCACTACGCGCCGAAGGCATCGAAGGCATGCCGATCGTCTCCTATGACGGCAACCAGCAGGCTGTCGAACTCGTGGCCAAGGGCGAGATCCTGGCGACCGTCTTCACCAATCCCCATTGGGGCGGCGGCATCACAGCAGCACTTGCCTATTATGCGGCGACCGGCGCGTTCAAGCCTTCGGCCGAACCCAAGGAGCATCGCGAATTCTACGGCCCGACCGTCCTTATTACGCAAAAGGACGCGGCAGAGTTCAAGGCGAAGTACCTCGACAGCACGCCCAAATACGACTGGAAGGACTTTTGGGGTCCGGGCAACGGTCAGATCAAATACAAATAATCAACCCGCCGGCGGACGCGCACCGGCAGCGGTGCGTGTCCCCGATCTGGCGACCTGCCATTTGCTTGCGACGGCGCCCGCATTGCCGTCCCTTGCCCGCGGGGGAAGAGCGTGGATAATTTCTTGACCAGGGACAATCTGCAGAAATGGGCACCGCTTCTGGTGCTGCTTGCGCTCGTCCTGTTTTTCTCGCTCGCCAATCCGAACTTCCTCTCCATGCGCAATTTCGCGCGCATTTCCATACTGTCGACACCGTCACTGATGATCGGCATCGGCGTGACCTTCATCATCCTCATGGGGTCGATCGACCTCTCGATGGAAGGTGCCGTCGCGGTCTGTGCAGTGCTGTTTGCGACAATGTTCACCGCATTGGGCGGCAACCTGGCAGGATGGGGATGGCTGGCGATCATCGGCGCGGTGGCTGTCGGAGCCCTGTTCGGCTTGGCCAACGGGCTGGTCCATGTGGTGCTGAAAATACCGTCCTTCATGGCGAGCCTGTCGATGGGATTCGTCGGCATCGGCCTGTCGCTGCTGATCACCGGAGGCGACCGGATCCGCGTCGAGGACCCGCTTTTCCGCTCGCTGCTTACCTATCGGCTGGGGGGCTTTCCGCTGATGGTCTATGTCGCGCTGGCGGCGCTGCTCGTTGCCGGTTTCATCCAGGGACGGACGAAGATCGGGCGCAATTTCTATGCCGTTGGCGGCGGTGAGGATCTCGCCCATGCATCCGGCCTTAACGTGGCCAAGGTGCGCATCATCGGCTTCGCCGTCGCCGGGATCTTCTACGCGCTCGGCGCAATGCTGGCGGTGGCGCAGATCGGCATTGCCGAGACAGTTACCGGACGCAACCTGATGTTCGTCTCCATCACGTCCGTAGTGGTGGGCGGCACCGCGCTCTGGGGAGGCTCCGGCGGCGTGTGGAACACACTTGTCGGCGTCTTGATCGTCAACGTAATCGGCAACGGCATGGTCGTGATGGGATTGCCAAGCTATGTCCAGGACGGTGTGCTCGGCCTGCTCGTCATCATCGCGGTCTATCTGTCGACCGACCGTCGCTCTTTGTCTTTCGTGAAGTGACGCGCCAATGTTCGAGCTTCAGAAAGTCGAGAAGAAATTCCCCGGCGTACATGCGCTGAAAGGCATCGACTTTTCCATCAAGCGCGGCGAGATCGTCGGGCTGGTCGGCGAGAACGGCGCTGGCAAGTCGACGTTGATGAAAGTCATCTACGGTGCCTATCAGCATGATGGCGGGCAGGTACTCGTCGACGGACGGGCGGTGCGCTTCCACAACCCGCGCCAAGCCATGGATATGGGCGTCGGCATGGTGTTCCAGGAGCAGTCGCTCATCCCGAACCTGACCGTCATGGAAAACATCTTCCTCGGATTCGAGCAACAGTTCGTGCGCTTCGGCGTCGTCAACTGGAAGAAGATGGTGACCGCGGCGCGTCGGCAGCTCGACAAGGTCAAGCTTTCGATCGATCCCGCGATGGTCACTTCGAAACTATCCTTCGCGCAGCGCCAGCTGGTCGAACTCGCCAAGGTGCTGACACTGGAAGAGCGTGTTCAGGGTGATCTCGTCATCCTGCTCGACGAACCGACATCGGTGCTGGCCAAGGAGGAAATCGAACTCCTGTTCAGCCTTGTCAGGGACCTGCGCAAGCGCGCCTCCTTCATCTTCGTTTCACATAGGCTGGACGAGGTCATCGAGTTGTCCGACCGCATCTACGTGATGAAAGACGGTGCCGTGGTCGACGTCGTCGATGGCAAGGATGCCGACGTCGCGTCGATCCAGCACAAGATGGTTGGGCGCAACATCAGCAGGCAATACTACCGCGAGGAGAAGCAGAAGCCTTTCAATGCCGCAAAGCCCCTGCTCGAAGTCGACGGGATCAGTCTTGCGGGCCGCTACAAGGATATTTCGCTCAAGCTGCATGCCGGAGAGGTTCTCTGCCTGGTCGGTGTCGAGGGTTCGGGGCGCGAGGCGATCTTGCGCACGATCTTCGGCCTGCAGAAGCCGCATCTCGGCCACGTCACGCTCAAGGGTCAGCGCGTCGAGAATTTCAGCGCCGCGCACGGGGTCGAGTGCGGTATCGGCTACGTGCCGCGTGAGCGCAAGGTGGAAGGCATGGTCGGCGGCATGAGCGTCTACGAGAACATAACGCTGTCACAGATGCGCAAATATTCGAATGCAGGCGTGTTGGAGATCGGCAGGGAAAAGGAGCTGGCCCGCGACTGGATCAAGCGGCTTTCTATCAAGGCGTCCTCGGAGAATGTCGATTGCGCCAATCTCTCCGGCGGCAACCAGCAGAAAGTTGTGCTCGCCAAATGGCGAAGCGGCGGCTCCGACATCATCCTCTTGGACCATCCGACGCGCGGGCTAGACATCGGTGCCAAGGAAGACGTCTACGACATGGTGCGTGCCATGTGCGGCGATGGCGTCGGCATCATCCTGGTCGCCGATACGCTCGAGGAGGCAATCGGGCTCAGCCACACCATCGCCGTCATCAGGGATGGTGAGATCCGCAAATGGTACGACTGTCCGCCGGGCGGAAAGCCGTCTCTCTACGATCTCATCCACTACATGACATGACCCAGGAGCGCGCAATGTCATTTGGTCGGCTAAAGCGGCACTTTCCGTGGATCACGCTGGTGGTGCTGGTGCTCATCGTCGGCACCGTCCACCCGAGTTTCCTGCGGCCGCAAAACCTGATCGAGCTCGCCGGAGACATCGTGCCGCTGTTCATCATGGCGCTTGGCATGACGCTCGTCATCTACATCGGCGGGATCGATCTCTCGGCCCAGTCGGTGGCCAACATGACCACCGTGCTTGCGACCATATCGCTGCCGTTGTTCGGCCTGTTCAGCGGCCTGCTCGTCATCCTGGCAGGGCTGGTGTTCGGCGCGCTTTCCGGCTTCGTGACAACGCGGCTCAAAGTCCCGTCCTTCATTGCCACGCTTGCGGTGGGGGGCCTGGCGCTGTCAGTCGGGCAATATGCTTCCAGCCAGCGCGCTCTCTACATGGACGCTGGCCAACGCGACCGTGCCTTCGGATGGATGGTCGGCAGCGGATGGACCGGCGTGCCGCATGAACTGATCCTGGCCCTCGTTCTGGTCGTGCTTGCTTGGTTCCTGCAGAACCGCACCACGACAGGGCGCGCGCTGAAGGCGATCGGCGCCGGCGAGCCTGCCGCGGTCGCTTCCGGTCTCAAGGTCGAGCGCTACAAGATCCTGGCTTTTGCCTTCTCCGGCATGCTCGCCGCAATTGCCGGGCTGCTCTTCTCCGTCAAGCTCTCCGGCGGTTCGCCCACGCTTGCCGAAGGCTTTCTGCTGCCGGCGATCGTCGCCGTCCTGGTCGGGGGCACGCCACTGACCGGCGGGGTCGGGGGTGTGTTAAACACCTTGGTCGGTGTGCTGATCGTGGCAGTCGTACGCGCCAGCATGCTGTATTTCGGCGTGCCGGCGACAAGCCAGCAGATCGTCTTCGGCATCGTGCTGATCGCCGCGATCGCGTTGACGATCGACCGTTCCAAGATGCGTATCGTGAAGTAGGCCCGGCCATGGAAACGATGAGGGCGGCGGTCCTGGTTGCGCCACGACACTTCGAACTGAGGGAATTGCCTGTCCCGACCTGTGGTCCCGACGAGGTCCTCATCAGTGTCGACCGCTGCGGGATCTGCGGCACAGACATCCATATGTTCAACGGCCATTATGCCATTGAGCGGCTGCCGATCATCCCCGGCCACGAATTCACCGGCACAATCAGCCGGATAGGCGAGAGGGCAGGCCCATTCGTCCTCGGTCAGCGCGTGGTGGCCGACATCAATATCGGCTGCGGCGCATGCTACTACTGCCGCAGGAATGAGGTGCTCAACTGTGCCGAGGTCCGCCAGGTCGGCATCTCGCGCGATGGTGCGTTCGCTGAGTATGTCTCCATTCCAGGCAGGCTGGTCATTCCGGCACCCGACGATGCGCCGCCGCCCATGCTGGCGTTGACCGAGCCGGTCGCCTGCGTCGTGCGCGCCGCGCGGAAGGCGGACGTGCGCTTTGGCCAGTCCGTTGTCGTTCTCGGCGCCGGACCGATAGGCAATCTTCACATCCAGATGATGCGGCTGGTCGGGGCAGCGCCCATCATCGTGGTCGAACTTTCCGCGGAGCGTGCACGGCTCGCCGTGCAGGCAGGCGCCGATGCGGTTGTGAGCGACCCTTCTCAAGTCAAGGAGACCGTGCTTGCCATGACCGGCGGACGCGGCGCCGACATCGTCATCGAAAGCGTCGGCCTGCCGCAGCTCTACGCCCAGGCCTTCGAGCTGATCCGGCCCGGTGGCCACGTTGCCGCCTTCGGCATCACCGGTCCT
Source organism: Mesorhizobium sp. BH1-1-4 (assembly GCF_020165665.1). Classification (NCBI taxonomy): domain Bacteria; kingdom Pseudomonadati; phylum Pseudomonadota; class Alphaproteobacteria; order Hyphomicrobiales; family Phyllobacteriaceae; genus Mesorhizobium; species Mesorhizobium sp. BH1-1-4. Next base: position 394,611 of record NZ_JAIUIN010000004.1, read on the forward strand.
GGCGACAGAATTCCACTTGCGCTGCTCGACACCGTGCTCAAGGAAAATTCGATCAAGGGATCGGTCGCAGGCATGGGCGAGGACATGCACGACGCCCTGACCTTGCTGCTGCACGGCCGTTTCGATGTCGCGCCCTTCGTGAGCACCACTTATGAACTCGCCGCCATCCAGGAGGCGTTCGAGACACTGAAGGACCGGCCGGGCGTTCTCAAGACGCAGATCGCCATCTGACCAGGTCCGGAATCCAGCGAGCCTCAGGAGAAGACTTATGGACCATCAACCTGCCAATGTTCTGCTGCCGACCAGCCCAAGGACCTTCGGTTTCTTTATTGATGGCAAAGTCGTTGACGCAGGGTCGCGCCCTTATTTCGAGCGGCAGAGTCCAGGGCACGGCGTTGCGGTCACCCGCATCCCGAAATGCACCAGGGACGATCTCGACATGGCTGTCGCCGCAGCGCGCCGGGCCTTCGAGGACGGGCGTTGGTCGCGTATTCCCTCGGTCGAACGGGCGAGCGTGCTGCTGCGAGCCGCGCAGATCATCCGCCGGCGCGCCGAGGAGATCGCCCTTTGGGAAACGCTGGAGAACGGCAAACCGATCAGCCAGGCTCGCGCTGAGGTCGAAGGTTGCGCGGGGATCTTTGAATACGCGGCGGGCGCTGCCCGTACACTGCATGGCGATGCCTTCAACAATCTGGGCGAGCGCCTGTTCGGGCTCGTCACGCGCGAACCTATCGGGGTTGTCGGTCTCATCACGCCTTGGAACTTCCCTTTCCTCATCTTGTGCGAGCGCGTGCCGTTCATTCTCGCCGCCGGCTGCACGATCGTCGCCAAGCCGTCCGAAGTAACCTCGGCAACCACGCTGATCCTTGCCGAAGTGCTGGCGGAAGCCGGCCTGCCGGCAGGCTGCTACAATGTGGTCACCGGATCGGGCAGCACAATCGGCCAGGCGCTGACGGAGCATATGGACATCGACATGCTGTCCTTCACCGGCTCAACGTCCGTGGGCCGGCGGTGCGTTCAGGCGGCCACCGGAAACTTCAAGAAGCTTGGCCTGGAACTCGGCGGCAAGAATCCGCAAATCGTCTTTGCCGATGCCGATCTCGAGGACGCCGCTGATGGGGTCGCCTTCGGTATCGGTTTCAACACCGGTCAGTGCTGCGTCAGCGGCAGCCGGCTGATCGTCGAGCGTTCGGTGGCGCGCGCGTTCGAAGAGATGGTCGCGGCGAAGTTCGCAAAGGTGAAGGTCGGCGACCCGCTTGATCCAGAAACCCAGATCGGCGCCATCACCACGACGGCGCAAAACGACACGATCATGTCCTATATCGCGAAGGGCAGGGCGGAGGGCGCAAGGCTGGTCTGCGGTGGCGACCAGCTCGACTTCGGCCGTGGCCACTACATTGCACCAACCCTGTTCGGCGACGTGACCGGCGACATGGCAATCGCGCGCGACGAGATCTTCGGGCCGGTGCTCGCCATCATGCCGTTCGATACGGTCGAGGAGGCGATCGCCATCGCCAACGACACCGTCTATGGGCTGGCGGCCAGCGTGTGGAGCAAGAACATAGACAAGGCGCTGACGGTAGCTCGACGCGTGCGCGCCGGACGCTTCTGGATCAACACCACGCTTGCAGGCGGTCCGGAACTGCCGTTGGGCGGTTTCAAGCAGTCAGGCTGGGGGCGCGAAGCCGGGATATATGGTGTGGAGGAATACACCCAGATCAAGTCCGTCCATATAGAACTTGGGAAACGTGAGCCTTGGGTGTCGTGACAAGCGAGCGCGGATACGACTTCGTCATCGTTGGCGGCGGCTCGGCGGGCTGCGTGCTGGCCGCGCGTCTGTCGGAAAACCCAGATGCGCGCGTGCTCCTGCTCGAAGCCGGCGGCCGTGACACCAACCCTTACATTCATATGCCGGTCGGCTTTGCCAAGATGACCTCTGGCCCTTTGACCTGGGGGTTGAAGACCGCGCCGCAAAAGCATGCCAACCAGCGCGAGATTCCCTATGCCCAGGCCAAGGTGATCGGCGGGGGATCATCCATCAACGCCGAGGTTTATACACGCGGCCATCCGGCCGACTATAACCGCTGGGCGCATGACCAAGGGGCGGAGGCCTGGTCATTCGCCGACGTGCAGCCCTATTTCCTGCGTTCGGAAGGCAACACAGCGTTTTCGGGGGCGATGCACGGCATCGACGGTCCGCTCGGCGTTTCCAACATTCCGGACCCACAGCCAACGACCCGGGCATTCGTGCAGGCGTGCCAGGAATTCGGCATGCCCTACAATCCCGATTTCAACGGCGCGGCCCAGGAAGGCGCCGGCATCTACCAGACGACCACCAGGAACGCGCGCCGCTGTTCGGCGGCGGTCGGCTATCTCAAGCCAGCCGAAAGCCGTCCCAATTTGACCGTCGAGACCGGATGCCTGGTCGACCGTATCCTGTTCGAAGGCGTTCGGGCGACCGGGGTGGCCTACCGCCGTGGTGGCGAGAGGCGCATAGCGCGCGCAGACAGCGAGGTGCTGGTCACGGCTGGCGCGATCGGCTCGCCAAAGATCATGATGCTGTCGGGCATTGGGGCGGCGGGGCATCTCAAGCAGCACGGCATCGCCGTGGTCCATGACCTGCCTGGTGTGGGTGAGAACCTCACCGATCACTATGGCGTGGACATCGTCGCGGAACTGAAGGGCCCGACCAGTCTCGACAAGTACAACAAGCTTCATTGGATGGTTTGGGCCGGCCTTCAGTACATGCTGTTCAAGAGCGGGCCGGTGACGTCAAACGTCGTCGAGGGCGGCGCGTTCTGGCATAGCGACCGATCTTGCGCCATTCCTGACCTGCAGTTTCATTTCCTGGCCGGTGCCGGCGCCGAGGACGGCGTTCCGAGCGTGCCGTCAGGCTCCGGCATCACGCTCAATTCCTATACGCTGCGGCCGAAAAGCCGCGGCACTGTGCGGCTCCGTTCGTCCGATCCCGCCGACAAGCCCATCGTGGATCCGAACTTTCTTGCCGATCCCGACGATCTGAGGATTGCGGCGGAAGGTGTGCGCGTCAGCCGCGAGATTTTTCGGCAGCCTTCGCTGCAAAAATACATCAAGCACCTGCATCTGCCGGGCGACGACGTCAGGACGCAGAGGGACTATGAGGACTACGCGCGCCGCTATGGCCGCACATCGTACCATCCGACATGCACCTGCAGGATGGGCGTCGACGCCATGGCGGTGGTGGACCCGAAACTGCGGGTGCGGGGGCTGGAAAACATCCGCATCTGCGATTCGTCGGTCATGCCCAGCCTGGTCGGATCAAACACCAATGCCGCGACAATCATGATTGGCGAAAGGGCAGCCGATTTCATCCGCGGCAACAGGTAAGTTGAATCTCCACAAGTCTGTGACGACCGTTCCGGTCATCACTTTTCGGCCGAAGCAGCGAAACGCTCTGGCTGTCCTCGCACGTGGCGCACGACATCCAGAATAAGCCAGACGCCTTCAGTCCCAATCAGGCGCCCACGGAACCAGGTCGGAACCGATGATGCGCTTGTTGGTATGGGTGAGTGCGTCGATGCGCGCCATGTCGACGCTGGAAAGCGTGAAATCCATGATGTCGAAATTCGCGCGGATGTTCTCCGGCTTGGTCGACATGGTGTTCACCGAAACGCCTTTCTGCAAGATCCACCGCAGCACCACCTGGCCGGCGGATTTGTCATAGGCTTTGCCGATCTCAGTGAACTGCGGATATTTGAACACCTCACCACGGGCAACGGAGGTGAAGGACGACAGCGGAATGCCGGTCTCGTTTGCCGCCCCCAGCAGAATATCCTGATTGAGAAGTGGATGAAACTCGACCTGGTTGGTAACGATCGGACCCTCAAGGATATTGCGTGCGTCGCGCATCATTGTGGCGGTAAAATTCGACAAGCCGATGTGCCGTGCCAGGCCTTTGTTCCGCGCGCTCTGGAGCAGCCTCAGGGGCGAAGCGATGTCACCATCAAGCGGTGGCCAATGGAGGAGCAGCGCATCGACATAGTCTAGTCGCAGATCCTTGAGGCTCTTTTCGACCGAGGTCAGGAAGAGCGCTTCAGCGTAGTTGTCGGGATGGACCTTTGTGGTGATACACAGGTCCTGGCGTGGCAGGTCGGTCTGGGCGAGCGCTTCTCCGACCTCGCTTTCATTGCCGTACATCTGGGCTGTGTCAAACGCCCGGTAGCCAACGTCAAGCGCCACGGCGATTGCGGCCATGCAGGCATCGTGGCGCAACGGGAACGTGCCGAATGCCCTCTGGTGGGTCTTCTGGAAAAACATGTTCACGATCTTGCCTCCAGCACCATCGGTTGCCGTTAGTAAATAACTGAATGGTTACTTATATCAATTTGCGCCCCATTGGCAAGATCGCCGGCGGTCAATTGCGAAGGGTTTCGGCGGCGCTCCGCACCGCTGCCGCAGATCGATCTTGACCAAGCGCGGCGATATGATAATAACTAAATAGTTACTTGTTTAATCGGGGCGGGCGGTTCATGTCCAAGATAACCAGCGCGGCAACGGCAGTGAGCGCGATCAACGATGGCGCTATCGTCGCCGTCAATTCGTCGAGCGGGTTGTGCTGTCCCGATTTCGTCCTGAAAGCGCTTGGCGAGCGCTACCGTGAAGAACGTCATCCAGCCCGGCTGACCATGGTGCACCCGATTGCAGCCGGCGACATGTTTGGCACCAAGGGCATCGACCATCTGGCCCAGGACGGCATGATCGACACCATCATCGGTGGATCCTATCCCTCGGGACCATCCTCGGCCGAGCCCCCGCTGATCTGGCAGATGCTCGGCGATGACCGTATCGCCGCCTACAACGTTCCAAGCGGCATCATGTTCGATATCCTGCGTGAAGCGGCCGGCCATCGCCCGGGCGTGATCACCAAGGTCGGCCTTGAAACATTCGTCGATCCCGACCTGGATGGCTGCGCCATGAATGCACGCGCACGGGCCCGGCCAATCGTGCGCAAGATCGAGTTCGAAGGCGATGAATGGCTGTATTTCCCGTCGATCAAGCCCGATGTGGCGATCATCCGGGCAACTACCGCCGACGAACGCGGCAACCTGACATTCGAGCACGAGGGCGCTTATCTCGGCGCGATGGAGCTTGCCCTTGCTGCGCACAATTGCGGCGGGCTGGTGATCGCCCAGGTCAAGCACGTTGCTCAGGCCGGTACCTTGCGCCCGCATGACGTGCGGGTGCCGGGTGTTCTGGTCGACATGATCGTCGAGGATCCCGAGCAGCTGCAGACCACCGCGACGTCCTACGACCCGGCCATCTCAGGCGAATTGTTCAGGCCGCTCGATACCTTCCGGCTGCCTGCATTTGATGCGGCAAAGACGATAGCGCGGCGGGTTGCGATGGAATTGCAACGGGGATGGGTCGTCAACATCGGCTTTGGCATTTCGGCCAACGTGCCACGGATCTTTCTCGAGGAAGGCCGGCATGGCGACGTGACCTGGGTGATCGAGCAGGGCGCGGTCGGCGGTATTCCGCTGCTCGATTTCAAGTTTGGCTGCTCGGCAAACGCCGAAGCGTTCGTCGCCTCGCCGCACCAGTTCACCTATTTTCAGGCGGCGGGCTTCGATGCGTCCTTGCTTTCCTTCCTCCAGATCGGTGCCGACGGATCGGTCAATGTCTCGAAACTATCGGCCCGGCCACACGTCACCGCCGGCGCCGGCGGCTTCGTGGACATCACCGCGCGTGCAAGGAAGATCGTCTTTTCCGGCTATTTCAACGCCGGGGCAAAGCTCTCGGTCAGCAATGGAAAGCTCTCCATCGACAAGGAGGGCAAGGTGGCCAAGCTGGTGCCCTCGGTGGAGCAAGTGTCCTTTTCGGGCAAACGTGCGACGGCGCAAGGACAGGACGTCGCCTATGTCACCGAGCGCTGCGTGCTTCGGCTCATCGATGGCAAGGTCACGGTGGCCGAGGTCGCGCCAGGGATTGATCTGAACCGGGACATCCTTGACCAGGCAGCGTTTCCGCTGGCGGTCGCCGACACCATTCGTCCAATGTCAGCGCATCTTTTCACGCCCGACCGGATGGACGGCCATTTTCGCCTTGCCGCGGCTGCCGAATGATGCCGGAAAGCCGGATCGGCCTTGAGATCGAAGGCCACGTCGCGCTCGTGACGCTCGACCGTGCCGACAAGCGAAACGCGCTGGATGCGGGGATGGTCGACGGACTAGCGACAGCCTGCAGGACCCTGGAGCACGAAGACGCGATCAGGGTCGTGATCCTGACCGGCGCGGGGGACAGAGCCTTTTGCGCCGGCGGCGACATTCGGGCCTGGAGCGGCATGGCGCCGGATGATTTCGGTCGGTTCTGGTTGCGTCAAGGACATGATGCCTTCGCGGCCATTGCCAGGCTCAGGCAGCCGGTGATTGCTGTCCTCAACGGGGATACTTTTGGCGGTGGGCTGGAGCTGGCCGCATGCGCAGACCTCCGGATCGCCGAGTCTCATGCCAAGATCGCGCTGCCGGAAACAGGGCTCGGCATCATTCCGGGTTGGTCGGGCACACAACGCGCATCCCGCCGTTTCGGCGCGCAACTGGTACGGCGCATGGCGCTGTTCGGCGAGGCTTTCGATGCGGACGCCGCACTTCGCCTCGGCATTGTCGATCATGTCGCCGAGAGCGGCACGGGAATGGCCAGGGCGCGGCAGATTGCCGGGCAGGTCTGTGCTCGCGCGCCACTCGCCACCGAACTGACCAAGATGCTGCTCAACGCGGCGGAAGGTGAAGAAACGGAGCGCGTCCTGGAGGCGATGGCCGGCATTGCCGCGGCGCGATCGGAAGAGCTCCAGGAAGGGCTGGCTGCCTTCCGCGAAAAACGATCTGCGCGCTTTTGAAGGCGGTCAACCTGCCCGCCTGAAAAGGTATGGCGCAGACTAAACATGATGACCGGGAGGAGGAGGGGAGATGATCCGCCATTTCGTACTGCTGCGGTTTCGTGCCGATGTAAGCGCCGAAACCAAGTCCGGGCTCTATGAGGAATTGGCTCGTTTGCGCGATCATCTGCCGGGTATTGTCGACTTTCAGTGCGGATCGAATGTCAGCGTGGAAACCGAGCTGATCCGTGGCAACCACGACGCATTCTGGGTCGACTTCGCAGATGAGAATGCGCGCGATGAATATCTTCGCGACCACAAGCATCAGGCGGTTGGTGCACGAATCGTGGCTCACACCATAGGCGGCATTGACGGCGTCACGGTTGTCGATCTTCAATTCTAGGCATTCAGCCGTTGAACCGACGGACCCGCTCGATACGGCCTATCGACAGACCATCAGCTTGTTTTCTCCGGACTGGACCGTTTCTCCGCGCTGGTTCGTGACGAGGAAACGCAGCGTGAGTATCCCCCGCGCCGCATTGCGGGTCTCCCGCTTGTTCTCAATCCCGACGCGTACGCGGATCTCATCATCGGCCAGGACAGGCGCCACGAAAGTCCAGTCCCAGCCCAGCGAAGCGATTGCCCGCAACCCGGCCTGTGCCCGGTTCTTCAGTCCGTCCACCAGTGACAGGACCAGCAATCCATGGGCGACGCGGGCCGGGAAGCCGTGGCGTTCCGCGCCGGCCGCGCTCATATGGATTTCGAAACGGTCGCCGGTCAGTTCGGCGAAGGCGTCGATCATCTGCTCCGTGATGGTGACGGCCCCGGTCTCGTACCAATCGCCGATGGCCACGACACCATAAGACAGGCTTTTTGCCGTCAGCTTGCGGCCCGTGCCGGCCGCAGCCGTCATGCCGGCACCGGGGCATCCTCCCGAATCAGCTTCTTGTGTTTCAGATCCGCCCAGAACGCGGCCGGGATCGGATGGCTGAACCAGGCCAGGTTCTGGGACAACTGCTCCACCGTCCGCGTACCGGCGCAGAAAGACGGTATGGCGGGATGGGCCACGACAAATTGCAGCGCGGCCGCGGGGAGGGGCACATCGTGGTCGCGGCAGACGGTCTCGATCCTCGCGACCTTGGCCATGATCGCCGCGGGCGCGGCTGCGTAATTGTATTTGGCGCCATCGACCGCCCCAGTCGCCAGAATGCCGGAGTTGAAGCCGCCGCCGACGACGACCGCGACATTGCGCTCTTGGCAAAGCGGCAGGAATTCGTTGAGCGCGTCCTGCTCCAGGAGTGTGTATCGCCCCGCCAGCAGGAAGCAGTCGAAGTCGCGTTGCTTGAGCGCTTCGAGGCAAACCTCCCATTCGTTGACGCCGACACCGATCGCCTTGACCAGACCTTCGGAGCGCAGTTTTTCCAGCGCGCGCCAGCAACCGTCCATTGCTTGCCTGAAGATTTCGGGCTGGGCGTCGCCCTGCGTGAACCGATCGATGTCATGGATGAACAGCATGTCGATGTGCTCCAGCCCCAGGCGCTGAAGCGAATCCTCGAACGAGCGCATCGTCCCATCATAGCTGTAGTCGAAGGTCATCTCGTTGGCCGCCGCATTGGTCCACGGCGAAAAGTCAATCTCGGATCGCTTCTTGGCCTTCAGCACGCGTCCGACCTTCGACGCGAGCACGAAATCCGAACGGTCCTTCCAACGCAGGGAATGGCCCACGCGCAGTTCCGAAAGTCCGTGACCATACATGGGGGCGGTATCGTAGAATCGGACGCCCGCGTTCCAAGCATGCTGAACCATCAAATCGGCTGTCGTGTCATCGATCTCCCTGAGAAAGTTCCCGATCGGCGCGGTGCCGAAGGCAAATGCCGTGACGTCGAGATCGACCCGGCCGAATCTGCGCCTGCTGGAAGGCTTCATCCAATTCGCTCCCTTTAGTAACCATCTGGTTATTTTTATCGCAACTTGTCGCGCTGGGCAAGCAGCAGTTGCGCAGGTCTATCGAACGCCACGAGTTTCCGCGCTTGACGGGAGAGCTGCATCCACGTTAGGAGTAACTAGATAGTTACAAGTGATGGATGCGATGCTGATCACAGACACCCAGCGCCAGGTGCGGGACATGGCCCGCCAGTTTGCCGACGAGGTCATCAGGCCTGCCGCCGAGGCTCTTGATCGTGACGAGCGTTTCCCGGTGGAAATCTACGAGCAGATGGGCGCGCTTGGCCTGTTCGGCGTCGGCGTTCCCGAGGAGATGGGCGGTCCCGGCTTCGATACGCTCACCTATGCGCTGGTGATGGAGGAGTTGTCGCGGGGCTATGCCTCGGTCGCGGACCAGTGCGGACTGGTCGAACTGATCAGCACGCTGCTGGTGCGCCACGGCACGCCGTCGCAGCGCGATCAATGGCTGGGGTCGGTCATGCGTGCCGAAACCAAGGTCGCCTACTGCATCACCGAGCCGGAAGCCGGCACTGACGTTTCCGGCATCCGCACCACCGCAACGCGTGACGGAAGCGGCTGGCGGCTGAACGGGGGAAAGATCTGGATCCACAACGCGCCGGTCGCCGATGTCGGGTTCGTGCTTGCCCGTACCGACAAGGAGGCTGGGCACCGCGGCATGAGCATCTTCATCGTCGACCTGCATGCCAAGGGCATCGAGCGTGGTCCAAAGGAGCACAAGATGGGCCAGCGCGCCAGCCAGGTCGGCGCGCTCAATTTCGCCGATGTCATGCTCGACGAGCAGGCCCTGCTCGGCGAGGAAGGCAAAGGCTTTCACATGATGATGAGCGTGCTCGACAAGGGGCGGGTCGGCATCGCTTCGCTTGCGGTTGGCATCGGGCAGGCCGGATTGGAAGCAGCCGTCGACTATGCCCAGCAGCGCAGGCAATTCGGCAAGGCCATCGTCGAGTTTCAAGGCGTCCAGTGGCTCTTGGCAGACATGGCCAAGGACATCGAGGCTGCGCGTCTTCTGGTACAAAGCGCTGCCGCCAAGATCGACGCCGGCGAAAATGCCACCAAGGCCTGCTCTATCGCCAAGTGCTTTGCCGGCGATATGGCAGTCGCGCGCACCGCGGATGCGGTACAGGTCTTCGGTGGCTCCGGCTATATCCGTGGCTTCGAAGTCGAGCGGCTCTATCGCGACGCCAAGATCACGCAGATCTATGAGGGCACCAACCAGATCCAGCGCATGATCATCGCGCGTGAACTGCTCAAGCACGGGGCACGCGGATGAGTGCCTCACCACGCCACGCGGTCCTGATCACCGGTTCAAGCCGCGGCATTGGCCTCGCCGCTGCGCTCGAACTGGCCGAAATCGGATTCGCCGTCGCGCTGAATGGCCCGGCTGACGATGACGAATTGCGCGAGGCCGAGGCTACGGTCGCCGAGACCGGCGTTCCGGTGGTGCGGGTGGCTGGCGACGTCGGCGATCTGTCGTCGCACGATGCGCTGCTTGACCAGGCTGAGGCGGCGATCGGTCCGCTGTCGACGTTGATCAACAATGCCGGCGTGTCGGTGATGGATCGCGGCGATCTGCTCGACGTTACCGAAGCAAGTTATGACCGCTGCCAAACTGTGAACGCCAAGGCGCAGTTTTTCCTTGGCCAGCGCTGGGCTCGGCGGCTGCTGACGCGTCAGCGCGACGACGGCCGCTTCTACAGCCTGATCAACGTGTCTTCCTCCAATGCCTCCGCGGTGGCTGAGTCGCGCGCCGAATACTGCGTCTCGAAAGCCGCCTCCGCGATGATCAGCAAGGTGTTCGCCGTGCGGCTCGGACGTGAAAACATTGCGGTCTACGACGTCCAGCCCGGTCTCATCGAGACGGCGATGACGAGACAGGTCACGCAAACCTATCAGCGGCGGATCGATGAGGAAGGCCTGACCTTGATCCGCAGGCTAGGGCAGCCCCGGGATGTCGGCCGCATCATGGCGAGCCTGGCGTCAGGTGCGCTGCCTTATACGACCGGCCACGTCATCTCGGCCGATGCCGGCATGCTGGTGGCGCGCTTCTGAAGCGGGCTTGCAAGACCATGTGAGACAGGAGACGACCCGATGATGATCAGTCTTCCCGATGCCAATGGCGCATTTTCCGACTATCGCATGAGTGGTAGGGCCGTTCCGGTGGCGAGGCTCTCCGGGCGTGCCGCACGCGTCGTCTTTTCGGCCGCCCATGTCGTTGCCGACCCGTTCACGGACAATGATCCGATGGGGCCGGCCACGGTGGATTGGGACGCCACCATGGCATTCCGGCGCTACCTCTTGGACATGGGACTAGGTATCGCCGAAGCGATGGACACGGCACAGCGCGGCATGGGACTCGACTGGCCTGGCGCGCTTGAGCTGATCCGGCGCACCAGCCAGGAACTTCCCGGAGCGCTGGTGTTCAACGGTTGCGGCACAGATCATCTGCATCCCGCGGCCACGCGCTCGCTTGACGACGTGCGGCGCGCCTATTTCGAACAGGTCGAGGCCATACAGGCGCTTGATGGGCGATTGATCCTGATGGCGAGCCGTGCGTTGGCGGCGGTTGCCTCGTCCCCGGACGACTATGTGTCGGTTTACCGCGACGTGCTTGGCCGCTGTGACAGGCCGGTGATCCTGCACTGGCTCGGCGATATGTTCGATCCGGCACTTGCGGGCTACTGGGGGACACACAACTTCGAGCAGGCGATGGAAACGGTGCTCGCCATCATCGCCGAGAACGAAAGCAAGGTGGACGGCATCAAGATCTCGCTGCTCGACAAGCACAAGGAGATCCAGATGCGGCGCCGGCTGCCGGCTGGCGTCAAAATGTATACGGGTGACGATTTCAACTATCCCGAACTGATCGCCGGCGACGAGCACGGCTTTTCGCATGCGCTGCTCGGCATTTTCGACCCGCTGGCGCCGGCGGCTGCTCACGCGGTGGCAAGGTTGGGCGAGGGCGACGTCAAGGCGTTCCGCGCTACGCTGGACCCAACCGTGCCGCTGGCGCGGCTGGTCTTCCGGGCGCCGACGCAACACTACAAGACGGGTGTGGTTTTTCTCGCCTGGCTGAACGGTTTCCAGGATCATTTCGTCATGCTGGGCGGCGCCCAGGCGAAACGCCCGTTGCCCTATTTCGTCGAAGCCTTCAAGCTCGCCGATGGCTGCGGGCTGCTGCGCGATCCCGACATGGCGCTCAACCGCATGCGCCGGTTGCTGGCACTCTACGGCGCCTGAAGCAGGCCAGATGCGCGTTTTTTCGAACGATCATTCGGCGTTGGCCCTCAACACCGCGACGCTTGGCCACAATGTCGAGGGGCAGGGAGCTGGCTGGCCGGCCGAGCGGGTCATCGATGCCTGTGCAGAGCGGGGTTTCGGCGGCATCGTCTTCTGGCGCCGCGAGATTGGCAGGCGGGGTGTCGAGATCGGTGGTCGTGCCCGCGCCGCCGGGCTGGCCGTGGCGGGCCTCTGCCGCGCGCCGTTCCTGGTCGGCCCACTGGCGCTGCCGACGAGATCCGCGATCATGGATGATTTCCGGGCCGCCATCGATATGGCGGCGGAACTTGGAGCTCCGGTCCTGACGATCGTGACCGGGGGGGTTGAGCCTGGCACGCGGGGCGTCTCCGAAAGCCTGAGGCGTGTCGCCGATCGTGTCGCCGAGGCGGCTCCCTATGCGGCCACGCACAATGTGAAACTGGCGCTCGAGCCTCTGCACCCCGTCTATGGCGGTGACCGCTCGTGCCTGGTGACCATGCGCGACGCCATCGATCTGTGCGATGCCATCGGGCACACCAATGTCGGCGTGGCCGTCGATGTCTATCATGTTTGGTGGGACACTACGCTTGGCGTCGAACTGGGGCGTGCAGGCGCGGGACGCATCCTTGGCTACCACCTTTGCGACTGGTTGGCCGAGACGCACGACGTTCTGGTCGATCGCGGCATGATGGGCGAGGGCGTTGCCGACCTGAAGGCGATTCGGGCTGCAGTCGAGACGGCGGGCTACCAGGGTTTGTGCGAAGTGGAAATTTTTTCCGCCGGGAACTGGTGGAAGCGCGATCCGGCCGATGTCCTCGATACCTGCGTCGAGCGCTTTCGAACGGTTTGCTGAAAGCAGATGCTGGGAGTTGCAGCGATGAAGATCCTTGTGCCCGTGAAGCGGGTTGTGGATGCGAACGTCAAGGTTCGCGTCAAGGCCGATGGTTCGGCGGTTGAACTCGCCAACGTCAAGATGGCGATGAACCCGTTCGACGAGATCGCGGTGGAAGAGGCGCTGCGGCTGAAGGAAGCCGGCAAGGCCGAAGAGATCATCGTCGTTTCGATCGGCCCGCAGCAGGCGCAGGAAACGCTCCGCACCGCACTCGCCATGGGCGCCGACCGCGCCATCCTGGTCAAGACCGACGAGCAGACCGAGCCACTCGGCGTCGCCAAGGTGCTGAAAGGCGTCGTCGATGCCGAACAGCCCGGCCTCGTCATCCTCGGCAAGCAGGCGATCGATGACGACTCGAACCAGACCGGCCAGATGCTGGCCGCCCTGCTCGGCTGGGCGCAGGGCACTTTCGCTTCGAAGGTCGTGCTCGACGGCGACAAGGCCAAGGTGACGCGCGAAGTCGATGGCGGCCTGCAGACGGTGGAACTGAAGATGCCGGCGATCATCACCGCCGACCTTCGCCTCAACCAGCCGCGCTACGCCTCGCTTCCCAACATCATGAAGGCGAAGAAGAAGCCGCTCGACGAAAAGAGCCCGGCTGACTACGGCGCCGACGTCAAGCCGCGCCTGAAGGTGCTCAAGACCGAGGAACCGAGCGGCCGCAAGGCAGGCGTCAAGGTCAAGAGCGTCGCCGAACTGGTCGACAAGCTGAAGAACGAAGCCGGCGTGTTGTAAGGCTGGGAAGGGATAAAAACATGACCATTCTCCTCATCGCGGAACACGACAATGCCAGCCTTTCCGACCAGACCGCCAAGGCGCTCTCGGCGGCGCTGCAGATCGGTTCGGACGTGCATGTGCTGGTTGCCGGCAAGGGCGCCAAGGGCGCTGCCGATGCCGCCGCCAAGTTGAAGGGCGTCAGCAAGGTGCTGCTCGCCGAGGCCGATGAACTGGCCGAGCGTCTCGCCGAACCGACGGCGGCGCTCGTTGTTTCGCTGGCCGGCGCCTACGACACCATCATTGCGCCGGCGACCTCGTCGGGCAAGAACGTCGCGCCCCGCGTCGCAGCGCTCCTCGACGTCGCGCAGGTGTCGGAAATCATCGAGGTGGTTTCGCCTGATACCTTCAAGCGGCCGATCTATGCCGGCAACGCCATCCAGACGGTGCAGTCAAGCGACGCCAAGAAGGTGATCACCGTGCGCACCGCATCTTTCCAGGCGGCACCCGAAGGCGGGGCGGCCGCCGTCGAGACGGTCACGGCAGCGGCCAACCCAGGCCTGTCCACCTTCGTCGAGAACAAGCTGTCGGAGACCGACCGTCCGGAGCTGACCTCGGCCAAGATCATCATTTCGGGCGGCCGCGCGCTGGGCTCCTCGGAAAAGTTCCAGGAGGTCATCCTGCCGGTCGCCGACAAGCTCGGTGCCGCCGTCGGCGCCTCGCGCGCTGCTGTTGATGCTGGCTACGCCCCGAACGACTGGCAGGTCGGCCAGACCGGCAAGGTCGTCGCCCCCGACCTTTACATTGCGGTGGGCATTTCCGGCGCCATCCAGCACCTTGCCGGCATGAAGGATTCGAAAGTTATCGTCGCCATCAACAAGGACGAAGAGGCGCCGATCTTCCAGGTTGCCGATTACGGCCTGGTCGGCGACCTGTTCGTCATCCTGCCGGAGCTGCAAAAGGCGCTATGAGTTTGCGGCGGCCCCGGCCCAACCTTCGCGGCGCGAATGTGGATGGTCACTCGGCGCTCGATGCCCGGCACCTGGAGGTGCGTTGCTTGGGGGCTGTGTGTCTGCGACCCGTGCAGCATGCCGTCATACTCGACGCCACGCGCGGAGTGGTCGAGAGGCCGCCGACCTGGGTGCCAGCAAGCCGGCGTTCGCCCCGGCATCCCCGATATGGAACGGAACGACGGTACCACGCTTCGACGAAGCGGCACCCGCTATAGTGCGTTGTCGGTTGACAACCAGGTGTCGCTATGAAATAACTAATTAGTTACAACGAGCTGCCTCAGATAGCTTAATTTAATAAGCATGGCAGACGAAGGGGAGCAGCGATGATCAAGGTTCACGGCGTCCAGCATATCGGCCTGACAGTGCCCGACATGGAAGAGGCGGTGCGCTTCTTCCAAACGATGTTTGGTGCGGTGACCGTGATGGAGTGCGGCAGTGTCGACGTCGATGAAGCCTTCATGGCCCGCCGGTTGGGCGTGCCCGCTGGTCGCCGCATCAAGGACCAACGGGTAATTCGCTGCGGGAATGGCGGCAACCTTGAACTCTTCGAATATAGCGGCGAAGCCGAACCCGGCAAAATCAAGCACAACAGCGAGGTAGGCGCATTTCATCTTGCTCTTGCCGTCGACGACGCAGTCGCTGCGGCAGATCGCTTGCGCGCGGCAGGTGTCGACGTCCTGGAGGGGCCGACACTGATTTTATCGGGTCCGATGGAGGGTCTGACATGGGTTTATCTGCGGGCGCCTTGGGGCCAATTTCTTGAACTGGTAAGCACGACCGGCCCACTGGGGTACGAGCAGGGCGGCGGTCCGAAAATGTGGTCTCCGATTGGCGAATAGCTGAAGGCCAGAAACCGGGCCGTCTCTTTCGATGCTGGCGCATGGGAGCCTGATTTCGCTCGGCGCTCGATCGCATCATCAAGATTTTTCTGCAACGCAAGCCAATGGAGGATAACGCTAATGATGCAATGGAAAACGATGGTCTGGGCAGCCAGCATGGCGACGCTTTTAGGAGGAACCGCCCTTGCCGATGACAAACCGTTTGCCGGGGTCGAGCTGAAAATGCTTGGCATAGGCGATACGTCTGTCACCCGTGTCGCGCCAATCGTCGGCGAATTCGAAAAACAGACGGGAATAAAGGTTCATATCGATCAGCTCCCGTATCCCGGCCTCATCGACAAGATTGTCGTCGAGGCGAGCTCGAGCAGCCCGACATATCAACTGCTTTGGATCGACAGCCCGTGGGTTGGTCTTTTGGGTGAAGCAGGGGCGTTGGAGGACATGACGGCGCGCGCCAAGCGCGATGCCAAGGAGATCGGGCTGGATGACATCATTCCAGTCCAACTGCAGGAAAACACCTGGCAGGGCAAGCTACTCGCTTTCCCGGCTTCAGGCATGATCTGGATGCAGCAGTATCGAGCCGATCTGCTTGAGAACCCTGATGAGCAGGCCAACTTCAAGAAGAAGTATGGCTACGACTTGGCGCCTGCCAAGACATGGGCTCAATACCGCGACATCGCGGAGTTCTTCACACGCAAGAAAGGTGAGCTTGCCGGCGGAAAGCCGCTCGATTTCGACCTCTATGGTGCGAGCCAATCCTATAGCCGTGTCCAGGGTGCTATCACGCACGACTATTTCCCGTTCATGCGCTCATTCGGCGGTGACTACTGGGACCCAAAGACCGGCCTGTGCGCCATGACGAGCGACGCGCATGTCAAGGCTGCGGAATACATGAAGTCCCTCATTCCGTTCAACCCGCCAGATTACCTTGGCCTGATGTGGGATATCCAGTCGGGCTTCATGGAGCGCGGCGAAGCTGCCGAGGCGGCCTACTGGAGTGTGCGTTCGGTACGCCTGACGAACCCCAAGGAAGCGACGCTTGCGACAATCGGCAAGGCGGGTTTTGCACAAAGCCCTGTATCTGACGCGGGGCCTCAGCCAACCTATACCGGCACCCTTGGCTTCGCCATAAATGCCAAGTCTTCGGACAAGGAGAAGGATGCCGCATGGGAGTTCATCAAGTGGGCGACCAGCGAAAAAATCATGAGGCGGTTCGCTGACGAGGGCAGTGGCGTCAGCCAGTTCCGCAAGTCGATCCTGTCTGACCCGGCGCTGCAGAAAAAATATCCCTACTACAAGGTGCTTCTCGACAGCCAGGTCAATGCTCGCCGCCGCATATTCCATCCCTTCTATCAGGATATGGAAGAGAATTTCGGTGTCGAGCTGAGCAAGTATATGGCAGGTGAAACGCCGACGGCCCTGGAAGCGCTCTCCAACGCTTGCAATGCGGTCAACTCGCGGCTTTCGATCTTTCCGCTGGAACAGCGTCTGCGCTGGATTCAGGACGTACCGGCCGAGGTTCTTGCGAAGTAATTCTGGTCTGCCCGCCCCGACCTTCGCGGGGGGGGCGGGTTCCGTCGAATGGGCGCAGGGAGGAATACCCTTATGAGCCACACTGCCAGCCGTAACAACAGAATCGCGCTGATCTTTCTTTTGCCAGCCGTGCTCATTCTGTTCGTCACGACCATTTATCCGATGGTCTACGCATTGTGGCTGAGCTTTCGCAACTACGACCTCTCCAAGCCCTTCATCCCACGAATTTTCGTCGGGGTTACCAACTATGTTGAGATTCTGACGTCGCAAGCATTCTTCCATGCCCTGCTGACGACGTTCAAGCTGATGGCGATGACGCTGTCCGTACAGCTTGTGCTTGGGGTGGGGATTGCCCTGCTCGTGACCCAGAAATTGCCCGGCATGGCTGTGGTAAGGACATTGCTGCTCATCCCAATGATGATTTCGCCGGTCGTCGTTGGATTGGTCTGGCTCTTCCTCTATTTTCCCGAGCTTGGCTATCTCAACTATTTCATCGGTCTTGTTGGCATAGGCCCAATACCCTGGATCACCAGCACCCGCTGGGCGCTCACAGCCATAGCGATCGCCGATATCTGGCAGTGGACGCCCTTCATCATGATGGGCACCGCTGCCGCTTTGCAGAGCCTTTCGCCAGAACCTTATGAGGCCGCACGCATAGACGGCAATTCGCGCTGGGATGTGTTCCGCTATGTGACATTGCCGCAGCTCAAGCCTGTTCTCATAAGCTTGCTGTTCCTGCGTGCCATCGACGCCTTCAAGATTTACGACATTATCTACGTGCTGACAAAAGGCGGGCCGGGCGACGCGACCGAAGTCATGTCGCTTTACATCTATCGGCAGAGTTTCACCTTTTGGCGCATGGGCGTCGGGGCGGCTGCGTCATTCGTGTCGCTCATCATCATCACGGTACTGATCACTTTCTTTTTCAAGTCGATGCAGCGCAGCCAGGCCACCCAGGCGCGGTGAGGGAAAAAATCGCCATGACATCGAGTGCTCGCGAAAAGATCTTCATCTACCTGCTGCTTGGGGTCGTGCTCATTTTGTTCATGACGCCGATCTATCTGATCCTGGTGTCCTCACTGAAGCCCGCGGCGCTCATGTTCTCCAGGCCGCCAGCCTTCATCTTCACCCCGACACTCGACAACTACTATGACCTCTTCGCGATGCGGCCGTTTCACCTGCAAATCCTGAACAGCCTGATCGTGGCGCTCGGCTCGACCGCTTTCAGTCTGACGGTGGGGACGCTCGCCGCCTATGCAGTCTCGCGCATCAAGAGCAAATGGATCAACGATGTAGCGTTCTGGATCCTCTCGATGCGCATGTTTCCGCCCATCGCGGTCGTCGTTCCCTACTACATCATCTTCCAGTCGCTCGGCCTGCTCGACACGCCGCTGGCGCTGATAATCGTCTACTCAACTTTCAACATCCCGCTCACCGTCTGGCTCATGAAGGGGTTTTTCGACGAGGTGCCGGAGGCGCTGGAGGAGGCAGCCCAGGTGGACGGTCACGGTGTGTTCGCGACCTTTCTTCACGTCACCCTTCCGCTGACGGCTCCCGGGCTCGCCGTATCCGCGGTCTTCTGTTTCATCTTCTCATGGAACGAGTTTCTGTTCGCGCTGATGCTGACTGGATCGAAGGCCCAGACTGTGACGGTGGCGGTTATGTCGTTCTGGTCGAGCGATGCAGTCCAGTGGGGCCGCATCATGGCGGGCTCTTTGGTCGTCCTCATTCCAGGCGTGATTTTTGTGCTGACCTGCCAGCGTTGGCTCGTGAAGGGGCTGACCATGGGGTCGGTCAAGGGATGAGCGCGATCCCGAAAATTAATTCTAGAGGAGGACGTCAATGTCATCGGTGACGTTGCGAAATGTGGTCAAGCGATACGGCCAAGTCGAAGTTGTGCATGGTATCGACCTGGCCGTCGAGGAGGGGGAGTTCGTCGTCCTGCTTGGCCCCTCAGGCTGCGGCAAGACAACCACGCTTCGCATGGTCGCCGGGCTTGAGGACATTTCCGGCGGCGACCTTGAGATCGCGGGCCGTCGGGTAAACGATGTCCCGCCAAAGGACCGGCAGATCGCGATGGTCTTCCAGAACTATGCGCTCTACCCGCATATGACGGTCCGGCAGAACATGGAGTTCGCGCTGAAGCCGCAAAAGCTCTCCCAGAATGAAGCAGAAGGTCGCGTCAGCGAAGCCGCGCGCATTCTCGGGCTTGAACCGCTACTGGCGCGGAAACCGTCACAACTTTCAGGTGGCCAGCGGCAGCGCGTCGCCATGGCGCGCGCCATGGTGCGAACGCCGAAAGTTTTCCTGTTCGACGAGCCGCTTTCCAACCTTGACGCAAAGCTGCGCACGCAGGTGCGTCTGGAGATCGCAAAGCTGCACAAACGCCTTGGTACCACCGTCCTTTATGTCACTCATGACCAGATCGAGGCGATGACATTGGCCGACAAGATCGTCATCATGAAGGATGGTCACATAGAGCAGATCGGGTCGCCAGAGGAGGTCTTCTCGCTGCCGCGCAATCTGTTCGTCGCAAGCTTCATCGGCAGCCCCGCGATGAACCTCATGCCGGGTGTCGTCGCGGCTGCTGGCGGGGAGGCAGTTCTTACCTGCGGATCATTGCAGATCCCGGCGCCCAAAGCTCTGGGTCAAGCCCTGAAAACGGCGCAGCAGGTCACTGTTGGCGTCCGACCATCTGACATCCGGTTGGTGAATGGCGACGCCGCGACGACCTCGTATGACGCATCTATAGAGGTCGTCGAATACCTCGGCACAGAGGCGCTGCTGAACCTCAACGCAGGCGGGCAAGCTCTTGTGGTGCAGGTCCCTGCTTCGGCCAGGCCCACCGCCGGCCAGGAAAACGTCCGCATCGCCTTTGATCCCGATCGACTGCACTTTTTCGACACGCAAAGCGGGCAGGCCATTCGGCCCTGAGATCGCGGTCTCATTCCAATCTATTGGAGGACACTATGGGACGAGAGATCGTCTTCACCGGGAAGCGCAAGTTTGAACTAGCAGACTACGACGATGGTCCAATCGCGCCACATGAAGTACAGGGCCGTACATTGGTAACTTTGGTGAGCCCCGGCACCGAACTTGCGTGGGCCGATGGTGGCGATTTCCCGCTTCGTCCCGGCTATGCCGCTGTGTTCGAGGCCGAGGAGATCGGTTCTGCCGTCTCCGGTATCAAGCCGGGCGATCGGCTGCTATGCATGGGCGCCCACCGGTCCACGCAGAAGTTCGATACGCGTTACGTTGTTAAGCTTCCTGTCGGTATGGCACCTGAGACGGCGGTGGTGGCCCGCCTGATGGGGGTGACGATGACCACCTTGATGACCACGACGGCGCGAGCTGGCGACAAGGTCATCATCTGCGGCGCGGGCCCGGTCGGCTATCTGGCGGCGCACCAGTGTCGGATCGCCGGTTATGAGGTAACCCTTGTCGAGCCGGACGAAAGACGGCGGGCTCAAGCAATACGCTCAGGCATCGTCAACACGCTCGCCACGATGCCGGTGGGCGATCCGGAGTATGTCGGCTCGGTCGCCTTGGTGATCGATTGCTCGGGACATGAACAGGCGGTGCTCGACGGCTGCAAAGTTGTGCGCAGGCGCGGCGAAGTCGTGTTGGTCGGTGTGCCGTGGAAGGCCAATACGGCCATTCTGGCCCAAGAGATACTCCACGCGATATTCTTCAATTTCGTCGTTTTACGCAGTGGCTGGGAATGGGAAGTTCCGCTCCTCAGCCGTGCCTTCGTGTGGGAGGAACTTTACGAGGGGTACAACAATGCCTCCCACAGCACCTTCACCGGCTTGGCCAAGGCGCTAAAATGGTTATCGGAACGCCGTATCCCGGTCGATGGCCTGGTCCGTAGCTTGAATCCCATTGACCCGGCTGCTGTCTATGGCGCGCTGCTAAATAGAGAGATTGATGAACCGTTCGTGGTGCTCGATTGGAGCGGTGCCAATTGAAGGGGCGGTATCAATCGCCTCTTGCAGCATAGGGTGACAAGCTGCGACCGTAACAGCCAGAGCGCTTGCGTTCGCCTTTCGAAACCTTCAACGCCCCGTCTATCTTGGACTCGAGCACCTCTGCATCACCGCACGGATCAGGTGCACGGTGTCTTTTGCATATCCAGTTCACACCAAAGCACGCCATTAAGGGGCGCGTGCTAGTCAAACTCCGGGCATCACTGCCAGAACCGGTGGGTCCTGCGCCTCTATCCGATGAACATGGATCATTTCAGTCGTGATCGTCGCGACGTCGAATTGTGGCGTCAGTGCTATAAAGCGAAGATCAGGGCTGGCGAGATCCGGAACGATGTGATGGCAGGTCCCGGCTGAGATAGTGAACGGAATCCCTTCCCACTGACCGGCCATCGCAACGTGGGCATGCCCGCAAAAGATATGACGGACGCCGCCATGGGCGTGCAGTAAGGGCATCACATCTCTCGGGTTACTTAGAAGAATGTTGCGAAAAGTCGGTAATCCGATTGAAAGGAAAGGGTAGTGGGTAAAGATCACAACGCTCTTGCCGGCGGCCCCCTCAAGCGTGCTCTTTAGCCAGCCTAGCCTTTTATCACAGAGCCGGCCCTGAGGTGCCCCCGGCTCAGGTGTGTCGAGATAGATTAGCCGGGTTCCCTCAAGATCATCGAAGCTCTGAATGAAGCCATTGTCGTCAATCGGGGTTTCGGGAAATGCTCTACGGAAATTTTCGCGGTTGTCGTGGTTGCCGATCAACAATCGCGTTGGGACGGGAAAGTTGTCGAGCCTGTCCCGTAAGGTCCGGTAGGCTTCCGGTTCGCCGCCATCGGTAAGATCACCGCTGATGACGCACAAATCCGCATCACTGAACTCAGCCTCTATTTTGCGCAGCACAACCTCTAGCCGCTGCGTTGGGTCAAGGGTGAAGAGCAAATTACCAGGCCCTACGAGGTGTGTATCTGTCACGTGAATGATGCGCATTGGATGTTCCCTAGGTAATGAGTAAACCGCGCCCTAAAATCCGTTCTCGGACACGCGGATCTGTATTTTAATATCGGATGGCCGTGCAGAAGCGGCCCGTTCGAAGGCGAGAACGCCGTCGGCGAAATCATACGTGTCGGTTATCAGTGGTTTGAGATCGACTTTGCCGGACGCGATAAGAGACAGTGCGCGGTCGAAAACGTTGGCATACCGCATCACAGTCTCTATCGGCACTTCTTTGCAAATGGCGGCATGTGTATCAAACGTGACGGGTTTGACAGGCAGCCCTACCAGCACCACAGCCCCACCAGGACGAACTATGTCGAAAATGGCATCAAATGCTTTATGGGCGCCGCTTGCTTCGAATACGATGTCGGCGCCCCAGCCCTCTGTTTCATGCTCGATGACAGATACCAACGATTCATCTGCAGCGTTGACGGCGTATATGCCTGGATATTGACCGGCAATTGCAAGCTTTTCGGAACTGAAGTCAAAAATGTAAACCCGACGGCAGCCTCCCGCCATGGCGGCGAGCGCGGTCATGATGCCAATCGGGCCACTGCCAATAACCGCAGCCACATCACCAGGAACTATCCGGGCCCGTGCCGCTGCCTGAAGGCCTATGGCGAACGGTTCGACCATCGCTCCCTCGGCAAAGGAAACTGAGCTGGGCAATCTGTAGGTGAAGGCCGCAGGGTGGACGATAAGGGGTGTCAGAATTCCATGCACAGGAGGGGTAGCCCAGAAGGCAACCGCCGGATCCACATTGTAGCGCCCGAGTTTTGATGCCCGCGATGACAAATTGGGAACGCCTGGCTCCATGCACACACGATTGCCAACGAGACGGTTCTTGACCCGAGATCCAACGTCAACGACCGTCCCGGACGCCTTATGTCCCAGTACCATCGGCTCAATCAATCGAAAGCTGCCAATGCCGCCATGAGTATAGTAATGGACGTCGCTTCCACAAATTCCGACGGTGTGGACTGCAATTTTCACATCGTCCGGGCCCAAGTCTAGTGGCAGGTCAATCTCACGAAGAGATAATTCGCCTTGTCGCTCAACAATCAATGCTTTCATGGGCTTATCTTATGGGCTTTAGGCCGTTGAGCTACTCGATTAACGTGGTTGCTCGCAAATTGCTGAAGCAAAGGCACCCGTTCAAGTTTCCATTTTTGCTTGAAGTGAAGTGCGCACAGAAAGGTAATGTGCCAAGAAGAGCCGCATGTCGCAGCGCGCTCGCACGGCTCATCTTGCTGGCTTAACTTCGGCGCCTTGTCTAGGATCGCCCTCTTGCTTCATCACAGTAGCCCGAGTGGTTCGAACGACTCACCACGTTTTCAGTCAATGGACTATAACTTCACGCAATCGCATGTCAATGGACTTATATTCCATAGGAAAAAAAAGGGATTCCTGATGGGTTTCGTGCGTTCAAGAAATGGCGGATTCTTTGCGAGCGATCGTCGCTGCAGATACCAGAACCTCGATGACGAAGAGGTGCGTAAAAGCAGGCGTCAGCGCCCCGCCTGTCAGGGGAGATACGATTGACGCAGCTAGCAGGATCAAATCCGCGGCGCCAACCAGGGGACTTTCCGGGCGACTGGTTATTGCCGCAGTAAACGCTCCGGCACTCTGGGCTCGTCGAAGGGCGGTCACCGTGTCTCTCGTCAAACCGGTTTCAGATATCGCGATGGCGACACAATTGCCGTCAAGTCCGTGAGCGACCTCAGCTCCAAAGGTTGGATCGCTGATTGCAAAAGCATGTATGCCGAGCCGCAGTAGCCGAGCGGCAAGCAGGGAGGCGAGGATGCCCGAGAACCCCCCACCATACACGTCCACTCGTTTCGCTTTCAAAAGACGGGTCGCCAACACCTCAACGTTGCTGAAGTTTAGAAGCGACCTGTTCTCTTGGATGGCGGCAATGAGATTGTCGCCCAGTTCGTCGGACAATTTGCGGCTAGCATCGGGTGCCGGTGACCTGATTGGACGCGTGGCCAACTCACCAGCCAAAGCCAGCTTGAAATCCTGAAATCCTTCGAAACCAACGGTGCGGCAAAACCTGATTACGCTTGCCTGGCCGCTCTTTGAGAACGACGCAACTTGAGCCGCTGACTGATGAACGATTAATTCCGGGTTTCCGATCACATATTTTGCAATGCGCATCAATGCGAGTGGGAGCTGGGGCATATGAGCCCGGATCATGGGAAGCACGCTTCTCGCCTGGCTCATTTCGTTTCTCACGCCAAGGAATTTCAACTCAAAATCGCGAATCGTCGAACGTCTATAAAGGACCTTTGAGTGAGCCGCAACGAGCGTCAAAAAAAAGCAAGGTTCACAACGGTGTGACGTAAAAGAAGAAAATCGCTAATAGTTGCGCTCTACTAAATTGCTTTTTGGCGTCGAGGATTTTGTCGGCCTTCGTCAGCAGCTTCGACACAGGCGGGCTCCCGATACCACCTCAGCATGGCTGGCTTTCGGCTTACGCTGACGAGAGTGTAGCCCGTCCCGTTCGAGTCGACCCGCCGGTTAATCGACGATATCCGCAACCCGTCTTTCAATGGTGGGCGCCCGCCCTTCGTACCGGAAAAAAAGCCCCCGCCACAAACGCTCAAGCGAACGTCCGCCTGCCGGCGCAGCGTTGATTTAAGTGGGTGGAATAAAAATCCATTGACAGATCACACGATGGAGTTATGTTCTACGGGATTGTAGCGGCCGGCAGAGCGGTACCCGAATATCTGCATGGAGTGACGGTAGGATGAACCAGGGTCACACTCTTAAACGCCTTCAGCCGTCAGACGCCGGCGCGTTCCACGACTTACGTCTGATCGGTCTACAGCTGCATCCTGGATTTTTCGGTTCATCCTATCACGAGGAAGCAGAACGGCCTCTGGAGTGGTTTGAGGCTAAGCTGAGCAACAGCATTGTCATAGGCGCTCAGACGACAACCCTCCATCTGAGTGGCATCATAGCGGCCAAGCGTATGCAACCAGCCAAGCAACGCCACAAGGGGTCCGTCTGGGAGTATTCATCCGGCCCGAATCTCAAGGTTGCGGGCTGGGCGGTGCATTGATGAACATGCTTCTCGCACGATGCAAAGGGGTGATTGAAGAGTTGCGCCTTTACGGTTGCGGAGACAAACGCCGCGGCACGCCGCCTTTATTTGAGAAATGGCTTCTCTGATTTCGATGTCTAGGAGCGTTCTCTAATATCCATAGTAATTGTGTCGCAGAGCATCACATTATGAAGAAGGTTGGAGCCAAGTGTCTACAAGCGTCTTGGATATAAAAAGGAATACAAGGTTGGTTGGCGAAACGGACAACACCGCGATAGATGCTAATGGCCTGGTAAAATCATTCGGAGCACATCAGGTGCTCGGCGAGATCAACCTAAAGGTCAGGCCCGGCGAATTTCTTACACTGGTGGGGCCATCGGGCTGCGGAAAATCCACCCTATTGCGGCTGATTGCCGGTCTGGAGACTGCTACCAAGGGCCATATTTCAATCGGCGGGCGCGATGTAACAAAAGCCCCCCCCAAGCAACGCGATGTGGCAATGGTTTTCCAGAACTATGCCCTTTACCCGCACTTGACTGTGGCACAAAACATAGCGGTGCCGTTGCGCATGAGAAGGCTCGGCCGCCTGCAGAGACTCCCGGTGATCGGGTCGCTGATGCCAGGGGCATCGGAGAAACTGGCTGAAATCAGAAACGAGGTGGAGGCCGCTGCAAAGTCGCTTGCGATCGAACATCTGTTGACCCGAAAGCCGGCTCAGTTGTCTGGGGGGCAGCGTCAGCGCGTTGCTCTTGGCCGCGCGATCGTTCGCAAACCGCAGGTTTTTCTCCTGGATGAGCCACTTTCGAACCTAGACGCGCAGCTGCGTGTTCATATGCGCAGCGAGTTGGTTCAGTTGCACCGGCGGCTGGGTGTAACCCTAATATATGTAACGCATGATCAGGCAGAGGCTATGACTATGTCGAGCCGGATTGCCGTTATGTTCGCTGGGAAGATT
This sequence comes from Mesorhizobium sp. BH1-1-4, assembly GCF_020165665.1. Taxonomy (NCBI): domain Bacteria; kingdom Pseudomonadati; phylum Pseudomonadota; class Alphaproteobacteria; order Hyphomicrobiales; family Phyllobacteriaceae; genus Mesorhizobium; species Mesorhizobium sp. BH1-1-4. Next base: position 420,640 of record NZ_JAIUIN010000004.1, read on the forward strand.
CTTCAAATCGGAACACCTGACGCCGTATATGACAATCCGGACCATCTAAAGGTCGCGCAGTTCATTTCGAACCCCGGCCTTAACACTCTGCCGCTTGCCGCAATCCTTGGCGGGCCACGAGGCCGGCAGATTGCTGATGGAATTGGATCGATCGCCGCAAGCGCTCCTGGAATGACTGTCGGTTTCCGTCCTGAGGCCTGTTCTCTAGCTGCGTCGGCGACAAACGCAGATCTATCTGGCCGTGTGCTTCTCTGTGAGCGTTTCGGCGCAGAAGCGTTCGTGCACGTCATGCTGGACGAGGCGCGGCTCATCATCGTGCGGGTTGAGCCACACCAGGCGGCGGTTCTTTCGCCGGATGCTGTGGTGAATGTCCAGATAAATCCCACGCAGGTCTTCGTTTTCGGAGCCGATGGCCTGCGGGTACGCGATCAAAGGCGGGCCGCAGCATGAGCGTAAATACGGCAGCAAGTCGCGCAAGCCCGAGATTTGATTTTCTCTCCGTGCCGACGCTGGTGATGCCAGCCACCATCCTCCTTCTTACTTTTTCCCTATTGCCATCCGCCGTTGTCGTCCTTCTCTCCTTTACAGATTACGAGCTCGGAATGCCGGGGTTGCATTTCGTGGGCATCGGAAATTATTCGGAAATGGTGTCAGATCACATCTTCTGGCAGTCAATCCGAAATACTGCCCTCTATGTGGCGATCGTCGTGCCTGGATCGATCTTTATGGCGCTGTTAGTCGCTTTACTCCTTGAGCGAAGACGTTTCATAACCCGCTTTTATAAAGTCGCGTATTTTCTACCGGTAACAGCAACGTTGGTTGCGATGGCAACCGTCTGGGAATTTATCTTACATCCGAATATTGGACTGGCTAACCATCTGTTGAAAAGCTTTGGAGTTGAACCTGTCCGGTTCCTCGCTGATCCGAATTGGGCGATGGTGTCGCTGGCCGTCATTGGCATTTGGCAGTCGGTCGGATTCAATGTCATTCTTTTCCTCGCAGGACTCGGTTCGATCCCACGCGAGATAGATGAGGCGGCGGCGCTCGACGGAGCCGACGGTGGACTTGATCGCTTCCTCACCGTCACATGGCCGTTGCTCGGGCCGACCACTCTGTTCGTAACACTAACCACGGCAATTAACTCGCTGCGCATCTTCGAATCCGTAGCAGTAATTACCCAGGGCGGTCCTGATAAATCGACAGATGTGATTCTCTACTCGATCTATTTGGAGGCCTTCCGATATTTTCGGACAGGATACGCGTCGGCTCTAACCGTTGTTTTCTTGGCAGTGACAGTAACGTTGATCCTGCTTCAAATGCGCGTCTCCGATAGAAAGGTTCACTACTAATGGTACAGAACCGATCCTTCCTCGTTAGTGTCCTAGCTCATTCAATCCTACTCGCTGGCGCCGCTTTCATGCTGATGCCATTCGTGTGGATGGTCATTACCTCATTCAAAACACCTGATGAGGTCTTTCTGGCAGACTTTCATCTTCTCCCGACAAAATGGGGTGCGACGCAGAACTATATCGCGGCCTTCACCGAGGCTCCGTTGGTAAAGTTGATGCTAAATGGCGCGTTCGTGTCGCTGTGCATTCTGGTCATCCAAGTCGCGATCGCAGCACCTTGCGCTTATGCACTTGCCAAGATTCCGTTCCGTGGAAGTGGCATTCTAATGTCATTGGTCTTGCTGGGATTGATGATCCCCATCCAGGTGCCCGCCCTGCCAATTTACATCGCCTTTGCCTATGTTGGTCTCTTAGACACATACACCGCGCTAATCGTTCCGTTTTCCATATCGGTGTTTTGCATATTTTTGCTACGGCAGTTCTTCAAGACGTTTCCGCAGGAAATCATAGAAGCGGCACGACTGGATGGTTACTCCGAATTGGGGATCGTCTGGCTTATAGTTGTTCCCTCTTCGTGGCCGGCAATTGCCGCCTTCTCGATTTTCTCGGTCGTAGGTCACTGGAACGACCTGTACTGGCCATTGATCGTCATAACGGACCCAAATCTTGCGACGCCGCCCCTTGGACTGATGATGTTCCGACAGTCCAGCCAAGCGGGCGGAAATATCGGAGCGCTTATGGCGGCGGGCACCATCGTCGTCGCGCCTCTGGTTTTAGCATTCCTGTTTGCCCAAGCACAGTTCATCCGCGGGCTTACAGTCACTGGTCTAAAATAGCCCTCAAACACAAAGGTGGAATGTCGTGAAACATTTTAGTTGGATTTCTCTCGCCTTCGGATCTCTTGTCGCCTTTCCCGCGCTCGCGCAAACAGAACTCAAGGTTCAGTTTGCTTACCCATCTCATCAAGCGTTTCACCAGGCGATCGCTGACGAATTCATGGCTAAGCACCCGGACGTTAAGATTACCTTCCGGGCTCCTGCATCTGACTATGAGGAAGCGCTGCAGACCGTGATCCGTCAATCGATCACTAAGGATCTCCCGGACGTCTTTGTATCCGGATTGCAGAAGGTTTCTGAACTTTCGGAACGAAAGATTGCTGTTTCCCTGGATCCCTTCATCAAAGCTGAGCCCGAGTTTGCTGGGATGGGTTATTCGGATCGTCTGCTTGCCCTTGGAAAGGTGAGCGGCACACAATACGGCATCGCCTATGCGACCTCGACCCCAATTGTATTCTTCAATACGGATCTTGTTAAAAGAGCGGGCGGCGATCCGAACAAGCTTCCTACTGACTGGGACAGCCTCATAAAGCTAGCCGGAGACATCTCCGCACTCGGCGGCGTAGACGGAATGTACTACGACATCGACGACGATGACTGGATGTTCCAGAACCTGATCTACAACCAGGGAGGCGAACTCATGGCGCCGGACGGCAAAGACATTGCCTTCGATGGCCCTGAAGGAAAGGCGGCAATCACGCTATTCAAGCGGTTCTTCACGGAGGGAAAGCAAAAAGCGATTGAGTCGCGCGCTGCTCGGCAACAATTCGTAGCAGGTACCTTGGGGATGTACTTCACGTCGCCGTCGATCATCAGCACCTTTGAGAAACAAATCGGCAGTAAGTTTGTGATGAAGACGTCGACCATGCCGCTCGCGAATCCTGAAAAGGGTAGGGTTCCTACAGCCGGGATGGCTGCTGTTATCACCACGCAGGATCCTGAGAAGCAAAAGGCCGCGTGGGAATACATCAAGTTTGCTACCGGGCCGGTGGGCCAGTCGATCGTGACCAAGGCAACAGGGTATATGCCTGCAAACACGAAAGCTCTTGAACCAGCCTACCTTGGTGAATTCCTCAAAGTTCATCCTAACTGGGAAACCAGCTCGCGGCAGATCCCGATTGCCAGGAAGTTGACTGCGTGGCCCGGCCAGAACGGTGTGAAGATTGCCCAAAACATTCTAGACAGCTTGACGCGGATTGCGGAAGGAGCTGATGCGCTCAAGACGCTCGATAGCATGGCGGCAGAAACCCGTGCGCTACTGCCAAAATAGCTAATCAAGGTGCCTCGCTGATGGCGCATCTTTCTCGCAGCGGACCCGCATCTAGGAAAAATGGCTCAAAGGTCGGCTTTGCTCCGTTGGACCTGGATGAGATGATTCCGTAGATCGAAGCGGACTATGCGGATCTGGACCTATGCGTCATCAACGGGGTCTTGCCAATTCCCAATCTCCTGTAGCTAAAACGGCTGCGGGAGCGACTCGAACCTTCCAGTCGATACCCGGTAGATCGTCGGCATTCCGGTGAGCGGCATATCTTTGAAATGACGCAAGTTCCGGTCGATCCGAACGGCTTTGTACGAAGCCACCACGATACTGAAGATTGACGGATAATCTATCTCGACACGCTGGAAGATGTCGCACCGCGGGCGATTACGTCCCCGGTGCGACGATCACGTTCCTGGCTCATCGGATTGAAGAACAAGAACGACCGGTCCTTGCCGCCTGCAAAGGGTGGCTAAACCAGAAAGAAAAACGTTAAAAGATGTCAAACTCCCAATTCCCCAACCCAAAACTTGTCATCTTCGATTGCGATGGCGTTTTGATTGATAGCGAGTTTCTTGGCTGCAAAGTCGTCTCGGAAGCACTTGCGACTATCGGCCATCACATTACTGTCGAGGAAGTCGTCCGTCGGTTCACCGGTATCAGTTTCAATGAAATGTGCCGAATTCTCCGCGAGGAGAAAGGTATCAATCCCCCGCCGGAGCTGGAAGATTTAATCAAGAAAAATGTTCAAGCTGCATTCGAAACCGATCTCAAGGCCATCGAGGGTGCCGCAGATTTCGTCTCCCAACTTGGCATTCCCTATTGCGTCGCCTCAAGCAGTGCTCCATCGAAGCTTCGTTTGGGCCTGGAGATAACCGGTCTTCTACATGCTTTCGAGCCAAATGTGTTCAGCGCGACGCTCGTTCCCAATGGGAAGCCTGCACCGGATATTTTTCTCTATGCTGCAAAACAGATGGGGGTCGCTCCTGGCGATGCCATCGTTGTCGAGGACAGCATTGCCGGGGTAACCGCCGGCGTGAGTGCCGGGATGCGTGTGATAGGTTTCGTCGGCGGCAGTCATTGTGGGCCCGATCACGCAGCTATGCTGAGGCAAGCAGGTGCGCTGATGGTGGTTTCGGATCTTGCAGAAATCTTTCCTCAGCTGAATCTTATGCCCCGCCCCCAGAAAGCATCGCTGGAAAGCTGAGATGTCATCCACGCCTGTAAAACCTATTAAAACGGCGGTGGTGGGTGCTGGTATATGGGGTGCCAACCACGCACTCGCCCTGAACTCCCATGCGCCCGCCGAACTTACCGTCATATGCGATGTGGACGAGTCGCGTGCAAAGGCTGCCGCGGATCGCTTCGGCTGCGGATGGTCAACGAGCCTGGACGAGGTGCTTGCATCCGATGTTGAGGTTGTGACGATTGCAACGCCCGACCATCTCCATCTCGTTCCGGCCGTGGCTGCCTTGCTTGCCGGAAAGCATGTCTTGATCGAAAAGCCGATCGCCACGGCTGTCTGGGACGCGAAGGCAATTCTCGACGCCGAACAAGCAGGTGGCGGAATGTTGATGGTCAACTTCCATGCGAGGTGGCACCCGCTGTTCATGGGCGCAAAAAGTTATGCCGAGAGCGGCAAGCTTGGAAAGCCGGTCATGGGCTATGCCCGGTTAAGCGACACGATCTGGGTGCCCACCAAGATGCTAGGCTGGGGGGCTCGCACCGGTCCAGAATGGTTTCTCATGCCGCATATGATGGACGTTGTGCGCTGGCTGATCCAGGAGGAACCGCGCGAGGTCTACGCAAAAGGTTCACGGGGCGTGCTTCAGGATCGCGGCGTCGATAGCTTCGATACCATCCAATCAATGATAACTTTCCACAATGACGCCGTATTCACTTTTGAGAGCTCTTGGATATTGCCCGAGAGCTATTCGAATGTTGTCGACCAGCGCCTGACACTCTACGGTACTGACGGCGGCCTTGACCTGAGAAACGAGCCAAATCTCTGGGTCTACACGGACAAGTTCCACACGCCGTCCTCATCGGAGGGCCTGACCCGCTATGGGAAAGCGTGGGGATTCCAGTACGAGCCCATCAAGTATTTTATAGATTGCGTCGCCACCGGCACACGCCCTGAGGCAACCGGATTTGACGGCCTTGTCGTCACGGCGATGATCGAGGCGACCCTGAGGAGTATCGCGGAAAATCGTCCTGTTATGATGGATGAGGTCCTTGGGGACGCTACGCGGTGGAGTTCTCGCAAACGGTTTGACTCGTGATGGAATTAAGATCCACGCAGTTGGTGCATTAAGATAATCGCCAGTCTCGTTTTCTCAAGGCTCCGCGAGTTTCTTTCAATCGTGCGCAACTGGTTCAGCCTATCGAACGGTTGAAGCTGAGCCGCTTTGCTACTGCGGCCCAGGCTTTGTCTACTCGGTCATGGTTGGTGACGTGAAATGCCAGATAGCGCTCATCGGCGGTTCCTCCCAAGATGCCAAGGTCCGTACTCCCGGGACCGAAGCGTGCCGCCGATGCGAAGGGCGCCCTTGAGCAAGGCGCCCTTCATCCTACCCCATCATGAAGTGATGCCGCCCGATAGGTGGCTATGAGGAGCAGCACCGCACCTGCACCGCCCATTGGGGCGTGGCGTTTTTCAGCGGGTCGGAAATCGAGGGCAAAGTAAGATGTTGGATTTGGTAGGCTCGGTCGCCCTGCTTCTTTGGGGGCTTCGCATGGTGAAGACCGGGATCAGCCGGGCGCTCGGCGCTCGGCTGCGCCGCTGGATCGCGGCCGGGACGCGCAACCGGCTGATGGCGTTCGGCGTCGGCCTGACTGCCACCGTCGCATTGCAGAGCAGCACCGCTACCGCATTGATGACCGCCGCTTTCGCAGCCAGTGGTTTTATGAGCTCGGCGATGGCCCAGGCCATTATGCTTGGCGCGAACGTGGGCACCAGTGTGGTCACCCGCATCCTTGCCTCCGACATCAATTGGCTAGCGCCCCTGCTAGTTGCGGTCGGCGTCATCATATTTAACTTCACCCACGCCAGGTCGCTCAAGGGTATTGCTCGCGCCATCCTCGGTCTCGGCCTAATGCTGTTGTCGCTGCATCTGCTTGGCCAGGCGACCGAGCCGATGCGGCATTCGCACGTGCTGCTGGCCTTGATGGCATCCCTGGAAGCTGTCCCGCTGCTCGCCGTCATAGTCGCGGCCGTGCTGGCAATCGCCTCGTCATCGAGTCTGGCGGTGGTCCTTTTTGCCATGTCCCTGGCCGCTAGCGGAACGGTTGAACCCGGTCTTGGCGTCGCGCTCGTGCTAGGCGCCAACCTCGGTGGCGCGGTGCCCCCGGTGATTGCCACACTTGGGCAAGGTCCCTTCGCCCGACGCGTGACTGTCGGCAATCTCTTTGTCCGGCTTATCGGCGTTTGCATTGCGTTGCCCTTCGCCGAACAGGCTGCGTACGTCCTTCCGAGCATCAGCAATAACCCCGCCCAGCTTCTTGTTGATGCTCACATTGCTTTCAATCTGGTTCTCGCAGCGGTCATGCTGCCGATGCTCAGACCGTTCTCCTTGTTGATGCGTCGCATCTTGCCGGAAGCCGTATTGCCTAACGGCGGGCCGCGTCATCTCGATGCCGGCATTCTGGATAAACCAGCCATGGCGCTCGCTGCTGCTGCCCGCGAGACGCTGCGCATTGGTGATTGCGTTGCTTCCATGCTTACAACCAACCTCGAAGCTTTGAAAAAGAACGACACCAAGCGCGGCGCCGGTATCGCCGTCATGGACGAAGAGGTCGGTCGCCTCAACAGCGCGGTTAAGCTTTATCTCGCCATGCTCAACCGCACGGCCCTTGCCGACAAGGACGAACATCGGTCCGCCGAGATCATCTCGTATGCCATCAACCTCGGCCACGTCGGCGACATCGTTGACCGGAACCTTCGCCACTTGGTCGAGAAGAAAATTAGGGACCAGCTCACCTTCTCCGCCGAAGGCGCCTATGAGATCGAGGAATTCTACGCCGTTACGATCGAGAATCTGCGCGTCGCGCAAAGCATTCTGGTTTCAGGTGATATGCAACTTGCTCGCCGCCTCGTGGAATCCAAACTAAAAATCCGCAATCTCGAAGAGCGTTCGGCCACCAACCACATGAGGCGTCTGCGGGACGGCCAGCTCGAGAGCGTGCAGACGAGTTCAGTTCATCTCGATATGCTGCGCGACCTCAAACGCATCAATGCCCATATCGCAGCAATCGCATATCCGATCCTCAAGGAGGCCGGAGTGCTGCGGGAATCCCGTCTGGTATAAGGAGATTGGCGTGAGGTGCCGAGTCGCCCCATGGGCCTCGTGCTTCGGTCGAAGGCAGAGCAGATGGGGAGTCCAGCGCGGCTGCGGCGCGTTGTTGCGGCGAAGCTGGACGATATCGCCGCAGGCTCCCGAGATTGGCGGACAGGAATCTGCATTACCGACGACCGGCAGACCGCGGACTGTCCTGGGTCGGAACAAGAGCAGTGCGAAATAGTACGCGGCCTTTGTCAACCAAGGACCGCATTCCCTTGCTGCACACGGTGTTTCAATGGGTTCTTTGGACATGATCCATGAATGCTCCAGCGGCGATTGCCCGTTGCAGTTCACGAGACGATCCATACCCCACTGCCGCAATCAGATAAGGGCTTGACCTCGGTACGGCTCGCCGCGATCCTCGAGTAAGCCAGCCGACGCTTTGGCGGATGGTCACGCACTAGGCCTGATGGTGACGCGGGAAACCAGCTCGACTGCACGGTTGAGATCGACCATTTCCATCTCTGGGGAAGCCCCCAAAGCGGCCGGACAACCCACCTCCGGGACGGGGTCGGAAAGTCAGGCGGATACGGAGAAGGCGCCGGTCACGGCCGTGGTGCAGCGGCCGACCGACATCACGCCTTGCGCTCCGGCCGGTGACGCGCGTGCCGCGGTCGTGTCCGGTCGTTCAGCGCGAATAAGCGAACGCGTCATTGAAGCGCAGATCGAATCGAGAGCTCATTTGATATGCGATGAGTGGAAGCATTCAGTATGTTCGCCATGCCATCCACGTAATCGGTGGAGAGCTTAAACTCCCGCCTCCGCCCGTACCCGCAGGAAAAGTAATGTGGGCGGTATGCTGGACCGTCGATCTGCTTGGCCTCAGGGCTCTTGGCGCCACCATCTTCAAAAGGCGACTGCGGCGACCGCAAGGCTAAGCTTCCGCGATTTTGGGTTGCAGCATCACTTGAAGTCCTTTTCCGTCCGCTGTCGGATATTCACGAGCGATGACGCTGCTGCCCGTCGTCGGCGCAGTGTGGTGTACGAGTACGCCGCTCGAAGAAATTAGCATAACGTCGAAAGTCGGCTCCGCTTCAATGAACTCAGTGACTTCGCCTTCGAGGCTAAGGGCGATGCGGTGAGCTACGCCGCGATTGCAGCTATAGGGGATGCCGTTCCAAGAGCCGGACGTTGTCAAGTGCAGGTGTCCAAACGCCAGGTGGAGCGGCTTATTTGTAGTGATCTGTTCGAGAAAGGGTCCCGGATTTTCTAGAATCATCTGTTGGAACATCCTCACCCCCACCGAAAACGGCGGGTGATGGATGAAAGCAACCGACCGGCGGCCGGTTGCCGCCCCGTCCTGAAGCATTCCCTCGAACCACTCAAGGCGTGAGTTGCAAATTTGCCCTAAGCCAGCATGGTTGTCATGAAGGCTGTCGAGGAATATCAGTCTGATGTCGCTGAAATCCGCCGTGGATTGAATGAACCCAAACGCATCGACGGGCACATCGGGAAACACGCGCCGAAAATTCTTTCGATTGTCATGATTGCCGAGCAGGAGTCGGTAGGGGATCTTCAGCTCACTCACAATATCAGCAAAGGCCCGGTAGGACTCTTCATCGCCGCGATCCGTCAGATCGCCGGTAATGACACAGAGAGCGGCGTCTTCGTGACTCCCGTTGATGGCATGGACAACCTGTCTGAGCCGCTCGTGGGGATCGAGTCCCACCACGAGCTCACCAACGGGTCCGACATGGGTGTCGCTTACATGGATTATTTTCAGCATCTGTAATGACCTTCGAGGTGGCGAACCTGTGGAGCGGGGAGGGGCGCACGCTCGACCCCGCTCTTGGATTGCTATCGCTTAATGATGGCTTCGGTCGACTGGACCATTTCCTTAAGACCGTCTGCTGGCGAAACATCGCCAGTTCCGATCCGGAACAGAACCTCCGACTGCGCCTTCCAAACCTTGACGCTTTTGACGTTAGGGTAGCCAAACCAGGCAACAGCAATCGGCCACTGCGTGAGACTGGTTTTCCATTCGGGGTGTGAAGCGTAAAATTCGCCCAGATGTTCAGTCTCCAGCGCCTGCTTGTTCGTTGGCATGTAGCCAGATCCAAGGACCGTGAGCTTTTGACCCGCAGGACTGGTCAGGAACTTTACGAACTCCCAGGCCGCCTTCTGCTTTTCGGGATCTTGGGTCAGGATCGTGGCGAAATTTCCGCCGGTTGGAACGTGACCGTCTTTCGCTCCCATCGGGAAAGTGCCTGTGACCAACTTGAACTTACCGCCGATGGCCTCGTCCATGGTGCGAATGTCACCGGTCGAACCAATGAAAATTCCGAGCTTGCCGGCGGCGAACTGCGCCTGCCCGGCATCTTCGTCGATCCATGGCATTCCAACCTCGGCAACCAGACGACGGACAGTGGTTGCCGCTTTCAGGCCCGCCCCGTCACCATAGGTAACCTTTGTCCTGTCCGGGCTCATCATTGAGCCCCCATAGCTGTAGACCATGGCCTGCCAAAACCAGTCGCCCAAAGCCAGGTTGATCTGCATTCCATCGACATCGCTGTTGGCCGCTTTGACCTTCTTTGCCGCTTCGATGAACTCATCCCAAGTCTTGGGAAGTTTCTGGGGATCTAGACCAGCCTTTTCCATAAGGTCATCGTTGAAGTACGCAATAGGGGTCGACGCATTAAACGGCAGACCCCACTGGTGGCCGTCAATGCGTCCAAGCTCCAGGACGTTGGTGTCGTAATTCTTGTCGATCCAGGCCTGCCCCTCCTTACCGAAGAAGGGCGTCATGTCGGCGATCTGCTTGCGCGGGGCTAGGGTCGACACTAGATCATTCAACAGGTTCATCCCGGAGAAGAAGACATCTGGCGTCTCGCCGGTCATGGCCTCGCGGGTAACGGCCAGATGACCTTCATAATAGTCTGCCGCCGGGGCACGGAACTTGATCTTGATGTCTGGGTGTTCCTTCATGAACGCATCAGCGAGCGGCTGATAGAAGCGCTCGCGGAAGGATCCGTAAGCATGCACAACCTCCAATGTAGTTTCGGCGCGCGCCGGGGCGGTGCCAATTCCCGCGACAACCGTTAAGCCGGCAGCCATCAAAAACGTTAAAGTCTGTCTCATTGCGAAATTCCTTTTCGCTGGGTTGATTGAGATACTTGTCTGTGTCCGATTGGCCGCTTGGCAGCCGCAGATGCCAGCCAAAGAACCGCTTGATCGAAACCTCGAAGTCACTTCACTCCGGTCATCGTCACCCCCTCGACAAAATACCGCCGCGCCAAAAGAAAGAGACCAATCAGCGGCAGGGTGATGATAGTCGCGGCAGCCATCAGCGGCCCGTAGCTGGCGCCTTCTGCCGACTGGAAGTTCAAGAGGCCAAGGGGCGCAGTCATCTTGTCGGTCACATTGATGACGATCAGAGGCCAATAAAGATCGTTCCAGTGAGCGGTTACAGAGAATACCGAGAAGGCCGCGATTGCCGGTACGGCGCTGGGAACCACAAGGCGCAGCACGATCTCAATTTCCGTGAAGCCGTCGATCCTGGCAGCGTTTATGATCTCCTGGGGAAATGTCAGGAAGTGCTGGCGAAAGAGGAAGATCGCGAAGGCCGAAAAGAACCAGGGGAACATCAGCGCAAAATAGCTATTGAGCAGCCCGAGTTTTGCGAGCGCAATGTAAAGGGGTAGAGCGGGGACTTGCACCGGGACGCATAATGCGAACAGCACAAGGCCGAACAACAACCGTTGCCCACGAAACTTCATTTGCGCAAGCGCGTAAGCTGCACCGATTGAGGTGATAAGCTGCACGCTAAGTACCCCGAACACCACAACCAGGCTGTTGAACATGAAGAGGCCCATCGGAGCTGCGGTCAGCGCCTTGCCGAAATTCTCGGCAGCGTGAAGCTTCGCCGGATCGAGCGAGAACGGTTCGGAAAAAATGTCCGCTGGGTTCTTCACCGCTGCGAGAAGCATCCAGACGAACGGAAGGAGGATCACAGCGGCCAAAAGCAGCAACAGCCCATGTTTGGCAGCTCCGAGCAGCAATGCTGAGGGCACGCGGGTTTTCTGCACGGACACTTGGGTCTTGAGCGGTCTCATGAGTAATGCACTCCCCTCGCTGCAAAGATTTGCACCACTGAGATCGCCATCATGATGATCAGAAATACGACGGTCAGCGCAGACGCATACCCGGTCTCGAAATATTGGAAGCTCGCTTGGTAGAGTTGATAGAGAAGGACTTCGGTCGATCCCCCCGGTCCGCCATGGGTTATGACCGCGACAGTATCGAAGACCTGAAAAGCGGTGATCGACGAGGTGATTGTCACGAATACGGTCGTGGGACCCAGCATCGGCCAGGTCACGCGAAACAACCGGTCCCAAAAGCCATCGGCACCGTCGATTGCAGCAGCCTGATAAAGATCGCGCGGGATTCCCGTAAGCCCGGCCAGAAACAGGATCATATTGAAGCCGACCAGGTGCCAAACACCGATCGCGGCAAGCGCGAAAATTGCAATCGAAGGATTGTTAAAGAAGTCGACGCGTGGAAAGCCAAGCGCGGCGATCAGTTCGTTGACGGGGCCGATACGGCTGTGGAGCATGAATTTCCACACAAGCCCCAAAGCCACCATGGTGCTCGCGACCGGCAGGAAGAAGATGACCTCGTAAACGCGTCTCAAGCGGCCACTGTCGTGGACTAAGATTGCAAGAATCAAACCAAGCAACACTGAAATCGACACCACTACGGTAACGTAGAGAGCTGTGTTCGAAAGAGCATTTACAAAGCCTTTGTCGTGAAAAAGTTCGCCGTAATTGCGCATTCCAACCCCAGACCATTCTGTTGCTCCCAGGGTGTAATCGGTAAAGCTCAAAGCGGTTACGACGGCTATGGGAGCCAAAATAACAACGGCAAGAAGTGCTGCGGCCGGCAGCGCGAACAGATAGGCGAGGTTAATTCCGATAATCTTCTGGGGCCGACCGTGGGCCTTGCGAGTGGGTTGAGAAATCTGAAAGGATGTCACGACACCACCTCAAGCCGTTTGGAGTCGTGTATTTTTTCGGTTCGCACTCGAGAGCCAGTGGAATCGAACACAAGGAAATGCTGCGCCGACAATCTTACTCTGATTACATCGGGTTCGCTGGAGCTCTCCTGGATTGCAGACCATTCACGCTGCGCTAACCTCGCAGTCACTTCAGTCTGCTTGCCATCACCGATGTAAAGGTGAAGAATAACTTCGTTGCCCAAGTTCTCTATCAGACGGATCCGCCCCTCATGAGGGGAACAAGCGCTACGCAGTTTCGTCTGAGCGGCCACCACTACGTCTTCGGGCCGTATCCCAATTTGTGCCTGATCTCCCGGCATCAAATCCGTTTTCAAGTTCTGGCTTTCTCCAAACAGCCGGAGCTCACCTTGGTGAACAATGTCAGCCGGGAGAATATTAATCGGCGGTGATCCAATGAAACGCGCGACGCGAATATCTGCCGGTGCCGCATAGATCTCCGCCGGCGTGGCGACCTGAACGATCGCACCGTCCATCATCACAGCGATCCTGTCCGACATGGTCATTGCTTCGACCTGGTCATGCGTGACGTAGACGAAGGTGGCCTTTAAGCGTCGTTGCAGTTCGACGAGTTCGGTGCGCACCTGCGTTCTGAGGGCCGCATCTAGGTTGGAGAGCGGCTCGTCCATCAGGAACACACCGGGTTGGCGGACCATCGCGCGTCCGAGCGCGACACGCTGGCGCTGTCCGCCTGACAACTCGCTTGGCTTGCGCTCAAGAAGCGCTTCAATGCCGAGCGTCTTGGATACCTCTCCAACTGCCGTGCTTATCTGCCGGCGTTTGGCGCTGGTGCCAGGGACCAGGCCGCCAATCACCGGCATCCGTGCCGCGAACGGCAAGTTTGCCATAATTAACGGCATCGCCAGGTTGTCCCGAACGCGCATATGCGGGTAAAGTGCATAGGACTGGAACACCATTGCAATATTGCGTTTGCTGGGGCGGAGCTGGTTCGCTATCTCGCCCCCTATCTCGATCAATCCACCATCCGGTTGGTCAAGTCCGGCAAGAATTTTCAGCAACGTCGACTTACCGCAACCGGACGGTCCAACGAGGGTCATGAACTCGCCGGCATCAACTGCCAAATCAATGCCCTTAAGCACTTGGCTGCTGCCATAGCCTTTGGAAATTTTTGATAGCCTAAGCGCAGTTCCTGTCATGTCGTTCTCCTCAATGTCGGGCCTCCATAGTGGAGTTTCTTATCATTGATGTGACAATAGGCGGATTTTTTCTCCATTGTAAAGATGGCAAGCCGCTCCATCTCGTGCGAAGTTAAAGCTGCCTCGCGGCTTCGATCTCGAAACGCTGGTCTATTTCCTCCGTTTTGTCTCCGAAGATGATGAGGGGCAGTAGCCTTGAACGCTTGCCTGTTCCGATTGATGATTGGAGAGTTCCCGAATATGGCGTTTGGATGCGCAATCAGAGTGGCATCGCAGTTGATGATTGAACTCGGAGAATGACATGGCAATGCAAGATGATGGTTTACGCCCTTTCTCGACAGAGGGTGAGGCTCGTACGCCGGTTCTCTTGAAGGTGGAGGCGGCGCTGGACTATCCTAATGCCCTCGCGCGGGTCGCTCAGTACGTCCTGGAGAATCCGAAAAGGGCAGTCCGTCAATCCCTTGGCGAATTGAGCGCAGCGTCCCAGAGTGGGCAAGCCACAATATTCCGGCTTTGCCGTGAGCTTGGTTTCAAAGGATTTACTGACTTCAAGCTTGCTCTGGCGTCCGAGATCGGCCACCGCGAGACCGAACCAGATCGAGGCGTAAGCTTGACCGTCAACTCTTTGGATGAGGTGGTTTCGCTAATTAGCCGCTCTGTCTTGAGTACGCGGCAGCTGCTACAGCCCGAACTGGTGGCTTCCGCAGCGCCGCGCTTGTTAGGCGCGCGCCACGTGAACATTTATGGCTCCGGAGACTCCGGTCTGGCCGGCGAGGTGCTCTTTCATCGCCTGCGGCGCATCGGCGTTCCCGTCCGCGTCTTCGCCAATGTGGGTTACGCCCATGAGACCGCTGAAGCCATGACAAAGGAAGACGCGGCGATCGCCATATCCCAATCCGGAGCCTCCCCGGATACGGTCGAGTTCCTGCGCAAAGCCCACAAGATAGGGGCCTTCTCCTTGGCAATCACCTGTCATCCCAAGTCCTCCCTTGCCAAAGTTTCCGACGCCGTCCTGCAAATGGCTCGGGTGCCGCAGCCTGGTCTCAGTGAGCAAATGATCGCCCTGTCTCGAATTGTATTCATTGCCGAAGCCCTGGCGATAGCCATAGCCGATCACACCAAAGCCTCAGGGGACGCGTCACCCGTCAATTGAGGGCTCACTCCATGTGAGTGGTTGCGTTTGGATTTTAAATCCACTACTCGTTCCCACAGCGGAGTTCGTTCGGCCGACAGTCGGCGGCGAAGTCGTTATGGTTCCATCGCGCGGACCAGCCCGGAAATTGGATGGCGGTGGGCAGCGTGCAGCCCGCTCCTTGGAGGTCGAATAATGGATGTTAAGCCAAAACTGGTCATCTTCGACTGTGACGGTGTGTTGGTGGATAGCGAGATCATCGTCAGCACCGCCGAAGCCGCGGAATTTACTCGCGTCGGTCACCGCATCAGTGTTGAGGAAGCCGTTGAGCAGTTCGCTGGAGTTCCTGCCAACGAGATGTACCGCATCATCGAGGCTCGGTTGGGTGTGCCCTTGCCTGCGGATTTGTCCAGTCGCATCGACACACGTGTTCGCGAGCTTTACCTCTCTGAGCTCGCCGCAATAGCTGGCGTGCGGGAGACGATCCGCACGCTTAAGGTCCCATGCTGCGTCGCCTCTAGTTCCGAACCGAACCGGCTCGGACTTGCCCTTGCGAAAACGGAGCTGCTCGAGCTCTTTTATCCTCACATATTTTCAACGGTATTGGTGCGAAACGGAAAACCCTCACCAGACATTTTTCTATACGCAGCCGAGAAAATGGGGATATCTCCTGTCAATTGCGTCGTCGTCGAAGACAGCGTTGCGGGCGTGACAGCAGCTATCGCCGCAGGCATGACTCCCCTAGGCTTCGTAGGAGGAAGTCATTGCGGACCTTCGCATGCTACACGCCTCCAGGAAGCAGGAGCCAAACGCATCTTCAGCCGGTTTGAAGAGTTGGGTCCCATACTCGAAGAACTTACTTCCTATGCCGTTGACGCTGCGGAGACGGCGAAGGAAGTAGAAGGGCTGGCAAGCGCTACCGTCTAATCTAACGAACTTGTTGACTGCACGAAAGAATTGATCAGGCAAACATCCAGGCGTCATAACTAGCCGCAGATGCGCGACAAGCATAAGTCGGCCGAGCTCGCGATGCCGTGTGAATCTCGCCGCTGCCGTTCACCCCGGTGGAAATCCCGTTTCGGCTTCAGCAGCACAAATCGTTCCAGGCCTTAAGAAATGCCTATTAAGCAAGGATGGAGACATCGATGAGAGCGTTAGTTGTAGAAAAAAAGGGGGAGTTGGCGCTTCGCGACATAGACCTTCCGCTTACGGTGGGACCGGACGATGTGAAGATAGCTGTCCACACAGTGGGAATTTGTGGCAGCGATCTTCATTACTATTTGCATGGGGGCATCGGGAGTTACCGTCTGCAGATGCCCATGGTGCTGGGACATGAAGCGGCCGGCGTGGTGGTCGAGACCGGATCAAAAGTCGTTGAGCTTAAAGCAGGCGATCGCGTGTGCATGGAGCCGGGCATCCCGAATTTGTCATCTCGGGCGTCTAAACTCGGTCGATACAACGTGGATCCAGACGTGCTGTTCTGGGCGACCCCTCCGGTGCACGGCGCTCTTACGCCTTTTGTCATTCACCCCGCCGCTTTCACCTACAAACTCCCGGAATCTGTCTCATTTGCCGAGGGCGCGATGGTCGAGCCATTCGCCATCGGCATGCATGCCGCAACACGAGCTCGGATCGTTCCTGGCGACGTCGCGGCGGTGATCGGCAGCGGTCCCATAGGCATAATGACGGCGCTTGCTGCTCTGGCAGGCGGGTGTAGCCGAGTCTATATCTCTGACCTTAGCTCCGAGAAGCTCAATGTAGCCGCAAGGTATGCGGGTATACATCCCGTCAACATTGCGGATGAGCCTTTTGGTTCGGTAATCTCGCGCGAAACCGATGGTTGGGGCGCAGATGTAGTGTTTGAGGCGAGTGGTAATGCGCGAGCATATGAAAACCTATTCGACCTCGTTCGCCCCGGCGGTGTCGCCGTTATAGTCGGACTGCCGGCTGAGCCGGTGGCCTTCGATGTCCACGCCGCGATCTGCAAAGAGGTTCGGATCGAAACTGTGATGAGGTATGCCAACGTTTTCGATCGAGCGCTCGCACTTATCGCCTCTGGTAGAGTCGACCTCAAACCCCTCATAACCGGCACCTACCGTTTCGCTGACAGCGTGCAGGCATTCGAACGGGCCGCCGCGGCAAATCCAACCGACGTGAAGCTGCAGATACGTGTATCTGAGGATGGCTTTTGAGGACGGTTTTCGCCGGCCGCCGATACGTTGATCCCACCGCCCGAAATTCATAGATGCAATTCGGTCGAAAAATCCCCGCGGTTCATTAAACTGGCGCGCCGACCCGCGTGTCTCGCCGCAAATCCTTCGCCATCAGGGATGCGTCGCCAAAGGGGGTACGCACGCGATCGATCTGCTGCCATCCGTGCTTTTCGTAGAGGCCGCTGGAGTCTTCTGTGGTGAGGTAGAGACGCTTATAGCCCAGGCGCTCGGCCGCAAGTTCCAGCCTCTCTATCAGCAACAAACCTATGCCTTTGTTGCGATGAGACGGATGGACGTAAAGCGATGCCAGCCACGGCGAGAGATCATCCCTTTCCTTGAAGTCACTATCACGAAGGCTGATCATGCCGGCTGGCTTGTCATCCACGATCGCAACGAAGGTCAAGGGCAGGGATGTTTCGCCATTCACTGCGTCGCAAAACAGGCGATTGGTCTCTTCGAAGGTGGTCCCTGCCTGGCAATCCCAATGCCCGAAAGTCCAGCTCGCGCATACTGGGATCATTTCCGGGCGGGCGTTTAGAGGTTCAATTGCAACCTTTACAGTCATGTTGATAGCCTCGGTTTGCCTCGCTGGCCCACGATCTCCTCTCATGAGCCGCAGTTGAGCAATAAGATCGTTTCGGTCGCCTTTGCTGAGGTGTGGCGGCGCATCCGGATTGAGACCACGCGAACCCGACATAGACCTCCGGCGGCAACGAATATCACCGCACCGGTCGGCATCGTCGCAGCATGGGCTGCAAAGCTTTGCTTTGCGTCAGAGCCAGACCGTGTTGCCGGCCCCTATTTCACATCACTCTCGAAATACTGAGCGTGATGTCTACCAAAGTGTATATCCGCCATCCATCACATAGGAGGCGCCGGTGACGTACGCCGATGCGTCGCTCGCGAGGAACACCGCAAGCGGCCCAATTTCATGTGGAATGCCAGCCCTGCCCATCGGAACATTCTCAAGAAACGCCTCGATCACCTCGGGGTTCTTCTCATTCCACTCCTTGTTGATGTCAGTCATGAACAGGCCCGGGCAGATCGCGTTGACCGTAATGCCGTGCGGCGCCCAGTCTGCGCCGGCGCATCGGGTGAAATGCAGAACCGCGGCCTTGCCTGTCTCGTAGTCGCGGCCACCGATCCCACGATTGGCGATCAGGGCGCTGATCGAGGCAATGTTGATAATTCGGCCTTTTTTCTTGGCCGCGAGCATTGCCGCGCCGGCGATCTTGGTGCCGAGGAAGCAGGTGGTGAGGTTGAGATCAATCATCCTTTGCCAGGTCTCAAGCGACTCGGCCTCGATCGAGACGTTAACTTCCCGATTCCCGAGATTGTTGATCAGGATGTCAGGTGCGCCGAGTTCCTTCACAATGCGCTCAAGCGTTGCTTCGCACTCCGCAGGCAAAGCCATGTCGGCCTTGAACGTCCATACCTTTCTTCCGATCGCACCGATCTCAGCGGCTGCCTTGTCCAGCGTATCTTGGGTGCGACCTGTGATAACGATATCGGCGCCGGCTTCTGCCAACGCCATGGCCATTGCTCGACCCAGTCCGCGGCTGGCGCCCGTAACGATCGCGCGTTTGCCGGTCAGTCCAAACCATTTTTCCAAGCTCATTGCTTTTCGGTCCTTATATTTGATGATCCGGTCTCTCTCAAAGCGTAACAGGCGTTCCCTGTGCCGCGGACTGTTCGATTGCCGCCAGAACTCGTGTAACAGCCAGCCCGTCTTTTGCGTCGGCAAGAAGGGGAGATCCGTCCAGAACGGCGTCAACGAACTGCGCGATCGCCTCCAAAACGAAACCTCCAATGCGGGAGGAACCCGTTGGGGTGATCCCTAGCAAATCGGCAAACTTCGCGCCTTGTGAGGTGAGTTTCGTGACAGCACCGTTGTGGGATGGGTTGGCATTCACCTGGCCCTTGTCGCCGACAAGTTCGATCTTGAAATCGTATGCGATTGGATTGGAGGTTGAGAGGATCCAACTGTTTTCAAGCGTGACAACGGTACCCTTGGAGAATTCCAGAGTGGAAATATGCACGTCCTGCGTATCGACTCCGCGGGCCTTCAACACCCCGCTGCGAGCAACGGAGTAGACTTTGACGACTTCGTCATTGAGAACAAATCGCAGCGCGTCCACGACATGGCTGCCCAGGAACCACAGGGCGGACGACTTTGCGGCCCAAGACAGCATTTCGAGCGGAACGTAGGTCGTGTTGCTGAGGCGCGCGTAGCCATGGACAGGTCTGCCGATTTCTCCAGCCTTAACCGCGTCCCGCAATTGGACAATGGCTGGGTTCACCCGATTGTGGAAGTCCACCATCAGCTTGCCGGAGGATAGCTCAGCCGCCCTGGCGACTTCTTCGGTTTCTTCGAGCGTCATCGCAAGCGGCTTCTCGCAAAGCACGTGCTTGTTGGCCTTGAGAGCCGCAAGAATGATCGGAGCATGCGTAAAGTCGGGAGTTGCCACAGAGATCGCTTCAACATCAGGATCTGCAATCAAGTCGTTGAAGTCGGTATATCCAGCAGCGCAGCCACATTGCTCCTTAAAGGCGTTCGCGCGCTCCGGGGAAATGTCACACACGGCGACGAGTCGTGTTTGCGGGAGGGTGTTGAAGACCCTCGCATGGTTCGCGCCCCAAATACCCGCGCCAACGATCCCGATTTTTAGCTCTGTCAAACTCGCCTCCTGAGGTGCACGCTAGGTATGTACGTATCTCGCACATACGTATAAGCCAGTCAACCGAAAAGACTGCGACGCGTCAGGTGGACGTCATGAACGGCCGCAAGCAAGGAAATAACAGGCTCACCGCTCGAAATGTTTGTATGTCACCACCGCATACACTAAGTCTTCGACCGGTCTTGTGGTGAATCGCCACCGGCGAATGTATTGAACCCGACCATTGAGGTTGGTCTAGCAAGGGATTCACGGAATGGGTGCAGCGAAAGAGGGTTGGATCTATTCAATGGGAGTGGCCGCAGAAGAACAGAAGCGCGGGCGCCAGTTCAGGCCGATCCATAATCTAATTTCGACAGCGAGTGTTGGGGCGGTGAATCGAGGTCGCCTACTCCAGGCTCTCTACGATATGGGACCGTCAAGCAGGGCGGACCTTGCGCGCTTTACAGGCGTCAGCCGAGGAACGATTGGCGGAATCGTTCAGCCCTTGCTCGATCAACGCATCCTTGTCGAAGGGGAAGTTGTTCAACCAAATCAGGCTGGCGGGAAGCCCCCGACCAAATTGTGGTTCTCCAAGGATGCAAAGCCCATCTGCGCGGTTCTTTTGATGCACGATCATGTACGCACATGCCTGGTCTCTCTGGACGGCGAGATCTATGCCCAAAACAGCGCTGCGTTCTCGAAGGAACTTACCGACCCACGCGAGGCATTCACAATAATCTCTGGCTGCGTTGAGCGGGCTATCACGTCGGTAGATCTACCAATCCTGGGGATTGGTGTGGCTATTGCGGGCATGATCAACACCGACGCTGGCTCGATTGTGGCGATCAATCTTGCATCGTTCTTCAACGGATTCCCGATAGGCGCTGAGCTGGAGAAAAGGTTTGATGTGCCTGTTTGCGTTGACCAAGACGCGCGAGCGCTCCTTGTGGGCGATCGTTGGTTCGGCAAGGGACGCGGCCGCAGGAATTTTGCTGTCGTCTATACAGGGGAGGTTCTGGGCGTGGCCCTCTATCTGGACGGTCACCTCTATCGGGGTGCTGCCGGGGCCGGTGGCGAAATAGGCCATACGACCGTTCAGCTCAATGGCCGTGCCTGCAAGTGTGGGCGCCGTGGGTGTTGGGAAACCATCGCCACGCTCGCATGGCTGCGGGATGAGGCGCGCGAACGGGGACTGCCGCAGCCCGCTTCAATGGACTCGCGCCGGCTGATAGTGCTGGCCGACCAGCGCGTCGCAGAAGCTGCAGACCTCCTCCAACAGTACGCCTTCAATATTTCGGTGGGGCTCGCAAATCTCCAGCAATTGATGGCTCCCAATTATATCATCCTGCACGGAGATGTCGCGCAAGGTGGCGAGAGAATGATCGATTTGATCGATGAGAGCTTCCGCAAGTTGATACTCGATCGCCCTGATGACGAAGTCGTCCTTGCGCTGGGCGATAGCGAGGACGTGGCAGCGCTGCGGGGCGCTGCCGGCTTGGTTCTGTCGGAACTTCTAAATTTTCCCCTCTGACCATTAATCATAGGACTGGGCTCCCTGATCGACCATGGTCAGGCTGTGTGGGTCGACACGAAATGTACCGTGTTTGTCAAACTTGTCCACTAGGTATGTACGTAGCCTTTACATATATACCTTTGTGTGTCAGCTTGGTGGCGCTCGATAGCGACACTGGCCGGACGGGCACTTGACGTGAAAGAGCTTAGGTCGACAGCGCAACGCAACATTAGCCCTCGGCGTCTGCCTTGAGCGGCTAGCAGGAGATTCGGTATGACTGGAGTATCGCGCGACAGAACGCCTGGTCTGGATGTAGCTTTCCACCTCCATTCCCAAACAAATCCTCAGCAGCTCAAAGCTCAAGGTCCTGCTGTGATCGAGCGAGGAGAGGGGGTCCGCATCTTCGACAGCAGTGGAAAAGAGTTCATCGACGGCATGTCAGGGCTTTGGTGCGCCTCGCTTGGCTTCGGAAACAAGCGGTTGGCGGAAGTCATTTACGAGCATTCGAAACGCATCGGCTACTACCACACTTTTTTTTCACGCACCTCTCATGAGGTGAGCCTGCTCGCAGAGGAGCTAGCAACGCGATCGCTGATCGAAAACGCGCACGTCTACTTTGCGACGTCTGGATCCGAAGCAAACGAAACCATGGTTAAGCTTGCTTGGGTCTATCATACGGTGCGCGGCAATCCGGGCAAGCGCAAGGTTATTTCGCGAAGGAAGTCCTTCCACGGTTCGACTATTGCGGCTGCTTCCATGTGCGGCCTGCAAACGATGCACCGTGAGTTCGCTTTGCCGATCCCAGGGTTTTTGCACGTATCCTTCCCTGACATGTACAGGGGCATGGATGATGGCGAAACTGCCGAACAGTATTCAGATCGGCTAGCCGCAGAGCTTGAACTGATGATCGTAAGGGAAGGCGCCGATACGGTAGCCGCCTTCATAGCAGAACCCATCATGGCGGGTGCTGGGGTCGTTGCGCCGCCGCAGGACTACTTCCGCAAGATAAAGGCAGTGCTCGACAAGTACGATGTGCTGTTGCTCGACGACGAAATTGTCACCGGGTTTGCGCGGACTGGCAATTGGTTCGGCCGCCAGACGACCAATATGCAGCCGCATATGATGGCCTTGGCGAAGGGCCTCACATCCTCCTATTTCCCGATGTCGGCCGTTGTAATGGCGCCCGAGATCTACGAAGCGGTGGCAGAGTTCAACAAGAGCGGCAGCTTCTTTGGTCATGGCTTCACGAACTCCGGTCATCCCGTTGGCGCTGCCGTCGCGTTGGAATGCCTCAAAATCTATGAGGAAATGGATGTCGTACCGCATGTGCGGGCGATGGGTGAGCGGTTGAAGTCGCATCTTCGCGAAATAGCTGCCGGCTCGTCGATCGTCGGTGATATCCGAGGCGTTGGATTGATGTTCGGCATTGAACTCGTCAACGACAAGGACACCAAAGCTCCATTTGCGCCTGCCTTCGGGGCGGGCTTCAAGTGCGACACGTTCTCGGTCGAAAACGGTCTCGTCGCGAGAGCGACCGGCGATTGCCTGGTCCTGGCCCCACCGCTTGTCGTGACTGAAGCAGATGTCGACGAAATCGCCGAGCGCTTCGGAAAGGCGCTCAAGCAGTTCCAGGCCAGCATCGGCCGCTGAAGCATCTGTGCGTCGAACCGGATGGAACGACGCATCATCAACCCAGGACCCTGAAGGTGGATGCTCAACTGAAACCGAAAGTACGCTTGCCATGAGCCCGGGCTGCTCTCAGCGCAGCGTCCGGTTGCAATGAGGCTCTCTCATTTGTCCAGCAGAAAAAGAAGGGGATTTAGAATGCAACCAATCATTTCTCGTCGCCTGGCCCTTAAAAGCGCAGGCTTGGTCGCAGCTGCGGCTGCAACCGGAAGTCTTTTTGGCAGCTACGCGCAGGCGCAGGAAGCGGCCCTATCCGTTTTTGGCCCGCTTCCGCCCGATCCGGCTCCACCAGGGGCGGCAAAATTCGCCGAAGCAGCGTTTGAGGCCTGGAAGGCCGCAAATGGTGCATCTGTGGACTACGAGCTCTTGGCTTGGCCCCAGCTTCATGACCGCATGGCAACGGCTTTTGCATCCGGATCGGCACCTTGGGACGTCATTTATATGTGTGGATGGGTTCCAGAGTTCGAAAGCTTCCTCCGCCCATTTGTGGACGAGCTTCCAGCGGATCTGGTTGCCGACCTGCCTGAATCGAGCTTCAAGACCGTAACCTGGAACGGAAAGCGCTATGGAACGGTCTTTACCCTCTCACTGCTAACTCTGTTCTTCAACACGGAGCATCTCGAGCAAGCCGGGATTAAGGCTCCGCCGAAAAATTGGGACGAGTTCAAGCGTTTCACCAAGGAGCTAACACGCGACGGTCGCTATGGATACGTCGCCAATTATGCAGAAGCCGCGGGTATCGGCGGTGCCGCAAGCTATTGGATGACATTCCTCCAGCAGGCAGGCGGAACGATGTACGGCGAAGATGGGATGCCGGTCTTCAAGAGTGACGCCGGCGTTGACGCGCTTCAGATGATGATCGACCTCATGGCAGCCGGAACGGAGCCCGGTTCGATATCTTATGCCGGGATCAACGACGCCAGCAACGTTTTCATGTCCGGTCGGGCATCCATGATGATGAGCTGGCCGTATATGTGGAATCCGGCACAGGACCCTAAACAGTCTAAAATCGTCGGCAAATTGGCCGCTTCGATACTGCCGGCGGGCCCAGCCGGTACTGCCTCGATCGACGGGACGGATGCTTGGACCATCGGCAAGGCCAGCGCAAATCCCGAAAAAGCGAGAAAGCTGATCGAGTTTTATCTCGACAAAGATGTCCAAAAACGCCAAGCGCTCGATACCGGATGGCTGCCCTCGCGGCTGTCTGTCCTGGGAGATCCGGAGGTCCAAGCCAAACTCCCAATTGCCAAGGTCGTGCTTGATCAAGCGCAACATCCCTATGACAGCTTTGTGACGCCGGACTACACCCAGGTCAGCCAAGCCATTGGCACGGAAGTACAAAAAGCCCTGCAAGGCCAGAAAACTGCTTCCGAAGCGATCGCAGAAGCCCATGATTTGGTTGCTGCGATCGTCAAGCGCCGCGGGTGAGCCGCTAGAGGTGTAACAATGCCCGCAACATTTGAGAAGCGCCGACAGAAGGTCGGCGTTCTCCTTTTCATGCCAGCCCTGATCGTG
Organism: Mesorhizobium sp. BH1-1-4; assembly: GCF_020165665.1. Taxonomy (NCBI): domain Bacteria; kingdom Pseudomonadati; phylum Pseudomonadota; class Alphaproteobacteria; order Hyphomicrobiales; family Phyllobacteriaceae; genus Mesorhizobium; species Mesorhizobium sp. BH1-1-4. Next base: position 445,310 of record NZ_JAIUIN010000004.1, read on the forward strand.
ATTGCCGGGATCCTCGGCTATCCGATTGCCAGATCTGCATTGCTAGCGTTCCAGGAGGTCAAACTGCGGGCCGGCAAACTCGACCAGGCGTGGGTGGGGTTGGCGAACTTCAGACGGATCTTTTCTGATGAAGGCCTCCAGCACGCCGCGCTTAACACGCTCTACTTTTCCTTAATGGAGGTCATCCTTGTTGTCGGGATCGGTTTGGGCGTGGCACTGCTCTTGAACCGGCCTGAAGGCAGAAGCGGCTCTCTGAAGGTCCTGTTGGTCATTCCCTGGGCGATTGCTCCGGTGGCCAATGCCGTGCTTTGGAAATGGATTCTCAACTCCAACTACGGGGTGTTGAACGGCCTGCTGAAATCTCTGGGGCTAGTAGACAACTACCACGTCTGGCTGGGAACGCCCTTCAGCGCGCTGAATTTCCTGCTCCTTGTTGACGTGTGGAAGTCGGTACCGTTCGTGACGCTCCTGTTGCTCGCGGGGCTTCAACGCGTGCCCGCAGTGCTGCACAGGGCGGCATTCATGGATGGCGCGAGCAGTTTTCAGAGCTTCCGTTACATCACGCTGCCGGTCATCAAGGATGCCATCGGGATTGCGGTGATCCTTCAGACGATTTGGTCACTGCGAGTATTCGACATCGTCTTCGTTTTGACTCGCGGCGGTCCAGCCGACGGAACCGTGCTTCTGAACTTCCTGGCCTATCGCGTCACGTTCAATTTTCTGGACATCGGCTACGGTGCAGCGATCGCCAACATCATCTTCATTTTGACGTTCATTTTGGCGGTTGGCTATCTGTGGCTTCTCAAACCCAAGTCCCCGGCAGGTACGAAATGACTTTCCAAGCCTATCGCAAGGGCGGGCCTGCCAAGAGGATCGGGGTCTATCTAGGCTTGTCTCTCTTCGTTGTATGGTCAATCTCACCGATTGTCTGGCTGATTTTATCGAGCTTGCTAGAACAGAGTGCGCTCATTGCCCAGCCGCCGGATCTATCGCCGTCCAATTTTACGGTCGAAAATTTCGTTTCGGTGATGGCGTCTGCAACAGCGCTCGGACACGGCGTCCTCAATTCGCTTATTGTCTCATTGTTCTCAACGGCCCTTGCGCTCGCTTTGGGCGCACCAGCGGCGTACGCGCTTGCTCGCCTATCAGTGCCATACTCGAACGTCTTCGGCTTCATCATTCTGGCAACCCAGATGCTGCCGGGCATTGCAATCGCAATCCCTTTGTTTCTCCTCATCAGTTATTTGGGCCTGATCGACAGCGTGCTGACCTTGGGCGTCGTTTATCTGTCCTTCAACCTGCCGATAGTCATCTGGATTTTGCGCGGATTTTTCCTCAGCATTCCCGTTGGAATCGAAAAGGCGGCAGCTGTTGATGGCGCGGGTCCGCTGCGAACGCTCTGGTACGTCATACTGCCGATTTCGATCCCGCCCATGGGCGCGGCTGCCGTTTTCGCGTTTATCGAGGCGTGGAACGAGTTCTTCTTTGCATTGATCCTGACGCGACAGAGCGCGCAGACCGTACCGCTCGCGATCGCGCAATTCGCCGGACAATATCAAACAGTGTTCGGCCAGATGATGGCAGCCGCCGTGATCAGCGTAGCCCCCGTCATTGTGATCGCAGCGATCTTCCGAGACCAGATCATCCGCGGCTTCGCCGACGGCATGATGAAAGGATAGGCAGTGACTGACATAACGTTGAAAGAGGTTTCCAAGAGGTTCGGAAGCGTCCAGGTCTGCCACAATATCGGCCTTGAAATTAGGTCGGGAGAATTCATCACGCTGCTCGGATCGTCCGGCTGCGGCAAGACTACGACCTTGAACATGGTGGCCGGCCTCGAAGACAGCACATCCGGTGACATCCTGATCGCTGGACGGCGCGTCAACGACCTGTCGCCGGTCGAGCGCGACGTGGCCATGGTGTTTCAAAACTATGCGCTTTACCCGCATATGACGGTCGCGCAGAACATCGGCTTCACGCTCAAGATGCGCGGCATGGCGGCGGCGCTCATCCGGGAGAAAATCGAGAAACTTGCCGCGTCTCTGGAACTCAACCACGTTCTTGAGAGATTTCCAGCGCAGCTCTCCGGCGGCCAGCAACAGCGCGTGGCGATCGGCCGCGCTCTGGTCCGAGAGCCGCGAATCTTCCTGTTCGACGAGCCATTCTCGAACCTTGATGCATCGCTTCGCGTCAAGATGCGCGCAGAAGTCAAGCAGTTGCATGTTCAGCAGAATGTGACCTCGATCTTCGTGACGCACGACCAAGAAGAGGCAATGTCGATCTCGGACAGGATCGCCGTCATGTATCGCGGCCGTGTTGAGCAATTTGGAACCCCCGAGGAGATCTATGCGTGTCCTGCCACCCGCTACGTGGCGTCATTCATAGGCAGCCCACAGATTGAACTGCTTGATGGCGCACTGGAGGACTGGAACGGCGCGCCTTTCATTCGCGCAGGGCCAAGGCTGTTGCCGGTCAGTCTCGGTCCGGGCAATTTCAAACCAGGGAGGTTTGTGGAGTTCGGCGTTAGGCCCGAACACGTCCGCTTGGGCGACAACGGAATCGAAGGTCGCGTGCAAATTCTCCAGCCGATTGGGCCCGCGACCCATGTCACAATCGACACATCGGCAGGAGCGTTTGTCGCAAGCGTGCCTGGTTTTCTGCGGGTCAAGCCAGGCGATCCCGTTACTATCGAGATCCGGGCGTCGGACATGCATGTGTTCGACAAGGAAACTGGATTGCGTCTTTGACGGCTCTCTTCAGGCCCCCGATTACATCACCAGTCAATCAGATTTCTCGTCGGTGTAACAAAGAGGAACAACACTAATGCCTCACGACATCAATCCATTCCCCTCATCTGATCAGGATAGACATGCGATTTGGGAAATGCTCGTACGCGAAGACGTCGACGGCTTTGTTAACGAGGACTGGTCGGTTTTTGGTGGATCGTTCAAACGCGGCGGCTTTTGCGGGTTGGATGCCAAGGGCTCATTTGATCCAGCCAATTGGCAGATCAGCTTTCCGACGGTTGATACCTATCGAGACGCATGGCTTGAAGATGCCCGCCGCTCTGCTGCAACGGCCTATGCTGAGGACCGTCGAAATGCTCTTTTCCGGGCTACGAACATGCTCGACATTCGCGTGCAAGGGCACACGGCAACGGCACGAAAGACCTTCGATGACGCGATAGCACTCGATGGCGGCGGTTTTCAGAAAATGAACTGGCAGTCGGTGTTCTTCTGCACGAAGCAGGACCGGACGTGGAAGATTACGGGGTTCGTGGGGTTCCTGCCTTTTGCGTCGCCCTCCTGATGAACGTTATGCAACGGATCGTTGAGGTCGTTTTCGTTACTGAAAAAGCGGGAGCGCAGCTTCCTATGGAAGCGGAAAACTTATGGAACGCTTTGACGTCCGGCGGCACAGCCTCGACGCGTTTGCCCGGTTTCAGAATCGCGGGGTTGTCCAGGTCGAAGATGGAAGGGAACGTTCGTTCACTAATAGCGCCTGGATTACCGCCTTTCGCAACGAACCGCGAGGGCAGACTGTCAGCGCTGTCCTCGTCGATTAAGTCGTTTTGGACTGCACCCGTCTCCCGACCGGCTTCATCGTGCGGCTACCGAGCAAGGAAGAAGCGCAACTGATGGGGGCCGAGACGCAACTCACCTGCTTCAAAACAAGGTGGACGCAGACATGAAGAGCACGCCGATCTCTTACTCGGAGTCCGTGGGGGGCAGGAGAGCAGGTCCAATTCTCGATCGACAACACCAGTCAATCTTGCGTCTTGAAAAGCACTCGTCTCTGTTTAGGCTTCGAAACCCAGACGGTGAGAGGAACCAAGATTTCGAAACCTACCTTCCTTGAGATAGCTCGGCGCGCCGGGGTTGGCACGGCGACGGTCGAGCGCGTGCTCAACGGCAGGGGCGGGGTGAGGCCCGCAACCGTCGAAAAGGTCGTTGCCGCCGCGCGCTCGCTCGACTATCCGCGCCGCCTGCCGGAAGCCCATCGCGGCGTGATCAGGATCGAGGTCATCCTTGTGCGCCCAGACGCTACATTCTTTGCCCGTCTCTCCCGCGCCTTCGAGCGCATCGCCGCGACGCTCGACCGCGCCATTACCGTCCACCGCACCTTTCTCGATGAGGCGGACCCGGCGGCCATCGCCCGGCGCATTCTTGATCCCGAGATGCGCCGCGCCGGCCTGATCCTCGCTGTTCCCGACCATCCGCTGGTCGGCGCCGCCTTGAGGAAGCTCGAGGCTGAGAACATCCCGACCGTGCAGATCGTCACTGAGATTTCCGGCACCAGCGGCGACTATGTCGGCATCGACAACTACGCGGCCGGGCGCATGGCCGGCCTCATGCTGTCGCGCATGCAGAGGCGGCCAGGCAAGGTGGTGGCGGTCTGCCACAGCCAGATCTACCGCGTGCATCGCGATCGGGTGCGCGGCTTCTTCGACTATTTGACGCAGACGGCGCCCGACGAATTCGAACCGGTCGGCACCCTGTTCGGCCATGACGACGGCGACCGTAATGCCGAGCAGCTTCTGGAAGCCTTGAGCCGCTGGCCGGACCTTACCGGCCTCTACAATGCCGGTGGCGCCAACGCTGCGCTGAACAATGTACTGAAGCGCCACCCGCTCGGCCGCCAGGTCTTCTTCGTTGGCCACGAGCTCACCTCGCGTAGTGCCGCCGCACTTCGCGAGGGCACGATGGATGTCGTGCTGGACCAGGCACCCGAGGCGCAGGCAAGGCGCGCCATGGATCTCGTGCTTGCGACATTGAACTTGCACGACCTGCCGGTCGAGAACCCGCCAATCCGCTTCGTCACATTCACCGCCGAGAACCTTTGATCTGATTTGATCAAGGTATAGCGGGCCTTCGCCTCCCTTGTGGTGCTAACTCCCCGCGAACGGAAGGCGATCGCATATGAAGTTCGCCCCCTCATCCGGCCGCTTCGCATCCGCCTTCCCCGCTGGGGGAGAAGAGGCTGGCGCCAAGCGCAGACGATCGCCCTTTCCTCTCAGGGAAAGGTCGGATTGCCGCAAATCAGGCAATCCGGGTGAGGGGGCATTTTCGCATAAGCGATCGTGAAGGGGAGGACGACGAGTGACGAGACGGCTGACGGCCTACGATCTCAGGAGCGCCAAGGGCAGCCGCAAATGGCTGCAGCTTCACGTCGACACGCCGGCCGAGGCCGCCGCAGCTGTCGCCTGCAATATCGTGATCCTCTCCAGCGAGCCCGACCACAATCTGGAATTGATCCGTCAGGCGGCGCCTCTCGCCTTCTTGTCGGTCGGCATGCCGCATGGCGCGGTCGCCTCGCCCGACGAGGCGGTGAGGCTGGGCTTCGCTATGCTGAAGCGCGGAGCTGACGCCGTCTATTGCTCGCATTCACCGCGCTTCATCGAGGCGATGGCGGCAGAGGGTATCCCGGTTACCGGCCATGTCGGCCTGGTGCCGAACCGCGCCACCTGGACCAATTTCCGCGCCATCGGACGCACGGCGGAAGAAGCATTCAAGGTATTGCGCGCGGCGAAAGATCTGGAGAATGCAGGTGCGGCCTGCATCGAAGTCGAGGTGGTTCCCGTGCGGCTGGCCGAGCACATCACGCGCGTGACCCCGCTGATCACCATGGGCATGGGCTGCGGCTCGGCCTGCGACACGCAATATCTTTTCTCCAGCGACGTGCTCGGCACCCATTCCGGTCATTACCCACGCCATGCAAAGCGCTATGCCGACTTCATCACGCTGGAGGCGGAGTTACAGGAAAAACGCGTCGCCGCCTTCCGTGCCTTCGGCCGCGATGTGGCCGAAGGCAACTACCCCGAGGCACAGCACCAGGTGGACATGGACGATGCCGCCTATGACCGCTTCCTGACCCTTTCCCAATCCCTGTGAGACCAGCATGGACGACCTGAAATACGGCACGCGCAACAAACGAGGCGACTGGGCTCCGAGCGAGCCGGCCGGAACCGCGCCGCTGTTCACCTTTCCGCCGCGCCCGCTGGCGCTTCTGAAATGGCTGCCAAGCTATTTCCTGCCCTACAATCTGCTCTTCGCGCTGTCAGCGGTGGCGTGGTGGCGTTTCGTGCTGCCCGACGTCGAGGTGATGAAGACGCTCGCCTTCGGCTGGATCCTGCGCCTGTTCCTCGTCAACTGTGCGGCGCTGCTGGTCTTCTTCGGCCTCTTTGAGCTCCGACTCTACACCTTGAGAAGCCAGGGCAGCCGCTTCAAATACAACGGCAAATGGCCCTCCGAGCAGAAGAGCAAGGCTTTCTTCTTCGAGAACCAGAACCGCGACAACATGCTGCGTACCTTCGGCACCGGCATGCCGATCTGGACGGCGATCGAGGTCGCAATCCTCAACGCCTACGCCAATGGTTACGTGCCGTGGCTGACGGTCGCCGAGCATCCCGTCTACCTGTTTTGCCTGGCGCTGGTGGTGCCGATCATCCACGAGACGCACTTCTTCCTGCTGCATCGGGCGATCCACTGGCCACCGCTCTACAAATGGGTGCATTCGGTGCACCACAACTCCGTCAATCCGTCGCCTTGGTCGTCGCTGTCGATGCACCCTGTCGAGCAGTTCGGCTACCTCGGCGTTGCATTCTGGCACCTGATCATCCCGTCGAACCCGCTGCTCGCGCTCTACCAGCTCCACTATGCCGGCTTCGGCGCCATCCCCGGCCATGTCGGTTTCGACAAGGTCGAGGTCGGTGAGGATAGGGCGGTCGATAGCCACGCCTACATCCACTACCTCCATCACAAATATTTCGAGGTGAACTACGGCGACGGCCTGATCCCGTTCGACAAATGGTTCGGCACTTTCCACGACGGCAGCAAGGAAGGCGAGGCCCGTATGCAGGCCCGCTACGAGAAGAAGAAGGCGCGCGCCAACGCCGCCCAATGACAGCCCGATGAGACAGCCACGCGACGCCGTTCAGGCCGTCATAGCAAGCCATCCCGCAAGGGACCGGAAGTCAAAGGAGGAGTGTACCGGCACTCCATCCGCAAGGGAGGAAACCGTGAAGAAACTTCTCATTTCGACAGCGTTGGCGGCGTTGATGTCGACCAATGCGATGGCTGCAAAAATCGGCGTCAGCATCGTCAACTTCGACAACAATTTCCAGACGTTGCTGAGGGACGGCATGCAGGCCCGCGCCAAGGAAAAGGGCGCCGGCATCCAGGTCGAGGACGCGCAGAATGACGTCGCCAAGCAACTCGACCAGGTAAAGAACTTCATCGCCAGCGGCGTCGACGCCATCATCGTCACGCTGGTCGACACCAACGCGTCAAGGACGCTCAGCGACGAAGCTGCCAGGGCCGGCATCCCACTGGTCTTCGTCAACCTCGAACCGTCAGACATGGCGAACCTGCCGGAGAAACAGGTCTATGTCGGCTCCAACGAGGTCGAGTCAGGCACGCTGGAAGCGTTCGAGGTGTGCAAGATGCTGCGCGCCAAAGGCAAGTCGGCAGGTGCCAACGCTTACATCGTCATGGGCAGCCTGGTTCACCAGGCGGCCCTGCAGCGGACCAAGGATGTCGAGCAGATCTTCGGCACCGACATGTGCAACTTCATCAAGATTGTCGACAAGCAGTCGTCCGAATGGTCGCGCGACAATGCGCAGAATCTGATGACCAACTGGCTGACCGCCGGCGGCGCGCCAGACGCCGTCATCGCCAACAATGACGAATCCGCCATCGGCGCCATCCTGGCGCTGAAGGCCAATGGCGTCGACATGAAGAACGTCGTCGTCGGCGGCATCGACGCCACGCAGGACGGGCTGCAATCGATGAAGGCGGGCGATCTTTCTGTAACGGTGTTCCAGAACGCCAAGGGGCAGGGCGGCGGCGGTGTCGACGCGGCTCTTGCACTGGCCAAGGGCGAGAAGGTCGACCGTGTCGTCTATGTCCCGTTCGAACTGGTGACGTCGGCAAACGCGGCCGACTACCTCAACAAGAACTAATCCCAGGACGGGGCCTCTGGGCGGCTGTCATTGCCGTTCCGGAGGCCCGACCGCAACTCATAGAGGAAAGAATGTCCAGCTGGATCAGGGCCTGCGGTCTCGACGATATCGAACAGGAAGGGGCCCGGCGCTTCGACCATGAAGGCCGCACTTACGCGGTCTTCCGCTCGCCCGCCGACGAGGTGTTCTGCACGGACGGCCTGTGCACACATGAGGCCGTCCATCTCGCTGACGGGCTTGTGATGGACTACGAGATTGAGTGCCCCAAACATGCTGGCGCGTTCGATTATCGGACCGGCGCGGCAAAGCGGCTGCCGCCTTGCGTCAATCTCAAGACGTATCCGGCAAAGGTCGAAGGGGACTCCGTCCTGGTTGCGATGCCAGCAACAGGAGCCTAATCCGATGGGACGTCGACCGGTGGAGGGCGGTCTTCAGAACTCAATTTCAACCCAAAGACTCGTCGGTTGGTGACCTACAGCCCACCGGGCGGAAGAGTCGGTCTTGTCCCATTTTGCATCCCACGTTTGCGTCACTGCATATCCCAATCACTCGATGAATGCCGGCGTCGTCTGGGTCAACTGCTCCGACCATGGCGACATGACTTCGATCCGGGGTGGGTAACGGGCAACGGGCGCGACAAATGCCTCGAAGCGCTGTCACAGTACACGCAACCAAGTCGGTGCGGGTAAACCTGGGCTGAGATATCGGAAGGTGGCCGTCTCCTGCGGGACAGAGCGGCCTTTTCTCGCATTGGCGATCACGAAGCTGGAAATCGCAACGACTGAATGAAAACTGCCAACCGCGATCGTTTGTGGGCTGAACCAGACGGGGCGCTCAGGAACTCATGTACCAGCCGCCATTGATGTTGATCGTCTGCCCGGTGATGTAGCCGTTCCGTGCAAGGTTGACGGCAATCGAGGCGACTTCGTCCGGCTGGCCGAAACGACCAATGGGGATCAGCGTTGGTTTGATTGCAGGATTGTTCCTGATCATGTCCGTCTCAATCAACGCCGGAGCAAGGACATTGGCGGTGATGCCTTCCTTGGCAAGGGCGTTGGCGTAGTAGTGAGCGAGACCGATGAGACCAGCCTTGCTGGCGGCATAGTGGGGACCGATGATGCCGCCGGTTTGCGCAGCGATCGAAGAGACAAAGATGAGGCGGCCCCACTTGCGCCGCCGCATCTCCGGCAGTGCCGTTTGGGTGATGTGGAAAGCGGGACTCAGGTTGACCTGAAGGGACCGGTCCCAATCTTGCCCTGATACCTGGTCGATCGTCCTGGAGGGATTGATCCCTGCATTGTTGACGAGCACGTCGATCGATCCCAGGGAAGCCCCCACCATCCGCACGAGTTCCGCGGCCCGCGCCGGATCGGAAAGATCGGCGCCGATGGCCACAGCCCTGCGGCCTTTGGCCTTTATTTCATCGACGACAGCGTCGGCGGATTGTTTGTCGGCATTGAAGTTAATCGCGACGTCGCACCCTTCATTGGCCAGACCAAAGGCGATTTCCCGGCCAAGGCCCCGCGAGCCGCCGGTAACAAGTGCGATCTTGGAAGTTAGATTGTCCATGCTGCTGCCTCAACCAATCGACAAATCTGCGAACCGCTCCGGCGGGTTCATGACACGCTCCACCAACATGTCCTCGGAGACGTGCTCTGCTGCAAGATCGCCGGTCACCTCGCCTTGGTAGATGGTGACGATCCGGTGGCTCAAACCTATGATCTCAGGCATTTCGGAGGAAATGAGGATGACCGCGAGGCCGCTCTCGGCGAGTTCACCGATCAGCGCATGCACTTCGGCTTTCGCATTGACGTCAATGCCTCGGGTCGGCTCGTCGAGGATCAGAAGCTTGGGCGCCGTCGCCATCCATTTGGCAAGAACGATCTTCTGCTGGTTTCCCCCACTGAGCGTTCCGACACGGGTCTTGGCGGTAGACACTTTGATCTCGAGACGTTGGCGATACTTGTCGAAGATCGACTGTTCTTGCGTCGTATCCATGAAGCCGAAGCGGACCAGACGGCGCAACGACGCCATGCTGGTGTTGTCGCGCGCCCCCAATCCAAGGACCAGGCCCTGTTCCTTGCGGTCTTCCGGCACGAGGCCAATGCCAAGCCGCACGGCATCTTTGGGAGAGCTGATTTCGCGCACTTGGCCGCACCATGACAATTTGCCTGAAGTGACTTTGCGCAAGCCGAAAACCGCTTCCATGAGCTCTGATCGTCCGGCCCCGACGAGCCCGTACAAACCGACTATTTCTCCCGCGCGGATACTGAGATCGACGGTCTTTGCGGAGCCGCCCACCCCGAAGCCCTCAAGGCGGAGAACTTCTTCGCCGATCCGGCGCCGCGCGCGATGAAAATAGCTGTCGAGCGAGCGACCGATCATGAGGCGCGTGATCTCGCGCTCGGTGATGTTTTCGCCAGATAGCGTGCCGGTGACCTTTCCGTCACGCAGGACCGTCACCCTGTCGGCAAGTGTCAGCACCTCTTTCATCTTGTGCGATATGTAGACGATGCCGACGCCGCGCTTTTTCAAGCGGTCGATCGTGACGAAAAGTGCCTCGGCCTCCTGGTTGGTCAGCGCCCCTGTCGGTTCGTCGAAAATGACGACCGAGCAATTGAACGCCGTAGCCCTCGCGATCTCGACCATTTGCTGGCGCGCGAGCGACAGGTCGCCCACAATGGCACGCGCATCGAGATCGTACCCGCAATCTTCAAGAACGCGTTCGGCATCGCGGTAGAGTTTTTTCGTATCGAGGCGGCCGCCCCGCAGCTTCGGGAAATCGCCGAGGAAGATATTTTCGGCAACGCTCAATTCCGGGACAAGCGAAATTTCCTGGTGGATGAGAAGGATGCCTCGACGCTTGGCATCCATGGGGCTGGCGAAAGTCACCGTTTCGCCGCGATAGCGTATCGTGCCGCTGTTCTGCGGGAAACTTCCGGCCATGACCCGCATGAGTGTACTTTTGCCGGCGCCGTTTTCGCCGCACAGCGCATGCACTTCGCCCGGCAGCACGTCGAACGTGACGTCCGAAAGCGCAATCACGCCCGGAAATGTCCTTCCCACGCCTTCGAGGGAAATGATCGCGCCCTGTGTTGCTTCGGGCTGCGATTGCAATGGTGCTGCCGCCGTTGACATCTGGTAGCCTCCTTGATTGGCGCTAGCCTCATTCGGCTGCCTTGCTTGCGCGATTGAGCTGTCTGTCGAGCACGAGCGCTGAGATCAGCGCCAACCCCATGATGCCCGGGATGTAGAAGGGGGCAACGTGAAGCATGTTGAGGCCGTTGCGCAGGATGGCCAGTGCCAGCACTGCCGCGAATGTTCCGATCAGGTCGCCCTTGCCGCCGCGCAGGCGGGTGCCCCCGAGGACGACAGCAATCACTGCCCACAATTCATAATCCTTGCCGTAGCTGGGCGTGGCCGCTCCCAGGTTGGCCGCCATCGCGACCCCACATATGGCCGCCATCAATCCGCAGATGATGAAGTTGATCACGACATGTCGCGACACGGGAATCCCGGCATTTACCGATGCCGATCGGCTTCCGCCAATGGCATAGGTATTCCTGCCGTGCACGGTACGCCGAAGCATCCATTGGAAACACAAGACGGCAGCCAGAAAGATAAAGGGGATCAGCGTGACCGGGCCGACATGCCGCATGCTGAGGTCGTATAGCTGTTCGTCGATCGCCGACAAGGATGTATCGCCGGCGTACAGGAACGCCAAACCCCTGGTGCCAATCATCCCAGCCAGCGTTATGATAAACGAGCTGACACCCAGGCGCTCAACGGCGAGCCCGTTCAGGAGGCCGAGACAAAGGCCGCTACCCAACGCCACGGCAATCGCGCCTGCCAACCCGATCTGCTCTTGCATACCAATGACGAGACAGGACGAGAGGCCGACGACCGCCCCGACGCTGAGATCGATGTTTCCACTGATGATGACGGGAGTGAGGCCGGTGGCAAGCAGGCCGACCAGCGCGCACTGGAAGAGAACATTGGACAGGTTGTAGGTCGTCAGAAAGTGTGAGGTGGTCACCGAAAAAAAAATGAAGAGGCCCAGACCGAGCAGCCAGACGGGGTTTCGGGCCAGGTATTTCACGGGTTCCACGAGCCTCATTCCTGCACGAGGGCCGTGCGATGCCTTCTGCGGGCTGCTTGTCATTTGGATGTCCCCGATGCTCATGCGAGAACCCGACCGCGCCGGGAGGCTACGTCCGTCCATACGACACCGATAATCACGACCCACGACACCAGCCACTGCACGTAATAAGGCAGGCCGATGAGCAGGAGCGCGTTTTGTATAAATCCCAACAGGACCACGCCAATAATGGTGCGGCCGATACCGCCGTCACCGCCGGCCAGGCTTGTCCCTCCGAGGATAACCGCCGACAGCACCTGCAGCTCGAGGCCTGAACCAGAGTTGTTTTGCGCTGCCATTACCCGTGAGCTGAAGACGATGGCCGCCATCCCCGTCAACGTGCCGGAAATCACATAGCAGGTAAAAAGCACCTGCCTGGCGGCTATCGACGAGAAGCGACTGGCGATCTCGTTGCCACCGACGGAGAAGACCTCCCTGCCGAACCGGGTCATTCCAAGCAGGACTGCGGTCAATGCCGCAATCAGGAGAAAGATCAGCACCGGGATCGGCACGTCGAGCAGGTAGCCGCGGCCGATCACCGCGAACCACGTCGCCTCAGGTCGATCGATGAGGGCGTTCTGCCCGCTCGTCCAAACGAGGGCGACCGCCTGGAGAACCGATAGCATGCCGAGAGTGGCAATCAATGAGTTCAGCCGAAGGATCGCGACGAGGAACCCATTTATGCAGCCGACCACCAAGCCGATGATGATCGGGACAGTGACCGCGGCGATGGGCGATATCTCGTCGTGAAGTGTGATTGCCACCACGGCGCAAAGCGACAGAAGCGAACCCACGGTCAGGTCCAGGCGGCCAGCAATGACCACGAACGTCACGCCAAGGGCAATTATCCCCGTCACAGATATCTGCCTCAGCATCTGTGTGATGTTGTCGAAGCTGAACAGGCCCGGCACCGTCGTGCCGCCTATCAGGAGCATTAGCACGGCTGTCGCGATCAGCAGCTGGCGCGCGGATGGCCGACCGATGTCTTTCATATGCTTCTCCCCGGCGACCGCGTCCTTTCAAAAGACCTAAGCTGTTACATGTTATCACAGCAGAAGGCAGTCGAATACGAGCCGCTATGTCCTTAGACGTTCAGTTTGTAGGTCTCGATGGCATTGTCGCGGTACAGCGCCCGCAGTTCAGAATCGCTGAGCTTCGACATGACCTCGTCGACGGCATGGACCCAGCCCACGTAAGACACGGCGTTGGTTGCCACGGGCCAGTCGCCGGCGAACATCAGACGCTTCGTGCCAAAGGCCTCCAGCGCGGTTGTCATGAACGGCTCGATATCGCTGACTGTCCAGTGCTCATGATCCGCCTCCGTCGCAACGCCCGACAGTTTGCAAACGACGTTCCCGGATCGGGCAAGCTCCTTCATCTGGTCGGCCCATGGCTGAAAGCGATGCTCCCGGATGCCCGGCTTGCCGATGTGATCGAGGACAAATCGCATCTCGGGAAACCGGCGCACCAACTCGATGGTGCTTTCCATCTGTCGGTAGGTGATGCAGATATCGAACGACCATCCGAATTCTGACAGCGCCTTGAGACCGTCGATGAAATCGGGTCTCAGCGCAAAATTCGCATCGGCTTCCTGCTGAAGCAACCTTCGTACGCCCTTCATCAATGCGATGTCGCGTAACTGCTCGAGGTGGCCCCGAACGGCGTCTCCCTTGTGTATCGGCGCATGCGCGACAATTGCCCTGATGCGGTGGTCCTGCCGGGCCACATCCGCCACCCATCTGGCTTCCGCCAGGGTGGCGGTTTCATCCACATCGCACTCCACAAACACCATTGCCTCGACCTCAATGGCCGCCCTTGCTTCGTCGAAGTCCTGCAAAGTGAAGCCTCGATTGAGTTTTCCCGCTGACTTCAACCATGACATATCAAGCAGGTCGGGGCGCCAGATATGCAGATGGCTGTCGATAATCGGATACGAGGGCATGGTGATCCTCGACCTCAGGTGAGCCGGTTTTGTTGAAGGATATAATCGCTGGCGCTGCGGAGGTCGGCGGCGAGGGCCGCCTTTGCCGAGTCGGCATCACGGACTTTCAGCGCGGCGATCATCGCCTCGTGATGTTTGGTCGGGGTCTTGCTAGTGATCCTCTCGGATCCGGAGCGAACGTCCAAATTCAGGACCGGACCGATCTGCGACCACAGACCCTCGATGATCTGGAGCAATGCTGGAAGTCGCGATGCCCTGTACAATGTGAAATGCAGGTTCTTGTTCAAGACAATCAACTTTGCCGGATCCGGTTGATGCAGGTCACATTCGGCATTGAACGCTGCGGAGAAGGCGGCGGCTTCGCAAAGTTCGGCTGCCGAAATTCGCTCGGCCGCATATTCGATAGCCATGCCTTCCATTCGGATGCGGATCTCGCGCAGCTCGATGAAGCGGCTTTTGCTCATCAAGGGAACCCGGAAGACACGATTGGGGAGGAGCTCGATGGCCTGATCCACCATCAGCTGGCGCAGGGCGTCCCTGACAGGCATCGGGCTCGTTCCAATCGCTGCCGCCAGCGTTCGAAGGGTCAGTTTCTCTCCGGGTGCGAACTGGCCCGCGATAAGCATCTCGCGCAGCTGGAGATAAACGCGCACCCCAAGTGTTTCGGTTTCAATCGGCACGATCGCTGAAAGTCCGCTCATCTCTTGCCTCTCCTGCTGTTCCTGCTGTTCGACGTTATCACAGCGTACAGCCGCAGGTCATCCCACGCCGCCTCAGTCCCCGCCGGTGCCGGTGCGGAAATCGAAGCCGACGGTCAAGCCGCCATCAACGACCAGGTTGGCGCCGGTGACGGCGGATGCCTCGTCGGACAGGAGATAAACGATAGTGGACGCGACCTCGTCCGGGTCGAGCAAGCGTCCAATGGGATTACGCTGCTCGCGAGCGCGCAAAAATTTATCCGGGTCGCTGGCAGTCGCCAGATGGCGACGGAAAAAGGGGGTGTCGGTAACACCCGGCGACACGCAGTTTGCGCGGATGCCCTGGCGGGCGTGGTCCATGGCAAGTGCCCGGGTGAATTGCAATATCGCACCTTTGCTGGAGCAATAGGAAACCAGCCCTTGTTCGGCCATATAGGAATCGATGCTGCCGATCGTCACCACGCTACCTCGCCCGCGCTCTATCATTGCGGGAAGCACGCTGCGGACGGCGAAGACCAGGCCCATCAGGTTGACGCCAATCGTCTTGGCCCATGCGTCGTCCGAAAGCTCCAGGACGTTTCCGACTTCAAGATACGCAGCCGCCGTCACGAGAGCGGAAGGTTGCCAGTCCCGTCTTCTCAGCGCCTCGCCGACCCCTTGCCATGTCGAAGCCGCCGATACATCGCCAGATACCCATCCGAGGTTCTCGGTCTCCTGCGCGCCCGACATATCGACGCCGAGCACCTTGTAGCCCTTGCCGATCAGGCGACGCACCGTTGCTGCACCAATCCCGGAAGCCGCGCCCGTCACCACCGCAACATTACTCATGCTTTCCTCCAATTGCCCCGTGGGACCCTTTGCGAACCCGTTGGGAGGTCCACTCAAAAAGTGGGACGCGGATACTGATCGATATTCTTTTGCGTAATTGAAGGCGATGCGAAGAACACCTGCTTGGGGACCTGCTTGCCCTCCACGATCTGGATCGCGGCCTGGATGGCGGCCTGGGCATCGGCGCTCGGCGATTGCAGGACGGATCCGTAATAGTTGCCGGCCTTGATCTCGTCATAGGCGGTGGCAAACAGCGTGCAGTCGGTGAACTTGATCTTGTCCGCCTCGATCTTGCCTTCGGCGACCGCGGCTTTGACGGCGGCAAGCGCCCCGACGCCCATGTCGGAATTGGCCGAATAAACCCCGTCGATCTTGTCCCCGTATTTGACCAGATAGGCTTCCATCACCGACTGGGCTTTCTCACGCGACCAGTCGCCCGGCTGTACGTCCAGGACCTTGATGCCAGGATGCTGTTTGATGACGTCCAGAAAACCCTTCTCGCGCTCCTGGGTTACGGAGTAGCCCGGGAGGCCGTCGATGATCACGACGTTGCCCTTGCCGCCGAGTGCCTCGACCATCATCTCGCCGGCGGCGTTTGCCTGTTTGACATCGTCGGGGCCGGAGAAGGTGTTGAAGTAATCGGCCGCCGACGGATCGGCCTGGGAGTTCGTGACGACGACAGGAATGCCGGCCTCCTTGGCCTTGCGCAGGGCGGGCACGATCGCCTTGCCGTTCACCGGCCAGACGATCATGACGTCCGCCTGCTGCGCGATGAGATCCTGAACCTGGTCTGACTGCTTGACCGGGTCGATCTGCGCGTCGAGCACGATGGTCTTGACGCCAAGTTTCTTGGTGTAGGCGTTGAAGGTTTCGAGATATGTCGCAACGTAGCCGTTCACCCCGGAGCCGAGGTTGGCGAAGCCGATTGTGATTTCACCGAGCGGCTTGGGAAGCGGCGAGGGAAGCCAATCCTGCTTGTCTTGAGCCGCCGAGGCGCCGACAAGGATGGCCGATAGGGCAAAGCCAGCCGCGAGTGTTTTCAATGGGTTCATGTCTTCCCTCCTGTGCTTGCCATAGCGGCAGACTGTTCGTGCGCTCGGTCGATTGCCCGGGACCCTTTTGAGATCCCGGGGAAGGGTCTGTCAGAATGTGGGGCGCGGATAGTCAGCGATGTTCTTCTGCGTGATCGAGGGAGAAGCGAAGAAGAGCTGCTTGGGCAATTCCTTGCCCTCCACGATCTGGATCGCGGCCTGGATCGCTGCTTGTGCATCGACGACCGGCGACTGAAGGACCGATCCGTAATAGTTGCCGGCCTTGATCTCGTCATAGGCGGCGGCAAACAGCGTACAGTCGGTGAACTTGATCTTGCCCGCCTTGATCTTGCCTTCGGCGATGGCGGCTTTGACGGCGGCAAGCGCGCCGACGCCCATGTCGGAATCGGCGGAATAAACCCCGTCGATCTTGTCGCCATATTTGACCAGATAGGCTTCCATCACCGACTGGGCTTTTTCACGCGACCAGTCGCCGGGCTGGATGTCCAGGACCTTGATGTCTGGATGTTGTTTGATGACGTCGAGAAACCCCTTTTCGCGCTCCTGGGCGACCGAGTACCCCGGAAGGCCATTGATGACGACCACACTGCCCTTGCCGCCGAGTGCCTCGACCATCATCTCGCCGGCGGAGTTTGCCTGTTTGATATTGTCGGGACCTGAAAACGTGTTGAAATAATCGGCCGCCGAAGGATCGGCCTGCGAGTTCGTGACCACGACAGGAATGCCGGCTTCCTTGGCCTTGCGCAGGGCGGGAACGATCGCCTTGCCATTCACCGGCCACACGATCATGACATCAGCCTGCTGCGCGATGAGATCCTGCACCTGGTCGGACTGCTTGGCGGGGTCGACCTGCGCGTCGAGCACGATGGTCTTGACGCCGAGTTCTTTGGTGTAGGCGTTGAACGTGTCGAGATAGGTCGCGACATAGCTGTTCACCCCGGAGCCGAGGTTGGCGAAGCCGATGGTGATTTCACCGAGCGGCTTTGGAAGTGGCGAGGGAAGCCAATCCTGCTTGTCCTGCGCAGATGCGGCACCGGCAAGCATGGCCGACAGGGCAAAACCTGTCGCGAGTTTTTTCAATAGATTCATTTCTTCCTCCTTTTTTGGTTGTTGGCTGCACGTGTTCGGGTCGAACTCGCTGGCTCCTCCCAGCCTGTCGCCGTCTCAGGACGTCCCCGCAGGTCCCGGTACGGTCACCGTCATTCCCCCGTCGAGCACGAGCGTCTGGCCGGTCAGGTAGGCGGATGCCTTGGAGGCCAGAAACACCATGGTGCCCCCAAGCTCCTCGGCTTCCGCCCACCGTCGCAGCGGTGTCCTGGAAATGACGGATTGGTAGAAATCCTGGTCGTCCAGGATTTGCCTATTCATTTCGGTGAAGAAATATCCCGGAGCCACGGCGTTGCTCGTGATGCCCTGCGGGCCGAATTCCGCGGCCAGCGACTTCGTCAGGCCGACAACACCGTGTTTCGCAGCCACGTAAGTGGCTTGGCCGGCCCTGCCGATTTTTCCCATGATCGACGATAAGTTGATGATGCGGCCGTAGCCGTTCTTTGCCATCACGGGAGCCACCGCTCCGGCCAGCAGCAGCATCGATACGAGGTCGACGTTCAACAGCCTGCGGAACTCGTCACCGGTCGTGTCGACCAGCGGCTTGCGCAGTATCATCCCGGCGTTGTTGACGAGGATATCTATCCGCTCATGACGTGCGGCGATGTCCTTGACCAGCGATCGGATGCCCGGTTCGTCGGTGACATCCAGAAGCGCGGCCTCGGCCTTCAGCCCGTCCTCGAGGAATTTCGCGACCACGGCTTGGGTCGCGGGAAGGTCGATGTCCGTCGTCACGACATGTGCTCCCGCGCTGGCGAGCGCCCGGGCGGTGGCGAGACCGAGGCCCCGCGATGCGCCGGTAACAAGCGCCACGCGACCGGTGAGATCGAAATCCTCGTTCATTGGCCAACCTTGCGCGTCAGCGCGATCGCCTGGTCGAAGCGCCAGGATGGCGGCTGCATGAGCTCCAGCGTGTAGCCGTCGGGATCATGGAGGTAGCAGGTGAAGCCGCCCTTATTGATCCCGGCGGTGATCGCCACCGGTTCAGAGACGAACTCCACGCCGGCAGCCGACATCTTCTCGTACATCGCGTGAACGTCACGCGTCCCGAAAGCGAAGTGGGCGGCGCCGATATTGCAGGGCTTGGTGTCGATCTTGACCCCCTTCGGCTGGATATACTCCATGAGTTCGATGATGTGCCCGGAGAGCCCGGCATCCAGCTCCGGCACCTTCAAAAGCACGGCCTTGAGGATCGCGCCTTCGATGCCGACCAGCTTCCTCGTGTATTCGTTGTCCTGGATCTGCGTGTGGATGACTTCGAGCCCCAAGAGGTCGGTATAGAAGGGCAACGTTCTTTCCATACTCTCCACCGTCCAGGACGCGTGCCACATGGAACATACGGTCATGGTCTCACTCGCTTTCGCTTTGCGCGGCGTTCGGCATCTAGGCGGCCGGCGCCGCGCTGAACCGGTATTCGACGGTTCGGGGACTGGCGGGATCCAGTTCCACCGTCGTCGCGACGCCGCGCCTGTTGATGGGATTGGAAGCCAGGCTCGCCCGTGTTCCGAGGTCGAACGCCCCGGTGAGGGGCTCGACACCCACACAGAGATTCTTGCCGTTCCATGGCGCGTATGCGCGGCCGCGATTGCTCATCCAAAGAAGAAGCGAATTGAAATCGCCGGGATCCCAGGACAGCCGGTATAAGACAGCCCTGGTTTCATCAATGAGCTCGACCCGCCCGTCGATGCCGCAAAGTTCGACGATTTCCTCGGTGTCATGGGCGAACGGAAGCTGATCGAATGCTGCGGTGCCGCCTGCCGACAGCGGGACGCTGGCGAGATCCTCGAAGATGGCACCCGGCAAGGCTCGCGACACTCCCGGCTCTGGACCCGCCGCATGCACGATGCCGAACTTGAATGCTCCGGGCTTGATCCGAAAAGCGCCCGACAGCTGCGGCAAGGCAAAATTCGGATGCAGGCCGATGGGGCGGACGACGGGCCTGCGGGTCTCGATCGTCAGCGAGAAGGTCAGGTGCGGGCCGTTCCTGTCGGCGCTGACCTTGCGCGCCAACCTTCGGATGGCGGAGGTCTCGGGATACTCCACCTCGATTTCGACGCTTTCTTCATCGCGGTGAACAAGGCGCCAATCCGCGACCGTGCAGTAGCCGTGCAGGAGGAAGTCGGTCGCATCGAGTTGAGCATCGGCATCGGAGCGCCGCAGGCTCGGCTTCCATTCCTCCGTCACGCTCTCCTGCGGGTAGTCCGCGCCGAAAGGAACGCACGGAAACTCGCTCCTGAGATTCTCCAAAATGGGCGGGTCGGCCTTTATACCGGGCGCGATCCAGGGCGCCTCGTAGAACGGCGCCACATCTTGGCCGCCGACGTTCAATTTGACGCCCGCCAGCATTCCGCCCTTGGCGTGGACGTCGAATTTCCCGTGCGGCCAGTTTACTGTCCAAACCGTCGTCATTTCAAACCTCTGGAATTAGGCGCCGAGCGCTACGCCACGGCGCGGTCAGGGACGCGGGCGGCTGGCTGCGGACCGCTATCCGAGCAGCCGAGCACGGATTGGTCGTAGTCAACCAGCGACCCGGTCATGATCCCGGAGTCCGGAGAAACCAGAAAAGCGGCCGCGCGTGCGATCTCAGCTGGATCAAGCAGGCGTCCAAACGGCAGTTTCGCGCCGGCTTCGGCCAGGAACCTGTCCGAACCCGGGCCAATAACGGAAGCCATCATCGCGCGCTCGCCGGGAGAGTCCGTCCAGCCGATGTTAAGCCCGTTCACCCGGATGCGGTCGGGTAGCAGGGAGAAAGCCACGTTCCTGGTCAAGGTGGCCAAGGCGCCTTTCGACGCGCAATACGGCGTGATGAAGCTTTGGCCGCCATGACCAGACATGCTGATCACGTTCAAGATCGAACCGCTCGTCTTTTCCCGGCGCATGATCTCGACTGCTTTCTGGATCAAAAAGAACGGTGCGCGCACATTGACGGCGAACAGACGATCAAAAGTCTCGGGAGAGGTATCGAGAATGCTGCCGCGACTCGTGTCGCCGGCCGCATTTACGAGGATGTCGACCCGTCCAAAAGCCTTGTCGGCGGCGTCGATGATCCGGGCGGCCGCATCGACCTCGGCCAGATCCGCTTGCACGAAGCAAGCGCGACAGCCTTTGGCGGTAAGATCCGCAGCCACGGCCTCTCCTCTGTCGCGTTGCCGGCCTGTGATCAGACATCCGGCGATGCCGCGGTCGGCCAGAAGGCGCGCGGTCTGCTCGCCGACACCCTGTGTGCCTCCGGTGACGACGGCGAAGCTTTCTCTCAGCGGGTGAGCGGTAAACGACATTGAACCCTCCCAGTCAACGCACTGCTTTATCTGATACACATTATCTGTTATCACAGCAAGGGTGAAACATCGTCAAAATTATCAATATATGATGATAACATCCATATTTGACATTTTCAGCCAGTTGCGTCATTCCTCCGAGCAGGCCCGGAGAAGGAGCAGGAGATGAACGTTAGCGTTGGCGTTAGCCGTCAGCCCTTGAAGGAATTTGACATGAACTTCGCGCGGGAGATGTTCGCAAGGATCGCATTCATCAGGGCGTTCGAGGCCAAGGCGTGGGCTCTAACGCAGACCAATCCGCCACGCGTCATGGGATCGATGCATTTCTGCGCCGGGCAGGAGGCGGTGCCACTCGGGGCCGTTGCCGGCCTCCAGGAGGAGGATCAGCTCATTGCAACCTACCGCGGTCATGGCTGGGCGTTGGCCGCCGGCTTGGACCCGCATTCGGTCATGGCCGAGATATGCCAGAAGGCCGAGGGCCTGAATGGTGGGCGCGCGGGTTCGCCATACTTTATGGCGCCCGATACCCGGTTCATTGGTGAGAACTCGATTGTGGGGGCGGGGACCACGATGGCGTGCGGGGTGGCCCTCGCAAACCTGTCGCTCGGCAACGGCAGGATTGTCGTCGTCTCCATTGGCGACGGTGCGATGAACCAGGGGGCCTCACACGAGGCGTTCGCCTTCGCCGCCGCCAAGAAGCTTCCGGTCATTTTCGTGGTGGAGAACAATGGCTGGTCAGAGTTGACCGCGACCTCCGACATGTTTCTGGTGGAACGCCTCGCTCAACGTGCCAACGGCTACGGCATCCCGGCGGCGACCATCAACGGAGCCGATCCGATGATCGTGCGCGACAGCATTGGGCTCGCTGCTGCTCGTGCCCGCGCCGGTGAGGGGCCGAGCCTGCTCGAATGCCGCGTCCCGAGACTATGGGGTCACTACAACAGGGACATCGAACACTACAGATCCAAGTCGGACAAGGCCGAGGCTGAAGCCCGTGATCCGCTTGCCGAGTTGCGGGGGCGCCTTGTGGCCAGCGGTATGCCGGCCGAGGACCTCGACCGCATAGTGGCTCTTCAGGACAAGCAGGTCGAGCACCTGGTCGAGACGGTGATGTCCTCGCGGGACCCCGATCCCAACTCAGCTCGAAGCAATGTGATCGCACCCCTCCTGACGACAGGGCGGAAAGTACCCAAGGTCGTTGAGACCAGGGAGATGACCTATATCGAAGCTGTCAATGCCGCGCTGCGGGCAGAACTCGAAAATGAACCTCGAACCTTGGTCTACGGCGAAGATGTCGGCAAAGGCGGCGGCATATTCGGCGCCAGCCGATATCTCCAAAGGGACTTTGGCGCGGATAGGGTCTTCGATACGCCAATCGCCGAGAATGCCATCCTCGGTTCAGCGGTCGGCGCGGCTTTGGCCGGAATGAAGCCGATCGTCGAGATCATGTGGGCCGACTTCATTTTTGTCGCCTTGGATCAACTGGTGAACCAGGCAGCGAACATCCGCTACATAACGGGCGGCAAGTCGTCGGTGCCTCTGGTGGTGCGGACCCAGCAAGGAGCGACACCGGGCTCTTGCGCTCAACATTCGCAATCCATCGAGGCCATGCTCGCCCACGTTCCCGGCCTCAAGGTAGCCCTGGCCGCCACTGCTTCGGATGTCTATTCGCTGCTGCGCGCTGCGGCCGCCGACCCAGACCCTTGTGTCGTCATCGAATCCCGCTCTCTCTATCAGACCAAGTCGATGGTGGACCTTACGGATGGGGCCGAAGCCGTCGGCACGGCAAGGAAGCGCCGCGACGGGAAAGACGCGGTCATCTTGACCTGGGGAACGATGGTCGGGCCTTCGCTGGCGGCAGCCGAGGCCCTGTCGGCTGGCAAACTCGATGTGGGCGTGCTGGACCTTCGCTGGTTGAACCCGCTGGACGAAAAGGCCATCGTCGGCGCCGTCACCGCGGCGAACGGCAAGGTTCTCATTGTTCACGAAGCGGTGAGGACGGGGGGCTTCGCCGGGGAAATCGCCATGCGTATTGGCGAGCTCGTTCCGGAAATGGACGTCAGGATTTCGCGGTTGACGACCCCAGACGTCAGAATGCCTTCGAGTCCCGTTCTCCAAAGGGCACTTTTGCCGAATGCAGAGACAATCGCAGCGGCCGCGAAAACGCTGGCGTCCTGAGAGCCGTCGCGGAACCGTTGACCTCAGCCGGATTTGGCGGTGAAGAAGTCGGACATCGCTTCTATCTGGCCGATCAGCATGCTGTCTCCTCGATGGATACGCACGCCGGCACTCAGCGCGGCTTGCAGCAGGGGAGTCGTCTCCGGCGCCATGACCACCTCGCACACGACGCCAGACCGCCGCAGCACGCCCTCGCTGAAAGGCAAAGGGTCATCCTTCCTCATCCCCAGGGAGGTCCCGTTGACAAGCAGGTCGAACGGGCCGTCGAGGGCCTGCCCGTCCTCGGCCAATACGTTGGCATGCGGAAAGGCTCGCAAAAGCTGATCACGCAGTTCCTCCGCGGCCTGCCTGTTGCGATTTCGGATGGAAAGTGAGCCAGCTCCTCTCGCGACCATCTCGAACGCGATCGCCTTGGCGGCGCCGCCGGCCCCGGCCAGGGCAACCGATTTACCTTGCCATTGTATGCCCGCTGCCTCGAGACCTCTGATGAAACCCGAACCGTCGAGCATGTCTCCTTCCATCCGACCGTCCTCAAGGCGCCGAACGACATTGACAGCGCCGATCGCGTGAGCGCGTTGCGTCACGACATCGCACAGAGTGGCGATGGCCGATTTGTGAGGGATGGTCACCAGGAAGCCCGCAATGGAAGCGATGTCCCTGCAGGTGGAGAACACACAAGCCAGACGGTCTCGGGGAACCTGAAAGGGTACCACCACTGCGTCGTACCCAAGCTCGACAAATCGCGCATTGAGCAGTGCGGGCGCCCTGACGTGCAGGACCGGATCGGCCAAAATGGGATAAAGCCTGGTTGTGCCTGAAATAGCCAATTGACCCTCCCTGAGACCCCGCAGATAGAAGCGGAAGGGAAGGCTATGTCAACGTGTTACACTCACATCATTAGTTGATATAAACCTGCTTACCGCTTCGCAATATCCTTGAGACGATCGACATAGCGATCAAGGTTGTCATTGAACCGTTCGGATGGGGCCGACAGCCCTAATACCATTTGCGAAGGTATTTTCCCGATCGGAACCGCGAGACAGGACAGCCCCGGAGCGTATTCCTCGTTCTCGAATGCAAAACCGCGCTCGCGGGTCTGGGCAAGTTCCCGTTTGAAGACATCCACATCGAGGATGGTGTTCTGCGTGCGCTTTCTGAGTTCGTGTTTGGACAGATACAGGTCCCGTTCGGATGGATGGACCATGGATAGAAGCATTTTCCCGCTGGCTCGCGCATGGGCATCACCTGTCGTGCCTTGGGCAATCTCTCCCGCACGAATTGGTGCCGTTCCGGTGGCCGTTGCCATCACCACGATCTCGCCGTCGATCCATCCGACGATGTAGGCGGTTTCACCCGTTGTTTTTGCTGCCTGTTCGGCCAGTTCCGCCATCATGCCGGGCGCGGTCAGTTGACGTTTGAAGCCATCGGCGATGGAGGCGACACCGAAGCCCAGCGCATACGAGCTGCCGCCGATCTTTCTCAGCATGTCGGTTTCCACCAGCGTGTGTATCAAGTGGTAGACGACCTGGCGGGGGATCGAGAGATCGTCACTTATCTGTTTTGCCGAAACGCCCCCACCACCTTGTTGGGCGACATACTTCAGAATTTGAACGGTGCGCGCAGCGGTCTGAACCCGCGGTTTTTCCGAGCGATTGTAAACTGCGTCCATGACCATCCCGGTACTCTCGGCCTCGACATCAAGCTTATCACAGACCTCCCGCGCTTTGACAAATTGAGCAATTCGTCCAGCGCTCGATCGCTTCAAGGATCATGGATCTTCGACAACGAAGGGGCGTAAGGCTGCCGCTGTCCGGCGAAGAGCGAGCAATCGGCGCCGCCTCCCGCCGGGGAGGTTCGGACTACCTGATACTAGGGAAACCAGCGGCTACGCCAACAAAACCAGCGCTCCGGTAGTCTTTCGGGATTCAAGGTCGCGGTGCGCGTCCGCAACCCGGGCCAGGTCGTAGCGCACCGGCGGCCCGATTGTGACGGCGCGCTTACGAAATGCCTGGAAAAAGCGATCGACATGCGGCGCCAGCTTCTGTGGTGTGTCGGTGTAGTGCGCGTAGTTTGGCCGTGAGATGGTAACCGACTTGGAGGCGAACCGGCCGATGTCCCAATTGCCGACTGGACCCGAGGCCTGGCCAAAGCTTATCAGGTGACCGCGTATGGCGAGCGCTGCCAGCGACCCGCCAAACGTGTCATAGCCGACCGCGTCATAGGCGACGTCGGCGCCCCTGCCCCCTGTCAGCCGCATGACGGCCTCGGTGAAGTTTTCACGGGAGTAGACGATGACATGATGCGCGCCCAGACGCTCGACGATGCGGGCCTTGTCGTCGCTCGACACCGTGGCGATCACCGTCGCGCCGAGATGACAGGCCCATTGCACCAGCAATTGGCCCACGCCCCCGGCGGCCGCATGGATGAGGACGACGTCGCCCGGCTTCACGGCATGAACATCATGCAGCAGGAAACTCGCGCTGACGCCCTTGAGCAAGCCGGCGGCGGCGATCTCATCCGAAATATCGTCCGAAAGATGAACCAGCAGTTCAGGCGCCATGTTGCGCCGCTCGCAATAGGCGCCGACCGGCGGACACGCATAAGCGACACGGTCGCCGACAGCGAAGCCCGACACCGCCGACCCAACCATCTCGATGACGCCGGCCGCCTCCATGCCCGGCACGCCAGGAGGCTGCAGAAGGTCGAAATAGCCGGTGCGGCAATAGACGTCGATGAAATTGACGCCGATCACCGTATGGCGGATCCGCACTTCGTTCGGCGCCGGCTGCGGCAGTCCAATTTCCCTGAGCTGCAGCTCTTCGGGTCCGCCATAGCGCTCGACAACGATTGCCATGGTTGTTGCGGCCTGACCTGGAGTGACCGTTGGCACGACGCGCGGCACGCTTGGCGCAGGAGCGGCAACCGCGCGGGAAGGCCTCACCTCGATCGGCGTGCCCGCGCTTCGGCCTCGTAGAAGATTGCGCACAGCCGCGAAGCCGGCCTGATAGATGCCTTCGGCGACCAGCTTGACCAGTTCGTCGCGCCGATGCGCCGGTGGATTGAACTCGGAGCGCCATTCCCAGAAGGTCGCGTTACCGTCGGTCACCGGTTTCAGCCGCACCGAGGCGACATAGCCCATCAAGGGAAGCGGGGCTTCGAGCAGGCAATAGCTGAGCCTTCGGTCCTTGTCGGACAGCGCCAGCAGTTGTTCACGCAACTCGCCGCCGTCGGCCAATCGGAAATGGCGCACCGAGCCGACCGCATCGACCGGATCGCCGCCCTCGATCTCGCTGAAGGCAATCGCAGGGTGCCATCGGTCATGGCCATTGAAATCGCGCAGGATCGCCCAGACCTCGTCGATCGGTGCGTCGATGATCGTGCTCTGGCAAACTCTGACCATTGGCCGATGTCAGCGCCCGAACCGGTGTTTCAACGCGGTGAGGGCGGTCTGGAACACGCCGGTGCCGATCTGCTGCATCAGGGCGGCCTCGCGATCAGCCGCACAGTCGAACTCCGCTTGCCATTCGGCGAGCGTCAAATTGCCGTCGGTGATCGGCGTCAGCGACAGGGTGGCGACATAATTCTCCACCGCCATCGGGCTTTCGAGGATCGCGTAGCTGCAGGACAGGTCGTAGTCGGAAAGAGCCAGCAGCCTTTCGCGGATGCGCCCACCATCCCTGAGCGTGAAACTCCTGATGCAGCCGATCTGGTCGGCTTGCGCATTCTGCTCGATGCGGCTCTCGGCAACGAACGGCGCCCAGCCCGGCAAACCATTGAAGTTGCGCACGACCTTCCAGACCTCCGCCGCCGGCGCAGGGATGACTGAGGAGACATAAACCTTGGTCATTTCAGGCAGCCGCCGGTATCATCGGGAACCGTCTGGCGCAAAAGCATCTGCAAACGCACGATCATCTGGTCAGTGATCGCGGTCGTCATCGTCGTCCTTGGCGGCCTTGCCCTTGCCCTTCTTGTCGCGGGTCAGGCTGGCTATATCCTTGGCGTCGCGCAGCACGTCGGTCATGCGGCCGAGCGAGCCGCCCTCGATGCCGATCTCCTTCATCAGGTTGTCGATCATCGGCGCCTGCACCCGGTAGCGCAGCGCCGAGTCAATGACTTCGTCAGTGACATTGCGGTTGCCGCCAGTGCCACCGTTGAGGCCATCGACATGCAGGATCTTGATGCCCTCGATCTTCTCCATCGGCTTGACGCTTTCGCGGATGATGCCTTCCATGTGATCGAGCAATTTGCCACGCAAGCGACCGGCCCGCGCGCCCTCGGAAAGAATGTTCTCGGCCTCGTTGAGCTGGCGATGGCCGGCGGCGTCGACCTCGTAGCGCTGGGCCGCGGCAAGGGCGTGGATCTTCTCCGATTCCGCCGAGGCGACAGCGGCGATCTTTTGTGCTTCTGCGAGGCTCTTCGCCGCCTTCATCTCGGCATCCGCGGCTGAGACGATGCGCAGGGCGTCACGCTCGGCTTCACGCTGCGCGCCGATCAGGTCGGTGAGCTTGCGGCGCTCGGCGATCTCGCGCTCACGGGCGGTGAAGGCCTGTTCCTCGGCCTGGATGGCCTTGGCGCGAACCGCTTCGGATGCCGCGATTGCCGACGAACGCTCCTGCGTCTTCTTGGCAACGTCGATAGCCTTCTGGATTTCGGCGATCTCGATCTTCTGGTCGCGGTCGATGCCAAGCTGGCGAATGTCGCGATCCTTGATCAGACGCGCTTCCTCGATGCCGCGCTCGGTGGTGATGCGGGCGCGCTCGACCTCTTCGCCGGCCGAGATCTCGGCCTCCTCGAACGCTTGGCGCTTTGCGATCTGCAGCGCTTCGAGATGGCGCTCGCGTTCAATCCGCACCTCGTCGACGACTCGGTCCTGAGCGATCCGCGCCGTCTCGGTCGCCTGGTTCTCGACGATCTCGGCGCGGCGTTTTTCCGCTTCGGCCCTGGTCACCTCAAGCGCCTTTTCGGCGAGCGCGATCTGGCGTTCCAGTTCGGCGACTTCGAGCAGCTTCTTGCGCTCGATCTCGAGCTGGCTCTGCGTGCCTTCGCGCTCGATGCGCGCCTTCTCCAGCGACAGTTCGAGGGCGATCTGCTCGCGCTCGGTGAGCTCGCGCATCTTCATTTCGGTCTCGTCGAGCGAACGGCGGCGCGCGATCTCGCGGCGCTGCGTGTCTTCCTCGCTCTTGATGCGTTCCTCGGTGATGTTGCGCTCCTGGTTGAGCCGCGACTTCTCGACCGCTTCGCGTGACGAAAGCTGCGCCTGCTCGGATTCCTGGTCGCGCAGCGCCCGGTCGATGGCCAATTCAGAGCGTTGCGCGGCGCGGCGGATCTCGACCTCACGTTCCTGTTCGAGGCGCGCATATTCGCTGTCGCGGTCGATCTCCAGCACTTTGCGCTGGGTGTCGAGGTTCTGGTTGCGGATGTCGACCAGCGTGCGCTGCTCGATCTCATTGCGCATCCGGCGCCGCGTCTCGATCGATTCCGTCAGCTGCGTCAGGCCTTCGGCATCGAAAGCGTTGGAGGGATCGAAATATTCTAGGCTGGTCTGATCCAGGTCGACGATGGCGACGCTTTCCAGTTCAAGGCCATTGGCGGCGAGCGATTCCGAGGCGAGGCTGCGCACCTTGGCGGCATAGTCGCCGCGCAATTCGTGCATCTCTTCCAGCGTCATCTGGGCTGCGACGGTGCGCAAGGCGCCGGCGAACTTGCCTTCCAGCAATTCACGCAGGCTGTCAGGCTGCAGCGTGCGGCGGCCGAGCGTCTGGGCGGCGGCGGCGACCAGTTCGCGGCTGGCACCGACGCGCACGAAGAATTCAGCGATCAGGTCGACACGCATGCGGTTGCGGGTGATCAGCGCATGCCCGTCCTCGCGGCGCACTTCGATGCGCAGCACGTTCATGTTGACCGGGGTGATCTCGTGCAGCACCGGGATGACGAAGGCGCCGCCATTGACCACCACCTTCTCGCCCATGAAGCCGGTGCGCACGAACGCCGTCTCCTTGGTCGAGCGGCGGTAGAGCCATCGCAAGATGTAGACAGCAATCACCACGACGACCGCGGCAATGATCAGCCACAACAGGAAAGCGCCAAAGGTCTGCGCGTCCATGATCTATCCTCCCCAAGACAATACGGTCGGCGCGAGGCGACCGATTTCAAACATCCACCCGCAAGGTGGTGAAGTCCAATTCTTCATGCCCGCCTCTGCAGCTTCGGCGTGATCGCGTGGAATGCAGCGATCGCCGCGTCGACGAAAGACGCGTCGTTGATGTTGGCCCGCACGCGTTCGACATGGCGCAAAGGCGTGCGGCGAACGGTCTTCTCGATCGCCTCGAACAGAGCGTTGTCGGCTTCCGGATCGTGAAAAGGCTGTCCCGGCGCATCGAGCATCGAGACGCCGCCTTCGGGCAGCAGGAAGCGCACCGGTCCATTCATGCCGTCGAGCCGGGCGCCGATCCATTCGCCGATCGCGCGGCATTCGTCCACGGTCGTGCGCATCAGCGTGACATTCGGATTGTGGATGACGAATTTGCGGTTGCGGAACTTCTCCGGCACGCTGTCGCGCGGGCCGAAATTGACCATGTCCAGCGCACCGGTCGAGCCGACATAGGGCAATCCGGTGCGGATCGCCGCGCCAAACCGATCCTCTGTCGCCGGAAAGACGCCGCCGACGATCATGTCGGCCACTTCCGTGGTGGTCAGGTCGAGGAACGCCGACAGCAGCTTGGAATCGCCGAGGTTTTCCATGGCGCGCCCGCCGATGCCGGTGGCATGGAAGACGAGGCAGTCATAGTCGGCTTCAAGTCGCTTCGTGACAGCTTGCACCAGAGGCGTGGTGACGCCGAACATGGTGATGCCGACGGCCGGCCGCGCCAACTTTCGCTTGGCCTCCCACGCCTCGGCATTGGGCAGTTGCGCGACCATGCCTGCCATGGCGTGCGCGGCGTTGGACAGCACGGCTTCCGTGATCGAATTCAGCCCCTGCACATCGGCGACCGAATGGAACATCATGATGTCGGCGCCGCCGACATATTGGGCGACATCGCCGGCAGCCACCGTCGAAACCATCAGCTTGGGGATGCCGACAGGCAAAACCCGCATGCCAGAAGTCGCTAGCGTGGTGCCGCCGGAACCGCCGGCCGAGATGACGCCGCCGATGCGCGGCTCGCGCTCGATCCAGCGCGCGAAGGCATCCGCCATCGCGCTGACCGAGCCGCCGCGATCATTGGTGAAAACGGCCGATGATCCGCGCGGGTGCATGCCGGCGACCTGCATGGCGGGCACATCTGCACTTGTCGGCTTCCCCGATGTCGACAGATCGACGGTGCGCACAGGCAGGCCCAGCGACTTCAGCCGGTCGGCGACGAAACGCAGTTCCTTGCCCTTGGTGTCGAAGGTGCCGGCGACCAGCACGGTCCTGCCGATGCGCTCGGCAAAGGGGATGGCGAAGACCTTTTTCAGATCGTCCTGAGGTGCTGTCTTGTCGACCGCCGCCTGGCGCAGTTCGGTGACCGGCACATTCCAGCGGTTGGGCAATTCGGTGACCGGGCGATAGACACCAATCTGTGACACCGCTTCGGTCGAACCATTGGCGGTGCGGTCAACGCGATAGACTTCCGCCAATTGCTCCTTGGCTTGCGCGGCTTCCGCCGGCGTGACCTGCGCTTCCTCGGCATGGCGTCCGACACCGAGCAGCCGCTGCTGCAACTCGCGGTCGGCGGCGAGCGCCTTGGCGTCCATCAGCCGGTTGATGCGGCCGTTGACCATGATGGCGACCTGGTTCGACACGGCGGTCGCCACGCCGATGTTCTGCTCGATGACCAGCACCGCCATCTCGCCTTCGGCGGCGAGGTCGACCAGCATCTGTTCGACCTGGTCGACGATGATCGGCGCCAGCCCCTCGGTCGGCTCGTCCATGACCAGCAGTTTCGGGTCGCTGAGCAGCGCGCGCGAAATCGCCAGCATCTGCTGCTCGCCACCCGACAATTGCGAGCCGCCATTTGTCCGGCGCTCGGCCAGGCGCGGGAAAGTCTGGTAGACACGCTCGACCGTCCAACTGGCATCGCGCCTGATACCGGCGGCAAGCCGCAGATGTTCGTTGACCGTCAGGCTCGGCCAGACGCGACGGCCTTGCGGCACATAACCGACGCCGAGGCGGTGGATTTCGTGGGGCTCGAGGGACGTGATCTCGCGGCCGTCGACACGGATCGAACCGGACTTTGCCCGCTTCAGGCCGACGATGGTGTTGCACAGCGTCGACTTGCCCATGCCGTTGCGGCCGACCACCGACAGCACGCCGCTTTCCAGGGTCAGCGAAACGCCTTGCAGCGCATGGCTTTCGCCGTAGAAGACCTGCAGGTCGTCTATCCTGAGGATGGCCTTGGTCGGCTTGCCGGAGGGGGGCTGGCGCTCAGCCATGCTTGCCCCCGAGATAGATCTCCTGCACCTCGGGATCGGCCTCGATCTCCTGCGGCGTGCCTTCCTTGAACAGGCGGCCATTGTGCATCATCGACACATATTCGGAGACGCGCAGCGCCACATCGAGATCGTGCTCGATGATGATGTAACCGATGTGCTTCGGCAGTGCGTTGAGGATGGCGACCAGATCGCGGCGCTCGGTCGGCGAAAGACCGGCCGCCGGCTCGTCGAACAGGATGAAACGCGGCGCTCCGGCGAGCGCCAGCGCGATCTCCAGTTGGCGCTGCTGGCCGTGGCTCAGCGTTGCCACCAGCGTGTCGCGGAAGGCCTCGAGATGGACGGCATTGAGGATCGATTCCGCCTGCACCATATTGACGTCCGTGATGGCCGGACGCAGCAGCGAAAATCGTCGGCGCGAAACGCCACGGCAAGCGAGGAAGATGGAATCGAGGACCGACAGGCCCTTGAACAATTGCGATATCTGGTAGGTGCGACGCAGGCCGCGCCGGATACGCTCATGCGGCGGCAGGTCGGTGATGTCCTCGCCGAAAAAGCGGATGCGTCCCGCCGTCGGCAGGAAGTCGCCGGTCACGGCGTTGAACAGAGTGGTCTTGCCGGCGCCGTTGGAGCCGAGGACCGCGCGCCGTTCGCCGGCCGCGATCCTCATAGTGATGCCCGAGAGCGCCACCAGCGCCCCGAAATGCCGTGCCACGCCATCAAGCTCCAGCGCATAGGCGCCGGAGCTCTGGAGACGGTTTGCTGCGAAGCTTTCGGTCACTGGCGACTACACTCGAAGTCTTTTGTTACGGGCAGCTCGGATTGTCGCGGTTGACCGCGCCGAGCTTCATGAACTCGTCTTCGGGAATGCCGAGCGTCTGGTTGACCTGCGGCACCACCTTGACCAGCTTGTTCATGAGATTGCCGTCGGCACCTTCGGTGACTTCGGTCAGGAAGATGTCGGCGATGGCGTTGCGGTTCTTGTCGAGCGACACCTTGCCGGTCGGCGTATCGAAGGACAGCTTCGACAGCGCCTCGCGCAGCTTCTTGCCGCCGTCGGAGACATCGCCGCCGACCTGGTCGAGACCAAGCAGCGTCGCCTTCATGTCGACATAGTAGCCATGAGCGAAGAGCGAGGGCGACGGAAACGCGCCAGGCTGCTTCTTGTAGGCTTCGACGAAGGTCTTCCAGACCGGCGCGTCATTGGTGTCGGCGGTCGGGCCGGCCGAAGGCGTGCCCTTCAGCACATCCTTCAACTTGCCCTTCGAGGTCAGCACCGTCTGGTCGACGGTGATCGAGCCGCCGATCAGCGGCGCGGTGCCGCCGCCCTGCTGGTACTGGGTCAGGAAGTTGACGGCATCGGCGCCGCCGAGCGCAACATAGATCGCATCGACGTCTTCAGGGATCGCCGCGATGACCGACGAAAAATCCTTGTTGCCGATCGGCACCCAGGACTTCGACGGCACATGACCGCCGGCCTTGCAGAACTCGGCCATGAAGCCGAACACCTGCGTGTAGGGGAAGGAATAGTCCTCGGCGACGGTGGCGACCTTCTTGTAGCCCTTGTCCTTGAAGGCATAGGTGCCGAGGCCGGCCATCCACTGGGCGCCGTCGGTCGAGAAGCGGAAGAAATTCTCGGCCGGATCACGCAACGTCGTGTCCTGCGCGGCCGAGGTGCCGTTGATGAAGGTCACGTTTGGCTGCGTCTTGGCGTAATCCTTGACGGCAATGCCTTCGTCGCCCGAGAGCGGGCCGACCAGCACCTTGACGCCGTCCTGCTCGACCAGCTTGCGCGCCGCGCGCACGGCGCTGTCGGGCGAAGCGTCGGACGAGCCCTTGACGATCTCGATCTTCTTGCCGGCGACGGTGCCGTTCATCTCGGCGACCGCGGTCATGGCGCCGCGCTCGCCGTCTTCGCCGAGCACCGTGAACGGTCCCTCGAAAGTGGCGAGCAGGCCGATCTTGATGGTGTCGTCGGCAGCCAGCGCCATCGAAGGCGCGGTCAGCCCGGTGAACACCGCCAGGGCAAGCAACGTACGTCTATGTATCCTCATGATTTTCCTCCCGTTGATTTCGTTTTGCAGTGGTTCGTTCCGTCCCGGTTGCTATTGGCCGGGGCGCAAGGACTCCTGGGCAAGATGTGGCTTGATCCTCCCCCACAACCCAAGAATTCCATCTGGTGAGACGAAGACGATCACCAGGAACACCATGCCGATCAGCGTGTTGAAACGCTCGGCGCCGACGATGTCGATGGCGAAGGTCTGCATCAGGACGACGACGACCGCGCCGAGGAATGGCCCGATCGGATGGCGAAGGCCGCCGATGACGGCAATGATCAGCACGTCGATCGCGGCATCGACGCCGATGGTGCCGGGCGAGACGCGGCCGTTGAACCAGACCAGCAGCAC